>NZ_JBEXAE010000001.1:0-833256 GCF_040566695.1 Sediminicola arcticus | reverse complement strand
GAGGGTAACCCTAGCACCTCTTCGCCGTGCATCTTGTTCTTGGTGGCCGTTCGTTGTTTTAAATAGGTATCTAATAATCTGAACAACTGTAAACATTCACTCTGGGTATCTGTCAAAGAATTATAAAGAGGAACTTCATTGATTAAAGCATACTCACAAATAGCCTTCGCATCGCTCTTGTCTGTTTTTACCTTGGCTAGTTTCATTTGAATAAAACGCTTGATTGACAAAGGATTTACAACGGATACAATTACTCCATTTTTGTAAAGAAACGGTGCTAGTCTGTAATGATAATAACCGGTAGCTTCCATAACGACCAATGAATTATCCGGCAACTCTCGAAGGAGCTTCTTAAACCCGGATTCATCATTCTTGTACTGATTATGACCTTCTTTGCTACCGTGTACATCAAAGACATCCTTACTAATGTCAACTCCAAAAGTTTCGTTATATTTATTCATAAGTAATGATTTATGAAAGAACCAGCTACTTCTGCTCACAACAACTTGAAAACGAGATCTAAAGTCTCACAGAACTGAACGTGATGTAAGTAGTAAAAGAGAGAGGATTATCAATGTTGTCGAAGTCTAAAGCTTCACCGTATATAGTAACCTTAATTCTCTCTTTTGTTCTTTATGATTATACTACCAATTTAAAGAGAATCAAACTTAAGACGTGTATAATTAATTACTTGGTCACTGGCGACATACGAACATTCCTGCGGAATATTCTATCTGTGATTTATTTGCTAAATTAGGTGCTTAACCACGCAAATTACCATACACAATACCGTTAGCCTTCATTCAAAAACTGAATAATCGAATGATTCCATTCTTTAGAAAAATTAGTAAAAAAGGACAGAGGGTGACAAACCATTGAAGCATATGAGATATGCAATTGGACAAACAGACGAAAACTCATGAACGGATTCGATATAGTCATGGTCATAGCCATTATCCTATTTGCAAGATTAGGGGTACGCTTGGTAACTCGATATATTCAAATGAAAAAAGATAATAAGGATATTTCCGATTCTAAAGATCCTTAATATGGTCGGTAAAAACCTACTTCATGAAATTCAAAAATCAGTAAATAAATTGTAAACTTAATTAAGAACGAAAGTGAAATCACCTACAAATCGTTTATTTAACAGATTTAAAATAAACAATTACAAAATACGAAAACATTTGAAAAAAATGTTGACGATCTGTGAACTCTAATAGATGGTTTCAAATGATATCAATTGAAACCAAAAAAATTTAAAATACTGATAATCAATATATTATATACTATATTGAATCAATTTTCATGTTAAAAAGTAGCCTCACCAAGAATCGAACTTGGATCTAAAGTTTAGGAAACTCTTATTCTATCCGTTGAACTATGAGGCTGTTTTAGAGCTGCAAATTTAGGAATACTTTTCGATAAGTTTTTGACTTATTTCAGGATATTTTGTCAAACTTATGCAATACTCCCTGCTTTTCATGCGCTTTGTGTACATTTCCAATTTTCCTGCCAAAGCATAGGTGGACACCTCCAAAATGAACAAGAATTCCCAAGGGATACCCAATTTACTTACCCCTGTATTAAGTTCTAGAGAATTATGGTATCGTAAGCGTTGTTCCAAATCATAGGTCTTCCCAATATAAAAACCTTCAGTTCTAATTGACTTTATGATATAAACAAAGGGCATCTCTCATTTAAATTTATTGACTAAAATGAAGTACCGGAGGAAACTCTTCCCGATAGCTATCGGGACTATCCGTTGAACTATTAGGCTGTTTTGGAGCTGCAATTTTAGGAATACTTTTCGATAAGTTTTTGACTTATTTCAGGATATTTTATCAAATTCATGCAGTATTCCGTACTCTGCATCTCCTTTAGATGCTTTTCTAATTTCCCTGCCAAAAAATAACTTTTGACTTCCAAGGTGAGAAAATATTTCCATGGGACGCCATACTTACTAGCACCTTCATTAAGCTCTACAGTATTGTGATACAATAAACGCTGTTCCAAATCAAATGTTTTACCTATAAAAAAACTATCGTCTTTTATTGATCTAATGATATATACAAAAGCCATGTTTATTACCTAATTCGTTCAGATCTTTTATTTGTCAGTAATGATTCCCGATAACTATGGGGCTAGCCGTTTGTGCAATACGTGGAACTATACGTTATTTTTAACTCTGCGAATTTAGTAATACTTTTATATTATTTTAAAAAAATTACATCCATACTGTTTTATTTGAAATAGGTCCAGGCACACGCTCGTCAGTTGAGACATCAAAATTACCTAAATAAAAAAATCCCAAACAAGTTTCCCCTGATTCCAATTCAAAAAACTCATTCATAAATTTTATTAAACCCGGTGAGCTCCAATAGGATCCTAACCCCATATCCGTAGCTGTTAACCACATATTTTGAACAGCCATGGCCACTGCAGCAACCTCCTCCCACTCTGGGATACTTTCTTTGGGATCCCGTTGCATACAAATAGCTATTATTGCCCCAGCTTTTTTAGGATTTTCCTGAAGTTTATTATATTTAAATGCAGAAAATTTAACTTCGGTCTCCTTGTATTTTTCTGCTAAAAAAGATCCTAATTTTTCTTGGGATACTCCATGCAACACCTTAAACCGCCAAGGCTCTGTTTTTTTGTGGGTGGGGGCCCAATTAGCTGCCTCCAATAACTGGTTAATCTGCTCCTTGGAAATTGGTTTGGTATTGTATTGAACAGGCATTACAGACCGTCTGTTTTTTATGATTTCTTTTAAGTCCATCTATTTCTCTACCTTAAAGTTAACTTTTGCATATTCCAAACAAAACTATACATAAAGAAGGGACCAGACGTATCATCAAAATCATAAAATAAGTTAAATCTCAAAACCTTCCTTCAAAAACTTGAGCTAAAATTATAACTTGCATAGAGCTCAATTCAACTTTATGCCTCATTCAAAATCCCATATGAAAAATAACGGTAAAAGAAATGTTTCCAGCCAAGGTTCTACAGAATTTACTGGTATAAAATTATCCGAACCAGCATCCTTTGCAGCAGGCCCAACCGCTGTAAAGGTTGCCTTAGAACATACATTTAAAGAAATGGGAATATTTAGGGCATTGAGCACGCTGTCCCATATGAACCAAAAAGATGGGTTTGATTGTCCGGGTTGCGCATGGCCAGATCCAGAAAAGCCGTCCAAGCTAGGGGAATACTGTGAGAATGGGGCAAAAGCCTTATCTGAAGAGGCTACAACAAAAAGAGTGGACAGTTCTTTCTTCGCTGAACATTCTGTGGAAGAACTCTCCCTTTGGTCCGACTACCATATCGGTAAAAGTGGTCGCCTTACGGAACCCATGTTACTTAAACCTGGGAGCGTACATTACGAACCTATTTCTTGGAAAGAATCCTTTAAACTTATAGCTAAGAATTTACAGCAATTAGATTCTCCTGATGAGGCTATTTTTTATACTTCTGGAAGGTCTAGTAACGAGGCTGCATTTTTGTACGGCCTTTTTTCCCGCGCTTACGGCACCAACAATATGCCTGATTGCTCCAATATGTGCCACGAATCTAGTGGGGTTGCTCTTGGGGAAACCTTAGGAATAGGAAAAGGATCTGTTAAACTGGAAGATTTTTATGAGGCCGACGTGGTCATGGTCATTGGACAAAATCCAGGTACAAACCATCCAAGAATGCTTTCTGCCCTTGAAAAATGCAAGGTAAATGGCGGGAAAGTGATAGCCATTAATCCGCTTGAAGAGGCTGGTTTGATACGTTTTAAAAATCCACAAGAAATTAAAGGTATTTTGGGCCATGGAGAAACCATTACAGATATTCATTTACAAGTAAAGATAAATCAAGATGTCCCATTGCTGAAGCTGATTATTAAAAAATTGGCTGCTTTGGACAAGAAGAATGGAAACGTTTTTGATCATGACTTTATAAAGACCTATACCGAGGGCTATGAAGCCTTATTAAAAGATTTGGAACACTATTCAGAATCGGAACTACTTCAATTCACTGGGGTTTCTGAGAGCGACATTAATGAAGCTGTAGCTCTTTTGGCTGAAAAGAAGAAGATTATTATTTGTTGGGCGATGGGTCTTACACAGCATAAAAACGGTGTTGAAAACATTAAGGAGTGTGTAAATCTTTTGCTTTTAAAAGGTAGTTTAGGAAAACCTGGAGCAGGCACCTGTCCGGTCAGGGGTCACAGTAATGTACAGGGTGACCGAACTGTTGGGATCATGCATTTTGTATCTGAAGAATTGAATACCGCCATAGAAAAAACATTCGGCTTTAAAGCACCTACTAAGGAAGGCTTGGATACCGTTCATGCCGTTAAGGCCATGCACGATGGCAAGGCGAAGGTCTTTATAGGTCTTGGAGGAAATTTTGTTTCGGCAGTATCCGATACCGAATACACAGCGGAAGCTTTACAAAACTGCGCCCTTACAGTAAATATAAGCACCAAACTGAACCGCACCCACTTGGTCACTGGAAAAACTGCACTATTATTACCAACCTTGGGAAGATCGGATATGGATCTTAAAGATGGTAAACCTAGGTTCTTCACTGTTGAGAACAGCATGGGAAAAGTGCACCGTTCAAAAGGCATACTACCGCCAGCGTCTGACAATCTTAAAAGTGAACCTGAAATCGTGGGAGGTATAGCTGATGCCTATTTTAAGGGGAACCATTCAGTAGATTGGAAAAATTTAAGTACAGATTACGAATTGCTTCGTGAGAAGATGGGGATGGTCCTCAGAGGGTTTAAGGATGTGAACAACAAATCTGAAGGTAGTGGGTATTACTTGCCCAACAATGTTCGGGAACTGGACTTTAGCAAACTCCCCAACAACAGGGCACAATTTAGCGTTTGCGGCCTTCCCGAGCACAAGCTGTCACCCGATGAATTTATCTTGATGACCATTAGGTCACATGACCAGTTCAACACCACTATTTATGGCCTTAATGACCGTTATAGAGGGGTTCATAATGAGCGACGCGTTGTTTTTATCAATCCAAGGGATATGGCGAGATTAAAGTTAGATAAATTGGATGTTGTGAACCTTATCAGCACCTATGATCAAAAAGAGCGCAAAGCATTAAAATTCCTCATTATTCCTTACAATATCCCTGAAGGAAACCTTGCCTCTTACTATCCCGAAACAAATGTTTTGGTTCCCTACAACCAGTATGCGAACAAGAGCTTTACTCCTATTAGCAAATCAGTTGTGGTGACCATTGAAAAGACCTAGATTTTATAGTTCGGGAAGCTCTGTTTTTTTTGGCCAGTTGTATCTATTAAGAACTTAGTCCTTCCAGTTTAGCTTTATACCATACGTTAAGAACCAAGCCGCCCACAATCAACAAAATCCCCAATAGACTCCACATCCCATATACTTCGTTGAACCAAAAAAAGCCTATTGCTCCTGTAAACAAAACTTCCATATATTTAAAGGGAGCTACTAGATTTGTCTTGGCTCCTTGAAAAGCCTTAGTCATATACAACTGGCCAAAAAAACCAAACACTCCTAAGGAAAGCAATAAGAGCCATTCCAGTCCACGGGGCGTTACCCAATAGGGAATGGCCAAAACACCACCTACCAGTGTAGCAATAAACATAAAATAGTTAACCACTACCACGGGATGATCTCCCTGTCCAATTTTATTGATTAGTATAAAAACTAGTCCACTTGCAATTGCTGCTCCCATTGCTAATGACAGCCCAACAAAACTAACTTGTCCATCAAAACCTTTAAGGACAATAACCCCTAAAAAAGACATCAAAAAGAAAACCCATTGCCATGCTTTAATTCGTTCCTTTAGTAGTAAAACAGCGAAAAGGGCAGCAAATATGGGTGCAATATATCTAATAGAGACAGAGGTTCCCACGGGCAGGTATTTTAAAGACATAAAGAAAAGGGTCATAGAAGTAACCCCTGCTAACCCTCTTAATACCAATAATTTTTTTTGATTACCTAGCATTGGGATCCCCTGTTGCAAAAGGAAGCCCATTGTAAAAAAAAGAGAACCCAAAGACCTGAAAAACACCAATTCATACGCATTAAAATGTACTAGATATTTCACAAATACATTCATAAAAGTAAACCCCAAAGTACTTAAGAGCATATAGAATATGGCCCTTCCCAAATCGGTTTTACCCATTGCCATTATCCTTTCTTTCTTACTTACCAAATATGAGTGCTTTTAAAAACACAAAGTTCGAACAATGAGCATAATAAAAAGAATATTTGAGACAGTTTCTGATTCTTATTATTCATATAAAACAAAACCGTTCACTAGCCGTATATCAATGGGTTCGTTATTCTTACTTATTCATTAAGAGTAAGCCTTTTCTGAATAAAGCTTTGAACCATTACATAGAATATGGCTAATTAAGGAAGGTGCTACTGATATAAAATGGTGTTAACCATTTTATCATTACTCGATATGTAAAATTTTTATTAAATTCACAAGCATATCATTTTTTAACCTCAAAAGACGATTTATGAAAAAAATAATACATTTAAGTACCCTTTTAATTTTGTGCTTTTTTACAGCGGTATATGGGCAAAAAAAACAAAATAATACAGAAAATACCAATCCTGATGAAATTTCTTTAGATGGATTAAAATTACGAAATGTAGGACCAGCATTCCTATCAGGAAGAATTGCTGATATTGCCGTACATCCTAACGATCAAAATGTATGGTATGTGGCTGTTGGCTCTGGGGGTGTATGGAAAACTGAAAATTCTGGCACCACATGGACACCCGTATTTGATAAAGAAGCTTCCTACTCCACTGGCTGTATAACTATAGATCCTAATAACCCCTCCACCATCTGGGTAGGTACAGGTGAGAATGTGGGTGGTCGCCATGTAGGCTACGGCGATGGTGTTTACAGAAGTAAAGATGGGGGTAGTAGTTGGGAGAATATGGGCCTAAAAGCTTCCCAACATATTTCTGAAATTATTGTACATCCAACCAATCCCGATATTGTTTGGGTAGCTGCACAAGGCCCCTTATGGAATAAAGGAGGAGAACGCGGACTTTACAAAACTAAAGATGGCGGAAAAACCTGGAATAATGTATTAAAAGGAAATGATTGGACAGGAGTAACGGATATCATCTTAGATCCAAGAAATCCAGATAGGATCTACGCTGCAACATGGCAACGCCATAGAACTGTAGCAGCTTATATGGGCGGCGGACCCGATTCTGGTCTACACCGATCCGAAGATGGCGGAGAAACCTGGGAAAAATTGAGCAGTGGTCTTCCAAAATCTAATTTGGGAAAAATAGGAATTGCCATATCGCCTCAACAGCCAGATATTTTATATGCGGCAGTAGAAATGGATAGAACAAAAGGGGCTGTTTATAAATCTGAAGATCGCGGAGCCTCTTGGAAAAAAATGTCGAATACGGTTTCCGGGGGAACTGGCCCACACTATTACCAGGAATTATATGCCAGTCCACATGAATTTGACCGTTTGTATTTGATGAACGTTCGTATTCTTACATCGGGAGATGGAGGGAAGACCTTTGTACAACTGGAAGAAGAGGACAAACATTCTGATAACCACTCTCTAGCATTTAGAGCTGATGATCCTGATTATTTATTGGTGGGTACGGATGCAGGTATCTATGAAAGTTTCGATAATGCCAAAACGTGGCGGTATATCAAAAATTTACCCCTAACCCAATTCTATAAAGTGGCAGTCAATGACCAAAAACCGTTTTATCATATTTTTGGAGGAACACAAGATAACGGATCGGCAGGGGGACCTTCTAGAACAGATGAGGAAGAAGGTATCCACAACGGTCATTGGTACAAGACCTTGGGCGCAGACGGACACCAGTCTGCAACAGATCCAGAATACAATAATATTATCTATGCCGAAACCCAGCAGGGTGGCTTGCACAGAATTGATCTAAATTCTGGAGAGGAAGTTTTTATACAGCCACAGCCAAGAGCTGGTGAAGGATTTGAACGCTTTAATTGGGATGCCCCCATATTAGTTAGTCCACACAAGGCCTCAAGATTATATTTTGCATCATATAGGGTCTGGAAATCTGAGAATAGAGGAAATAGCTGGACGCCCATCTCTGGTGATCTTACCAGAAACGAAGAACGTATTACGCTGCCTATAATGGGCAAACAGCAGAGTTGGGACAACCCATGGGACGTTGGTGCTATGTCTAACTATAATACCATTACCTCTTTGGCCGAATCGCCACTAAAAGAAGGCCTTATTTATGCTGGTACCGATGATGGTTTTATTCAAGTGAGTTCTGACGGTGGACAAAATTGGAAGCGTATACCCGTGACCAATCTTGGCATCCCTTCAAGATCTTTTGTCAATGATATCAAGGCAGACCTATATGATGAGAACACAGTATATGTTTCCTTAGACAATCATAAAGAAGGTGATTTCTCTTCCTATTTGTTTAAAAGCACCAATAAGGGTGACACCTGGCAATCCATTACAGGAAACATTCCTGAAAATACCTTAGTATGGCGAATGGTGCAAGATCATGTAAACAAGAATTTGCTTTTTGCAGCAACAGAAAAAGGTATTTATACCTCTATGGACGCCGGTAAGAATTGGCAGAAACTTCCAGGGTCTCCTAATATCCCATTTAGGGATGTCACTATACAAAAAACCCATAATGATTTGGTTGGAGCATCTTTTGGTAGGGGTTTCTACGTCTTAGACGACTATAGCGCATTAAGAGAAATCACCACAGAAACCACCAAGAAGGAAGGAACCCTGTTCCCTACACGCGAAGCTCTTTGGTATGTGCCAAAAAGCGTGGTAGGCAACACAGGTGCTGATTTTTACTTCGCGAAAAATCCGGAATTTGGGGCCGCTTTTACCTATCATCTTGCCAATGAATTTATGGATATGGAAAAATCCCGTAAAGACGCCGAAAAAGAATTAGAAAAGAAAAACGGCAATATTCCTTTTGCTGGTTGGGACAACTTGGAAAAAGAGCGCAGACAGGAAGATGCTATAATTTGGTTGACTATTAAAGACCAGACAGGAAATGTCATTCGCAATGTGGAGGGAACTTCCAAAAAAGGAATCAATAGAGTGGCATGGGATTTAAGACATCCTAGTACCCGTCCTATTAGACCAGGACAAACAGAGGAATCTGGTGGAAGATGGAATACCGGTCCATTGGCAATGCCGGGAACCTATACCGCCACTTTGTCCAAAGAAGTTGATGGGGTGGTTACCCTGTTGGATGGTCCCCAAAGTTTTGAAGTGGTTCCCCTTAGGGAAAGCACCCTTAAAGGGATTTCTTATGAGGATTACCAGGCATATACCAACACATACAATGACATACAGACCAAGAGCGCTATAATTTCCGATATGTTGAATCAGAGTATGGATAAGGTAAAAGCTATGCAATTGGCCTTGTCTAAAGCAAATGTTGCGCCTGGGGCAATGACCAAAAAATTGTACGATGCAAAGCAACGGCTTTTTGAATTTGAAGAAACGTTAGAAGGAAACAAGTCCAAAGATGACATAGGAGAAAGAAATCCACCCAATGTAAATTCTTATTTGGGTACGGCGAGAAGGGGCATGTCTACGACCTATGGTCCTACTGCTATGCACCAAGAAAATTTAGAGATCGCTTCAACTATGGTGAACCAATTAATGGAGGAGATCAAACCCATTGCAAATAGTACCATTCCGCAATTAGAAAATGAACTCAAAAATCTTGGAGCCCCATACATTTTGGGCCAAGGCATAGACTAATTAAAATATAAGTTAATTTTAAAAGGGGCCTAATTCTAATTAGGCCCCTTTTTTATTCCTCAGGATCGGTTTTCTCACTTTTCCTTTCAGAAAAAGGTAGATAAAAAATCCCTTCCAAGTAACAATGGACACCCACTCTACTAGCGTCAAAATGTGGTATTGGGAGGTTATTAGGATCTACCCATAACCACTCTACACATTTGTCCGGCTCCATCAAATGAAGAATACCAGTATATGCATTGGCCACGAGGATAATAGAGATATAATGTATTCCTTCAAGAGAAAAGGTTTCCAAATTATTGGTAACGGCTATCACTTTAGGGTTTTCTATGCTAAGATCAGTTTCTTCCTTTACTTCCCTAATAGCGGCGGACTCAAAAGACTCCCCGAGTTCCAAATGCCCTCCTGGAATGGAATAATAGGGCGCATGGCCTCCCCTACGTTTCCCGACCAAAATTCGTCCACTTTCGTTAACAATCACCACCCCAACCCCTACTTTGGGTTCTCTATTTTGATAGATCAAATTCATACATTTAAGTTACAAATTATAATAGATTGAATATGATAAAGTGGAATCTAAAAAATTAAAAAACAATGTACATTGAAATTAAACCTGATTCCTAGATGATATAAGGAACTGTTTTAATGAAATTTCTTGAGCTAGGCACAAATAAAAAAGTTATAATTAGAAAAAATACTGGTTACATTTTTTGAATAGTTGTAGTTGGTTTGTGTCTGACATTAAGAAAAACATGTACTGTAATAATTCTATTCCCAACTAGGCAGCAAACCCTTCATATTCTCTTTGTTCCAATATTCTTTAATTATTCCTCCTTTGATATTGTTTACATCAAATTCTATGATAAATGAATTCTTGTCAATCCCGTCTATTAAATTGTAAGTCCTACGGATATCTATCCTGTTTATGACCGTATGGATAATATCACTCTCGTTTCTAGCTCCTCGTTTTCCAAAACCCTTGGAGCCTCTATAAAGAGTTGTTCCGGTTTTTATTACCCTTACAAGTTCTTTTTCTATTATTTCCGATTTATCGGATACGATCATAAGACCTACATAATCCTCGAAACCTTCGATAATCAAATCAATGATTTTTGCCGTAACAAGAAAGGTCAAGGTAGAATACATGGCGGTTTCAATTGAAATAGCGATTGCGGTTATACTAAATAGAATAAGGTTGAAGAATAGCACCACCTTACCAATACTAAAACCAAACTTCTTGTTTACAAAAATCCCTAGGATCTCCGAGCCATCCAGAACTGCACCGTTCTTTATGGAAAGACCGATTCCCGCACCTAGAAGAAGCCCTCCAAATATCGATATTAAGAGCTTGTCATCCGTTACGGAGGTAAAATTTTCAAAATGCACCATTATCGCCAGTAATAGTATTGCAAAAATGGATTTTATAGTTATCCTCCTTGATAGGGTGAACCAGGACATAATTAGAAACGGAAAGCTCACAGCCACAAGAATAATGGAGATATTCAGGTTGTACAATTCGCTTAAAAGAATAGCTATTCCAGTAACCCCTCCATCTAAGAAACCATTCGGTAGCAAAAACATTTTAAGTCCAAGGCTGGCCAATAAAATCCCAATACCTATCTGGGAAAATTCAGAGAATTGTTTTTTCATTGTACTTTATAATTTACTTTTTTATTAAAAATTAGTAGTTTACAATTATTTTTCAATGGCAACTACAATTATATTTGACATCTTTATGTTCAGAAAAAAAGTTACCCAATATTGTTTCAGCAGTTGTTAAAAGGTAAACTGTAAGTTTATGTGCTACTTTCAAACTATAGCCAATTACAAGTTTTATATTGTTTTTGTAGCCATGATTTCTCCACTGGTAATGCTCATATCAACATTCGCAAAAATCTGTTCAATTGCACCTATAAAAGGTGTATTGTCATAATTCCGTAATATGGCTATCCTATTTCCGTCCGCCATACTGAGGATGCTTATAACGGTGATGACCATACCCTCTATTTGCTTAAAATCATCAAATTCTTTTACACTCATTTGACGTGGTTCTATAACTGGATGTATATATTCAAAGTACCTGTTAGATGGTTGACCAATTCTATAGATTTTGCCAGGCTGGATTTCCAGTAATTCATTTTGGCACTTATGCTCCTTTTCTAAACTAATGGTTTCATTCTCCGGAAATAATATGACCCTCTTTTTTTTCATGACTATGACTTTATTATAAGATTTAAATTAGTTTTCAGACAAAAATAATAGTATTACTATTATATATTAAATGTTTAACTATTATTTATGATTAGTGATACTTTCAAATATATTGATGTATTCTAAATTTGCACCAGAATTAAAAACAATAATTATGAATAAATATTTTATCACATTAACGGCCCTATTAAGCATGTCTATTACCGCTAGCGCTCAACAATCCAAAACAGGAACCATTGAAATCGATAAAAGCCAAATTCTTGTAGAAACGGTTTTAACAAAGGAGGAACAGGAAGAGCTATCCCCAGGTCATGTGCTTAAAAGTTTGAAAGCCGGGAACGACAGATTCGTCCGAAGCCAACTAACAGCGAGAGATCATTCGGAGCAAGTACGACAAAGTGCAGAGGCACAATACCCTAAGGCCTTCGTATTGTCATGTATAGACAGTCGAGTTCCGGTAGAAGATGTATTCGATAAGGGTATTGGCGATATTTTTGTTGCAAGGATAGCTGGAAATTTTGTCAATGACGATATTTTGGGAAGTATGGAATATGCAACTAAAATAGCGGGAGCAAAATTGATCCTTATTTTGGGCCATGAAAATTGTGAAGCCATACATGCAGCTATTGACGGGGCTAAGTTGGGGCATATCACACAAATGCTCGAAAATATAAAACCAGCGATCAATATATCAACAGTTGCTGAGGGTCCCAGAAGTTCACAAAATAGGTTATTGGTGCACGAAATAAGCGAAAATAATGTCCGCATCGCTATGGAAAAGATTGCCAAGGAAAGTCCGCTACTTTTGGAAATGGTGGACAAGGGGGAAATTGACATTCAAGGAGCAGTATATGACATGGATACAGGAGTAGTCAATTTTATTAAATAGCAAGTATTTTATAGAGCCTACCTCTTATCGAGGTAGGTTTTAAATCTTCTTTTTTATTAGAAAAGCATCGTTATTTCGCAGAATTAAATTTTAAAGAGGCTATGGAATTTAATGTTTAAAAAAACATAATAATCTTAAGTGTCTTAAAAAAACTAGTTTATTTACTCCTGCGAATTGGGAACACATCCAATATTTCGAATTAATGGTATAAATCAAAAGAGTTTCTATCGATTTATTTTGACGGAAAAACTCTATTTATATGTACCCTTGAATACATTGTTCGTTATTAGCTTAGAACTAGCAATTAATTATAAATGGAGTTGTAAGTAGTTTTTGTCAGATAGCCTAATTCAACTAATTCGCTTTTCTCATGGATTTTTTTTAAATATCCATCCTGCAAGTAAACAATGCTATCCGCTAAATTTAGTACGTTTTCATAGTCGTGGTCTGTTATTATATATCCTTTAGACATCTTCATATTTTTAATGTAATCAATTATGTAATCCCGAATAATTGGGCTTACTCCATTAAAAGGCTCGTCTAATAAAATGAACTACCTCAAGGCAGATTTTCTGGAAAATTCTATTGATTAACCAAATCAGACAATCTGCAGCACTCCAAAAGCGTGCGGCTTTTTTAAGCTGGGAATGCAAGTATTTCTCCCATCCCTACAGTAAATAACCAGTTACCATAGATGGCATGTTCTATGGAGACCAAAAGCGTTGATCTTTTGGTGTAATAGGTGTATGCAAAAAGAAGCCCTCCGACAAAAGTAAGCGCAAGTACCAGTATATTTTTTAGGAAAAGATGTGCAAAGGAAAATACTAGTGCATTCAAGAAAATCAGGCCCCATTTGTTAACTACTAACGCTTCATATCGGTTAAAAAAGAAGGTTCTATACAATACCTCTTGCGGCCATACAGAGAGAAGTGAATACCCAAATAAAATCACCAACCACAATAATGGTTTTTGAAGTAGTACATCAAACAACTTATCAGGAGATACATAAGAGACATAAAAGCTAGTGATGATAGCAATTCCTATTAATTTCAGTGCTATTTCTTTAAAAAAAGGAATTAAACTTTCCCTATTCGGCAATTTTAAATTGAATATCGCTGCTTTTTTCATCAAAATAAGTACATAGACAAATCCTACAACACCTAGCCCTACCTTGAGCCATATATAATAATTCCAAAAAAAGCTTAAGGGAATCAAAACAAAAAGCAGTAACAGCTCCGCTCTTAGATACGTTTTACTCTGCATTTTTTATATTGAAGATCGGGATTAAAACTGATTTAATTATATTCTGGTAGAGGAAACAAAATTGTTTTTTCGTTATGTCCCGCCCTGATTGGTTTACATCATCTTGGCTATGAAAATTAAGGCCAAGAAATGAACATGTTTGGATAGGAGATCGAATGAATGAACTACCTCGATGTCTGGTAGTCAAGGTGTGGGTAACGAGACCGTTTATCTATTCTAAATTTCTTGAATCTTTATCCTAAACCCGAGGTAGGTCTCCTAACAATTCTATTGCTTAAAATTTAGTCGTTTTTTTATATGTATTTTTTCGCTCCCCTCTTGGGGTGCTAACATTATCGTTCGTATTCTCATATATTATTGACATAAACGTACTATTTTTAATACTTCCCTATTTAATGGAAAAGGATAAAAAGGAATATATTCTAAAAAATGTGGGATAAACAGAAAGTATATAAATCAAAAAAGCCCGTAAATCAAAGACTCACGGACTTATTTTGCTCCCCCTCTTGGGCTCGAACCAAGGACCCTCTGATTAACAGCGGTCGGATTTAGGAACCATCCCCATACAAATAAATTCATATAATATTGATTTTCAATTATTTAATAAAATATAGTTTCCTTTATATTCATTTGATATTATAAATTTATGTGCAAATTATGTGCAAAATTTTAATTATCTTTAAAATATGCAGACGAGTTTAAGCTTAAGTTTAGATACCAGAAGAGTAAGAAAAGATAATTCATATCCAATAATTATCCGGCTTGGTCATTTCCAAAAAACAACTTCTATTTCTACCGGTCAATCCGTTCAAGAGATATATTGGGATGATAAGAAAAAGCAAGTTCGCAGATCCTTCAAAGGTGTAAAATCGGTTCAATTCTTAAATAATCTATTACTCTCAGAATTGGCCAAAGCACAAGAAATCATAAATCGCTTACATTTTAAAGGTGAGCTTGATTTTTTGTCGGTCAAACAATTAAAAAACAAAATTGTTCGGAAATCAAAATATGAGTCCTTTTTTGAATATGGACTTCATAAAGCTAATGAACTTAGAGAGGCACAGCGATTTGGTACTGCAAGAAACTATGAAGGAGTAATAAGTATTCTCAAAACATTTACAAGAAATAAAAATCTCAATTTCAACGAACTGAACCATGATTTTTTACAACGCTTCGAACAGTTTCACTTAGCTAAACCTGGTAATAGTCAAAATGGACTTGCTTCTTATATGCGAACCATTAAAGCAATTTATAACAAGGGAATTAAAGAGGATATTATTGAAAGGGAAAACTATCCTTTTTACAAGTATCAAATCAAAACCAATCCTACAGAAAAGAGAGCTATAAAGGTAGAGCATATTAAAAAGATTCTGGAACTTGATTTAATCAATGAACACTCTTTATTCCATTATCGTAATTATTTCCTTTTGTCATACATGACTATGGGGATGTCATATATAGATATGGCATTTCTCAAAAAGAGCAACTTTGTGGACGGGAGAATAAAGTTTCACCGCAAAAAAACCTCTAAAATGTATGACATTAAAATTACTGAACAAGCCTCTGAAATTTTAAAATTTTATCTTCCCAAAAAGAAGCTGAACGACTTCATCTTGCCTATACTTAAAAGAGATTCTTTAGAACTTCAATACAAAGATGCACAATGGGGTCTCAAAAATTATAACAAGGGTCTTAAAAAGATAGCTGAGTTATGCTCCATTGAAGAAAGGTTGACCTCTTATGTGTCAAGACATAGCTTCGCTACTCACGCCTTGTTCAAGAATATCCCATTACTGGCTATTTCCTCTATGCTTGGTCACAGTAATTTATCTACTACCCAAATTTATTTAAAATCTTTACCTAATGATATATTGGACGGTTATAATAAAAATTTGGTTGATTTATAGATTTTAAAAATATTTTTGATTTGTACAATTATTAGTTTTACTACTTGAGGATTTTAAGCTAGGACTTTATAAATGTCTAAGGCTAGAAGTAAAATCTTTTTGATATGCCCATTTTTTATTATAGGTTAGATATTATTAATGTTTAAAATGTTGACGAATTGTGAACTTTTTAAGTGATTTTATTTCCACGATAAAAATATTCAATTTGAATTAAATATATGGATTCTACATTTGATTTTCAACCAATGAAATATCAAAAACACCTTAATAATATTGTTAGTTTATCATCAGTAATTTCTGCTAACGAAAAAAAATTTAATCTAAAAATAGATTACAGCAAATTACACATCGCAAATCTATCTGTCAAAATTAATCGATAAGTAATGTTAAAATTTTGGGGCATCTAGTTTTTCCAATTCCTCTTGAGAACTGGCTTTAAACCTTACTAAAAGGATTTAATAATTTCGCTTTAATTTTGAAGAAAATTCTTATATTTTAATTTATTCACAAACAATTTTTATATTCAAAACATTCTATATCCGTTATTTAAAGGTATAAAACATTTTTTTAAGTTTTGCTATTTCTATCATTCTTTATCCTACATTTAAATAAAAATTGCTAGGTATGTAGGAAGGACTATTTTTTAAAAAATGAAGCCCGCTTTTGGGAAAAGCCGTGGCAACTAGATAACCATCAAAAAATGGTTTCCTATGATTAAAAATTACTCCGAATACAGATTTTTCCACACCCTTCAGAATATTTTAAAGAAATGTCCCTATACAATTACTCCACTTCTTAAAATTTCCAAAAGGTGTTCTATAGTTAAATTACATTGATATACGGTCTCTATTTTAAGACTTAGCAAATAGCTTGTTTATTTAAATGATATGGCCGTGGCTTTAAAATATTGTAGCAATCTAAAAACGACTTAACACTTTAAATTTTTAAAATCTAATACTATCTAGATATGAAGATAATGAACATATTTTTTATTTCTGCGCTAATTTCTACGGCTGCGGTTAACAGTCAAATAACAAAAGGTAATTGGTTGGTTGGGGGTACTGGGAATTTTTCATCCTATGAAAATAAATCTTCAAATAATGGTATAGAAAATATCAATAAAGGTTTTGGTATTAATATTTCTCCTAATATAGGTTATTTCCTTGCAAATAGATTTGCTGCAGGTAGTACTGTCAACCTTGGAAGTTCAATGCCAAAAGACTTTGAAAATAGCTTCTCATATGGAATCGGTCCATTTACTAGGTACTATTTTTTAGAGGAAGATAAGCGCGTAAATATTTTTTTGCAGGCAAATTACATCTTTGGAGCATCTCAATCTCAATCTGGCAATAATAAATCAAAGTCTCATGGCTATGGGTTTAAGACAGGTCCTGCAATATTTTTCAATAGCAGTGTAGCCTTAGAGATAACGCTAGAATATAATGCTGGAAAACTAACACCCGATGGCTTGGAAAGCTCTTCATATAACAATTTGCAAATCGGTTTAGGTTTTCAAATCCATTTAATCAAATAAATTAATAATTATGAAAAGAATTATTAAAGTTTCAATTACATCCATTTATCTGATGCTGTGTACAACTATGTTGGGTCAAGTTGGGGTAACTATATCTAACATGAACTATATAAGCGGAACACCAATTAGTAATTGCGGCAATATCGATTTCGATATTAATTCGACAGTAAGAATACAGTTTACTACAAGCTTGACTAAACAATCTACCCAAACCGTTGGAATTAGTAATTTATATATCTACACGGTGGGCTCTTCAGGGGTCAGGGTCGAAAGAAGTAATGTGATTGTTCAACCTGTAAGTTTCAACACTAATTACTCTTCTAGCTTTGATATCACAATCCCAGCAGTAGATTTTAATACAACAGGAGGTACTCTGTTTGCCGTGTTTAAAACGAATTCAGGCAATGAATACCAAACAACTTGTAATTACACTATTACTAAAACTCAACAACCTGTTTTTAATCTATCACCAATTAGTACCACGTTAGATTGTGGGTCCGCAGCGGCAAAAACATTCACCGTAACCAATCAATACAATTCTCCGGGTATATTAAGCTATCAATGGACCTACCCTGGTTGGTCTGGCACTGTGAATACATCGATGAGTTCTGTTACACTCACCCCTACTTCTTCCACGACACTGCCTGGAAACGTTACAGTGACCCCTTACTTAAACGGTGTAGCACAACCGACCAAAACATCTACGGTAGTACGTAGCGCATTTGCAAGTAGTGCGACAATATCAGGTAGCAGTGCAGTATGTTCCAGTTCAACATATACTATGAGCGGTTTGCTTGCAGGTCAATCGGTAACCTCATGGACGGTATCAAACCCATCAAAAGCAACATTAAGTACCACTTCTGGTACTTCAACGACAGTAACTAAAACAGGGAGCGGTTCCATTACCCTAACCGCCACAATTACCAATTCGTGCAATCAAACAGTTACAAAATCCATAGACCTTCAGTTAGGTATTGTTAATGTACCCGGAGCCATTTCTGGACCAGCTTCCGTTGCAACTGGTGCACTAGTAAATTATAGTATTGCCAACGTCCCAGGTGCCACATCCTATATTTGGTATCTGCCCTACCCTTATGATACGTATACCAATTTTGATTATTCAGGACAAAATTGGCAAAAGCGCACGAATTATAGCTCTTCTAGTTCCATACAAGTATTTACAGGTTTGGGAGGTAATCAAGGGCAAGTACAGGTTATGGCCGTAAATGCTTGTGGGATAAGTGGCGCAAGTAGATTGAGTGTAACCCATGGCGGTGGGGGTGGCGGTATTCCTAGAACCGCCAATCCGGATGCCGGCATAAAAATCTATCCTAATCCTGCGACCGATTACTTTACCGTAGAACTTATAAATCAAGAAATTGATACTAACTCAGATATCAGGGCAATAATTTATGATACAAACGGTACGGAATTAAAGAATGTCAAGATAATCAGTTCCACAACAACTTTTGAAACCTTCGATTTAAAAGCTGGAATGTATATTGTGGAAATAAATATTGATGGTTATAAGGAGAGTTATAAAATATATGTAGAGTAGAGATTCCATTAAATATTGAAATTTTAAAGCGGTTTTATATTATTTAAAACCGCTTTTTTATGGTCTAATTTTCTCCAAATAAAGTTTTATTCAAACCCCAAATCTTACCTCAAAACTTTGCGCATGGATCCTGTGGAATTTTTGTAGCATTCCGGAAGATAAGCGTCAAGCAAAAATTCCATAGGGCGCACACTACTTTTGATTTGGAACGCTATCTTTTTCCTTTACCCATTTTTGGTAGGATTTGTAGTGCTGTGGATATTGGTCAAAATATTCTCTCAGGTCTGAGATTACTTCTTGCTCACCTTTATTGAATGCACGTTCCCGAACATCATCTATTTGTGAAACTTTAAAGGTCAGATAGCCTATGATGACTAAAGAAACGAACCAAATCCAATACTGAAACCATAGTTGTGTTTTTGAAATCAATCTTGCCTTTGAAATCTGACTTCCAATATCTTCAACGGACTGCCGAAGCTCTGAATTTTTGACTTTCTCGTAGTTTAGATGTTCTCTAAGCGATTTTTCAATTTCCGAAGTATCAGGTATTACTTTGATATTGTCCGTATTTTGGGTCAACCGTTCCAGTCTACCGATGGATTGGTTAAAACCGTCCAACTCGTCGTTTAGAAGTTCCATTACCTCGTCCAATTTCTTATATCCCATAGCTTACTGTTTTTAATATCCTATTCCGGTATCGATGGCCCTTTTGATCGTTTTTTTAATGATGTTCTTGGCGATGCTAGTTGCAAGATTAGTACTCAACTCCAAAGTTTTCCCTAGTAGCTGGACTGACTTGTCCACCTTTATTGGTTTTGCAATGCCTATATTTTGGGAAAGTTGTGCCATGATCCTTCCTCCGGACATGGAGCGGTCTACCTCACTGGCCTTGAAGTTATGGCCTTCATATTGGAACCTGAATCCCTGTAATTTATTGGCGCGATTGATAGTTGGGATGACGTCCACATTCCTTTCTTTCATTGCCTTGAGGTAGGAGTCCAATGTTCTTGGCCTATCGCTCTCCATCACTCTTTGATGGATGTGCTTAATTTCAAGGCGAACTTTTAGAGAATCCAGTTGCTTTTCCATTTGTACTTCCTTGACCGTAGTCAATCCCATTTCCTTGGCAACATTTTCGGCTGCGAGTTGGCTTCGCTTGCCAATAAAACTATCGTTATAGGCCTTTCCATCGAAACCGATCCGGTTGACATACAAATGCACATGAATATGTGCCTTGTCCCTATGGACAAAGCCGATAGCCTGATTTTCCTTAAGCTGCATTTGCTTGACGAACCTATGGGTCAGTTCCCCTAATTGTTCCTTGGAAAGGTTCTTACCATCTTCCTGTGTCGGACTGAGTATAAAGCTTAGGGTATTCTTTTGGCAGCGGATATTTTCTTCTTGTATCAGTTTGAACTCCTTGGTGATCTCTAGGGGATTATTACCAGCCAGATGTTGGCTGAATACGATTTCCGCATCCTTCTCCTGGTTCCAACCGTAATGGATACTTGTACCCGTATGTGATATGGATGTTCCCTTGCCTATCATTATTTTGTTCTCTTGAAATTATAAAGGTGTGTACGTATTTCCTCCGCCAATTGCTCCACCTCGCTGGCCAGTCTTGGGTTGTGCTTCTTGAACATATTGCCGATTCGAGTAAAGTTCCCCTTGTACTTCACCAGCATTTTATAATGGGCCAATTGTTCCTCGGTCAAACGTTCGATGATGGTATTGCCAAAAGCGGAGCTGCGGCAATATTCGGAGAGGGAAAGTCCTGCCCGTTCCGCCCTTTTCCTGAGAAGTTTTTTCTCGTAAATGGAGCACCGGAATTTGATGTACGTACGTTTCATTTCTTTTTTACTTTGCAACCATCGGGAGTAAAGCGAGTTTGTTTTTGTGGCAACAAAGACACATCTCGCGCTTTCTGACCAAGTCCCTTTCTAGCATTTCCAATCAACCATTCGTTCATGTCCTTGAACCCCTGGTATAGACTTGATTTGTCCAGGCAGTTATTGGAATGTTTTATCAATTTTTGGGTTGTCCTTTTTCCATTTGAATCGTTGTCCAGATAGAGATTTATAGTTAAATAATCCTGTATGATTTTCGTAGCTTTTGAAACGAAGGCAGTTGAGTTCAAGACTAAAAAATCACAATCTTCTTCCAAAATTTCATTACAGCTAAGAAGGGATAGTAAGTCGAACACCCCTTCGGTAACGATAAGTTTTTTATTTCCTTTTTTGATGTGGGTAATATCCTTCGGCGAACTGCAATTCTTATAATATTTATTACGAAGTTCCCACCCGCCGGAATCGTTTTTAAAACCGATGGCGAAGTAGTTTTTATTCTTAAAACTATAATGGACCTCCCTAATAAATTTCTTGGCCGTTATAAACAAAATGTATCTAGAATTTAAATAACCTCGCAAAGCATAATGGGTAAGTTCCTTGACTTCTTTTACAAAGATTTTATCCTGTTGTTCCACTTCAAAACAAGGCTGCTGTTGAAATAAAAAAGAGCTATTATCATCTCCGATTATTCTTAAAGCTTCTTTTACAGTGCCTTGGCTCATTTTACATACCAGGTCTATTACATTACCGCCGATTCCTTCTCCATGGTCGTACCATCTATTAAGTCTCTTGGACACCATGAAAGAGGCTTGGGTTTCTGAGCGAAAAGGGCTCAGGAACCAAGCTTCTTTATCGTTCGTCCTGATCGGAAAGTGCCCTAGTTTTGCCAGCGCTTTTTCGATGGGAAAAGCTCGGGCTCTTTCACACGATAACCTTGGTGTTCTTTTTTCGTTCATATCGTAACATTTTACGTCAAATTCTATCATCGTTATTTTTTGATGACAAAACGATGACAAAACGATGACCGCCCCACACCCTTTATTTATTGGCCTTAATCCTATCTCTCATCGTTTCATCAAAAAATATATACTTTATGGGAGTTTTTTTTCTTTCATCGGCACATCTTTTTTTAAAACGATGACCAAACCGTCCGTAGGCCCCATGTATACTATGATTTCCATGTCATCGTTTTGTCATCATCTCATCGTTTTATTGTTCCTCACCAAAATTTTCCGTTAGAAAATCCCTATGTATAGAGTAGTACCTCCCTTTGGCATCCGTCAGCCCCATGCCCCCATCCTGCCATATCATCAGCTTCCTGTAGAACATGGAGTTTTTATGGTTGACCAGCTTCCAATCCTTTTTAAGGATCTGTCTCAATTGGGTCAGGTCGGTCCTGATGCGGGTGCGGTCCAACCATTGCAGCGCATCGAGCGGACATAGGTCCACCGTTTCCAGCTCCAGGGACTCCATGGCACTGAGAACGATGCTCGCCAGTTCCTTCTCCACCCGGTTCCTGTTGTTGCGCACCAAGTTCGCCAGAGCATCCGTCCTTATCTGTTCAGGGGAGAACCACATGCGGGTTGTGTTGGGACTGCTCAGCTCCCTTTGCCTAAAATGGTACAGGAACGCGGGTATCTCCTTTTCAAGCTCGTCAAGGAACCCTGTCTCCTCCTTTTCAAGGTGTGGAACCTTCAACACCCAGAAACGGGTCTCGTGGTCGTCTATCTTGATAAAATTGTCCTCGTTGTTGCTGCACAGGACAAACTTCCCGAAGAACTCGACCTCCCGTTTGTCCTTACCCTTGGCCTCCATCTTGTTGAAATTGGTGGTGCTCAAATATTTTATACGTTCCGTGAGTTCCTCCTTGTTGAACAGTACCTCTTCTATGCAGATGAGAAGCTTGTTCGCCCAGTCCGCATTGAACTGACTGCTGAAGCTATCGTTGGTCAAGTAGGTCATGTTGTTGTCGAACATCGATTTCAGCCATTTCAAAAAGGTGGTCTTGCCCGTGGAGCGCTCCTTGGAAACCAGGCATAGGATGGGCAGTACCTGCACAGGTCTTGTATACAAAAGTTGCAGATAATCAAAGCCCAGGTCCAATTGCTGGCCGAAGATATGTCCTAATAGACGAAGGGTATAGGGAAAGGGGCCTTCCTCCGGTCGATGGGGCAAGGGTGCATAGGTATTATAGAAGCCATGGTACTCCTGCCTGAAATCGGTATGGCTCGGGATACAGGTAAAGCCATCGTACTTCTTGATCGTCCCGATCAGGCTTTTCCCATGGTCCTGGCGTATCGCCTCCAGCGTCCATGGTACGATGATGTCGTTAAAGTTTCCAGCGATGGTGGGGATGCGCACCAGTTTGTAATAGCTGGTGCCTACCCGAATATAGGGTGTTTGCTTTTTCATGATAAAAAAGATTGCCACCTTAGTTAAGGTGTCGTTAATGATAACTGCTTAAAGGCTTTATAAAAGTCTTGTAGAAAATAAATACTATGAATTAAAGGGGCTGTGGTGATACCTTGTTTTGAAGTAACCAGTTCACGAGTTTCGTTTTCTCAAAAAAGAGAAGTTTACCGTTTGGTTTGGAGTGTGGAATTTTACCCTTAGCAGTAAGTTTGTAAAGGTAACTTCTTGAAATTCCTGTATAGTCACAGGCTTCATCAAAGGTCATAACTTCCTTTTGACCTACTAATAATTTTTCTAAACGATTTAGGCGATCTAGTATTAAAATAGTGTCCATCTTAAATTGTATTTTAAGGTTATAAAATGAACAAAAGCGCTTTTGCTTTCCCTTATGGGAGTAATAGGATAAAAGTAGTAAACGCAAGGACTGAAAAAATAAAATAGGACAACAAGTTGTTCACAAATAATTGATTAACAAGTTGTTATATAAATTAAAATTAAAAAAAATCAATTAAAATGCTTTTTAATTTAATTAGGTTTCATTTGATACCAAATGAAAGTATTCTTAATATTCGCCAATAGAGGGTTAAATGGAAGAAAAAATGGTTATCAACAATTAAAACTGGAGAAATTCGAAAATAAGTGCTTTAAATAGCAGATTGTAATTAGTATAATTGAACTTATTATTGCTGTATATTAAAAATTAAAAAAAAACTTAATAAAACTAATTATATAACATACAGAAAATCAAATTGGAACTAGTAAATACTTAAATAGTAATCATTAGATTCTAAATTTATTCAAATGAACCCATATTAAATTTTAAAAAGAAAAAGAATATGCCCATGTGCAAATTATGTGCAAATAAAAAAGGCTTCAGGAGTGAAAACTCTCTGAAGCCTTGCTATCACTAGCTCCCCCTCTTGGGCTCGAACCAAGGACCCTCTGATTAACAGTCAGATGCTCTAACCAACTGAGCTAAGGAGGAGTTTCAAACCTAAACTACTGCTTAGGCGGGTGCAAATATATATGTTTTTTCAAATGTACCAAACAAAAAAATAGTGTTTTTTTATTTAAATAGCCATTTATAAACGTCGTTGCCATTGGCGAACAATAATAAGGCAATCAATACGAAGAAACCAGCCATCTGCGCATACTCCAAAAACTTATCGCTTGGCTTTCTTCCTGATATCATTTCATAGAGCAAGAACATCACGTGACCACCATCCAATGCTGGGATGGGTAAGATATTCATAAACGCCAAAATAATAGAAATCAGGGCTGTTGTCCCCCAAAAAATTTCCCAGTTCCACGTATCCGGAAACATACTGCCAATAGCGGCAAAACCGCCAACGCCTTTATAGGCTCCGGTTTCAGGGTTGAATATTTTTTTCAATTGCTTTACATATCCAGTAAGGGTGGTTACCCCTCTATCTATTCCTGCAGGTATAGCTTCCAAAAAGGTATATTTTTGAGTGTTAATCCTAAACACACCCATGTCTGCATAATCCTTCATGGTCAAGGCTCCTACGGCCACCCCCAACTTAGCATCATCGGATACCTTTACATTTACCGTTTTAAGAAAACCATCCCTGCGTTTAACTTTAAGCGGAATATTCTGTCCTGCATATTTTTCCAATAAGGGCACTGCCTGATCAAAATAAGCAACTTTGTCACTGCCAATGGCAACAATCTCATCTCCTTCTTTTAGATCCACCCCTTTATTAGGCGAGTCTTTAGACACCTCTTTTATAATAAATGGTAAGCGAAAACTAATAAATCTTGCCTTATCCTCATCTTCTATAAGGGTGGCAATAAAATCTACGGGGATGGCCTGTTCAAATACTCTACCGTCCCTTTCTATCGTAATAGTATTTCCATTGACAATTTCTAGGAATAATGCGCCAAAATTATCAACCTTATCTCCATCCACGGCAAGTATTTTATCCCCGGTCTGAACGCCTAATTCGTCTCCAATTGACTTTTCAGTCACCAAAATGCCGCCTTCTAAGCTATCTAGTGGAATATATTGGTCCCCATAGGAATAGGCCATGCCTATATAAATAACTACAGCCAATACAAAGTTAACCGTAACCCCACCCAACATTATGATCAAACGTTGCCAAGTTGGTTTACTTCGAAACTCCCACGGTTTGGGCTCTTCTTTCATGGCCTCGGTATCCATGCTCTCATCTATCATTCCGGATATCTTCACATATCCTCCTAACGGAAGCCAACCGATGCCGTACTCGGTTCCTCCAATTTTCTTTTTAAAAAGCGCAAACTTTACGTCAAAAAAGAGATAGAATTTTTCTACCCTGGTCTTGAATAATTTTGCTGGTATAAAGTGCCCCATTTCGTGAAGGACAATCAACAAGGAAAGACTTAAAAAAAACTGTATGGTTTGAACCAATATTGGACTCATCTAGTAGTATCTAAAATTAAAACGTCCAAAAATACACTTTTAGGGGCTCTTAAAAAAGAAACAATTTTGAGCATTTTTTATTTTAAGAAAGATTTAGGAGGAAAGAAGTTTCAAATACTTGAATGATTTTTTGAACTACCGTATCTTTGGAGTAAAAATTATGCGTTCCTTTTTCGCTAAGTACAAGCTTTTTTTTATGGTGATGATGGGGCTTTCTGCCATCATTGTATATTTATTTTACAATGCCCTACAACCCCAAGTGAACCTTCCCATATACCAACCTTCTATGGTGAATTTTGAATTGGTAGACAGTACCTTGCAGCACGTGAAAAAATACCACACCATTGCCAACTTTTCATTGACCAACCAAAATGGCGAAACCGTTACCCAGAAAAACTACAAGGACAAAATTTATATTGCCGATTTTTTCTTTACCACTTGCCCTTCTATTTGTCCAATTATGACTAAGAATATGGCGGAAATCCAAGAAAAGGTAGTAGATGATCCAGAAGTACTTTTACTATCCCACTCGGTAACCCCTGAAATTGATTCCGTGTCACAATTAAAAAAGTATGCCTTAGAAAAAGGGGTGAAAGACTCCAAATGGAATTTGGTGACAGGCGACAAAAAAGAAATTTATGACCTGGCCAGAAAATCCTACTTGGCGGTCAAAACAGATGGAGATGGAGGGCCCTATGACATGATACATACCGAAAATTTTATTCTTGTAGATAAAGAACGCAGAATAAGAGGATTTTACGATGGCACCAAAAAGGAGGAAATAGACAAACTACTAGAAGATTTGAAAATTCTTAAAGCATCTTACCTTCAATAAAACCTTTCTACTTTTAGTATATATTTAGCCTTTAAATTGATATTTTTCCCTTATTTTTGATCTTAATTAAAATCAATCTAAATAAAAATTGATTACAACCGTCGCACATTTAAAGAGAGGACAAAAGGGAATCATCAAAGAATTTGCAGATGATATTTTACCCATAAAACTATTGGAACTTGGTTGCCTCCCGGGCAATGAAGTGGAGATGGTACAAGTGGCTCCGCTGAATGATCCAATCTATATTAACGTAAACGGTTCCCATATTGCTATAAGACGAGAAGTTGCCCTTCAAATTGAGTTGGAAATAATTGTTGATAAGGGAGCTTTATGAGTAAAAATATCAATGTAGCTCTCATAGGCAATCCCAACACCGGTAAAACTTCAGTATTTAACCAACTTACGGGACTAAAACAAAAAGTAGGCAATTATCCAGGAATTACAGTTGAAAAGAAAGAGGGTGTCTGTAAGCTCCCTCGGGGAGTAAAGGCTCATATCCTGGATTTGCCAGGGACCTACAGTCTCAATACTACCTCTTTGGATGAGAGTGTCGTGGTAGAGCTTTTACTTAATAAAAACGATAAGGACTTCCCTGATGTAGCCGTAGTAATCACTGATGTAGAAAACCTGAAGCGAAACCTTCTTTTGTTCACCCAAATAAAAGACTTAAAAATTCCTTCTATTTTGGTCATCAATATGGCCGACAGGATGTCCCGTAAAGGAATATCTTTGGATATCCCTTTATTAGAGGAACAATTAAGTACTAAAATAGCCCTAGTCAGTACTAGAAATGGTACAGGAGTAGAGCGCATCAAAGAACTTATTGCCGATTATAAAAATTTGTCCACCGCACCCAATGTGGATACAAAAATTATTGCACCAGAATATTTTAAGCGTTTAAAAGAGACCTTTCCGAAGGAAGACCTTTACAAATTATGGTTGGTCATTACCCAAGATGTGAACTTTACTCCCATTGAAAAAATACTGACCAAGAATACCTCCTCCTTTGTAACTAAAACCAAATCTGAACTAAAAAGGCTACAACAAAAGGAAACCATATTGCGTTACCAATTCATAAATGGTGTCTTAAAACAAGCCTATAAAGTTGATGTTAATGCCGCTAAAGGATTTAGAGCAACGTTAGACAAAATACTTACCCATAAAATATTTGGGTATGTTATTTTCCTCCTGATTCTGATGACCATCTTTCAGGCAATTTATGATTGGAGTAGCTACCCAATGGATTTCATTGATGAACTCTTTGTATCAAGTAGCGAATGGGTAAAGGCCACACTTCCCCCAGGACAATTTACCAACCTCATTGCAGAAGGCATCCTTACTGGCATTGGAGGTATAGTAATCTTTATCCCCCAAATTGCCTTTTTGTTCCTATTTATCTCCCTATTAGAAGAAACAGGCTATATGAGTAGGGTGGTCTTTTTAATGGACCGTTTGATGAGGCCTTTTGGACTAAGTGGAAAAAGTATAGTTCCCTTAATTTCAGGAACTGCCTGCGCTATCCCTGCCGTCATGGCGACTAGGACCATAGAGAATTGGAAAGAACGGCTAATCACCATCCTAGTGACCCCATTTACCACCTGTTCAGCAAGATTACCTGTATATCTTATTATCATTGCTTTAGTAATTCCAGAAGGCGGTTTTCTAGGACTTAGTTACCAGGCCCTGACCCTAATGCTGCTATATCTTATAGGTTTTGGCGCAGCGATTTTTTCTGCCATGATCCTGAATAAAATATTAAAGATCAAGACCAAATCCTTTTTTGTAGTAGAAATGCCCAATTACAAACTTCCACTACTTAAAAATGTGGCCTATACGGTTTTGGAAAAAACCAAAAGTTTTGTCTTTGGTGCTGGTAAAATTATTTTAGCTATTTCTATTATCCTTTGGTTTTTAGGGTCTAATGGGTTTTCAAACGAATTCGATAATGCAGAAGACCTTGTTAGAGATCGCTTAGCAACAGAAGGATTTTCGGACTATAACACTTCCAATATAAATAACAGCTTAGCTACATACCAAAAAGGGTTACAGCAAGATCAACTCTCGCCTATTGCCATTCAAGATTCTGTAGTGCAAAAAAGAAAGACGCTACGTGAAAGAGCATTAAACCAAGAGATTTCGAGTTATAAATTGGAGAATTCCTATATGGGTTATATGGGCAAGGCCATTGAGCCTATTGTGAAACCTTTAGGATACGATTGGAAAATAGGGATTGCTGTACTGACATCCTTTGCTGCTAGGGAAGTTTTTGTAGGAACCTTGGCCACGATCTATAGCGTTGGAAGCGATGAAGAAGAAACTATTAAAAATAGAATGGCCGCAGAAGTGAATCCATATACCAAAAAGCCATTGTTTAACATGGCATCAGGAATCTCCCTATTGTTGTTTTATGCCTTTGCCATGCAATGTATGAGCACCTTAGCAGTAGTAAAAAGAGAGACTAATACGTGGAAGTGGCCAGCAGCTCAACTTGTATTTATGAGCATTTTTGCGTATATTGTAGCATTGATTGCCTATCAAATTTTAAAGTAAAATGGAACTGTTTCAAAACATATTAGTATACCTCACTTTGATCTTGGCAGTAGGCTATATTGTCAAAAAATTCTTCTTGCCAAGTACCGTTTTTGCCTCTAAAAAAAGAGGCTCAAAAAGTTGTGGCGATGGCAATTGCGGTTGTCATTAATTCATAGCCTCCATCATTCTTTGCACTTACTTTTTTTGTAACACGACTTCTTTGTATACTTTCTAATGTTAAAAACCATAAAAAGGTCCTAACAAAATGCCAAATGCCAAGGTTAGGTGAATTTCTATTCATTGATTTGTAGTAATTCAACCGAAATCATTCCATGGTCCTAAAGAACTGCCTTTTCTTTATACTTGTATTTACCACCGGCCTCTTTCATCTTCAGGCGCAGGAACTATCTGGTAAACTATTAGACTCCTCCACATTGAAGGCCATCCCTTATGCCACCATACAATTGGGCAACCATCATGGCGTCATCTCCAATGAAGAAGGTCAATTTAACCTCACATTGGATACTAAGAGCAAAAGCTCAGATTCACTATTCATTTCTTGTATGGGATATGAGTCCTTAGGAAGAACCATAGGACAATTTAAAGACAGTTTAATTTATTTAAGTCCCAAGCCAATAGCCTTGAATTCTGTTATTGTTTCCAACAAACAATATAGTGCCGATGAAATCCTAGAATTGGTAAAGGCCAATCTCAATAAAAATTACAACCATGATCTTACAAAGAAGAGATTGTTTTTTAGGGAATATTACTACCAGCATTTGTACAAATCAAACTATTCTGACCTTGAGTCCACTATAAAAGCCTTTAACAAAGCCTTTTTGGACAGTGTCATCCAGACGGTTCCTAAAAAAGACGCCCGTTATACGGAAGTACTGTGTGACTTCTATGGCAATTTTGAAAAGGAAAAGCAAAAAATAGATCTTATTAAGGCTTCCGAACTTTATGATAAAAACAGTGCGTTAGACTTAGAGGCCCTAGAAGAAAAATTTAACACTATCATTAAGCAAAATGTAAAGAGTGATTCCTATTTTAAAATTAAATCGGGCTTATTCGGCACAAAAATGGATGCCGATGAACTCTTTGAAACGGAGGTAGATTCTAGTGATGTAGCGGCCTTAAACAAAAAATTAGAAGAAGAAAAAAAGAATACCGAAGAGCGCAAGAAAAATTTTTCCAAATACAGGAAAAGCACCATTTCCAGTCTTATGGCACAGCTTTTTTTTATGGAAGATTCAAACCTGAATTTCATATGGAAACAACGCAGGTATAATTTTAAACTTAATGATTTTACGTATTTGGGAAGTGATCCCGTTTATGTCGTAAATTTTGAACCAAAAGGCTCCGAGGATTATCGGGGAACCCTTTATATCAATGCCGATGATTTTGCCATCACCAGAGTGGATTATGAAAATGTAAAGTCTGTCCGGAATTTTAAATTATTGGGCGTTTCCTTGAATCAAAACCTATCTAAAGGCAAAATGATCTTTTATAAAGGGGTAGACAATAAGTACAATCTACGTTACTTGGAAAAGGAGAATGGAAGCCTTGCCGGCATCAAACGCCCATTGAAAATTATAGAAAAAAACAAAAATGTAAAGGGTAGAAGAAAGCAAAATCAACTTTCTTTGGACATGGACTTGGCTGTTTCCAGCACTAATAAATTTGAAATTGTGGTGTTCGATACCCAAAATACAACGCACACACAATTTGATGCCTTCACCGAAAACAATACAGTTCTGCCTACCTATATGCCCAAATATGATCCTGATTTTTGGAAAGGATATGCCATCATTGAACCTAATAAGGCCATAAAGGAGTTTACCTCAAAAGAGGATGTATATGATAAAGACTAGACCACTTCCGCAATAAACGAATACAGTAAAAGACCCCAGCCTATCACAAGAAATAAGCCGCCAATAGGCGTAATTGGCCCTAAAATTCGAAGTTTTTTTCCTTTTGCGGCGCTTAAACATAAGCCATATATACTAAAGGAAAACAAAAAGGTGCCAATAATGAAGCTATAGGCAATATAGGTTTCCAGAGATGAATTGAACCCAAAGTTATAGCCAATGATGACTAAAAGGATGGCATGGTACATCTGGTATTTCACCCCCGTTTCAAAGCTCTTAAGATGTTCTTCAGAAAATGTCTTTTTTAAGGCATGTGCTCCGAAGGCACCAAAAATAACGGCCAACATTCCGTATAAAGCCCCAATAACTTGCGTTAATAATATCATTGTGTTTTTCTTTCAAAGATAACTAAACTCTAAAGTATATTGGAGCTATAACCTCATTGTCATCTTAGAAAAGATTTAATTTTCACTTCCTAAAGTTGCCCAAAAATAAATTTTCAATACATGGGGATTATCCCGATATTGAGGCAAGTTATTTTAACCTGAAAACTTATTTCTCAATGAGCAACCGTTTACTTCTAAATTATCCCATAAAAAGCATCCCTTCCATTTTCAAATTAACACTTCTTCCCTTTGTTATTTTCTTTTCCCTAGCCACTAATGGCCAAGGAACACAACTTCTGAGGGAACCTTCCGTGTCAGAAACTGAAATTGTCTTTGTTTATGCCAATGACCTTTGGAAAACTTCCATTAAAGGAGGAGATGCCATAAGATTAACTAGTAATGAGGGTTATGAATCTAACCCGCATTTTTCTGCTGATGGAAAATATATTGCTTTCACGGCAGAATATGGAGGCAACAGTGATGTTTATATTATCCCTTCCGAAGGTGGGGAACCAAAGCGCCTAACTTGGCATCCTGCTGGTGATTTTGTACAAGGTTGGACTCCTGAAGGTGAGGTTCTATTCCGGTCTAATAGGGAAAGCAAACCAACCCAAACCAACAAGTTCTATACAGTTTCTGCTACCGGCGGACTACCTACAGCTCTTGATATCCCTAGGGCTGCCTACGGTGAAATATCTCCTGACGGAGCGCAAATTGCGTATACCCCAATTACATCTTGGGATCCCGAATGGCGCAATTACCGTGGCGGACAAGCTATGCCTATATGGATTGTGGATATGCAGACCAAAGAGCTAACCACCACCCCACAGCCTACCAAGGAGCGCCATTTAGATCCTGTTTGGTTTGGGGAAAAAGTATATTATATTTCTGAGCGGGATTATGCAAGTAATATTTGGTCTTTTAATCCTAAAACCAGAGAAGAGGAGCAAGTTACCTATCATAAAAAGTTTGATGTTAAGAGTTTAGATGCAGGCCCAAAGGAGATTGTTTATGAACAAGGAGGCTATCTGCATATATTAAATCCTTCCTATAACACAGCCAAACAACTAAGCATTTCCGTAAGGGGTGACATGAATTTTGCTAGGACCAGATGGGAAGATGTTAGTGCCAAAGATCTAGAAAGCCCAAATATTTCGCCCACTGGCAAGAGGGCACTTTTTGAACATAGGGGCGAAATTTTTAGTATCCCTAAAGAAAATGGCACTTGGAAAAATCTGACGAATTCCCCTGGGGTGGCTGACCGTTCTCCAATTTGGTCCCCAAAAGGGGATAAAATAGCATGGTTTTCGGATGCTTCGGGCGAATACAAATTAGTTTTGGCAGATCAGGACGGTAAAAATCAAAAGTCCTATGTTCTACCCAATCCTACCTTTTACTTCAAACCAGATTGGTCCCCAGATGGCAGCCATATTGCCTATTCCGATACCGATTATAATATTTGGGTGATTAATCTAGAAAAAGGCTTGGCGGAAAAAGCGGCCACTGATCGTTACGCGCATCCAGATAGAACCATGAACCCAATTTGGTCTCCTGATAGTAAATGGATCGCTTATCCAAAGCAATTAGAAAGTCATTTTAAGGCAATTTTCGCATACAACATTTTTACAAAAAAAACAGTACAGCTTACAGACGGAATGGCCGACGCTATTAGTCCAGTTTGGGATGAAAATGGCAAATACCTTTATTTTTTAGCCAGTACCAATTACGGACTCAAATCGGGTTGGTTGGATATGAGTTCCTATGACACCCAAGTGACTCGTAGCCTTTATGCCATAGTGCTTTCCAAAAAAGACAAAGCTCCAAACCTGCCAAAATCTGATGAGGAAAGTATGGACAAGGGAGGGAAGACTAAGGAAGAGACCAAGAGTAAGGACAAGGATAAAAAGACCGACGTCCCAAAGGAAAGCGTTATCGTGAATATAGACGCGGATGGCATTTACAACCGTATCATAGCACTTAAACTAGATAGCAGAAATTATGCGGCATTAGCGAAAGGACCCGAGAAAAAAGTGTTTATAGCCGAAACCATTCCCAACCAAACAGGTTTTTTGCTTCATACTTATGACGTTGAAAAAATGAAGGCAGAGGAATTTACAAATAAGGTTTTGGAACTTGTTGTGTCTGCCGATAACAAGACTATGTTATTAAAACAAAATGGAAATTGGAGTATAGTAGGTACAGACAGTCCTCCAAAAAATGGTGATACTGTACTTAAAATTGAAGTCAAAATTAATGTAGACCCCATAGCTGAATACCATCAGATCTTTAAAGAAGGGTGGCGTTATATGCGCGATTTTCTTTATGTGAACAATGTTCACGGAGCTCCTTGGGATACCATATATAAGTGGTATAGCCCATGGATAGATCATGTTCGCCATAGGACAGACCTCAACTACGTGGTAGATATTATGAGCGGGGAGGTCTCTATTGGCCATTCCTATGTTTCGGGAGGAGATATGCCAGATATTGATAAGGTTCCTGTAGGCCTATTAGGTTGCGATCTTTTAGCGGACAAAGGCTTTTACAAAATAACTAAAATATATACGGGTGAGAATTGGAATCCTGAATTAAACGCACCTTTAGCACTACCAGGAATAGAGGTCAAGGAAGGGGATTACATCATTGCCATAAATGGAAAAGAAGCCTCCTCGGACATGAACCCCTACTTTTTGTTAGAACAAACAGCAGACAGGCCCATTACCCTTCTTGTCAATTCTACCCCTAGTAAAAGTGGAGCTAAGGAGGTATTGGTAAAACCCATTGCCAACGAAGGTGGCTTGCGCACCAATGCGTGGATAGAAGAAAATAGGCAAAAGGTTTCAGAACTTTCCAACGGAAAATTGGCTTACGTATATGTTCCTAACACTTCAGGAAACGGATTTGAATCTTTTAACAGATATTACTTCTCCCAACAGGATAAAAAAGGAGTTATAGTAGATGAAAGAAATAACGGGGGTGGTTCTGCAGCGGATTATATGATAGATATTATGTCGCGGGAGCTGTTTGGTTACTTTAACAGCAAAACTAATGATCACAGACCTTGGACGACACCAATGGCCGGAATTTGGGGCCCTAAAGTAATGCTGATTAATGAGCGATCAGGTTCTGGAGGTGATTTGTTGCCCTATATGTTCCATGCGAAACAGATTGGACCGTTAGTTGGTACAAGAACTTGGGGTGGACTTGTTGGCACATGGGATACGCCGCGTTTTATAGATGGTGGCCGTATGGTAGCCCCTCGTGGTGGATTTTACGACGTTAATGGCGAATGGGCTGTTGAGGGTGTTGGCATCGCTCCCGATATTGAAGTGATTCAAGACCCAAAAATGGTGTTGGAAGGTCATGATCCTCAATTGGAAAGAGGTGTAGAAGAAGCGATGAAACTTTTAAAGGCAAATGAATTCCAACTGAAACCAGAACCTGCGCCACCAGTTAAATGGAAACGTCCAGATGGTTATCAACAAGAGAACTAAAAAATAATTTAATTAAGTTCCAAACGTATTTGGGTATCTCCCTCGAGTTTAAAGGCACAGTCTTCAAAACTCGGGGGTCCAAACGTTTTCATTTTGGCGTTGGAAAACCCGATGGACTCTTTGGGTATCCCCAACCAATTAGTATCTAATATATCATTTTCGTTTTTATCATGAAAAACAGCCAAGGCATAAGTGCCATTTGGGAGGTTGGCAATAACCAAATTAGTTTTCTTTTTTTTTGCAGCTGCACTATCACTTCTATAAACAGCATCGAACTTTAAAAATCCTGATGAAGTATTGTAAACAGCAACGCTAATACGTCCTTCTGAAGAAGCAACACCTTCTACATCTATAGTAAGGTTATTTTGAGAAAAGCCTATAATCGGAATAAAAAAAATTAGCAGAAGATATCTCACAGTACAATATAGTTCTAAAAGTTTATGCAAATTTAAGCGCTATTTTTTAAAGTATATTATTCTTTAACTTGTTTTAATTTGACCGTTAAAAATTGAAACATTTCTTTGGTTTCGATACTATCCGTTAGATTGATAAATAGCTTTAAAGAGTCTTGGTATACAACCCTTATTTTGGGTTGTGAAAGTCGATCAACGTACATGTACACCTCAGTTTCGTATATGCTGTCCCTAAAAATTCCTTTCTCCCTTTCCATGGCAGAAAATCCATTGATCCGTTCCAAGGAAGGGATCTTTTGAACCATTTCTACAGTATCAATTTCCGAGTACAATAATTCTTTATAATAGATGCCAGATAAGATTTCTAAAGAACCATTTTCGGTCCTGATCCAATTTTTATAATGTGCTGTAAACACGAGGAAAACCACAACTATGGTTACGACTATCAACATATTCAACATCCATGACCTTTTGTGTTGCTTCCGTCCCATTATTCGTCTTTTTTACTTTTATATTTATCGAACCAAGCTAAGGTATGCGCAATTTTGGTAATTAGGTTACTAGGCCTATTAGCAATCCCATGACCAGCTCCTGGTATCTCTACCAAAACAGTTTCTATCTTACGCAACTTTAGAGCGTGGTACAATTGCTTTGCCTCACTAGGTGGCGTCCGCAAATCATCCATCCCCACCATAACCATAGTAGGTGTTGTAATATTTCCTACCAAAGATAAAGGTGAAAATTTCCAGTAAGTCTCAAAGTTTTCCCAAGGCTGCCCCGGCAATCGGGAATTCGCATACCCAAAATAATTATCAGCCACTAACGTCTTGCTAATCCAGTTCATTACGGGTTTAGCAACCACGGCAGATTCGAACCTATTGTTTTTACCTATCATCCAAGCTGACATGATGCCGCCTGCACTACCACCTGTTACAAATAATTGGTCTTCATGAGCTATACCTTTGGCAATACAGAAATCTACACCATCCATAACATCGTTATAATCCTCACCAGGGTAATTGTGGTACAGTAAATTCCCGAACTCTTCCCCGTAACTGGTGCTTCCCCTTGGATTTGGATAAAAAACAATATATCCTGCCGAAGCATATAATTGCATTTCGGCTGAAAATCTATCCCCGTAATTTAGAATGGGGCCACCGTGATTTTCTACCATAAATGGATATTTTTTAGTGGCATCATAATTTGGAGGATACACCACCCATCCTTGGATATCGCGCTGGTCAAAAGTGGATTTATACCAAACTTCTTCTACTGCCCCCAACGTTCTAAAATCTAATAAATCCTTATTGATGCTGGTAATCTTATTGGGTGATTTTTCTTTAACTCCTAAGATGGCCAATTCGGCTGGATAGGACGGCGTGGATTGTGTAAAAGCAATGCTTCCATTATCCGAAACACTAAAACTACCTCCAGCATAAGGTCTTCCGATAGAAGTACCTCCCATGTCATCGGCTAACGTAGTTACCTTTCCTTCCAAAGAAATATGGGCAATCTTACTATTTCCTTTATCGTCATATGAAAAGTAGAGCCCACCACTTTTAACATCCCAAGCAACTAGGCTTATATCCCTATCTAAATTGGTGGAGACTTCTCTTTTGCCACTTCCATCAACATTCATCAGCTGCAGTTTATCTACCTGATATGCCTGCACCTTATCCTCATAACCCACATAGGCAATATACTTACCACTAGGTGATACCAATGGATTGGAATCTGGACCTGATCTTTCCGTTAAAGTAGCTATTTCGTTGGTATTTACGTCTACAGAATAAATCTCGCTATTCCTAAACTCGTATTCCCAGTTTTCATTTCTATTGGCCGAGAAGTATATTTTTCCCCCGTTTACAGCCCATGTTAAAGAACCGCTATGATTAAAATCCCCTGATGTAATTTGTCTAGCTGATCCCCCTTCTGCTGGTATTACAAAAATATGGCTAAACCCGGGATCAATATAGCCACGACCATCTGCCTCATGGTAGAGCCTATCAGTAATCCTTGGGGCATCGGCCCATTTGGCTCCTTTTGGTTTTGCTGGCATTTTAGCCAATACAGGAGCTGACTTTGACACATTCATTGAAAAGGCTAATTGCTCACCATTTGGAGACCAGGTTAGGGAACTAGGACTAAAAGGTAGTTGGGATATTTTAGCAATTTTTCCTGTGCCAATCCAGAACATATATATTTCAGAACCTTCATCCGTCCCGCTTACAAATGCCAATCGATCTCCCTGAGGCGACCATTGTGGACTAGATTCACTTACTTCCCTAGAGGTTAGTTTCTGGTGCTGCATTCCGTCAGATTTAATCATCCAGAGGTTTCCAACAACTTTGTCGTCCATAATATCAAACCCCATTCTACGATAGACTACCCAATCGCTATTGGGAGCTATCTGAGGATCTGAAACATATTCCAGATCAAAGATATCCTCATAGGAAAAGGAAGATTTAGGTGTTTGTGAAAGGCATAAAAGGGAGATAAAAAAGATTAAGAAGAGCGGTAACTTTTTCTGCATGGTCCTAGATTTTTTAAAGTGACTAAACTTAATCAATCCTCAAGACTAAAACAAGGTTCAAAAACCACCCTATCCTCTAAAAAGAAAGAACCTATCTTTCATCTCCTCAATAGCTGCACTTTTATTGGTAATAATATAGTTTATGGCTTCTGCCGTGAATACTTCCCCTTTTTCTGTCAAAGAGATAATTTCATCCTCAATGACAATCATATTATTTTTAATGGCTAACTCCAAGACAGACTTTGCCGTTACCTCATGCCAATTGATATGTTCATTCAAATGTTTGATATGTCGCTCTTCAATGTCCTCGTGGTTCTGTAAATGCAACAAAAAAGTAAGAAGGTGCACTTCTATCTGCTGTCGTTTTTGGCGATACATAACTGAAATTAATCCCGTATTTGGCGCAAAAAGGTAAACTATGAAGAACAAAACTCCCAAAACAGTGGTAATGGAGCCCGCTATGGATGCATCTAACCAATGTGCCACCCAATACCCTAGGATTGCAGCTACCATTCCAAAAAGAACGGACAACCACAACATTTTCTTTAAATCCTTGGTTAATAAATAGGCCATAGCGGCAGGGGCTATCATGAGGGCCACTACTAAAATGGCGCCTACGGCGTCAAAAGCCCCAACAGTAGTAACTGAAGCCACTGTCATAAGTCCGTAATGCATAATAACTGGGGAAAATCCCAAGGTGGCAGCCAATTGTGCATCGAAGGTACTTAATTTAAGTTCTTTGAAAAAAGTAATTAACAAGCCTAATGTGATCAACAAAATAGTTCCAATAACGTAAAGTGATTTTGGACCAATATCTGTCCCATTGATCAATAAACGGTCAAAAGGAGCGAAGGCCAATTCCCCCAAGAGTACGGCATCAATATCCAAATGCACATCGCCAGCATTTTTAGCAATTAGGATAACACCAACACTAAAAAGGGCTGGAAAGACAAGACCAATGGCAGTATCTTCCTTTACCAATCCCGTTTTCTGAATATACTCTACCAAAACTACGGTAAGGATACCGCTTAAGGCTGCTAGCAAAATGAGTAAAGGTGAGTTTAAATCCTCGGTAATAAAAAATCCTACAACAATACCAGGAAGTATAGAATGACTAATAGCATCACTGATCATGGCCATCTTTCGCAAGACCAGAAAGGTACCGGGAATAGCACAGGCTATGGCAACAATACATGCAATTAATTGTATTTCCAACTGTGCGCTACTCATATAAATTTTCTTGTCGGTTATATAAATTGATGGCCTTTTCGGAGCCTTTTAAGGTCAGAGACCAAGTAGATCCGTCTATGGTTATAAATTCCTTATCGGCCAATTTTTTAAGAGAAGTCTTTGTATATCCCTGAAAGTTATTTAGGATTCTCACTTCATGTGGGTGGGATACGTTCTCATGGGTTTTGGCAATATCATACATAAAAGCCAGCGTTTTATTCAGTTGGAGATCGTTCCTATTCTTCCAATGTCTAATTTCCTTGAATAATAAGCCACGCCCCGGTGAAAAAATAAAGGATATCACCACGAACCCAGCTGCTATCAATACAATAACTGGTCCCGTTGATAAATTGTTGGCACTAGCACTTACCGCCGTTCCCAATATCCCAGAAAATGCACCGAATAAGGCGGCTAAAAATACCATAACCCCTAATTTATTTGTCCATTGACGAGCCGCTGCGGCTGGCGCCAATAACATGGCACTCATAAGGACAACCCCAACCGTTTGTAACCCTATAACAATAGCCAGGACGATGAGAGAGGTGATGAGTATATCCAATATTCTAGTATCAAAACCCAAGGATTTGGTGTAATCCGCATCAAAATGAAGTACTTTAAATTCCTTCCAAAAAATCACCAAGACCACAAGGCTAATTACCATTACAATGGTCATCAGCCAAACATCACTTTCTACTAATGTAGCTGCCTGACCAAAAAGGTATTTATCCAAGCCAGCCTGCTGCGCATTTGGCATTTTTTGAACGAAGGTGAGCAAGAGCATTCCAAAACCGAAAAACAGGGATAAGATTAACCCCAAGGCCGTATCCGATTTCAAGTGCGTCTTTTTTACAATTCCTCTAATCCAGAAGGTTCCTATCAAACCACTGATCAGAGCACCGATAAGTAGGGTGTTACTAGTTTTTGCTCCTGTAATGAGGAAGGCAAGTACAATTCCGGGCAAGGAAGCGTGTGAAATGGCATCTCCCAATAAGCTTTGCTTTCTCAAAACGGCAAAACTACCCAAAAGGCCACAGACCAAACCTAGAACAGCCGTCCCAAGGGTGATGGTCCGCAAGGTGTAATCGCTAACTACCAGTGAAAAATACTCCTGTAGTGACATGTATCTCCTTAAATTTTAATTTAGAACACTTACTTTGTAATTAATACCATATGTTTTGGTGAGGTTATCGTCATTAAAAATATCCTTGACCGAACCGGTGGCAATTTTTTTGACATTTAAAAAGGTAACCCAATCAAAATATTCGGGAACAGTCTGTAGATCATGGTGCACAACAACGACTGTTTTTCCTGATATTCGCAATTCTTTAAGAATATTAACAATGGCGCGTTCCGTGGTAGCATCGACCCCTTGGAACGGTTCATCCATAAGATATATACTGGCTTTCTGCACCAATGCCCTAGCCAAGAAAATACGTTGCTGTTGGCCACCGCTCAATTGACTTATTTGCCTATTTTTAAATTCTAGCATCCCTACTTTCTCTAGAGCTTCCAAGGCTTCCTTCTTTTGTTTCTGTCCAGGTCTTTTTATCCATCCAAGGCTGCCATAGGTGCCCATTAAGACAACATCTAAAGCCGTGGTAGGAAAATCCCAGTCCACACTTCCTTTTTGGGGCACATAAGCCACCAATTGATATTGCTTTTTATAAGGCTCTCCAAATACAGTAACTGTTCCTGCAATTGGTTTAATAATGCCCAAAATAGCTTTGATTAAAGTAGATTTTCCCGCTCCATTTGGCCCTACAATTGCCATGAGAACCCCTTCCGGAATGGCAAGGTCAATATCCCACAATACGGGCTTATAATTATAAGCTACCGTTAGGTCATCTATTTGGATGGCAATTTTATTGTTCTCTTCCATGGTTTTCAATTAAATCCTATTTTAGGGCGTTTACGATGGTATTCACATTGTATAAGAACATTCCTACATACGTTCCCTCCGCGGTTCCTTTGTTTCCAAGGGCATCGGAGTATAAACTACCACCAATGATCACATCATGCCCTTTGGAGTTAACCGATGATTGTAAAGCTTCAATAGTTCTTCTGGGCACAGAAGATTCCACAAAAATAGCCTTGATCTTTTTTTCAATAATGAAATTTGAAAGCTCCTGCACGTCCTGTACTCCTGCTTCCGTAGCCGTTGAGATTCCTTGTAAGCCCATAACCTCAAATCCATAAGCGTTGCCAAAATAATTAAAAGCATCATGGGCAGTTACCAAGATCCTTTTATCGGCAGGTAAGGTTTCAATAATTTGCCTTATTTCGGTTTCCAAGGCATCCAGTTTTTGAATGTAGGCAGCGCCGTTCTTTTCAAAAATATTTGCATGCTCTGGATCCTGTTCCTTTAGTATTTCTGTTGTATGAAGCGTTATTTTCTTCCAAAATCCAATATTGAACCAAATATGAGGATCGTAATTGGAGGCAAAAAACTCAGAACTTATAAGCTCGCTCTTGTCTATAGCATCTGCTACCGCAACAGTTTTCTTACCCTGACTTTCCATTTTTTCAAATATCTCCACCAATTTACCCTCTAGATGGAGGCCTCCGTAGATGACCAAGTCCGCATTAAATAATTTACTCACATCTCCTTCACTCGCCTTATACAAATGAGGGTCTACACCGCTTCCCATAAGTCCTTGGATTTCCACAACATCTCCTCCGATATTTTGTACCATATCGGTAATCATGGTTGTGGTAGTTACAACTTTAAGTTTGCCGTTGGTATCCTTGTTTGATTTGTTTTTACATCCAGCGATAGTCAACAAGGCTACTAATAGTATATACTTTTTCATTTTAAACATTTTAATTGGGTATCTAACTTCGAGAAGACCCCATTATGGTTCTTAGGAACATATTTGAAACATCACTTTACTGTTTCCCATTCACTATGAAATTTTAATGTATAGATTAGAAGCTATTTGATTTGAAATATGTTCTCGCCGATCAGCTATTTTAATATAAAAGGAACTATCAAATTCTTCCTTTTCGAGGATAGTTATTTCATCACCTAGTGCAATTTTATTTTTGTCCAAAAATTTCAGGAAGGCTGCGGAGGAATCCTTTACGCCTACACATATCCCTTTTGATGCAACAGGAACCTCACTGAGCAATTTGCGATCTCCGTGTTTAAAATCTCCATTTTTATCGGGAATTGGGTCCCCATGAGGGTCATATTTTGGATAGTTTAATAAGGCATCTAGCTTATCTATAAGTTTATCACTCTTAATATGTTCTAGCTGTTCCGCTACATCATGAACTTCATCCCAAGAAAAATCGAGTTTCTCTACTAAGAAAACCTCCCAAAGACGATGCTTTCTAATAATACCTAAAGCTGTTGTTGTGCCCAATTCTGTCAAGGAAACTCCTTGGTATTTCTTGTAATTAACGAGTTCCTTCTCAGATAATTTTTTGACCATATCCGTAACTGAGGAAGGTTTGGTCTCCATCACCTCAGCAATGGCATTGGTAGAAACGGCCTCCGTTCCCTTATTACCCAAATGAAATATCGTTTTAATATAGTTCTCTTCAGAACGCGTCATAATACATATAAGTTTAGACAAAAATACATTTTTACATTTTAAAAATAATTTTTAGAGCCGTCTAAATTAAATATTCCTTTTTCAGGAACTTAAATGCTGGATGTTCTCTACCCTTTCAAAAACTCTATAGAACTTTTCATGGTACTACTTTCCTAAAACCATTCCTATGGCCTCTAATAAAAACAAAATACTTACGCTTCATTATTAAGACCATAAAAGACAATTGACCAGCTTTATAAATAGGGTTTTTGCTTCCTCAATAATTTGTATTTTTGAATGCAATCAAAATCTTTCAGTGGAAAGCACTATTCACAGCGTTCCACAGGTATTGACTTAAAATACAGTATGGACGCGTTCGATTATATTATTATTGGAGCCGGAGCAGGTGGTTTAATGCTTGCTGAAGCGCTAGGGAAAGATTCTTTTTTTAAGCATAAATCAATTTTGCTATTGGACAAGGATTCTAAAAGCAATAACGATAGAACTTGGTGTTTTTGGGAGGACGGCAAAGGAGATTTTGACTCTATTCTTCACAAAACATGGAACAATATCTATTTTGGTGGTTCAATCTTCGACTCAAGAATGAACATATCTCCATACTCCTATAAAATGATTAAAGGAATTGACTTTTATTCCTCTTACAAAAATAAAATAGCTACGTATCCCAATATTACTTTTAAAACTGATAGGGTTCTTAATATAGAAGATTTAGAGCAGGAAGTAGTGGTTAAGACAGAAAATACGAGTTACACAGCAAAAAAAGTATTTAACAGTATTTTGGATTATAAGGTATTAAAGACTCAGACCAAATACCCCTTATTACAGCAACACTTCATTGGATGGTTCGTAAAAACAGAGAAACCAGTTTTTGATATGGACCAAGCTACATTTATGGATTTCTCCATTCCACAGAAAGGCAATACACGCTTTATGTATGTACTGCCCTTTTCTGAAACCGAAGCCTTGGTGGAGTATACCCTATTTTCTGAAAATCTTCTTCCAGAAGCCGAATACGAAGAGGCAATAGCCTCATATTTACAGGAACAATTACAATGCAGTGCATATACGATCTTAGAAAAAGAAAAGGGCAATATACCAATGACCTGTTTTGATTTTAATATCTTCAATAGTAAAAATCTACTCCATATTGGTATGGCAGGGGGCTGGGCAAAACCCAGTTCTGGTTATACTTTTAGATATGCCTGGAAAAAGACAAAGCTTTTGGTTTCTTTTTTGAAAGAAGACAAACCATTACATAATTTCTCTAAAAAGGATCGATTTTGGTTCTATGACCTGCTCCTATTAGATATTCTGCATAAAGATAACAGCAAAGGTGAATTGATTTTTGGACATCTCTTTAAAAATAGGTCTCCTCAACTAATTTTTAAATTTCTTGACGAAGAGACCAATATATGGGAAGAATTAAAAATAATTACGGCCTGCCCTATATTAGACTTTACCAAAGCCCTTTTAAGAAGGTTATTTTAAAGACATATAAATAAACCCTTGTTCACCTATGATACAGACACGTTTAGGAAATTTATCTGATATTTTTGGGGTACTTAAATTACAAGAGCTAAATCTGTACAAAAATTTATCCGAAGAAGAATTAAAAGGTGGGTTTGTCACCACCCCTTTTACCGCAAAACAAATTGAAGAAATCATTGAGCAGCAAGGTTTATATGTGTGCGTTAATGAACAAGAAAACGTCATAGCCTATGTATTTGCTGGGAGTTGGGCCTATTTTTCGCAGTGGGAAATATTTAATATAATGACTTCTAGGTTTCACAATATTTCCTTTAACAATGTTCAAATTACCACCAATAACAGTTTTCAATACGGTCCTATATGCATCCAAAAGGATTACCGTGGCCAAGGAATTATCAACAGCATATTCGAAACTATGCGTCTTTTTTTTGTTGACAAATACCCCCTAAGTATTACCTTTATTAATAACCTTAACGTAATTTCCAAAAGAGCACATACTCACAAACTTGGATGGCAGGTAATAGATACATTTGAATTCAATAATAAGACCTATATCGCTTTAGCTTTTGACATGACAAAAAACGTTCTTTAAAAGGCATGAAGTACTAAGTTAAAAGGTAGTCCTATACTTTACGCTTCATGAGACTCTCTCCAAAACGTTGTAAGATTTCTTTCTTTTCTGAGGAAATATCCAATTTGTCTAATACCTCAAAAGCATTATTGGTATATTTTTCAATTTCATCTTTTGTCTGTTGCACAGCTGTACTCTCTAAAAAAACGTCCTTTACGGTATTGATCTTTGCGGTAGCATCCTTTGGCTTTATTGAAAACAAATGAGCCAATTCTTGAGCTTGTTGAGGGGTTGCCATCTCCAAAGATTTGAGGTATAAGAATGTTTTTTTATTCTCAATAATATCTCCACCTACCTGTTTGCCAAATGTTTTAGGGTCTCCGAAAGCATCTAAATAATCATCTTGCAATTGAAAAGCAATACCCAAATACCTGCCGAATTCATAAATAGCATGTTGTGACTCTACAGAAGCCCCGGCAATAATTGCACCCATTTTCATGGCAGCAGCAACCAAAACTGCGGTTTTATATTCAATCATCTTTATATACTCAGGAATGGTAACATCTTCCCTATCCTCGAAATCCACATCATACTGTTGGCCCTCACAAACCTCCAATGCTGTTTTACTGAACAATTTTAAAAGATCTTTATAGACCTGCCCCTCATACTCTTCAAAATACTGAATGGCACTTATGAGCATGGCATCACCAGAAAGAATTCCCGTGTTTATGTCCCACTTTTCATGCACAGTAACCTGTCCTCTTCGCAGTGGAGCATCATCCATAATATCATCATGAACCAATGAGAAATTATGGAAAACCTCTACTGCCAAAGCAGCATTCATAGCTTCCACATAATCCTTTCCAAATATATCTGTTGTCATCAATGTTAAGACAGGTCGCAAACGCTTTCCTCCCAGTCCTAAAATATAGCTGATTGGAGCATATAAATTTTCAGGCTCCCTCGTCATGGTTTTAGCTTCTAAATAAGTAATGAATTCTGAACGGTATTGATCTATGCTAAGCATTAATGCAAATTTTAACCAAAAATACACCAAAACAACAAATCATCAAATACTAAAAGCCGATTATGAACATATGCCATTTGCTAAATTAAAGTTAATTGATTGTAAAACTTTGGAAACTTTTATTGTTTTTTAAGTTTCCGCGTTATATTTGCACCCTATTATGAGAGAAACAATCATAGAAAAATCTTCTGAACTATTCTTGAAGCTAGGCTTCAAGAGCATAACCATGGATGATATAGCCCAGGAAATGGGCATTTCCAAAAAGACTATTTACATCCATTTCAATAATAAGACCAATTTAGTAGAGGAATGTACCATGTATATATTCCATAAAATAGTGGAAAATATTAGCTGTATAATAGACCTTAAAAAAAATCCCATCGATGAACTTTATGAGATCAAAAAAATGGTCATGGTACATTTGCATGATGGAAGTGGTTCCACAGAATATCAATTACAAAAATACTACCCTAAAATTTTTATGGCACTAAGAAAAAAGCAATTCCAAATCATGGAAGAATGTATTGTTGACAACGTAAAAAAAGGGGTTGGGGAAGGAATTTATCGTGAAAATATAAACGTGGATTTTATAGGTAGAATATATTTTTCAGGAGTTACAAGTCTAAAAGATCACGACATTTTTCCAGAAGTCCAATTTCCCATTAATATTCTCATGGATGATTTTTTGGAATACCATCTACGGGGAATTGTTACCCCCAAGGGAAGAAAAATATTAAACACTTTAATCAATTCAAATTACGAATAAATGAAACAGCTCATACTAACCGCTTTAACCTTAATAATCAGCTTCTCTGGATTAGCTCAAGAGCAAAAGGTGCAGCGTTTTACGCTTGAAGAGGCGATGGCCTATGCCTTAGAAAATAACTATAAAGCTATTAATGCTCAGAAGGATATTATAGATGCCCAAAAACAAAAGTGGGAAACAATAGCTGGTGGCCTTCCTCAAATAGATGGTGCTCTGAGTTACCAAAATCAATTAAAACAACCAATATCTCTTATCCCTGCAGAGTTTTTTGGGGGAGAACCAGGAACATTTGCGCCCATCATCTTTGGACAGGCACAAACAGCTAATGCAACAGCCACACTAAAACAACAAATTTTTGATGGTTCCTATATTGTGGGGGTACAGGCTTCTAAAGCCTTTATTAGTTACAGTGCCAACAACAAGGAAAAAACAGATCTGGAAGTTCGTAAGGCAGTAGTAGAGGCTTATGGCAATGTGCTACTTGCCAAAGAAAGCGTTGCTATATTTGAGAAAAACAGAGAGGCCCTTAATAAAAACCTATATGAAACCAAAAAAATCTATGAAAACGGTCTGGGAGATGAAGAAAGTGTAGACCAATTACAGATCACTCTTTCATCCGTAGAGAACCAATTACGCAATGGCCAACGCTTGGAGAAACTTACCCTTCAAATGTTAAACCTTGTCATGGGGCTCGACATCACAACACCTACGGTTTTAAAAGAAGATCTTGATAACCTTACCCAAAAAGAAATAGACCTAAGGTTATTAGACCAGGAGTTGACCATGGAAAACAACGTGGATTACAAATTGGCTTATAACCTTAATGAACAACGATTCTTTGAATTGAAGCTCACCAAAAGTAAGGCTTTGCCTACTTTAAACGCCTTCATTAATTATGGTTCTACAGCCTTTAGTCAAAATTTCGATTTTTTTAATAGGGATCAACAATGGTTTGATTCTTCAATTCTTGGGTTTGACCTTAGCATTCCAATTTTCAGTTCCTTTAAAAGAAATGCAACCACCTCACGAGCCAAAATTGCACTAGACAAAGCCAAGATTCAATTAGAAGAAGCAAAAGAAAACATTCGTTTACAATTCGAAAATGCCAAAAGTGAATACCTATTCTCCATTGAACAATATGACACTTCCAAAAATAATCTAGCATTAGCGGAACGCATAGAGCAAAAGAACCAAATTAAATTCTTTGAAGGATTGGCTTCGAGCTTTGAACTTCGACAAGCACAAACACAATTATACACAGCCCAACAGGAATACCTGCAATCCATGGTAGGGGTCATCAACAACAAAACCGAACTAGAAACCATTATCAATAACTAAGAGATCGATAAAAAAATAGCCCTCTTTAATACATTCAAAATGAAAAAAATCTATTACATCCTTGTATCAACACTTGTACTTTCCGCTTGTGGCAATAATGGAAAACAGACAGTGAACAACATTATTGAAGCTGGCGATATTGAAGCTATGAGAGCCAAAAAGAATGAACTTTCGGAGCAATTAAAAACTACGGATACCGAAATAAAACTTCTAGACTCCATGATCTCCACCTTTAACTTAGATGAAAAATTACCGTTGGTAACTACGGTTAAGGCCGAAGAACAAACATTTAATCATTACTTGGAATTACAAGGTGACGTAATGACTAAGCAAAACGTGTTGATCTATCCAGAAATGGCCGGAACCTTACAAAAGGTATATGTTCAAAAAGGACAACAGGTAAGTAAAGGGCAGCTTTTAGCAACTATTGACGATGGTGGTATGGGAAGTCAATTGGAACAGCTTAAAACTCAAACCGAATTGGCAAGAACAACCTTTGAACGTCAAAAGCGATTATGGGATCAAAAAATAGGTTCTGAAATACAATATCTTCAAGCCAAATCCAGCTACGAGGCACAGCAAAACGCAGTCAAGCAATTTCAAAGCCAATTGGGAAAATCCTCAATTAGAGCTCCCTTCTCTGGAATCATAGACAATGTGATCAAAGACCAAGGCACTGTAGTTTCACCTGGTCTAGGATCAGAAGTGTTCCGTATCGTAAACCTCTCGGACATGTATATAGATGTAGAGGTCCCAGAAACGTATTTAGGAAGTGTTACCAAAGGAAAAGAGGCGCAAGTATACTTTCCAGTTTTAGGGGATAGCGCTATCACCAATATCCGCCAGACCGGAAATTTCATCAATCCTAGCAACAGATCCTTTAGTGTGGAGATTCCGGTACCCAACAAAAATGGAAATATTAAACCTAATCTAACGGCCAAGGTACGTATCAACGACTACACCAGTGAAAAAGCCATTTTGATACCACAAAGTATTGTTTCAGAAAATGCTGAAGGTGAGCAATATGCCTATATTGCCATGGAACCCAATGCAGATAATGAGGCTACAGCTAAGAGAATAATTATCACTACTGGAAAGACTCAAGGTGCCCTGATTGAAGTACTATCAGGAATAGAAGATGGAAACCAAGTGATCAAAGAAGGCGCTAGAAGCGTTAAAGATGGTCAAAAAGTAAAAATCATAAATTAAGAGTCTATGAGCAAACAGAAAAAAAACGCTGATAAGGAATTTGGATTATCGTCATGGGCCATTGATAACCCAAGTGTAATCTATGTTATGATCGGGCTCTTTCTATGGATAGGGCTTTCCTCTTATTTTGCAATGCCCAGGGAGGATTTTCCTGAGATAAAGGAAACCAAGATTTATATAAGCACCATATACCCAGGGAATACCGCCGAAGACATTGAGCGTCTGATAACCGATCCTTTGGAGGACAAATTAAAAAACGTGAGTAATTTGGTAGAGATTACTTCTACCTCACAAGAAGATTACTCCATTATTACCGTAGAGTTCAATGAAGAAATTACGGTTGAGGCGGCAAAACAAAAAGTAAAAGACGAAGTAGATAGTGAAAAAGCTACTGAGGACTGGCCCATTTTTAATAATGCCAAGGTAGACCCCAATGTGTTTGACCTTAACTTTTCAGAACAGGTTCCCATAATGAACATCAATTTTACTGGGGATTATCCTGTTGAAAAGTTAAAAGAATTTGCCGAACATATGCAGGACGAAATTGAGGACCTGCCAGAAGTAAAGCAAGTAGATATTAGAGGTGCCCAGGACAAAGAGGTTGAAATTGCAGTGGATGTCTATAAAATGATGGCTTCCAAAGTTAGTTTTGATGATGTTTTGAATACTATTAGAAATGGCAATGTGACCATGTCTGCTGGTAATTTAAAGACCAGTGGCCAAAGACGAACTATTAGAATATTAGGCGAGATTGAAGATCCTAAAGAACTGAACGATTTCGTTGTTAAATCAGAAAATGGAAATGCCGTTTATTTAAAAGATATTGCCCAAGTTACCTTTTCAGAAGAGGAAAAAACAACTTATGCCCGTGAATTTGGAGAAAGTGTTGTTATGCTGGACGTGAAGAAAAGGGCAGGTAAAAATATGATTGAAGCCGCTGATAAGATAAAGGTGATGGTCAAAGAGGCCAAAGCTAACTACTATCCTGCGGATTTAGGGATATCTATTGCAAATGATTCTTCAGGCAGGACCTTGAACCAAGTAGATGACTTGGTCAACAACATCATTTTCGGAATTATTCTGGTGGTCACCGTCCTTATGTTCTTTCTAGGATTCAGAAATGCACTCTTTGTAGGTTTTGCTATCCCAATGTCCATGTTTATGTCGTTCATGATCCTATCATGGCTGGGATACACCTTAAATACTATGATCTTATTTGGAATGATCATGGGCTTGGGAATGTTGGTGGATAACGGTATTGTCGTTGTAGAAAATGTCTATCGACTCATGGATGAGGGAATACCTCGTATCGAGGCCGCCAAAAAAGGGATTGGAGAAATAGCATTCCCAATTATTATATCTACCGCTACTACGGTAGCTGCTTTTGTTCCATTGGGATTATGGCCCGGTATTTTTGGACAGTTCATGATCTACTTACCAATTACCCTCTCGGTGGTACTCGGATCTTCCCTGTTTGTGGCCATATTTATGAATTCCATGTTGGTGTCCAATTTTATGGATATAGGAGAAAAGGAGCTGACCTTAAAACAGTTGATCCGTCTAAGCATCATCATGGGTGGTCTTGGGATTTTTATTCTTTTGTTCGGTGGAACAGTAAGAGGATTGGGTTCTGTTTTGATCATTACCGCTGCCATGTTCTGGATTTATAAATATTTTCTAAAAAAATGGGCGATTAGTTTTCAAAAGAATGCCATGGTCCGTTTTGAAAATTGGTACGAAAGAAGATTGATACATGCCCTTAGGGGAAATAATGTCTATTGGTATTTTGGTATGACTGTAATAATGCTAATAAGTGCATTTATGCTTTTTGGGGTCTCCATTTCCACCCAAAGGACCAAAATAGAGTTTTTTCCGGATAACGTCCCCAACGAGGTATATGTGTATATAGAATATCCTCAAGGAACTTCCATTGAAAAAACCAAAGAGCTGACACTTGATATTGAAAAACGCGTTTATACTGTAATTAATAGCGATAAATATACAAGTGCCAATGGAGAATTTAATTACTTGGTAGAATCTGCTGTATCACAGGTAGGTGAAGGTGCCGGGAATCCACTAACAGATGGTGGCTCTGCGGCAGAAATGCCCCATCGAGGAAAGCTTACCATTTCCATGAGAGAGTTTAAATACAGGAATGGTCTGGATACTGAAGTGCTCAGGGAAAATATACAAGAATCACTTAAGGGAATCTATCCTGGGGTAGCTATTTCAGTGGAGAAAGATGCGGTCGGTCCTCCAGCTGGATACCCAATCAATATAGAGCTGCAGGGCAAAGATTACGATGAGTTGATCAATACCGCAGAGGATATGCGAAATTTTATCAATACTAAAAATATTGCCGGGATTGAGGAATTGAAGATCGATGTAAACAAAGGGAAACCTTCCATGCAGGTCGTAGTTGACCGCGAGAAAGCAGGGGAATTGGGAGTATCGGTAGGACAGGTAGGGAATCAGTTAAGACGATCCCTTTTTGGTGAAAAAGCAGGTATCTACAAAAAAGATGGAGAGGACTATAACATCAACGTCCGTTTTAATGAAGGGGACCGATACGAAAAAAGTGCCCTTTTTAACCAAAACATTATTTTTAGGGATCCTGCAAACGGAAAGATCAAAGAAATTCCAATTTCTGCAGTGGCTTCCCAAAGAAACACCTCTTCTTTCAGCGCCATTAAACACCGGGATAACAAAAGGGTTGTTACCGTTTATTCTGGATTGAAGCCAGGATTCACGGATGCCGCGGCCATTGTAACTGAAATCCAAAAGGAAATGGAAAATTACAAAACCCTTCCTAAGGATGTTAAGTTTGATTATACCGGTCAGATCGAAGAACAGAACAAGCAAATGCAGTTTTTGGTAGGTGCCTTTTTTACTGGTTTAGGTCTCATTATGCTAATTTTGATTTTTCAATTTGGGGGAATTTCTAAACCCGCCATTATCATGATCGCCATATTCCTTAGTTTCATAGGTGTATTTGGCGGGCTTATCATTACAGGTAAACCTTTCGTTATAATGATGACCATGGTGGGAATTATCTCCTTGGCAGGAATCGTAGTGAACAACGGGGTAGTACTCTTAGATTATACCCAAATTCTAATAGATCGGAAAAAAGTTAAGCTAGATATTAGCGATAGGAACCTATTATCTAAGGATGATGTGAGAGAGTCTATTATAGCAGGTGGTAAGGCTAGATTACGCCCTGTACTCTTAACAGCCATTACAACAGTCTTAGGACTAATCCCATTGGCTATTGGTTTAAATATAGATTTCTTTTCACTGTTCTCTGAGTTTGATCCAAATATTTATATTGGAGGTGACAATGTTATCTTCTGGGGTCCATTGGCTTGGACGGTGATCTATGGATTAATTGTAGCCACCTTCCTTACATTGATAATTGTTCCCGTACTATTTTTTATTACCTACAGGTTCAAGATTAAGTTCAGAGGGGTTAATTCTAGTTCATAAAAGCAGAGTCGATTATCAGCTAATATTTAAAGCAGTGCATTTTTAAAAATGCACTGCTTTTTTCATTCAGAAAAGTGGCGGTACCATTAACCTATTATGACACTGAAAAAGCAGTTTCCCGATAGACGGCATTCTAAAAAACATCCTTCTTATGCCTTTAAGTAAATTGAATTGAATCCATAAAAAAACCCGCTGTTTCCAGCAGGTTGTATTATATAAGGTATAGTTGTATTAATTGATCACTACGTTTCCAGATTTATCCCATTGGGTAACTCCAGCAATACGACTATCAACAAAATCTACCTCTTGTAAACCGTCAGCCTTCCAAAAGAACCACTTTCCGGCTTTTTGACCTTCCACATAAGAACCCAAGGCAATTTTTTCTCCTTTTTCATTGAACATCGTCCATTCTCCATGAAGCTTCCCATTTAAAAAATGTCCTGATTGAGATACTACCCCATTTTCATGGAAATAGGTAGCTTTTACCATATCTCCAACTTTTTCGAAATTTGGTTGCGTTGATTGTGCGTATGTCGCTAATGTGAATATAAATGCAAAAAATATAGATGCTACTTTCATTTTATTTGGGAATTAAATTATCATTTCTATAAGCTAACGTTGTAAAGTTACAAATATTTTACAATTAAACAAGATTTAAATAACATTTAATTTACATTAAATTAACATTGGACATCGCGAAAGGGGTCATCAAATCTCTTAAACAAAAAATATATCATCCAAAACGAACAATAGCGCTAGTTTTAAAAATTTATGTTCTGTTTGAATCTAAAATATTTTACGACATACCATCTTATTGTTTCAGCTTATCGCTATACTTCTTACATTTGCTACTCAATTAAGCTATTTTAAATGTATAGAAGTGAAACCTGTGGCCAGTTAAGGTCTTCAGACATCAATAAAGAAGTAGTCCTCTCCGGATGGGTGCAAAAAGTTAGAGACAAAGGATTTATGATTTGGGCCGATTTAAGGGACCGTTATGGCATTACTCAATTAATTTTTGATGAGGAGCGTACCTCAAAAGAAATTATGGAACAGGCCAAATCCTTAGGAAGGGAATTTGTGGTCCAGATAAACGGAAAAGTCATAGAAAGATCCTCCAAGAATCCGAATATGGCAACTGGGGATATTGAAATATTGGTTTCCAAACTCGTGGTATTAAATAAATCCCTACTTCCTCCATTTACCATAGAGGACCAAACGGATGGTGGGGAAGATATCCGAATGAAATATCGTTACCTTGATATAAGAAGAAACCCAGTAAAGAATAACCTTATCTTTAGACACAAGGTGACCATGGAGGTGAGGAAATACCTTTCGGATCAGGCATTTATAGAAGTTGAAACTCCATATTTAATTAAATCCACACCTGAAGGTGCTAGAGATTTTGTGGTGCCAAGTAGAATGAACGAAGGTCAATTTTATGCCCTACCACAATCGCCTCAGACCTTTAAGCAATTGCTTATGGTAGGTGGCATGGATAAATATTTCCAGATCGTAAAATGTTTTAGGGACGAGGATCTCAGGGCCGACCGCCAACCGGAGTTTACTCAGATCGACTGTGAAATGGCATTCGTCGAACAAGAAGATATATTACAAGTCTTCGAAGGGCTTACACGACATCTTCTAAAAGAAATCAAAGGTGTTGAAATTGGGGATTTCCCACGTATGACCTATGATGATGCCATGCAAAAATACGGTAACGACAAGCCCGACATTCGTTTTGGAATGGAGTTTGGCGAATTGAACACCGTGACCCAACACAAAGATTTTGCAATATTCAATGATGCCGAGCTAGTAGTAGGAATTGCTGTTCCTGGTGGAGCGGCATACACTAGAAAAGAAATTGATGCGCTTATCGACTGGGTGAGAAGACCTCAAGTGGGGGCCAAAGGAATGGTCTATGCCAAATATAATGAAGACGGCAGTTTTAAATCTTCGGTTGATAAGTTCTATAATGAAAAAGATATTGCACAATGGGCCGATGTGACCAATGCCAAACCTGGGGATTTAATCTGTGTGCTATCTGGTGAAACGCTTAAAACAAGAACACAGCTGAGTGCTTTACGAATGGAATTGGCACAACGTCTAGGCTTGAGGAACAAGGATGAATTTGCACCTTTATGGGTGGTAGATTTCCCATTGTTAGAATTGGATGAGGAAACTGGACACTACCATGCCATGCACCATCCTTTTACTTCCCCAAAACCTGGTCAAATGGAATTGTTGGATAGTAATCCGGGAGCTGTTAAGGCCAATGCGTATGACTTAGTATTAAATGGAAATGAAATTGGAGGTGGGTCTATTCGTATCCACGATAAAGAAACACAAGCCACTATGTTTAGGCATTTAGGTTTTACAGCTGAAGAAGCTAAAGCCCAATTTGGGTTCTTAATGGATGCCTTTCAATACGGTGCTCCTCCACATGGTGGACTAGCATTTGGATTAGACAGGCTGGTCGCCATATTAGGCGGGCAGGAAACTATTAGGGACTTTATTGCCTTTCCAAAAAACAACAGCGGCAGGGATGTGATGATAGATGCTCCAGCCTTTATAGATGATGCACAATTAAAGGAATTAAATCTTAAATTAGATATTCAATCATAACTTAAAAATCCCGTTTTTAAAACGGGATTTTTTATAACCAATGGTACAAAACAAACCTTTACTTACCCGTTTTTTAATTTGGCGCGCCAAACATATATCACAAAGGCAATTTGTATATATATTAAGCATCCTAATTGGTTTTACCTCAGGGGTTGGTGCCGTAATCCTAAAAAACTTAACACACTTCTTTCAACATTTACTAGAGGGCAAAGTGGTAAGATTCTACCACAATGCCTTTTACTTTGTATTCCCTCTTATTGGTTTGGCTTTAGTGTACTTAATTATCACATATGTTATAAGAAACAAGGTAAGCCATGGTATTCCTTCCACACTTTTTGCTATATCAAAACGCAAAGGAATTATTAGAAAATACCAGATGTTTGGCTCTATCCTCACGGCCCCCATTACGGTAGGTTTTGGAGGATCTGTAGGTTTGGAAGGTCCTACTGTATCCACAGGTGCCGCAATCAGTTCCAATATCGCGAGAATGTTCCATATGAACCAAACCACGCGAAATCTATTGATTGGCTGTGCAGCTGCCGGTGCACTCTCCTCTATTTTTAAAGCTCCTATCGCTGCAATCATTTTTGCCATTGAGGTTTTTAGTCTTGATTTGACTATTGCCTCGATGCTACCGTTACTTCTAGCCTCCATTTCAGCAATTATAACCTCTTATTTTTTCTTTGGATCCGATGTCTTGCTCCCTTTTAAAATTGAGGATAGTTTTAAAATTATAGATGTGCCATTCTTTATAGCCCTTGGTCTTGTAGCCGGACTGGTTTCCATCTATTTTACAGAGGTATATGATAGAATGCAAAAATTATTTGACAGAATAGGATCTCCTATAAAACGATTGTTATTAGGTGGTTCTATTTTGGGTGTACTCATATACCTTGTTCCTCCACTTTACGGCGAAGGATTTGAGGTGATCAACAATTTACTTAAAGGCAATCCAGAAAAAGTACTGGAAAACAACTTGTTCAATTTAGACCTATCCAATATATGGATGGTAATTGGTTTGCTAGCAGGCTTAGTCTTCTTTAAGGTTATAGCCAGTGCATTAACCTTTGGTGCAGGTGGAGTGGGGGGCATTTTTGCCCCAACTCTATTTATGGGAAGTATTATGGGTAATTGTCTCGCAAAAATAATCAATAATATAGGTGTTTTTAATAACCAGATTTCGGAAAGTAACTTTACTCTGGTAGGAATGGCAGGACTCATGGCAGGAGTATTACACGCCCCCTTAACTGCCATCTTCCTTATTGCGGAAGTCACTGGAGGATATGAACTATTTATTCCCTTAATGATAACCTCAGCCCTTTCTTTCTCGATTACCAAATATGTGCACCCCCATTCCGTCTATAATATGGAACTAGGGCGTAAAGGAGATTTGATTACGCACAATAAAGATCATGCGGTCTTGACCCTGATGGACATGAATAAAGTTATTGAAGATAATTTTATAACCCTGTATCCAGAAATGACTTTGGGGGAAATTGTTCATGAAGCGGTCATAAAATCGAGTCGCAACATCTTTCCCGTCGTTAACAAAACCGACAACACCCTCATGGGAATTATACTTTTAGACGATATTAGACCTATTATGTTCGACCAAACCTTGTATAAAGAGGTGCTTGCACAAGATGTAATGCAACCCGCCCCAGAAATCATTAATGTTGATGAAGATAAAATGACGGATATTATGCAAAAATTTCAAGATAGCGGTGCTTGGAATCTTCCCGTAATAAAAGATGGCAAATATCACGGTTTTGTTTCAAAATCCAAGCTATTGACAGTCTATAGGAGAAAATTGATCAATTTTACAAAATAAAAATCATCATGAAAATCAAATACCTAATCATAATACTTCTTCTCGCCTCCTTCGGCAGTATAATTTATGGTTTTACCATTATGGAAACGAACGCTATAATAGGCAATAAGTACATTGGCTTTGGAACAGTAGGTATCTTTCTGATTGCTATGCCTCTTTTCCTGATAAAGGAAAGCAAGGGTAAAAAAGTAAAAGATTACATGTTAACAGAAGAAAATATTAGAAAAATGCAAGGAAAAAAAGACGAAAAGCCTGATAATCAATAATTTTACTTCAATCTTGATCTTGTTTTCTACACATTCCATCAAAAAAACATAACTTAGTAATTCAAACTATTTGTTTATTTTTTAATTTTTATTGAATGACTGGAACTGTTAAATTTTTTAATGTATCCAAAGGCTACGGATTCATTACCAATGACAACACCGGAAAAGACATTTTTGTTCACGCAACAGGATTGAACGGAGTTGAGTTAAACGAAGGCGACAAAGTAGAATACCAAGAAGAAGAGGGCAGAAAAGGAGTGGTTGCTGCACAAGTGCAAGTAATTGGATGATATATTTTATTTTGATTAGAAACAAAGGAGCCTTCTGTATGAAAGGCTTCTTTTATTTTTACAATAGATATTTATTCAATTAATTAAGGTTCCTACGCTGTATAAAGAACTTTTTTAAAAGATCTGAAGCTTCATCTTCCATGACTCCTCCTCTAATCGTAGTTTTCGGGTGAAGGGTGGATTCCATTACTCCGCAACCCCTTTCAGTATCAGTAGCCCCATAGACTATATTGGTAATTTGACTCCAATATAAAGCCCCTGCACACATTTGACAAGGCTCCAAAGTGACATAAAGGGTGCAATTATGTAAATATTTACCTCCCAAGAAATTGGCTGCAGAAGTTATGGCTTGCATTTCTGCATGTGCAGTAACATCATTTAACTGTTCTGTTAAATTGTGTGCCCGACCAATAATCCTATTTTCTATAACAATAATAGCTCCTACAGGCACTTCCCCTTTATCAAATGCGGTTTCAGCCTCTTGTAAGGCTTTTTTCATGAAATACGCATCGTCCATTTTTAAATCCATACCCTCAAAATTACAATTTTAACCTATTATGTACCTCAATCAAAAAATGAATTTAATGTACATTTGCCTGAAGCTATGAAACACCTAGATAAAATAAACCTGCCAGAAGATCTTCGACAGTTAAAAACTGCGGATTTGCCTCAGCTTGCAAAAGAATTAAGGACATTTATCATAGATATTGTTGCCACCAAAGAAGGACATCTAGGTGCCAGTCTTGGTGTTGTTGAACTTACAATTGCCCTTCATTATGTATACAACACTCCATTAGATAAATTGATTTGGGATGTAGGACATCAGGCATATGTTCATAAAATACTTACAGGAAGGAAAAATCTATTTGAAACTAACCGACAAATGGGAGGCATTAGTGGCTTTCCTAATCGTAGGGAAAGTATATATGATGACTTTGGTACAGGACATAGCTCTACCTCCATTTCCGCTATTTTAGGAATGGCTATTGCATCAAAAATTAAAGGGGATAAAGACAGACAGCATATAGCCGTCATTGGGGATGCCTCCATAGCGAGCGGGATGGCTTTTGAAGGATTAAACCACGCAGGAGTAACCGATACAAATATTCTTATTATTCTAAATGATAATGCCATTGGTATAGATCCAAGTGTTGGTGCGCTCAAAAAATACTTGACCAATGTTAAAAAGGGTACTGCCAAAGAAGAGAATATTTTTGAATGTTTAAATTTTGATTATTCCGGACCTATAGATGGTCATGATATTACTATTTTAATTGCAGAGCTAGAACGTTTAAAAAACGTAAAAGGTCCAAAATTACTGCATATAATTACAACCAAGGGCAAGGGACTCCTTCAAGCAGAAGCAGATCAGGTAACGTATCACGCCCCAGGAAAATTTGATAAATTAACTGGTGACCTAATTCCAAAGTCGACCCAGGAAGGGCCCCCTAAATACCAAGATGTATTTGGACACAGCATCGTGGAACTAGCTAAAAACAATATGCACATCATAGGCATTACCCCTGCTATGCCAACAGGAAGTTCCCTTAAGTATATGATGGAACAAATTCCCGATAGGGCATTTGATGTGGGTATTGCAGAACAACATGCGGTTACCATGGCTGCAGGAATGGCTGCAGAAGGACTAGTGCCGTTTTGTAACATATATTCCACTTTCCTACAGCGGGCTTACGATCAGGTTATACATGATGTGGCCTTGCAGAAATTACCAGTCATATTCTGCTTGGATAGGGCAGGATTAGTTGGGCAGGATGGTGCCACCCATCATGGGGTCTATGATATTGCCTACCTTAGATGTATTCCCAATATGATCATTTTTGCACCAATGAATGAGATGGAGCTTAGAAATATCATGTATACTGCCCAATTAGGATTAGATAGACCCATTGCCATACGGTATCCAAGGGGCAGAGGAGTGTTAAAAGATTGGAAACAACCTTTTCAAAAAATAACTATAGGAACAGCTGTGGAATTACAAAAGGGCACAAAAATTGCCGTGCTTTCACTCGGACATATAGGCAATAGTATTAAAGAACTTTTAAAGGATGTTGATAGCAGTAGGAAGATAGGTCATTACAATATGCGTTTTGTAAAACCTTTAGATGAAAAAATGGTGGAAATGATCCTAGAAAATTACGAACACATAATAACTATAGAGGATGGATCTAAAATTGGTGGTATGGGAAGTGCAGTATTGGAGTTTTCAAACCTAATAGGGTCCAATAAAAAGATAAAAATATTTGGCATAGACGATACCTTTATAGAACATGGCACCGTAGATGAGTTACAGGCCTTGTGTAACATAGATGTTTTATCGCTTAAAAATTATATACATGAGCTTTATTGAGTACTGTTTTGCGGCGATCAAAAGATGGATTATTTTTCTTCTGCTTGTCTTAAGTCTTTCCGCAATTACCGCACAAGATACTATCCCAATAAGACAACCAATAGATACCTCTGCCGTAGATACTATAACGATGGACACCATTGTTATACGAGCCATACAGTCCAAGATCAGAAATATTCCCCGTAGTGTATACCTTTCCAATCCTATTGTCTCTTTCAAAAAAACAAAAGCAAGGACCAAAGCATTTCATAAATTTAAAGTGCCTTCCTTTTGGATAAATGAAAATGTTCTCAACATCAATTTCAATGAAGCCGCCTTCGTCAATTGGAAGGCCGGGGGCGATAATGCGATTGCCGCTGCTGGAAACCTAAAATTTATTAAAAATTATAAATTCAGGTATATACAGTGGGATAATGATCTGGAATTTAGATATGGCCTCAATGCCCAAGAGGGACGTAAAATAAGGAAAACTGAAGACCTTATAAGAATTACCTCCACTTTTGGTTATAGGAGGGACACTATAAGTAATTGGTATTATTCAGTAAAGGCAAATTTTAACACCCAATTTTCAAATGGGTATAAATACCCGGACAGGTCTACTCCTGTTTCAACGTTTATGGCTCCTGGATATTTGTTTTTGGGAGCGGGGACCTCGTTCATACCCGAAGGAAAAAAAATTAATCTTTATATTTCTCCTATTACCCAAAAAATCACCTTTGTACAAGATCAAACCTTAGCTAATCAGGGCGCTTTTGGGGTTAAAAAAGCGGTTTTTGATAGCGAAGGAAATGTTGTTTCCCCTGGCGAGAAGGTATTCATGGAATTTGGCTTCCTGATTACCAATACATGGCAAAAACAGATTTTTGAAAATATTTTTTTAGATCATCGAGTAAACCTCTACACAGATTATCTACAAAAATTCGGAAACATAGATGTAGACTGGGAGCTTAACATAAAACTAGTCGTCAATAAATACATACAGACCACCATTGGTGCCCAACTCATCTATGATGATGATATTAAGTTTAATGAGATCCTAGCCGAGGATGGAACTATCGTTGATTCTGGTGGGCCTAGAATCCAATTCAAACAATTATTAGGAGTAGGTGTTGCCTACACCTTTTAAAGCTGTCTTCCCATTATTTTATTATGGATATGTACCGCAGCCCCATCGGATAGACTAGCCACATAACAGCAGGTGTTCAAAAGAATTTTATAAATAGAAAGATCATCTGTTTGTTGATAAAAAGAAGGTAGCGTCTTTATAATCAACAAATCATAATTTGATGCATTTCCTTCCGTTTTCTTAACTAAGGCGTTTGTATATACGTCCAAGATGTCTGAAATAATCCTGTACCCTGCTAGTTCTTTTTCTATGACTTCCTGTGATTGGTATATCTTTTCCACGCTTAGTTGGATAATATCAGAAATTTGTGCCTTGTATTTACTCTTATCCAATAATGATACCCCAAATGTGCCATTTAATATAGCTTCTTCATTTTCCACAAATACATCAATAACATCAGTAATCAAGGTGCTAATCGCCAAAGCACGCAAATAGCTAAGTCGATCTTCCATGAATGCCATGTCATTATATTTTTTGGTGTTGATGGTATCCTTAACCAATTTAATCAAATATTCCAAGGCAAAATCTTCTGGGATCAGTCCCAGATTAATCCCATCTTCAAAATCAATAATAGTATAACAAATATCATCAGCCGCTTCGACCAAATAGGTTAAAGGATGCCTTGAGAAAGATGTATCTTTGCCATGTCTCGTTTGGTTTAAACCAAGTTCCTTAGCCACTTCCTCAAAAAAATGGCGGTCTGTCTGGAAAAAGCCAAACTTTTTATCTGCAATATGTCCTGTTGGCTTTTTAGGAAGTGATTCTTTAGGATATTTCATAAAGGCCCCAAGGGTAGCATAACTTAGTCGTAACCCCCCTTGAACCCCTTCTCTCGTTTCTGTCAATAGTTTTAACCCATTAGCGTTACCCTCAAAATCTATGATGTCCTGATATTCCTTATCAGACAAGGTTGAACGATAGTGCTGTCCGTTTCCCGTTTTGAAATATTCCCCTATCGCCTTTTCCCCACTATGACCAAATGGTGGGTTACCTATATCATGTGCAAGGGCCGCTGCGGCAACGATCGCCCCAAAATCATTAAACTGATACCCATGCACCTCCCGCAAATAGGGATGTTTTTCTAATATTTTTTTTCCGGCAATCCTTCCTAAACTTCTTCCAACTACTGAAACCTCCAAACTATGGGTAAGTCTAGTGTGTACGAAGTCGGTCTTTGACAACGGAATTACCTGCGTTTTATCTTGTAGACTTCTAAAGGCGGCAGAAAATATAACACGGTCATAATCGACTTCAAAACCTAATCGGGTTTCATCTTGTTCTTTTCGAAGTCTTTTATGAGTATCTCCTTGCCTTCTTAGAGATAACAATTGTTCCCAAATCATATAAAAATATTTGAAGACGCAAGATACATTTTTAAGCTATATCCGCTGTTAAGGATTGGTATTTGACCAGCACGAAATGACCATAACCTTAACGTACTCATTATTTAACGTTAACCCTCGGTTAACTTTAGTTTTACATTACAATCTTTTATTTGCATTGTTAATTAAAATGTATGAACAAATTATTTGTAATAGGAATACTTTTGATCTCAGGATTGGGTTTTGCACAAAATGACGGATCGGTAAGAGGTACTATTTTAGATTACGACATGAATAACGAACCCATGTTATATGCCAATATAAAGGTAAAAAACACATCGTATTCAGCTGAAACTAATTTTCATGGTAATTTTGAAATACCAAATGTTGAACCAGGTAATTATACCCTAGTAATTAGCTATTTAGGTTACGAAACACTAGAGCTTCCGCTTGTCGTTTCTGAGAATAATGTCACCGAAATACACGATGGTCTTGAAACTAAAAAATTAACTTTAGGTGATATTTCATCTTTGGATTATAATAATGACAGCTCATCTATAGAGTTGAGAACGAAATTATAAAATAGGTGTTTACTGCTCCTAGCCAAAATTAATCTTTAATCTATAATTTCTCTGATTAATTTCCTGACACATCCACATATTTTCAACTTTAATAAAATTTAGTACTCTTTATCCTTTTAGGCTCATAATACCTTAGCCTCATGTACCTTATTTTAAACTAAAAAGGTCCAAAAGAATCAAACAGAATCCCTATTTTTACAGACGGTCATAAGGTTTTCGGGTTTAATAACTTTTTATTAACCTTGGGTCCGGATTATAATTTCATTTTTGTGTTTATTTAAATTCAATGGGAGAAAATATTTATGTATTTCTAATTGTAGCATTGGCAATTTTGGCTATCACAGATTTGGTGGTAGGTGTTAGTAATGACGCAGTAAACTTCTTGAATTCTGCTATAGGCTCCAAAGCAGTTTCCTTTAAAACTATTATGATTGTTGCGAGTGTTGGTGTAGCCTTTGGGGCTATGTCTTCCAGCGGTATGATGGAGGTGGCTAGGAAGGGAATATTTAATCCTGGTGAGTTTATGTTCTCAGAGGTGATGATCATTTTTATGGCTGTAATGATTACCGACATCCTACTTTTAGACTTTTTCAATACTTTGGGAATGCCAACTTCGACAACCGTTTCCATAGTTTTTGAGTTACTGGGTGCTTCCGTAGCGGTTGGCCTTATCAAAATAATGGCTAACGGTGAGGATTACGCCATGCTAAGTGAATATATCAATACCGATAAGGCAACAGAAATTGTGTTTGGTATCCTACTTTCAGTTGTTATCGCCTTTACCATCGGAGCCCTTATACAATTTTTTACAAGAATATTATTGTCCTTTAAATTTGAAGAACGTCCTAAATGGATGGGAAGCATTTTTGGGGGAGTCGCCATTACCGCAATTAATTATTTTATTGTTGTTAAAGGATTGAAGGGAGCTTCTGTATTCAACGGGGCCTTAATAGAATTTATCAGCACCAATTCCAGTCTTTTTTTATTAATCAACCTAATGGTTTGGACGTTTTTAGCTTGGTTAGCTACTTCTTTTTTTAAGATAAACATTTATAAAATAGTTATCGTCGTTGGAACCTTTGCCCTTGCCATGGCCTTTGCTGGTAATGACTTGGTAAATTTCATTGGTGTTCCAATTGCCGCTTGGCAGTCTTTTCAAGAATGGCAAGCTTCAGGGATTTCTGCGGCAGAGTTTAATATGATCGGATTAACAGCACCAGTTAAAACACCTACTATATTACTGTTGATAGCAGGATTGGTAATGGTGGGTACCTTGTGGTTTTCTTCGAAAGCCATAGCCGTAGTAAAAACAAGCGTCGATCTTTCGCGACAAGACGAAGGCAATGAGCGCTTCCAACCCAATTTCCTCTCAAGACTAATAGTAAAATTCACGATAACCATTGCCGACGTCTTTAATTCTTTGGTTCCTCAAAAACTTCAAAATAAAATAGACACCCAATTTGAAAAGCCAGTTAGGATAGGATCTAGCAACAAAAATGTGGAGCAACCTGCCTTTGATCTAGTTAGGGCAGCCGTGAACCTAATGGTGGCTAGTATTCTCATTTCCTTAGCTACTTCTATGAAATTGCCTCTATCTACAACATATGTTACTTTTATGGTGGCTATGGGATCTTCCTTAGCGGATAGGGCATGGGGAGCAGAAAGTGCAGTATACAGAGTTGCTGGTGTACTTAATGTAATCGGTGGGTGGTTTTCAACAGCTATAATAGCCTTCGTTGCTGCTGCTTTAATTGCCTACTTCATTCATTTAGGTGGCACAGTAGCGATTACTATTCTTTTAGCAATTGCTGCTATTCTTATTCTTAGAAATTATATCAGTCACAATAAAAAATCAAAAGAAATAAAGGCTGAGGACAGTTTAAGAAAATCGGAGAGCAGCTCTATTCAAGGAGTTATTGAAGAAAGTGCAAATAATATTGCTAACGTTGTAAAACGAAGTAATAAAATATATACCAATACGATCAACGGACTTGCTAAACAAGATCTTGAACTTCTTAAAAAGAATAAAAAAGGTGTGACTAAGTTGTCTGCAGAGGTAGATGAATTAAGGGACCATATTTTTTACTTTATCAAAAATCTCGACGAGGCCAGTGTAGGGGCTAGCAACTTTTATATAAACATTTTGGGCTATCTTCAAGATATGGCCCAGTCTTTAGAATACATTAGTAAAATAAGCCATAAACACATAAATAATAACCACAAAAAATTAAAATATAATCAGATTAAGGAACTCAAGGAAATAGATCAAAGATTAGAAACGCTCTTTAACGAAACTCAACATGCATTTGACAACAGGTCCTTTGAAAAAATTGGTCAGCTTCTCAACAGCAAAGAAGAACTCCTTTTGATGGTATCACAAAAAATTGAGAAACAGGTAGAAAGGACCCGTACGGAAGAATCGAGCCCTAAAAATACCACACTATATTTTACCTTGCTATTAGAAACCAAAGATTTGATTACAGCGACCACTAACTTATTAGAATTATATTATAAGAAGCACGATAGTTCTGTAATACCCGCTAAGTTGGATACTAAATAAACCGATGTATATTTAAATTTAAAAAGGTCTATTAAAACTCAGTTTTAATAGACCTTTTTAAGTACTAGGTACTTCGCTTCATATAAGCATTATAAAACCAACGCTTTGAACATGACTGATATCATAGTTGAAAAATTCCGTAAAAGATAGTTTTGGGACATGTTCACGTTTAACCATTAAAAACACTTAATATAAAAAAAATAGTATTTAGTTTAATTCTTTTTGGTCTAACTAGCCAAGGATTTTCTCAAATCATTAAGACCGAGCAATTATCTGAAGTTGTGGTTACTGCTGTCAATTATAAATATCTCAATGCCATTACGAACGAAGAGGAAGCACTTCCCGTTCAAATGTTGGAAAGGAAGGCTGCAGCCTACAACATCAAGGAATCAGAACTATACAGTGATGAATATGAATTCTATACGGTATCTTTCTTTATTCCAAATGGAAAGATTGTTGCTGTTTACAACGCAGACGGACAAATCATCAGGACTATCGAGAAATTTAAGGATATAAAGTTACCTGAAACTGTAGCCAAAGCCGTAGTAGATAGGTTTCCAAAATGGGAAGTTGATTCCGATGTATATCGCGTAAGCTATACAGATGAAAAGGGATCTAATAAGACCTACAAGCTTAAGTTAAAGAATGGGGACGAGCGTATGAAGGTGAAAATTGATGAAACAGGAACTTTTCAATAAAAAGTGCAAATTTCAAATATAATAGGGCCCAACTATAACGCGTTGGGCCTTATTTTTTTCGCATGGTATACCTTTAATTGCCTGGATCCAATACCTGGTCTATTCTTGCAATAGCATCGTCGTAATGATATCTGGTCATTGTATTAATAGAACTATTTTTTGCCGCCTGCAATCTATTACGTAGGGTTTTTAGTTCTCCCCTCACCAGAGTTTGCACATCGGAAGCACTTACATCAAATGTAAGGGTTCGTTCAAAATCGGAATCATTATTCCTAGGTGACGGACCTTCGTCTGTCATTAAATACCCCATTCTATCCAAATAACTACGCTGCAAATTTCTTCGGTAAATATCAACATTGGTCCTTCTACCTACTTCGCTCCAAATCCCTGTTCGCAGGTCCTTTAGCATATCTAAAGCACTGTAAAATTCAGTTTCCGTAGTCTCGGCATCTATCAATCTACCAATCCGATCAAAACTAAGCAGATTATCTAGTTGTCTAGCCTGCACCTTGCGTAATTCTTCAAAATATCCTGAGTGATCTATATTTTGCAGTATGTCCTTATCCAATAACCAAGATGGTGTTGAAAAAACGTTTTCCTGCAGCCAATCCATAGACGCTTTTTGTACGGCACTATTCAAATGGGTATATACTAAACCTACTTGATCAGGAGTCTTCAAGTTTTCATAAACTCCACCAATATTGGTGACCACATGTCCAACATACCTATTGTAGACGCCTAGTAATTCCCCGTACAGCTCTTCTAAATCTCCATAGTCATTCGTCTGATCCGAAGTCCAACTTTTAAGATTCTGTGCTACATATTTTAAATTTTTTAACCCATAATCCCCCGCCTTAATTGGATCATTACCCACACTTTCTGTTTGTGATTGGGGGTCAAATCGACTTGATTGTCTCCCGAACTTGTATTTAGGGTCCAATTCACGCAATCTAATCCATTGGTTTAAGGTATCCTTTTCCGCCTCCATGGTTGAGGCACTGGGAATTAGTCTATACCCCCAATTAGTGGCATAATGATCATACGGGCCTATTTGACGAATGAACCGTATATTTTCATCCTCCGGTTGTGCAACATAGTTATATCGCGCATAATCCATGATACTAGCCGCTATACCATTTTCTTGTGTAAATGCTCCATTTCGTAAAGAATCAACAGGATAGGCATAACTTGCTGCCATATTGTGTGGAAAGCCAAGGGCATGGCCTACTTCATGGGCAATAACCATACGCATCATCTCCCCTATTTCTTCTGGTGGCGTATTCAAAGTCCTAGCCGAAGGGTTTGCCGCACCTGTTTCCAACAAATACCTATTTCTGTAACTCCTTAAATGATTGTGGTACCATATGATATCGCTTTCTATAATTTCACCACTTCTAGGATCGGATACACTTGGTCCAGTAGCGTTTCTTGTGGTACTGGCTACGTATCTAACTACAGAGTACCGCACATCCTCAGGACTGAATTCAGGGTCTTCCTCCGGGGTGGGCGCATCCTTGGCAATAATGGCGTTTTTAAAGCCAGCTGTTTCAAAGGGTTTCTGCCATTCCTCAATTCCCTGTTTTATATACTCCCGTAGGTTTTCTGGGGTACCAGGATCCAAATAATATACGATAGGCTTTATGGGTTCCACCAATTCACCTCTAGCATAAGCCTCCGGATCTTTAGGCTCTAATCGCCACCTTCTGATGTATGTTTTTTGGTCTGCCTTCAGTTCCTTACTTCCATAATCGTATTGGCTAACGGTAAAGAATCCCACCCTAGGGTCGTACATTCTTGGTTGCATTGGTTCTTTTGGAAGCAATATCATAGATTGGTTCATCTGTAGGCTTATAGACTCCATATCTGAAAATGATGGTGGCTCCGAAGCGCTATAAGTCAAATCCTGCTTAACTTCGATATTCTCGGGAAAACTTTTTATCCCATTGATAAAACTAAGGGAAGATTCCAATTTTTTCACTTTGTATTCCTTCCGCAACCTCGCGGAGAGTCCGCTTATTGCCGCTACATCCGTATTAAAAAGTGAGGTGACATTAATTACTACGGCAGTGGTATCTGTATTGAAGGCCTTTATATCAAATGCAAAGAGAGTGGGTTCATAATTATTCACCATCACTGAATTATGGATTGCTTTGGTACTGTCGGCTACATTAGCATAAGACTTTACCTTTAGCAAGATCTTATCCTGAAAACGAACCCATTGCACCACTTGCTCGTTTGTCTTGGAACCGGCATTGAAATATCCTCCTCCCAATCCTTGTGGTAGCTGAGAAATTCTACTTACCCATAACATTTCCTTCTTTAGTTTATCGAAGGGTATTTCATAAAAATATTCATCCTTTATTTTGTGTACAGTAAAAAGTCCGTCATCTGAAATGGCATCTTTCGTAATGACTTCACTATATTTTTTGATGCCATTTTTATCTTTAGATTGGGTAGCATCATTAAAATTTGTGGGAACTTTTGAATCCTCCTTTTTATTCCGTTTTTGTCCTTTTACAGGTATTGAAATAAAAAACAAGGAGAGCATTAGGCATGGTAATAATCTTTTCATGAGTGTAATTATATTTTATGTCTTCTAAAATAGAGCTATTCATACGCTAATCCGGTCACTTTTAAGGAATATTAACAAAATAACCTAAATTGTTTTCTTGAACACCTTTCCCCTTTTTAACCAACTAGATAGCCCGAATGTAAAAATACTTACCTTGTGCCTCCACAAAAACGAAGTAATTATGTTCAGAATAATTTTCTTAATACTCCTTTTTCATATTTCGCTAATCGGCCTTTCCCAAAGTTTATCAAGCGAAGAGCTATTGCTGAATGCAATTGACTATCACGACCCAAATAATAATTGGCCATCATTTAATGAAGAATTTACGGTGACCATGGAAACTCCAAACAGCTCCGATAGAAAAAGTAATGTAAAAATCAATCTCCCCGCGGAAAGGTTCCGATTAACAGTGAACAAAGAACAAAATATCCAGGAGTACATTTTGGATGGTAACGATTGCTTATTGAGATTAAATGGCAGTGAAGAAATATCGGAGACAGAACGGAAAACCTTTAATCTCAATTGTGATAGGGCCAACATGTTGAAGGACTATTACACCTATCTCTATGGCCTTCCCATGAAATTAAAAGATCCTGGAACTATTATAGACCCTAAGGTGATGCATAAAACATTTAAGAACAAGGCCTATTTGGTACTTAAGGTCACCTATGCAGAAAGTGTGGGAGGAGATACGTGGTATTTCTATTTTAACCCTCTAACCTACGGCATGGAGGTATATCAATTTTTTCATGATGAATCTAAAAACGATGGGGAGTACATCCTTTTATCAGGAGAAGAAACTATCAATGAAATTAAGATGCCAAAAAAAAGGGCCTGGTATTACAACCAGGACAATACCCACCTTGGTACAGATATTCTATCTAAGGATTAAGTAGATATATTTACTTTTAAACTGATATTGCTCATACCTTTTGTCAAGGTTCAATACTACTTTTAAAAACTAAAAAATGCAAATGAAAAGAATGCTTCCCTTCTATATTGCACTTGTACTGTCCACTTTTTTATGGGCTCAAGATCCTAAAACAGAGGAGCTGTCCGAAGTGGTTGTTACAGCGGTAAACTACAAATATTTAAGTAGTATTGACTCTAAAGAGACACCCACACCAGTTAAACTCTTAGAGCGTAAAGTTGCGAGTTACAAAATAAAGAAAGATGGTATTTTCGAAGATGAATATCCTTTTTACACCGTTTCCTTTTACCTTCCGGAAGGTAAAATTGTAGCTGTATATGACGAGGATGGCAAAATATTAAGGACAATAGAACGGTTTAAAAATCTAGATCTTCCAAAAGCGGTAATCGAATCCCTTGAAAATACATATCCAGGTTGGAAAATTGTTGATGATGTTTATCTGATAGATTACAACCATCAAAAAGGAGTGAATAGAACCTTTAAACTTAAGCTACAAAAAAGAAAAAAGACCATTAAAGTTAAGATGGACGAAAAAGGCAACTATCTATAAAAATTCATTTCGTCCAAATAAACCCAAACATTCTCTGGCAATAGCGGTCTGATATTTTTACCAGCTTTGTGATGTTTACGTATGAAAGTGGAAGAAATTTCCATGATAGGAGCTTGAATAGGTATAATTTTTGGATGTCCTATAAAACTATGGTCCACTTCTCCTTCAGAAATTCTGGGATATACGTAAATATGATGATGCTCCAAGATGGCCTCGTAATTTTTCCACTTATGCAATCCTTTCAGGTTATCTTCTCCCATCAACAATGAAAACTCATAATCTGTCCCGTGCTTCTCGGACAAATGCACCAAAGTATTTACGGTATAATTCGGTTGGGGAAGATCAAATTCTATTTTACTAGGATGTAATTTTGGATAATTCTTAGTAGCTTCATAGACCATTTCATACCTATGGTTATTGTCCAATAAGGTTTTCTTTTTCTTAAAAGGACTATGGGGCGTGATGACCAACCAAACTTCTTCTAGATCCGAAAATTCTACCATATGATTAGCAATCGCCAAATGGCCAATATGAATTGGATTAAATGTACCAAAATATAGACCTACCTTCTTCATCCTTTATTTCTAGTCTATGCTTTTTACTTTTCCTGTTTTACCTCAATAAAATCGGCTACTAGGTCATAGGCTTCTTTAAGTGCGATCTCCAATTCGTAATTTTTGATGATCTTGTCAAATTGAGGAGCGGTAGCGAGTTCAACCGATGCCTTGGCTATACGCATATTGATCTTATCATCACTTTCCGTGCTGCGTTTTTTAAGTCTTATTTTCAGTTCGTCCACACTAGGAGGTTTTACAAAAACCGCCAAAGTGTTTTCTGGAAATTTCTTCTTTATTCGAAGTCCACCTACGACATCAATATCAAAAATGACATTTTTACCCATGGCCCATATTCGTTCCACTTCGCTTTTTAAAGTTCCATAAAAATTGTCCCTATATACTTCTTCCCACTCCAAAAATTCATCGTTCTTGATATGGTTTTTGAACTCGGAAATGGACATGAAGTAATAATGTTCCCCATGCTTCTCCTTTCCTCTTCTAGGTCTGGAAGTGGCCGAAACAGAAAAAGCTAAATTCAATTCTGGCTGCTCCAATAAATATTTGGTAATGGTTGTTTTTCCACTTCCGGATGGTGCCGAAAAGATGATAAGCTTACCTCCCTCCATTACAGTACGTTTAGCATTTGTTCCTTGATTTTTTCCAACTCATCTTTCATTTGCACTACGAGCTGTTGCATTGGAGCATAATTGGCTTTAGAGCCAATTGTATTTATTTCCCTCCCAATTTCCTGACTTATAAAACCTAATTTTTTACCATTAGAATCATCAGATTTTAGTGCCGATACAAAGTAGTCTAGATGATTGGCCAAGCGCACTTTCTCTTCTGTAATATCGTATTTCTCTAGATAATAGATTAATTCTTGTTCAAACCTATTCGAATCCAAATCAGTTTTTAGATCTGCAACAGCTTTTCCCAAACGCTCCCGCACCATTGAGAGTCGGTCTTTATCCATGGCCTTAACCTCCTCCAGTAAACGATTTAAAGTAGCAATCCTATCAAAAAAATCCTTTTCCAACACTTGGCCTTCTTCCGATCTAAAGATATTGATCTCCTTCAGGGCGTTTTTAAGGGCTTCCAAAATAGCATTGTATTCCTCTTCATCTATGTCGTCTCTTTCTGTCTTTAGGGCATCTGGTAATCGCACAGCCATTTCCAATAATTTTACATCATCCCCTTCCGCAATTGCCCTTAGTTGTTGGATATAGCTTTTTACGACAACCTCATTTATTACAGAGGAAGTTTCATTACCGGTTGACTCCATATACAATCCAAAATCTACCTTTCCCCTTTCTAATGAACTAGCAATTATTTTTCTCAAATCCAATTCCTTCTCCCTATAAGCAGAGGGGATACGAGCATTTAAGTCAAGACTTTTGCTGTTCAATGATTTTATTTCGATGGTAATTTTCTTTGAAGGAAGTTGAACTACGTACTTCCCAAACCCTGTCATGGATTGGATCATAAAATGATTTTAAATTTTGGCAAAGGTAATTAAAATTCAGTTTTGCTTTTTTGGGTTTCCATTTTTATCGAAATTCCTATTGATCTTGGTCTCGCACCAGTATATTCCTACTCCAATACCTATGATGAAACTAAATAAGGAGACAACAATTCCTGTGGGTTCTTGCAACAAAAAATAACATAAAATACTTAGTGCAAGGGTAATGATGCCAACCATTATGAACATTTTTGCCCCGATCTTGTTGGCAAAACCCCATATCAGCTGGTTGGCCATACTCCTCATGGTCCTCTATCCATACAACCCATTTATTTTAATGGGAGGACGTAGCTTCCAATAGAAGCCAACGGCCAGAAGTAACATTGGGGTAATGCCAATAGCTATTATATCCTCCAAAATAATTACTACAATTCCCTAACCCAGATATTTCTATAGCTTACCCTACTATTATCACCATGATCTTGGAGTTTAATAGGCCCCTTACCATGAGCTTCATTCTTAGGCCAGCCAATGTAAGGGGTTGTACCCTTTATCTCCACATGGTCTTGCACTAAAACGCCATTGTGCAGTACCGTAATGGTGCCAGATTTTATTTTCTTTCCCTCTGCATTGAATATTGGTTCATGAAAAATAATATCATAGACATTCCATTCTCCAGTAGGAACTGAGGCTTTTGCTAAGGGTAGATGTTGTTTATATATAGAACCTACTTGGCCGTTTACGTAAGTGTCATTGTTATTATTATCCAATACTTGCACTTCATAAATGCCTTGAAGGAAAACACCACTATTGGCTCTGTTTTGACCCTCTCTCTGTACCTCTGCGGGGGACTTCCATTCAACGTGAAGTTGAACATTGCCAAAATTTTGCTTTGTTTGGATATCACCTGTTTTATCCTTAACGGTCATACTGCCGTCTTTGTTTAAATTCCATACTGCTGCCGTACTATCCTTTGCACTTATCCACTGATCCAAATTACTGCCGTCAAATAGGATAATAGCATCACTAGGAGCACCATTTTTACCAAAAGGTTGTACAATAGGTGGTACAGGTTCATAAATTTCAGTTTCATCAGGTCTTGTAGGCTCTACCCCTGCATACTCCTCATAAACTATTTCTTGTGGCGTATTGTCCGTTTCTTCCAAAGGGGCCACTTCAACTTTTTCCTTACAAGAAAATAGCGTGAAGGCTAAAACAGCAGTAAGAATATATTTCATGTTAAAGTTGTTTTAGTTTAATATTTTTATAGGAAACCATATCTCCATGATCCTGCAATCCAATTTTTCCTGTTTTGGATTTTCCAAAATGTTCCCAATCCGCGAATTTTGATTTAGCGACCATAGCACTCCATTCCGGATCATTTACGGGAAATGTGACCACTGTCATTCCATTCAGTTCCACACGTCCCTCATTGGTTTTATGGTTCACTGTCAATACGCAGGTATTCCATTCCCCAGCGGGTTTAGCCATTTCATGATTTGGCGCAACCATATCATATAGGGCTCCTGCTTGGTGGGTAGTTCCAGCCTTTGCATCCGGATGCCTTTCATTATCTAAGACCTGAATCTCTGGTCCAGATTGATACGCTTCTGGCAAACTAGCATCTTCCTTTACGCCCCAAAAGAAGCCACTATTGCCACCCTCGGATATTTTCCAATCAATGGAAAGTATAAAATCTGTAAATTCTTTATCAGTCACTAGATTATAACTTGCTCCTTTAGCACGCTCTTTTGGTGGATGGAATACCATGGCACCTTCCTCCAATTTCCATTCCTGTGGCATCCCTTCTTTTAAATAGCCATGCCATCCTTCAAAAGAGGACCCGTCAAAAAGAACCATCCATTCATCTTGCGGCTTGGCTTCCATCTGTGTTTCAGCCATAGTGTCTGTATTAATTTCTTCATTAGATTCTTTTGGCTTCTCTTTACAGCCAAAGATGGTTAAGGCTATTAGGCCTGTAAATATTAGTTGTTTCATTGGTATAAATTATAATTAGATTCCAAGTATTTTTTTAAGCGTTGCCTTGTCTATTTCTGCCCCAGCAAAATCATCAAAGGTTTTCTCTGTAGCCTCAATAATGTGGTCTTGTATAAATTTTGCGCCTTCCCTTGCACCTTGTTCCGGACTTTTGATACAGCATTCCCATTCCATAACCGCCCAAACATCACATCCGTATTGGGTCAATTTTGAAAATATCGATTTAAAATCTATTTGTCCGTCACCTAGGGAACGATACCTTCCAGCCCTATCACCCCAATCGTTATAGCCACCAAAAGCACCTTTTTTTCCTGTTGGATTAAATTCAGAATCCTTTACATGAAAAGATTTTATGAATTCGTGATAGTGATCTATATAGGTAATATAATCCAATTGTTGCAGTACAAAATGACTTGGATCGTATAGGATGTTCACTCTTTTATGATTGCCAGTGGCTGCAAGAAAACGCTCAAAAGTATCTCCATCATGTAGGTCTTCCCCTGGATGTATTTCATAACACACATCTACGCCTTCCTTATCAAAATGATTTAGAATTGGCAACCATCTTTTTGCAAGTTCCTCAAAACCCATTTCTACAAGTCCCGCTGGTCTTTGTGGCCAGGGATGCATAGTGTGCCATAGCAGGGCGCCTGAAAATGTAGCATGCACATTAAGTCCCAATCTTCTACTAGCAGTGGCAGCTTTTTTAACGGTATCAACGGCCCATTCAGTTCTAGCCTTAGGGTTATTCTTTACTTTATCAGGTGCAAAATTATCGAACATAAGGTCGTAAGCTGGATTTACAGCCACAAGTTGTCCCTGTAAATGAGTGGACAACTCCGTAATTTCCAATCCATAAGAATTTATTTTCCCCTTTAATTCATCACAATAAGTCTGACTATCAGCCGCCTTGTCCAAATCTATCAAAAAGTGCTCCCAAGTAGGGATCTGAATTCCTTTGTAGCCTAAATCAGCTGCCCATTTGCACATCCCATCCAATGTATTAAATGGAGCCTTACTATCTACAAACTGGGCAAGAAAAACTGCCGGTCCTTTAATTGTCTTCATTATACTAATCTATTGTATGTTATCATCTCTATTTAATTTGACCTCTGAAATTATAAGAATTAAACCCTATATTTAGAGTTGGAAGCATTCTCCTTACTAATTCCACAGCAGATCATAAATATAGGGATTACAATAGAATTAAAAGAAAATATAGTGTTGAATCATACTGTGGAAAGGGTTGAAAACGTTATAGCCAATGAATTGAAAATAATGAAGCCTATTTAGAAATAGCATGAGAATTTTAGCACACTCTAGTAAACTGTAATTAGAACACTAACTTTAGTGCTATTAAATATACTTGACAGAACTTCTTATTTTTTCAATAATAAGTCAGTAAGTCAAAAGCGAAATAATTAAAATCAACAATGAAGAACCATTCTGCTGAAAACATGTGGGGCGATTTTTTAAATGCCCATCTAGAATTTGCTTTTGAGCACACCCCTAAAGTTTATCATTTTTTCGACAATGAAAAAGATGCCAATCACAATCTAGAACTTGTTATTTCCGGCGTAAAAAAGGCAACCTCGTATTCACTTTTAGGATTGCAACAGCAAAAGAAAGCTTTACCAAAAAGAGGTGATTTTACAGTTTTGACTGATGTAGATGGCAAAGCCAAGTGTATTGTAAGAACTACCTCCGTAAGAATGATGCCTTTCTTTAGTATTACGGCCGAACATGCTAAAATGGAAGGTCAAGGTGATGGTGGTTTAGCAGATTGGCAGAGGGTATATTGGGAATTTTTCCAGAGGGAATTAAAAGAATTTGAACGCAAACCCAATGAGAGCATGATTATAGTCTGCGAATATTTTGAAAAAGTATTTTAATCTAAAAAGAGCCACTAGTAGCGGCTCTTTTTAGATATATATTCAAAATGAATAGTACTCCTATTTCAAAGTTATCCAAGTATTCCCTTGTTGATGGGAAGCAACCGTGCTTTCTATAAAATTAAGTCCTCTAACCCCGTCCATCATGGTAGGGAATTCCCCTGAGTTATAAGCTTCTCCACGAACGGCTTTTGCAACTCCCAAATAAATATTAGCCATAGCATCGAAGATCCCTTCGGGGTGTCCTGGGGGCAACTTGGTCCCATCCAATGACAATTTAGAGTTGTAGGCATGACCTGGTTTGTAGACCTGTAATGGTTTATCATCAGAAAGAACATACAAGAGATTGGGATTTTCCTGTTCCCATCTAAGTCCACCTTTATCACCATAAATGGCGACGGTTAGCCTGTTTTCTTCTCCAGTTGCAATCTGGCTGGAACGAATGACTCCTTTGACACCCCCTCTTAAACGAATAAGAACGGTACCGTCAATATCCATCTTGTTATCCTCATACAGGTAATTTAGATCGGCCAAAATAGTATCTACTTGAAGGCCGGTTGTATATTCTACCATATTAAAGGCATGCACCCCAATATCACCCATACAACAACTAATACCCGCTTTTTCAGGATTCAAACGCCAGGTAGTGGATCGTTTTTCCTTATCATGTATAATAGGGTTTATCCAACCTTGGTAATACTGCACATCTACCTTTTGAACTTTCCCTAATGCACCTGCTTTTACCATTTCACGCATTTGGCGTACCATGGGATACCCAGTATAGGTATGTGTTACCGCAAATACGGTTTTTGCCTTTTCTAAGGCTGCCTGCAAAATCACAGCCTCCTCATAGGTCGTTGTCATGGGTTTTTCACAAATGACATTGAACCCATTTTCCAACAGTTTTTTAGCCATTGGGAAATGCAAAAAGTTAGGTGTTAATATGGAGCATACCTGAATTCTTTCCTCTTTAGGAAGCTTAATTTCCTCTTCCACCAAGGCATCAAAGTCCTTGTAAATCCTATTAGTTGGTAATCCTATTTCCTTGGCAAATGCTAAACTATCATTGTGGTCAGGATTAAAGACAGCACCAACAATTTCATAATTATCATTCATAAAGGAGGCAATCCTATGCAATACTCCTATTAGTGAATCTCCGCCACCCCCTAAAATACCTAGTCTTATTTTCTTGCTCATAATCAATCTTCTAATTATTAATAGCTATTCCTTGTATTCTACTTCTTCATTTTTAAAAAATATGACGAATAAAATCATAACCCCAAATGCAAATATAGCGGGGAATGTCCAAATGTTGTTCCAAACATGCAAACCATCAGCTGTCATATAGGTATCGGTTATTATTCCTGCTATCTTGAAACCTATAAGCATCCCTACGCCATAGGTAGCCAGAGTGATTAATCCTTGTGCCGCACTTTTATACTTAATCCCAGCCTTACTATCTGTATAGATTTGTCCAGAAACAAAGAAAAAGTCATAACAGATACCGTGAAGGGCAATACCTATGATGAGCATAAAGGCAAGGTCACCAGCATTACCGTATGCAAACAATAGATACCTTATAGTCCAGGCCAACATACCTGCAATAAGTGTTTTCTTAAAACCAAACTTCTTAAAGAAATAAGGAAGCAACAACATAAACAATACTTCTGATACCTGGCCAATAGTCATTTTTCCTGTGGGGTTGTCCATCCCAATTTCAGATAAAAATGGATTGGCGTTTTGATAGTAAAAAGCCAAAGGAATACAAATCAAAATAGACGAAATAAAGAAAACTAAAAAATTCCTGTCCTTTAATAATTTTAAAGCGTCCAATCCTAAGATTGCCGAAATACTTATTTTTTCTTCTTTTCCCACTTTTGGTGGAGTCTTAGGCAACATAAAACTAAAAACTCCTAAACATGCAGAAGCTATAGCTACCATTAAGAAGGTATTCTTCAACAAACCTGCCTCCCTACCTGCAGCGGAATCCCATAAGAACACGTAACTTATAATTAAACCAGCAGCAATCCACCCTATGGTGCCGAAAACGCGCACAAATGAAAATTCTTTTGCTGGATTTTTCATCTGATTAAAGGATATGGAATTGACCAAAGCCAAGGTGGGCATGTACAGGATCATATATCCAAATACATAGGGATAAAATTCTGCAAAATCTACTGACATATACATCTGATACATAAGCACAGCACCTGCCAAATGTAAAATTCCCAATATTTTTTCAGCATTGAAATATCGGTCTGCAATAAGTCCTATAATAAAAGGTGCTATAATTGCGCCCCAAGATTGGGTAGAAAAAGCCATGGCCGATTCTGCACCTGTAGCCTTTAAATTATTTCCTAAAAAGGTGCCAAGGGTAACAAACCATCCACCCCAGATAAAAAATTCGAGGAACATCATGATGGATAGTTGTATTTTTATTTTTGTGTTCATAAGAGGTTTGGTATGTTTATCGTTTATATAATATATAATCTAAATTGAGCGGTTCAATTCCATTGGTTCTAAAATCTACAGAAATCTGTGCTCTGTGGTGTGTGGAATGATTGATGATATGGAAAAGCATATCCTTCAAGGTATTAGTAAAAAGTCGGTCTTCCGAATTTTCATAATCCAAACGCAATTCAAAATCATCGGCATTGGTGATAATTTCGAAAGAGCTTCTCTGGTTTTCATAATGAATATCTGTCCAATCTTTTAATGGATGTAATTGCATTACTCCAAATTCAGGTGATTTTTTCAGTATTCTATGGTTCCAAATATGATGGGTATCTAAAATATGGCTAAACAGCTCCAAACTCCTTTGTGGAATTATTTCTATTTTATTGCATTGCTCTATTAATTTTTTGTTGCAATAAAAATTATAATCAAATAATTGATTGAAAAGGCTCTGCATGTTTTAGTATTGGATTATTCCAACGTATTAGATGCGTTCAACAATAATTCCTTGGTAGCCAAAATACCAGCTTCTTCACTTAGCTCGTCCCCTTCATATTCTACCCCAATAAAGCCAGTATACCCAGCATCTTCTATAATCTTCAACATTTTAGAATAGTCTATTCTGGTTTCGTTTCCTACATCATTAAAATTGTACGACTTGGCACTTACCCCTTTAGCATAAGGCATAAGTTCCATAACTCCTTGGTACATATCATATTCTTCTATACATTCACCGTTGTAATAGGAACCATCTTTTCTCTTTACACAGAAGTTGCCAAAATCTGGAAGCGTACCACAATTTTCCATGTTCACGGCTTTCATTACTTCCACCAATTTAGATGCATTAGAAGATAGTCCTCCATGGTTCTCAACAATTATATTTACATTTTTTTCCTTGGCATAGGTTGCCAATTGCTTTAAACCGTCCACAGAATTTGAAACCCACTCCTCCGGATTTTGGCTTCCAGCCAAATTGACTCTAATGGAATGACATCCCATGGCAGCCGCCGCATCTACCCATTTATAATGATTTTCAACTGCTTTTTTACGATCCTTCGCATCGGTGGTGGCCAAATCTCCTTGCCCATCTATCATAATAAGGACATTTCTCATCCCATACTTGGCGCTTTCAGCATTACATTTTTCAACAAATATAGCCATGGCTTCTTTGGAAAAATTAGACTTTTCCAACTCCTTATAATATAATCCACTTACGTACTCCAGTCCGGTGAAGCCCCATCCCTTAGCTTTTTCAGCAAAAGTGTAAGGATCTACATCTTGATCAATAACCATTTTATGCATGGACCATTGGGCAAGAGATAGTTGAAAAAAAGGCTCTGCCTCTTTTTTCATTTCTGAAGAAATCTCTGTGGGTTCTGTTTCCGTTTTTTTTGCCTCTTTACAAGAATATATTCCTGTAAAAGAAAATGCCAATCCCATAAGGACGACAATTTTTAATGTGTTTATTTTCATGGTTTTAGTTGATTATTTTGTTTTCTGAGGTTAACCCCTACTACAACGTTGTAGTAAGAGTATGTCAATAAAATTGGCGTTTAAATGTAGAAAATTAATTTTATATTTAATAAATTTAGGAAATAAACAATTCAATAGATGGGTAAATTTTATTACAACGAAGAACAAGATAACTACGATGCAATAGTTGTTGGTACTGGGATTAGCGGAGGATGGGCCGCCAAAGAGTTATGTGAGAACGGACTCAAAACGTTGATTCTCGAGCGCGGTAGAATGATTACGCATATTGAGGATTACAAAAAAGCCAATATGGACGACTGGGATTTTCCCAATAATGGAAATCTGACCAGAGAAGAACAAGCAAAGCAACTGAAACAAGCTAGGACTGGATACACCACCAAAGCGCAGCACAATGAATGGTTTGTAAATGACTTGGAAAATCCATACAATGAAACAAAACGATTCGATTGGATGCGTGGCTATCATGTAGGTGGACGCTCCATTATGTGGGGCCGTCATAGTTACCGTTGGAGTGATATTGATTTTGAAGCCAATAAAAGAGATGGAATAGCTGTAGATTGGCCTGTTAGATATAAAGATATTGCCCCTTGGTACGACAAAGTAGAATCCTACATTGGAGTAAGTGGAGAAAATCTTGGTTTAAAACAACTGCCTGATGGACAATTTTTGCCCATGATGGAATTGAATTGTGTAGAACAGGTATTTAGAGAAAAAGTATCAGCAAACTTTGATGGCCGTGTAGTAACCGCAGGCAGAGTGGCGCATATTACAGGTAATAAGGAATTTGAAGGAAGAAGTAAATGCCAATTTAGAAACCGTTGCATTAGAGGTTGTCCTTTTGGGGCCTATTTCAGTAGTAACTCATCTACATTACCCGCTGCTGAAAGAACAGGAAACTTAACATTGAGACCTGACTCCATTGTTTCTGAAGTAATCTACGATCCTAAAACAGGTAAAGCCTCGGGAGTTAAAGTAATAGATACACTAACTAAGGAGGAATTCGTATTTAATGCCAAAGTAATATTCCTTTGTGCTTCGTCCATGGCCTCTTCAGCCATTTTGTTACAATCAAAATCTGAAAGATTCCCTAATGGTATGGGTAACGACTCCGATCAGCTGGGTAGGAACATTATGGACCACCATCTTGGGGTTGGCGCTAATGGTAAATTTGATGGCTTTGAAGACAAGTATTATAAAGGAAGAAAACCTAATGGTGTTTATATCCCACGATTTAGAAATTTAGGCGGCTCAAGTGACCAAAAGGAATTTATCCGTGGCTATGGGTACCAAGGTGGTGCTAGTCGCGATAACTGGGAGGAAACTATCGCTGAATTATCTTTCGGGAAGGATTTAAAAGATAAAATATTAAAACCTGGGGGATGGACAATGGGTATTATGGGCTTTGGTGAAGTATTGCCCTATCAAGAAAATAGAATGACACTTGACTATGAGAGATTGGATTCTTGGGGCTTACCAACTGTTACATTTGATGCTGAGTTCAAAGAAAACGAATGGAAAATGCGTGAGGATATAAAAACCCAAGCCATTGAAATGTTAGAACAAGCAGGCCTTAGAGATGTAAAAGGATTTGATAATCCTGGCGCATTAGGTCTGGGGATTCATGAAATGGGAACTGCCCGAATGGGTCGTGATCCAAAAACTTCAGTATTAAACGGGAACAATCAAATACACGCTGTCCCCAATGTTTACGTAACGGACGGTGCCTTTATGACCTCTGCCAGTTGTGTCAACCCGTCTTTAACTTATATGGCGTTTACGGCAAGAGCTGCCAACCATGCCGCCCAAGAACTTAAAAAAGGAAATATATAATGGATAGAAGAATAGCACTCAAAAACATAGGTCTTTCTTTAGGATACGTAGTGGCCGTCCCCACATTGGTAAGTCTCGTGCAAAGTTGTAAGGATACACCTGCCATGGAATGGACCCCAGACTTTTTAACCAAAGAGCAAGGGGCTGCTTTAATGAATTTGGTGGATATCATCCTTCCAAAAACGGACACCCCTTCGGCATCGGAAGTAAACGTTCATATGTTTATAGATAAATTTGCTAACGAAGTCATGGAACAGAAACAGCAGGATTTCTTTAAAATGTCTATGAGCAATTTCCTAGATAAAGCTTTAAAGGATTCGGGTAAAGAAACTTTGGCAGATCTCACGGCCGAAGATTTAGAACCGGTATTATCAAACGCTTTAAAAGTTACAAAAGAACAGGAAATAGAGAACTTCGAAGTCATAAACTCCTACCAAGGGGCAATTGAAAATGGAGAAACTGATAAATTGGATGAAGGTGTTAGCAGATTTGCATTCGCCAATAATCTTAGAGGCATGACTATATGGGCCTATAAAAGCTCCGAATACGTTGCAGAAGAGGTCTTGGAATACTTACCTGTTCCAGGGGAATATATAGGCTGTGGAGATCTTCAGGAGCTTACAGACGGCAAAGCATGGTCCATCTAAAGATGAGTCTATTGTAAATAGAAAATACCGTTTAATATTGAAGCCCTTCCAATTGTATAAACTACAAAAGGAAGGGCTTTTACTTTTCTTGGGGTAACGGATTGCCAAAAAGTAGACATCATTGAAATTGAAAATTATTAAAACACTGTTTTATAGATGTTTAAAATTTATTTTAGTAAGTTATGTATAGCTGTAGTCATCTAATTGGTTATTATGGAATACTATATATTCATACTTGGGTTTTACGCAATACTACTGGTAGGCGCCAAGCTCGTCTATCATGGCATTTTAAAAAACAAATAGTTCCCCCATTATTTTAAATTGCAAATGCGTAAACTAAAAAAAAACCTCGAGGAAGACCATTTTTGGCCAATTACCTCGAGGTATTATATGTAATGCTTAGGCTTCTAAGCTGGCATGATTACGCCGAACTAAAAAATAATTAAGATCCACACATTAAGCAATCGTCATCTCCTTCACTTGCCTTAGCCTGAGCAATCAACGCCTTCATTTCCGCTGCACTCATGGGTTTAACATCGGCATCTTGTTGTACTGGAATTGCGGCCACTTCTACTGCAGTCTTACCTTCTGCTTTTGCTGTTGCAGTGCTTAACACTTCTGACTCAACCGTCTCTGCAGTCTCTGCAGTAGGCACCTCTTGTTTTTTACTATTGTCCAAAGTAAATTTAATGGCGTCTACAGCTGCTTTTGTTCTCAAGTAATACATTCCAGTCTTTAACCCACTTTTCCATGCATAAAAATGCATCGAAGTAAGTTTTGCATAATTAGCGTTCTCCAAGAATAGATTTAAAGATTGACTCTGATCGATGAAATATCCTCTATGTCTAGACATATCAATTATGTCCTTCATACTTAACTCCCATACGGTCTTATACAATTCCTTAATATCCTCCGGAATACCGTCTATATGCTGAACAGAACCATTGGCTCTCATCAATTCTTGTTTCAAATTTTCGTTCCAAAGACCAAGTCCCACTAAGTCTTCTAACAAGTGCTTATTTACAACAATAAACTCTCCTGATAATACTCTTCTGGTATAAATATTGGATGTGTAAGGCTCAAAACATTCATTATTTCCTAATATTTGGGAAGTTGAGGCTGTTGGCATTGGAGCCACTAATAATGAATTGCGAACTCCGTTTTTCTTAACTTCTTTTCGAAGCTTTGCCCAATCCCATCTGCCAGACAATTCCTCGTCTTTAATACCCCATAAATTATATTGGAATTCACCTTTGGACATTGGCGAACCTTCATAGGAAGAATATGGCCCTTCCACTATAGCTTGTTCCATAGACGCCGTTACCGCCGCAAAGTAAAGGGTTTCAAAAATTTCTTGGTTTAACTTTTTGGCTTCCTCACTTGTAAATGGCAAACGAAGCATAATAAAGGCATCTGCTAAACCTTGCACTCCCAAACCTATAGGCCTATGGCGCATATTGGAATTTTCCGCTTCCTTGATAGGGTAATAATTTCTATCAATTACTCTATTTAGATTTTTAGTAACCCTCTTGGTAATGCGAAAAAGTTCCTTGTGATCAAACTCCCCGTTTTTCACAAACATAGGTAATGCAATAGATGCCAAGTTACATACGGCCACCTCATCTGGAGATGTGTATTCCATGATCTCCGTACATAGGTTGGAAGAACGTATAGTTCCTAAATTTTTCTGGTTGCTCTTTCTATTGGCAGCATCCTTATATAACATATAAGGTGTACCTGTTTCTATTTGGGATTCCAATATTTTCTCCCAAAGTTCACGAGCCTTAATAGTTTTTCTTCCCTTCCCAGCTGCTTCATATTTCAAATAAAGAGCTTCAAATTCCTCGCTATGGGTATTAAACAAATTTGGACACTCATTAGGACACATTAAGGTCCATTCTTCATTTGCTTCTACTCTTTTCATGAACAAATCTGGAATCCACATGGCATAAAAAAGATCCCTTGCGCGCATTTCTTCTTTACCATGATTTTTTTTAAGGTCCAAAAATTCAAAGATATCCGCATGCCATGGTTCTACATAAATAGCGAAACTACCTTTGCGTTTTCCTCCACCTTGATCTACATATCTAGCGGTATCATTAAATACCTGTAGCATAGGAACAATTCCATTAGAGGTTCCGTTGGTTCCTGCGATATAAGACCCGGTGGCCCTAACATTATGAATAGATAAGCCAATGCCCCCAGCAGATTGGGAAATTTTGGCGGTTTGTTTTAATGTGTCATAAATACCATCAATACTATCGTCCTTCATAGCCAGTAAAAAACAAGAGGACATTTGTGGCTTTGGCATCCCTGCGTTGAATAGGGTAGGCGTTGCATGGGTAAAGAACTTTTTGGACATCAACTCGTAGGTCTCTATAGCAGACTCCAAATCATTCAAGTGAATGCCTATAGACACACGCATCAGCATGTGTTGCGGGCGTTCAGCAATTTTACCATTAAGCTTTAAAAGATATGAGCGTTCCAATGTTTTAAAACCGAAATAATCGTAGCCAAAATCACGGTTATATATTATTGTAGAATCCAAAATTTCTGCATTTTCCTCAATCACCTTATGGACCTCATCCGATAACAAGGGTGCCTTTTTTCCGGTTCTTGGGTTTACATATACGTAAAGATCATTCATCGTTTCAGAGAATGACTTTTTGGTATTCTTATGTAGGTTTGAAATAGAGATACGTGCAGCCAACTTAGCATAATCCGGATGCGTTGTTGTCATGGTTGCGGCTATTTCTGCGGCCAGATTATCTAGCTCTGAGGTAGACACACCATCATACAAGCCCTCTATAACCCTCATAGCTACCTTTACTGGGTCTACTAAATCATTAAGGCCATAACATAATTTTCTAACTCTGGCCGTGATCTTGTCGAACATCATCGGTTCTTTTTTGCCATCTCTTTTTAATACAAACATGTGCTACAATTTTTAAATGAAACGATTATTTACAAGTCCTTCTTTTATTCTTTTATTATCCAATACCGTTGAACTGTTTTGGCATAAAGATTTTTGAGACCGATTTACAACGACCTAAAAGTCGGGGTTTATAATTTTTAGTTTTCTTTAACATTTTAATCCAAGGGCCTAAAAACCCCTTTTGCAAAGGGGTTCTAATTCTTTTAGATTAGAAATCCGCGTCGAAACTTAATTTCTTATTGTCTACTTCCTTTTCTTTGTTTAAAACTCCTGCTTTTTGGTATTCAGAAACCCTCTTTTCAAAAAAGTTAGTTTTTCCTTGTAGAGATATCATATCCATAAAATCGAACGGGTTAGAGGAGTTATACACTCTTTCACATTCCAATTCTACCAACAACCTATCTGTAACAAATTCCAGATATTGTGTCATCAACTTGGCGTTCATTCCAATTAGACTTGCAGGCAACGATTCTGTAATAAACTCACGTTCTATGTTAAGGGCGTCCACAAGAATAGCTGTAATTCGCTCTTTAGGCACTTTGTTCACCAAGTGGTGGTTGTGCAAGTGAACTGCATAATCACAATGCATTCCTTCGTCCCTAGATATAAGCTCATTGGAAAAGGTAAGTCCTGGCATAAGCCCCCTTTTCTTTAACCAAAAAATGGAACAGAAAGCACCGGAAAAGAAAATTCCTTCCACCGCTGCAAATGCAATCAATCTTTCAGCGAAACTTGGAGATTCAATCCATTTCAAAGCCCAATCTGCCTTTTTCTTAATAGCAGGGAAATTATCTATGGCATTAAAAAGAAGATTTTTTTCTTTCTCGTCTTTCACATAGGTGTCAATCAAAAGTGAGTAGGTTTCTGAATGGATATTCTCCATCATAATCTGAAAGCCATAAAAAAACTTAGCTTCAGAATATTGTACCTCACTCACAAAATTCTCTGCTAGATTTTCATTTACAATCCCATCTGAAGCCGCAAAAAATGCCAATATGTGCTTTATAAAATACCGCTCATCATCGTTGAGCTTGTTTGTCCAATCTATAGGATCTTGATGCAGATCTATTTCCTCAGCGGTCCAAAAACAGGCTTCACACTTTTTATACCATTCCCACAAGTCGTGGTGTTGAATGGGGAAGATCACAAATCTATCCTTATTTTCCTGTAAAATGGGCTCTACTGCTGTTGACATATCTTCTGATTTAAGTATTTGTGTATTAGGGGTGAAATTTACCCCTGTTCTGGGAGTAACAAAGATTGAAAAATGTAAGCAATAAATAAAGGTTGTTTCATCATTTAAATCACAAAGTTTTTAACACTGTATGTTGAAATCTAAGCTCGACAGCGATGTTTGTTGCCTTTATGCAAAACAATAGATTTGGAATACGTTCTATGTAACAATTCAACAAAAATGGTTTAGAAAAAATAAACCAAAAAGTATTAAAAATTAGACCTTTCGGTTTACTCCAAAAAAAAGGAGCAACTTTCACAAGTTGCTCCTAAAATAATTCTCAAATGATTCTGTCAAACCTTACGACCCCTCAATAGGTAATATTCAAAATTACCTTAAATGGTTCTGCTGATTTAGGTAGTTCCCCCGAAACCTATTAACCAAGCAGATTTCCAAAACCAACAGGTTGGCTAGGTTTAACAATAGCTTGTATTTCCATTGAGTAAGGCATTGCCGTAAATGCACCTTCATTTAATAAACACAAAATACATTGGGTCGTACTTGTGGCCTGACAGTTTCATTAACTAAATAACTAATTACTAATTTTTAATATCTAAATAGCCAACTAGGCTTTAAATTTTCAGTTTTTGACCAATATTTTGTCAATCTCTTTTACATTCTCTCTCGAAGAGTCTTCTATGTTGTTATCCTTGATCACAACAGACGGAGAGTCTACCTTTTCTTCATTGATGCCAGTTAAACTCGCAGCGATCAACAAGACTACCAGTATGGAAAATAAAATTAAACACTTCTGCATAATTCAGTCATTTACTTTCTATTGAATGGTTTTACAACGAATCAAAAAACAGATGTAACTTCACCAACCAAAAATGCTTCTTTTCCTTTAATAAAAGAACTTCTAGAATACCTTAGGAAATCAAATATAGTTGTTAGACACTACTTTGAGAAGCTCCCTTGTATAAATGACATTCAATTTTGTATAATCAGCAGTTCCAATTTAGGATTTATTATTTAAATTAAAATTTGGACAAAAACAAAGAAAATTCCTTCGCAATAATGGCATTAATTTCAATTATTGCCTATTTTTAAGAATTATTAACATGTAATCTTTAAAAGCCTAATCTCCATTTCGAAATGGGCACTATTTATAGTAAAAAGAAATTAGTTTAAGTTTATCCATTTCCGATGTTAGAAGCAGTAATAGTAGATGATGAAATAAGAGCCATTCAAGGATTATCTTGGGAACTTACTAATTTTAGTAGCGAGATTAAGGTTATCGCCTCCTTTACAAATCCTTTTGAAGCCTTGGAATATCTAGAAAAGAATACTCCTGATTGTCTTTTTTTGGATATAGAAATGCCATCCATGGATGGCTTTCAGTTTATTAAAAAGCTTACCAATAGAGACTTCCCAGTAGTTATAACCACTGCTTACAACCAATACGCTATTAAAGCGTTAAAAAATGAGGCTATAGATTATTTATTAAAACCAGTAGACAGTGATGATCTCAGTGAAACTATAGCTAAAGTCAAAAAATTTAATCTAAAACATTACAGTGCCGATAGGTTAGAAAAAATATTAATGAATTTAAATTCTACTGCCACTCAAAAGAAAATAACCATCAATACAGACGGAAAATTACTGTTTCTTGAAAATAATGAGGTGCTTTATGCCGAGTCCGATGGTAATTACACCACTTTGTTTCTAAGTGATGGACAAAAGATATTGCTTACTAAAAAATTAAAAGAAGTCTATGAAATGTTACCAAAAGAATGTTTCTTTAGAGTTCACAATTCATATATTGTTAACCTCAACAAAATAAAGGAATTTCTGAAAACCGACGGATATGTAGTTTTAGAGTCCAATCATAAAATTCCTGTCTCACGTCAAAAAAAATCAGATTTTCTAGATATGTTATGAGTCATTTTGAGGTTGTCCAATGATAAGAAAAACTAATTTTCATTTTTTACCATTTCTCCCTTTTAGGAAATACACATTCTTGTTATTTTTTGCCGTTTCAACAATATCAACAGTCCACTCTCAGGAAATTACAGGTGAAAATAAAAATAACATTGCTACAATTTTACAAGAGCGACCCAGTACTATTAAAGCATTAGAAACGGCATTAAAGCCCGCTCTTCAAGACACTTTAGTGTTAACCTATTTTATTGATTCTTCCAAAAAAAGAAAATACCATTTAGGGGAAGCTTTTGCGTTAAACCAATTAGGTGCAATTTACCAAAAAAAAGCCTCTTTTAAAAGGGCAATAACGCTACATACAGCCGCATTATCCGCATCTGAATTAGCAGTGAACCTTGAGATTAAGGTGTTTAGCTTAAACATGCTTAGCTTGGCACATTTAAGACAGAACTCCATTCAATCAGCTTTGGACAATGCCCAATCTGCTTTATTCCTTGCCAAAGAAATAGAAAACCCTTCAGATGAGATAAAAAAAAATTACAACACATCACTGAACTTAATAGGTAACATCTACAAAACATTGGAACAATGGGAACATTCTATTCCCAAATTTCAGGAAGCGCTAGAACTAGAAAAGCAACTTGGAAATAATATGGGTTTAGCCCTCAACTATCAAGATATTGGGGAAAGTTTGGAGGCTCAGGGAAAATTATCAGAAGCATTGATTAACTATAACAACGCATTGTTCTATAACAAAAACATTGGCTCTAGTAGTATCAATATAAAATCTAACTTAGGAATAGCGCATATCTATGTGCACCAAGAAAAGTTTAATGAAGGATTACGCATCTTAGAATCCCTTCTTGAACCTGCTAAAAAATTAGGGAATATGGAACTCCTTTCAGAGTTATATATCAATATTGGGTGGACCCTCATACACCTTATGCAAAATGACATGGCCAAGGAAAACCTTCTCAAAGGCTTCGAGATTGCCCAAAACTACAATTTTAACAACGAATTAGAAGAAGCGTATATATTCCTATCCGATTTAAGTGCTAAAGAAGGAAATCATGAAGCTTCCCTGAACTATTACAAAAGAGCAAGAAGTATTGAAAGAAAAACATTGAATGACAGAAACATTCGTTATGTAGCAGATTTGATCTACCGTTCTGAAACAGAAAAAAAGAATAGTCAAATAGAAGTATTGGGCAAAGAAAATGAAATTGTAAAGTTGAAATTGCGAAAAAATCAAACAACATTACTGATTAGTGGATTTGCCTTGGCCCTCTTAGGAGGTATACTATATATACTTTTCTACCAACGACAATTAAAGAATGAGAAACAATTATTAACACTAGAATCAACTATGCTCCGCAGCCAGATGAACCCTCATTTTTTATTCAATTCCTTAAACTCCATAAAATTATATATTATAAATAATGAGAAAAAGAATGCAGTACACTATCTCAACAAATTCTCAAAACTGATCCGTAAAATTTTAGAAGCCTCCAGTGTAAGGGAAATATCACTGGCAGATGAATTGGAAACGGTTCAACTCTACATGAATATCGAAAACATTAGATTTAACGATGAGATTAATTTTGAAGTGGTGGTGGAGAAAAATATAGATACCCACACCATTAAAATACCTTCTTTGATCTTACAACCTTTTTTAGAAAATGCCTTGTGGCATGGACTTTCTGGAAAGGAAGGCGTAAAGCACATAGAATTGAGGGTGAAAAAAGAAAATATATACTTTACCAACATTACCATTACCGATAACGGTATAGGGAGGGAAAGCTCCGAAAGAATTAAAAAAAATAGAATCATCAAACGAAAGTCGGTAGGGATCAAAATTACCAAGGAGCGTTTGGCCAACTTTTCTAAGGGCTACCAAAATTCTTTTACCTTTGATATTTTGGATCTATATGACGACGAAAATCGTTCTCGTGGCACAATGATAAGCCTGAATATTCCCGTTATTTAGCGTATTCCTTGGCAACTATTTCCAACTCTGTATACCACGTATTGCCAAATTTTCTAATTAACGCCTCTTTTACAAACTTATAAATAGGAACCTGCAGTTCAGCTCCCAAGGCACAGGCCGGATCACAAATTTCCCATTTATGGTAGTTCACCGCTGTAAATTCTGTGTACTCCTTAATGCGAACAGGATATAAATGACAAGAAACGGGTTTTTTCCATTTGGTGACTCCTTGGTTATAGGCCTCTTCAAGGCCACATTTAGTGATTCCGTCATCGGAAATAATCACATAAGCACACTCGCTGCCGTTCACCAAAGGCGTTTCCCATTCTCCGTCCTCACCCCTAATAAAAGCACCTTGCTCTTCAATAGCAGCAATACCCTCCTGTCTCAAAAATGGCTTAACATCTCTGTAAATATCCACCAATATCTCGGTCTCTTTATCCTCTAATGGTGCTCCAGCCTCACCATCCACACAACAACCTCCTTTACAAGCATTCAGATTGCACAAAAAATCCTTCTCAATGATTTCTTCAGACACTAAAGTTTTACCTAATTGGAACATAATTAACAAATAAGCAGCAAAGATACTTCTTTCGTCATAAAATGAGACAGAATAATTTCCATTTGGACAACCAAAAGCACTTTAGAAAACGTAATTTTGCAAAAATAATAAATAGCTTAAAATGCAATTTAATTTTAATTTCAAGGAAATATTTACCGCCAGTATGGTTTTATTCGCAGTAATAGATATTGTAGGTAGTATTCCCATCATCATATCCCTTCGGAGCAAAGTGGGCCACCTTCATTCGGGACGGGCGTCTATTGTGGCCGCCTGCATTATGATTGCCTTCTTGTTTATTGGAGAAGAAATCCTAAAATTGATTGGGATAGATGTCAATTCTTTTGCCGTGGCCGGATCTTTTATTATTTTCTTTTTGGCCATAGAAATGATTTTAGGCATCTCATTATATAAAGACGATATTCCCGAAACTGCCTCAATCGTTCCTATAGCATTCCCTTTGATTGCCGGGGCGGGAACCATTACCACCCTTCTTTCATTACGGTCTGAATATAATGTTGAAAACATCATAGTGGCGGTAATCGTAAATATAATTTTCGTTTATATAGTTCTAAAGTCATCTAAAAAGATAGAAAAAGTACTGGGTAAAAATGGCCTTGGTGTGATTAGAAAAGTTTTTGGCGTAATTTTGCTTGCCATTGCAGTGAAGTTATTTGCCAGCAATATTAACGAATTGTTTTAAACACCTATATAACCAATTACTATTTGAAGGTTATATTATTTAAGCATCAAAATTATGAACAAAATCCTAAGCATTATCCTTATTACCTTGGCCATTGCTTTAATTGCCTACAATGTAACATTGATCAATTTTGAAGATCCAATGCAAGGAGATAGCATCATTGCAATTATTGGTATTGTAGCCTCCCTTTGTGCACTGGTTCTTTTATTGATTTTTATAGCATCAAAAAAAATTCAGAAAAAGGTAGATGAAAACTAATAGGTAGTTTTTATTATTCTTTAGAGCTTTTTTGGATATTTGGATTGTCCAATTCCTTCACCTTTTGCAACATGGCATCGCCTTCACTTTTGATTTTGGAATACGTATTTGGGTCATATAGTTGCTCTGCTAAGGAAGCCTTTAAATATAATTTGATCTGATCTTCTAGATCGTAATAGGCCAAGTTTAAATTACTAATAACAGGAATCCCTTCGGCGTACTTGATGAACTTTTCAAACAATATATCATCTACCTTAAAATTGTAAACGAAATCATTTTTGGACAAATAAGAATACCGGTTTCTGTCTTCATCCAAGTGCTCAAATACAAACCGAGATATCAACCCCAGACTTTCTACTGATCCTATAGTTTCCATTTCATTGGAACCTATGGGCACAAATACATCTGGAATAATTCCACCACCCCCATAGACTACTTTCCCTTTTGGGGTAGTAAATTTCAAGGAATCGGCCACCTTAATACTGTCTACAGAAAGTAGTTCACCATTGTGGTACCTATTTGTGAACTTTTCATAGTAGTCCTTGTTTCCATTTTTATAATCCTTTTGAATAGACCTTCCTGTAGGAGTGTAGTATCTGGAAATGGTGAGGCGAACTGCGGATCCATCCCCTAGATCCATTTCCCGCTGCACAAGGCCTTTACCAAAAGAACGGCGTCCTACTATTGTTCCTATATCATTATCCTGTAAGGAACCAGCAATAATTTCACTTGCCGACGCTGAACGTTCGTTGATTAATACATAGACTGGTTTATCTTCAAATTCGCCTTTTTTGGTAGCGAAAGACTTGCTAATTTTTCCATTCTTATTCTTAGTGAATAAAATTAGTTTTTTGTCTGGTAAAAATTCGTCGGCAATCTCCTCTGCTATCCCCAAGTATCCTCCGGGATTATCTCTAAGGTCTAAGGTCAACTTCCTTGCCCCTTGTTTCTGTAAACTTTTTAATGCCGCCTTAAACTCTTTATAGGACGATTCGGCAAAACGGTTCAGTTTTATATAACCCATATCCGAAGTCAACATATAATAAGCTTCCACACTTTTTATAGGAATCAGATTCCTTTTGATACTAACATTGAACTTTCTATTGTCCTTTTTTCGGAATATGTTTAAGTCAACTAAAGAACCTTCTTCTCCTTTCAATTTATTAACTATAGAACTGTTGGGCATATTTCTTCCAAAAAGAGTATCACTGTCTGCCACCAAAATACGATCTCCTGGTTGTAATCCTTTTAAAAAACTAGGTCCATTCTCTACGGTGCGGATTACGGCAATAGTATCTTTGTACATATAAAAATTTACTCCGATACCCACAAAATCTCCTTTCATGCTCTCAGAAACCTTTTCCATTTCCTCTTTTGGGATGTACACAGAATGAGGATCTAGTTTATCTAAGATGTTATTTACGGTAATATCTACGATACTATCTGTGTTGATATCATCTACATACTCATAATCTATATAATCTATAAGCCTATTAAGTTTGTCCTTTTTTGAATTGGTAGTGAATAGCTTCTCTGGAGAATCATTAAAATGTAACTTTCCGCCAATCAATATCCCAACTGCAAGTGCCAATGCAATAACCGTAGGCCATATATAATTGTATTTACTTTTCATAAGTTACTTATTACGAACTGAATTCCTCGATAGGCATATGAGTGACTATCACCCCGGCCTTCTCCAAAAATTGTAATCCTGAATCGTCTTTATAGGCATTTTGAAAAACCACCCGTTTTATGCCAGATTGATGGATTAACTTACTACACTCCTTGCAAGGTGAAAGGGTAATATATAACGTAGAGCCCTCGCAGGATTGTGTTGAGGAAGCAACTTTAGATATGGCATTAGCTTCTGCGTGGAGCACATACCATTTGGTATACCCCTCTCCATCCTCACAGCTATTTTCGAAACCGGTAGGCGTCCCGTTATAGCCATCAGATATGATCATCCTATCCTTTACTATGATAGCTCCTACCTGTTTCCGCTTACAATAGGACAATTTACCCCATTCTTTTGCCATCCTTAGGTAAGCCGTATCATATTTTTTTTGCTTCTTACTCTCCATCCAAAAATTAGATCACAATCAATTGCCAAAGGTTGTCCCTTTCCTAGTGGAACGCACCGTGCCAAAGGTACACTAATATACCCTCTTTGTAATATTCCGACAACGTAATAAGGTTAATATTTAGTGAAAATCTACCAAGAAAACGTTTCAACTAACATTGGTATCACAATAGCGATGATTACTATGGAGGCTACTCCAATAAATAATTGTGACTTTATCTTTACCACTGATTGAATCAGATAAGACACTAACAAGATACAAAGGATTATAAACACTTGAGAAAGTTCTATTCCAGTGGCGAAACCTAGTAATGAAGTCAGTTTTTGTTCCTCTTCTGCCATCAACATTTTAAAGTAATTGGAAAAACCAAATCCGTGGATCAACCCAAAAAATGCCGTGGCAATCAAATGTATACTTGTGTTTCTATTCTCCAAGGTTTTTATGGCATGCCAGAGATTATAAAAGGCCGTAAACAAAATGGTAAGAGGTATTAAAAACTCAATTAAGGCAGTGTCCAAGATAAGCAGACCATAAACAGACAAGGCTAAAGAAATACAATGAGCTACTGTAAAAACTGTTGCTAACAACAATACCTTCTTCCAGTCTTTAAAAGTAAATAGCAATACCAAGGCAGAAAGGAAAAGAATATGATCATATGCATTTAGATCTAAAACATGAGCCAAACCCATTTGAAGATAGAACCAGAAATTTTCCATGTAACATTCAAATTAGTTTATTTATGATAGTGACCTTAAAAAAACCCATCAAAGACTATAAACCTCGTTCTTTCTGAATGGTCTCGTACGCCTTTTGAACTTCTTTGAACTTTTCTTCAGCCCCCTTCTTAATAGCCTCATTCTCGGTATTTACCCTATCTGGATGGTACTTTTTGGCCATAGTTCTATACGCCTTTTTCACTTCCTCATCGGATACAGACCTTTCAATTTCCAAAATTTTATATGCTGTGTCGGCAGATTTGATGAACATGGCCTTTATACTCTCAAAGTCGATCATCCCCACGTTTAAATACCCAGCAATCTCTTTGATTTTATCAATCTCAAGGGGACTTATATTCCCATCGGACTGTGCGATTCCGAACAAAAAGTGCAGTAATTGGAGTCGCACCTCATAACGCGTACGCTGATTCAGATAGGCACAAATTCTATCAGCAGAGATTTCTCTTTTTTTGATAACCTCATTAAAAGTCCTGAAAATAGCATTTGCTTTATCTTTACCGTAGGTGCTCAAAAAATATTGCCTTACATAATCCAGCTCGCTCTGGGTTACATTCCCATCGGCTTTTATAACTACTGAACATAAAGAAAGTAGATTCAACTCAAAATCTGCAGGAGAAACAGTCTGACTGGTTCCCCCCAAAAAAACTGATTTACCTCCTGAACCACCGCTCCTAAGGCTGTCTATATAACTTCCAATAAAAAATCCTACAATTGCGCCCGGAAACCGAAACACATAATACCCCAAGATGGCGGTAAACCATTTTATCATCCTATTCAAAATTTTTTCAAAGATATAATATTCAGATAGAAAAGTAGCCCTAAGGAAAAGTTAAGGCACATGCCTTAAACGATACAAATTGGTTACCTTTGTCTCATATTTGAATTTTTAAAAATAAGCTTATGTATCCTGCAGAATTAGTTAAACCAATGAGACAAGATCTAGCATCTGCTGGATTTGAAGAATTACATACGGCCGAAGCTGTTGAGAAGGCCATCAACAAAGAAGGTATTACTTTGGTAGTTGTAAACTCTGTTTGCGGCTGTGCTGCAGCCAACGCAAGACCGGCGGCGAAAATGAGCCTAGTTAACACTAAGAAACCAGACCATTTAGTGACTGTCTTTGCTGGTGTTGATACGGAAGCGGTAAATGCCGCTAGAGGACTTATGGTTCCCTTCCCTCCATCTTCTCCAAGTATGGCCTTATTCAAAAATGGTGAACTGGTTCATATGATTGAGCGCCACCATATTGAAGGAAGACCAGCCGAAATGATTGCTGAAAATTTAATAGGAGCCTACAACGAATTCTGTTAATTTATCTTTTCTAGCCTTTTAGAAGGCTGTTAGCGTAAAAGAGAAAAAATAAAAAGAGAAATCATGCTAGTCATGGTTTCTCTTTTTATTTTTGTAACATGCTTAAAATATTGGCCTACCCATTCTCCATTGTTTACCAGATTTTATTTGGCTTAACTCTGTTGGTATTCCATCCCATCCAATGGATGGCTTTCAAGGTTTATGGATATCCTGCCTTGAAAAAAACCGTAAGTATTTTAAATTTATGCCTTCTGAGGTGTTCAAACGTTCTTGGCACTACCTATACCTATAACAACACTTACTACATACCTACAGACCGACCTTTGATTATTGTTGCTAACCATCAGAGCATGCACGATATTTCTCCCATTATTTGGTATATGAGGCAGCATCATCCCAAATTTGTGAGCAAACAGGAACTTGGAAAAGGGATTCCCAGCGTTTCCTATAACTTACGTCACGGAGGTTCGGTACTGATCAACAGAAAAGATAGCAGACAAGCATTGACTGAAATTGCCAAACTTGGAAAATATATAGAAGCCCATAATCGCAGTGCTGTTATCTTTCCGGAAGGTACAAGAAGCAAAACGGGACATCCCAAGAAATTTCAGACCATGGGTTTAAAGATTTTAATGAAAAATGCCCCTTCAGCCTTGATTGTCCCAATTAGTATCAATAATTCCTGGAAAATGTTGCGCTTTGGGAAATTTCCAAATGCCTTGGGGACCCATATCATTCTAGACGTTCACCAACCTCTCGAAATAAGTGAGGATAAAGACGCATTAATTGCCAAAGTAGAAGAAAACATCAAAACCGGTATAAATTCATTTGCATGACAGATAGCGAAATAGTAGAAGAAACCATCGCCTTTGTAAAGGAAACTCTGAAAGGGGCTGAAGGCGGACATGACTGGTTCCACATTCAGCGTGTATTTAAAAACACCCTTCTAATTGCGAAAGATGAACAGGTAAATATTTTAGTAGTTAGCCTTGGGGCTCTGCTCCACGATATTGCGGATGCAAAATTTAATAATGGAAATGAAGCTATAGGACCTAAACTCGCCATGGAATTTCTGAGCTCCATAGGAGTTGATCCAAAGGTTATTAGTCACGTGGTAGACATTATAGAAAATATATCCTTTAAATCTAGTTTAGAAGTAAGTAAAAATAAATTCTCCTCTCCAGAATTAGCCGTGGTTCAAGATGCTGATCGCTTAGATGCCATTGGTGCCATAGGTATCGCAAGGGCATTTAATTATGGTGGCTTTAAAAATAGGGAACTTTATAATCCAGATATTGCGCCCAATCTCAATATGTCCAAAGAGGAATATAAAAAATCTACTGCCCCTACAATCAACCATTTCTACGAGAAACTTCTATTGCTAAAAGAGAAGATGAATACTGTAAGTGGCAAAAACATAGCAGAACAAAGACATCAGTTTATGTTAAATTATTTGGAACAGTTCTTTTTAGAATGGAACGGTAACTCTTAAAAGGACATAAAAACCTTTGAAGAATTCTTGCCTCATTTACAAATACTGTCTTTATAGTTTTCATTTTTTGTATCTTCAAGCTAGAAAACTAGAATCCAACCGAAATGCAAAGAAGAAAATTCATCAAAAATGTGGCTGCCACCTCGGCAGCCTTTTCCATTGTACCTAGTTTTGTACTAGGAAAAAATCATGTCCCACCCAGTGATACCCTTTACGTTTCCGCCTTTGGCGTTGGAGGACGTGGTGGTGGAGTAATACGAGATTTGACCGATACCGGTAAAGTAAAATTTGTATCATTATGCGATGTAGATATGCGGATGGTTGCAGAAAGTCAGGCATTACACCCTAAGGCTAAAATGTATAAGGATTTTAGAAAAGTATACGATAAACATTTAAAGGAAATAGATGCCATTATGGTGGCAACACCAGACCATAACCATGCAACCATAGCATTACCCTATATGCGCGCCAAAAAACACGCCTATGTAGAGAAGCCTCTGGCCCATAATATTTACGAGACACGTTTGATGACCGAAGTGGCTAGAGAAAACGGGATTGTAACACAGATGGGAAATCAAGGTGCCTCCAGTGATGGTAGCCGACAGGCCAAAGAATGGATAGATGCAGGCATTATTGGAAATATAGAAAAAGTAGATTGTTGGACGAACCGACCCGTTTGGCCACAGGGTGTAAAATTACCTGTGGGTAAGGAACCTATCCCTACAGAATTAGATTGGGACCTTTGGCTTGGACCGGCAGCAATGAGAGATTACAACCCAGCATACCTTCCTTTTAAATGGAGAGGCTGGTGGGATTTTGGAACCGGTGCCCTAGGGGATATGGGTTGTCATATTATGGAAACACCTTTCAGTACGCTAGACTTGGGTTATCCCACAGAAGCCGAGGCTAGTTGCACTACCGTTTGGGTAGGTGATTTTGTAGAAGCAGATTACAGTTCTTCTTGCCCTCCTTCCTCTATTGTAAGGCTCAAATTCAATACAGCTGCCCATGGGGATATTGCCCTTAACTGGTATGATGGCGGACTTAAACCAGATCTGCCAGATGAATTAAAAAATGATGAAACTATTGGTGATGGAGGTGGTGGAAGTATCTTTTATGGGACTAAAGGCATATTAGTGTGCGATACCTATTCCAGAAACCCCAGATTATTACCTTCAGATACTATGAAACTTTTTAATGCCCCGGAACCATATCTTCCTAGAATTACAGGCTCCCATGCCAATAATTGGGTAGAAGGCTGCATGAACGGCACCAATACGTCGTCTGATTTTGCAAGATCTGGGCCATTGACGGAAGCAGTGCTCATGGGGAACCTAGCTATAAAAGCCTACCAATACAAAGAATTTAAAGAAGGTAAAAAAGCAGGAGATTGGGATCCTTTTAACTATCCAGGCAGACGCAAATTACTTTGGGATGGAAAAAACATGAAGGTCACCAATTACGACAAGGCCAATGAATGGGTTAAGCGTGACTATAGACCAGGTTGGGAACTTAGTTAATAAATTTGCCTAACCATGTAGCCCTTTTAATTTTAATTAAGAGGGTTATTTCATCGTATGATTTGTAATTAAAACAGCGATAACTATGCATCCTTATAACGTTCATGAAGATCAGTATTGGGCTTCGTAAAAGCTTTATCCTTGAAGTATTTTTTCTTTGCCAAATGGATCATTGCATGAATGTGTTCTGTTATTTTACCATCCCCTTTTCCTCTAACATCAAATCTACTATCGTTCAAGGAACCTTCATTACAAACCTCTTTTTAATGAAGTACTTTTGCTGCCCTATCAGGCAAGGTTTTATTAATCCAATCCGTAAATATTTGACCTATTGACCCATTTAGTCTTACTAGGGTGAAAGCCATGGAAACGGCTCCGTGCTCTGAAACTACTCTTGCAAAATCCATAATTTCATGACTATTGATTCCGGAATAATCAGCGCCAACATGCCATTAGTTTTAGGAAAATTAGAGAGGTAAAGGGTTTTATTCTTATCCACCTCTTCCCCATCTATACGACAGAACTCCTAGAAATCATCACGCTGTCCGTGTATATGCCTTAAAAAGCGATTAGGAATATTTTGCTGAGCTCCTCGCTCTTTGATATACTTTTTTGGAGCCAAATTTTGGAAATATACCGTATTTCTAGAATATTTCCTTGCAATAATTTTTATTTAAAGGATACTTTAACCAATTGTTTTTTAGAGCCCCTTTTGGCATAAAAGAGCATGCTATTATCCTTCTTATCCGTGAAGGGTATAGAGACCATTAATGGGAGTCTGGCATCTTTGTCATCAATGACCTTTTCATAACTCATATTGCCTTGCACGTCAAGTTTTATCAGAAAGACATTCCTATTTCTACTGTAACCCTGCCTAAAGATGATCCTTTCGTTGCTTAATTGCTGGGGATTTTCACTTGCCGTACTAATAAAAAAGTAGGTGTCGTTCCCCAAGGTATATGAACTGTATGATGCATAAGCAGCATCGTTTTGGGTAACTTCTGACTTATTGATGTTTCTAGTCCATATCAACTCGCCTGAAGCATCTAATTTGGCGCTAACCATATCATTATAATGATATCGATCTATATGCAATCTTGCGCCACTGGCATCTTGTTGAACACTACTGGTTACAAAATACTCCTCCGCATTAAAAAGGATATCCTTTTCGTCGGTTACAGTGACGTTCTTAAAAATTAGGTTACTAATTTCCCGTTCTTCCCCTATACCAAATTTATCCGCCATGAATTGCTCTGAAAAAGGGTGGTATTTTTTTTGGACAATCTCTAAGGAATTAGGGTTTAGTTCAAAATAGACGAGTCCATTATAGCGGTTGTCTTTACGATCGGCAAAGAACCCAACAAAAACCAACTTGTTTTCTATTAGGATTGGCTTTAATGCTTCTGAAAATTTGCCTGGATCATCAAATGTTTGGGTCCTGCCCCCATTTTCGTCTATATGTAATAATTCATATTGAAACTTTCGTTCGGTTGCAGCAAATCGTTTTTTCTTGTAATACGCCTTCCCGATAAGATAAACTTTTTTTAGATCCTTGGACACCGCTATATCCTCAAAAGCATAATTCTTCTCCTCTATCTCGGCAGAAAAATCATACTCCATTAACTTAGTTCCAGACGTATCAAACAAATAGATAAAGTGCTGGTTATCACTTCTTTTTTTGAAATGGGTTGTTATGGCGAAGGCCGATTTATCTTCATTAAACAGCACGGAGGTTGTAAACCCTGAACTAAAATTTCTATTATAATAATTCTTATCCAAAGCGTTCTCTACTTGCACAGATTCTATGGACAGAATAACATCCTCTTTAAAATCCATGACCGCTAATGATGAAGTATGAATTACATATTCATAGGAGGCTGTCCCTAGGTTATATTTTAACAATAGAAGATGTAGCTTACCATTTTTAACGTACCCATCAACAAAATCTATATCCGTTAGCTTATAATTAAACTCGGATACTAATTCTAAATCCTTATTATAGTGTTCAATAAAAAATCCTTTTGGCCTAAGAATCAAGCCGGTAAAATAAGATCTCACCAGTATTGAACCGCCTTCCCCATCATCTGCAATAGTCAGTAGATTAGAATATTTATAACGGTCATTATACCGTTCTCCAAATTCATAACTAACAGGCATTTTTTGGGCAAAAGCAACCATGTTGGTAGCCAATAGAAAAAGTACAATAAGCTTGGTTTTCATGAGAATCGTAGGATTAAGATTGGTTATGAACCCGGAAACTCAGCTTTGCGTTTATCCAAAAATGCTGAAGTTCCTTCTTTAAAATCTGCAGTACCAAAACATTTACCAAATGCTTTTGCCTCAGCTTTAAAACCGTCCACATCATTTTTAAAACCCGCATTTACGGCTTTTATTGCGTAACCAATGGCCACAGATGAGTTATTCGATATCTTGCTTACTAATTTCTCACATAAGGGCATTAATTCTTCTTGAGCTACCACATAATTAACCAAACCATGGGATAGTGCTTTTTGGGCATCTATCATCCCAGCAGTCATGATCATTTCCATAGCGATTCCTTTACCTACTAGCTGAGGTAAACGCTGCGTACCTCCATAACCCGGTATAACGCCCAAGGAAACTTCTGGCAGTCCCATTTTGGCATTATCACTTGCCACCCTAAAATGACAGGACATAGCCAATTCCAAACCACCGCCTAGTGCAAACCCATTAATCGCTGCGATGACAGGGGTAGAAAGGTTTTCTACGAAACTAAAAAGTTGTTCTTGCCCTTTTTCAGCCAATTTATGTCCCTTTCTTTCGCTGAAATTAGCAAATTCTGAAATATCAGCACCGGCCACAAACGCTTTTTCCCCACTCCCTGTAATGATGATCGCCTTAACTGTTTTATCCCTATCCAATGCTTTAAAAGCCTCTTGCAGTTCCTTAATAGTTGCTTTATTTAATGCATTTAATTTTGTTGGCCTATTGATTGTTATTACTGCTCTAGAGTCTTTCTGCTCTACCAATATATTTTCGTAACTCATTGTCTTCGTATTTTATCAGTTGTAAATTATCAAACTAGTTTCCCGTATACAAGTTAGGCCTCATTTTATCATAAAGGACTATTCTTTTGGGAACCTAACTGTAAATACCGTTCCCTTACCTTTTTGAGAGGTAAAATCTATGGTTCCTTTGTATGTTTCCACAATATTCTTTACCATCCCAAGACCAAGTCCCATGCCGCTCGTCTTAGTTGTGAATTTGGGTTCAAATACCTTATCTCTAAACTCATCTTCTATACCTACTCCATTATCTGCCACTATAATCTTTACCAACTGGTCCTCTATAGCCACAGAAACCAAAATACGAGGTGATTCTGCCATTGGAACAGCCTGGATGGCATTTTTTACCAAATTGGTAACCACCCGTATCAATTGGGTGCGGTCCAACTTGGCAATTATTTCTTCCTTTTCACTTACAAAATGAATATAATCTTCTTGAAAGATATCTAATGCCAATTTCACAATCTTTACCACATCTAAGGTCTCATTCTGCTGCGCTGGCATATCTGCAAAATTAGAAAATGCCGAGGCTATATTACTTAAAGTGTCTATCTGCTGGATCAAGGTTTTTGAATATTCATCTACCTTCTTATCTATATTTGGATCTTTGGGGTCAAATTTCCGTTCAAAACTCTGAACACTTAGCCTCATGGGAGTCAAGGGGTTTTTAATCTCATGAGCTACCTGTTTTGCCATTTCCCGCCATGCCTGTTCCCTTTCGCTACGCGCCAATTTAGCAGCACTCTGCTCCAACTCATCAATCATGGCATTATAGGCTTCTATAAGTTTACCTATTTCCAGACTGGGATTGTCCACCAGGATCTTTTCGTTACGCTTTTCAAAATTAGTTTGGTTTAATTTATCTGATACAGTCTGCAACGACCTAGTAATGTACTTAGATATAAAATAAGCAAGGGCAATTGCTAATAATAGCATCAAAAGATATACCCCTCCTAAACGCATCAAAAACTCCTTTAGTTCGTGATTATTAAAGGAATTATCCTCAAAATAGGGTAAATTAAGTATCCCTACTGGTTTAAATCTGGTATCTGTTATATAGGTATAAGAAGCTTGGTATTTGTCCCCAGCCGTACTTTTTTCTTCTACATAACGTTCATCTATGCTTGCCGCCAAATTATTTAATACCTCTGCCGAAAGACAGGTAGAAATGGAGTCCCTCTCAAAGGTGGGTCTTGAACTCTTTATCAACTGGCCTTCTAAATCATAAATATTAAAATTCACATTTTGCACATCGGCAATCTGATAAATTTCATCCATAAAGATAAATTCCAGATTTTCCGTGGTAACTGGATAAGTTGTCTTTTGAATGGTATACGCTATACTTTGTTTGATCTGTTCTTCCTTACGCTCCAAACGATCTGCGTGATAATCCTTGGATTGTTCCCTATATTGATAAATAGTTACCCCTGCAATCAGTACAGATGCAATGAGCACCAGCAAGATCATAGTGATAAATATGCGGGATCGTAATGATAATTTTGTCAAAAGTAATGTCTTATTTTGTGCTAAATATAGCAATTATCAAGCCAAATGGGGTGCCATTTACAGCTTACAGAAAATATACCATGTCAGGCATTTGGGTTTTTCCTGCGGATACTTTTATACAGTTTAATACCTAGCATTAGTAGTACCCCAAGGGCAACTATCCCTGCTACCCCAAAAATCCAATTAAATGTATTCTTTAAGATGACCAAGAATACCACCGCAAAAAGAATTAAGGTGGCACCTTCATTCCAGAGTCGCATAAAATTTGAGGTATAACGAACCTCATCTCGCTGCAATTGCTTAAATATTTGATGGTTTTTAAGATGGTAAAGAATCAGCAACAACACAAACCCCAATTTTATATGCATCCAAGGTTGCTGCAGCCATACCGGCATCAGGACCAACAACCAAACGGCAAAAAGGGTGGCCAGGACGGCCGAAGGCCAGGTAATAATATACCACAATCTTTTTGTCATTAGTTTCAACTGCTCAGTAAGGATTTCCTTTTCCGGGGAACCTTTCTGTGACGCTTCTATGTGGTATATAAACAACCTAGGGATATAAAATAATCCCGCGAACCAAGTAATTACAAAGATGAGATGTAATGATTTTAAATAATTGTAGTAGTCTTGCATTTCGTTCTCCTATGAGCCCACAAATTTCGGTAATAAATTTTCAGTTCCAAATGGAAATATTCCGTCTAATAATAAATAAGGTTTTAATTCCTAACCTTAATCCCCTATTCTAATAGCGCCAATTCCTTCATTCCATAACGCCTTATTGTAATCTGGAATATCTGCCTCAATCAATTTTAAGGCCTTTTGGTTCAGTATTTTCCATTGAGCGTCTAACTCCATTTTTCGATCTAATGATGATTGGTTTACCCTAGGAATATCACTACTGGTCTGATTGATCAAAAACAAATATTCGGCAGTAAATTTATTAGGAAAATTCTCCACATCGTCATATGCTTGAGATTTGCGTTGCACCATTTCTTGGTCCCAAGCATCCAATTGTGCGATCAACTCTTCCCCCTTCTTTTTCAATGGAGATGCTGTTAATTCAGATACCACATTCTTTAATTGATTCTGACTTGCAAACAGTTTGTTGACTTTATGATGCATATCGGTCAAGCTTTGTTCCATAGCCGTCATCAATATATCATAGGCTTCATATTGCCCGGGACTTGTTTCATAGGTAGGAATTTCCAATATGTTTCCCATAGTCTCCACGGTTTCGTTTGGGGTCCTTAATTTAATGGTGTATTCTCCTGGAGAAACCACATGCCCACGAAAATTTGCCTCCATATAGACTTCTGGAATGCCAACCATGGTAGGGTGTTTCATATCCCACACAAAGCGGTTGAGTCCTTCTTTTTTAGATAGAACCGTTGCAGGTGGTGGTCCCCCTCCATTGTTCTTAACATATTTAGGATCTTTTTCGGAACTAAGGCTACGCACAAGTTTTCCACTAGCATCATGGATATCGAGTGCTATACTTGATGAATCGGCCAATTTGGGTAACTCATAATATATGACCATGCCGTTGGCTGGATTAACCCCTTCAAAAGGATCCGTGCCTTTAAAATCCTCTGAATTTCCATTCAAAGGACTACCCCAAGACCCATTGTAAGCAGCGTTTGGCTTTAAAATCTTAACTCCTTTTTTAATGGGAACATATTGTGATAGGGCTTGAAGATCATCTAGAATCCAAAAAGACCTCCCAGAAGTGGCAACAATCAAATTACCCTTATGAACTTTTAAATCGGTTATTGGTGCTTTAGGAAGATTCAATTGAAGGCTTTCCCAATTTTTACCGCCGTTCCAAGAAATATAAATCCCATTTTCCGTTCCTGCAAACAACATATCTTTTCGGGTTTCATCTTCTCTAACTACCCTCGTGAAACTACCATAAGGAAGACCAGAGCTAATATTTACCCAGCTTTTCCCATAATCCGTTGTTTTATATAGGGCCGGGGTATAATCATTAAATTTGTAACGAGTAGTAGCAATATAGGCCGTTGCAGGGTCATGCGGGGAAACGTCTATTGCATTTACCAAGCATTCCTGAAGACCTTTTGGGGTTACATTTTCCCAGCTTTCCCCTCCATTTTTAGTGATATGGACCAAGCCGTCATCACTACCTGTCCAGAAAACGCCTTTTTCGTGAGGGGATTCAATCATATAGGCTAAGGTTCCATAATTTTCAGCCCCTACCGCCTCAACGGTATAGGGTCCTCCCCCTTTTCCTTGTTTCTCATCCATATTTCGGGTAAGATCGGGAGAGATTTCTTCCCAAGTTACCCCTCTATCACGGGTTCTAAGCACTAGTTGTGCTCCATGAAAATAGGTGTCTGGTTCATGTTGTGATTTAATAATTGGGGCGTTCCAATTATAGAGGTATTTCATGTCTCTGGCGGCCCGTCCCAGATATTGGATTGGAGCTGCCATGATTTGAGTGGATGCCTTGGATTCCATGTCCAAAAGCTCAATAGTCCCTAAATAACTACCCCCCATAACATACCTTGGATTATCGGGATCAAAAGCAAGAAAAGCGCTTTCTCCTCCTGCCGAATAGCTCCAATCTTCCCGGGTAATACTGCTTCTTCCTGCAGAAAGGCTGGCTATTTTAACAGAAGTGTTGTCTTGTTGTCCCCCATAAATATTATAAGGGAACAGGTTGTCCGTACTAATTCGATAGAATTGTGCAGTGGGCATATTACTTTGGGTACTCCATGTTTTTCCAAAATCAAAGCTAATCCCTGCCCCACCGTCATCGGCTATGACCATGTTCTTGGAATTATTTGGATTGATCCATAAGTCGTGATAGTCCCCATGTGGCCCCGAAAGGGTTTCCCACGTTTTACCGCCATCTATGGACCGTAGGGCCGGTGCACTCATGACATACACCGTATTTTCATTGTTGGGGTCTGGAAAAACTTCAATATAGTACCATGCCCTCTGCACCAACCGATTATCCCCACTGACCATGTTCCAAGATTTTCCTGCGTCCTCTGACACAAAAAGTCCGCCTTGATCCTTATCTGAATCACTTTCAATTAAAGCATACACTTTATTTGAATTTGCAGGACTAACGGCTATGGCCATTTTACCTTTTTCTTTCGGTAGGCCTTCATGGATTTTAAACCAAGATTCACCTCCATCAATAGATTTGTACAACCCACTTCCTTCCCCTCCACTGATCACGATATTGGGTTTACGTTGGTGGTGCCACATAGCGGCATAAAGTACTTCAGGATAATTTACATCCAAGGATAGTTCAACTGCACCCGTCAAGTCATTAACAAAAAGTACATTTTTCCAAGTAAGCCCCCCATCTATGGATTTATAGATTCCCCGTTCTTTAGTAGGCCCATAAAGTGCCCCTTGTGCAGCTACCCATAGGATATTTGGATTCGTGGGATGAATAACAATTCTTGAAATATGTTGGGTTTTTTCCAAGCCCATCTTTTTCCATGTCTTTCCTGCATCGGTAGATTTATACACTCCATCTCCGTAGGAAGCCATTACCCCTCTAGGTGCATGTTCTCCCATACCACAATATACAATATTGGGATCTGAGCTTGCCACTGCAACTGCCCCAACAGATCCTAGCTCAAAAAATCCATCTGAAATATTTTCCCACCGTTGTCCCGCATCAGATGTTTTCCATAATCCACCTCCCGTACTTCCCATATAATAGGTCAATGGATCACCAATGACACCGGTTGCAGTAACAGACCTACCCCCTCTGAAAGGTCCAATATTGCGATATTTTAAAGGTGTAAAATAGGATTCCGCAGACTGACTAAATACCATTGTGAACGGTAACAAGAACACTAGAAATAGAAGATTTTTTCTCATAAGTGAAAAATGATTAGGTGGTATGATAAAGAAAAAAGTCCCAAGAAAAATATTCTTGAGACCTTTTAATGATGTGTTGTTATTCTAAAAATAAATAATTGAGTTTTAAAGTGTTGAAAGCCTCATTAAATGCCTTTATCTCGGTATCCACTAGGGTATCAAAAGTGCCCAACTCCTTATTGATCTCCGCTGTCAATTCGTTTTTAACAAGGATATCCTGATCCGTAGGAGGAAAATCGTCCATAGTCACCAAACTATTCAAATGTCCTAGTTTATTGGTAAGTCTAATCGGAAAATTCAATGGATCTTGACCACTTCTGTTTTGGGTTTGGTACAAAGCCTTTTCGATGCTCTCAAAATCTGATTTCATCTTTTTAGCGTTCTCCACCAATTTCTTTGTAGCCTCATTATCCTTGTATTGTTTGGTAAAGGCATCCAATTGGGTGCTGATTTTACGTATCTTTTTAATGGATTGGTGTGCTCTATCTACGGTTGCATTTACATCCTCTACAAAATCATATTGCTTTTGCATGGCCGCTACCCCTACCTCAGCTCTTGGATCCGCTAAAATGGTAAAGGTCTCCGTGGAAGTTGCTTCATTCACATTTAAATGAACCTTATAATCTCCTGGAACTGCCTTAGCACCTTCAAGATTTGCCCACCAAAGAATCATTCCATCCAATTCTTCGGCACCTTTACCTTGGGTATCCCAAACAAAGGTATTCCCACCTTTTTTAACCGTAAGTTTCTTATCCTTCTCTTTTGCTTTTGTATTGAATGACCCTAAGGTATCCCCAGCCATTGTAGTAAAAGTCAATGCTATTTTATCATCCTCTTTAACATCCTTTAGATAGAAATGAGTGATAACTCCATTGGGGTGATTCATCCCAGCCGTTTTTGAAGGGGTTTTTACTGCTCTTCCTTTGGTTCTGTAGGAATCTTTTGGTTTGTACAAAATAGTTGACGTGTTTTTCTTTGCTTCGTTCAATTGGTGAAGAACTGTAAGATCATCAATGATCCAAAGGCTTCGACCTTGGGTAGCTACAATAAGGTTGTTGTCTTTTACCGCTAAATCAGTGATCGGAACAATAGGAAGGTTCAATTGGAATGGCTTCCAATCTGAACCATCATTAAAAGAAACATACATTCCTGTTTCTGTACCAGCATATAAAAGGCCTTTGCGCTTAGGATCTTCCCTTACCACTCTGGTAAAATGCTCATTGGCTATACCATTGGTAATTTTGCTCCATGTTTTACCGTAATCAGTGGTCTTATATAAATAAGGCTGAAAATCCCCCAATTTGTATCTAGTTGCTGCTACATAACAGGTTCCTTCATCAAAAGCCGAAGGCTCAATACTGTTTACCATGGACCATTCTGGCATTCCTGATGGGGTTACATTCTCCCAACTTTGTCCACCATTCTTGGAAACATGGATCAAACCATCATCACTACCAACCCAAAGCAAGCCTTCCTTTAAGGGACTTTCATTGGCCGCAAAAATGGTACAGTAATACTCTACACTCGTATTATCTTGTGTAATAGGCCCCCCACTGGAAACCAATTTCGTTGGGTCATTCCTAGTTAGGTCTCCACTCAATAATGTCCAACTCTGCCCTTCATTTTCTGTTACGTGAACGTGATTAGAAAACGTATATAATTTCTTTGGGTTGTGTTTGCTGAATATAATAGGAAAATTCCATTGAAAACGATATTTCATTCCGTCTGCACCATGTCCCATAGGGTTATCTGGCCAAACATTTATCCCTCTTACTGTTCCCGTCTTATGGTTTACACGAGTTAAGAAACCATCGTAACTACCACCATAAACGATATCATTATTTGCTGGGTCTACTGCAATGTGGGCCGATTCACCACCTGCGGTCTCCTCCCAATCCTCATCGCTGATGCTAGAACCATCGCTTCTATGATTGATACGAATGGTAGAATTATCTTGTTGCGCTACATAAATGCGGTATGGGAACGAATTATCCGTGGTAACCCTATAAAATTGAGCTGTAGGTTGGTTGTAGTAGGTACTCCAAGTCTCCCCGGCGTCATAAGAAATTTGGGCTCCGCCATCATCTCCAATGATCATTCTATTGGAATCTTCTGGAGCTATCCAAAGATCGTGGTGATCTCCATGTGGGGCATTAAAGGTGCTAAAGGTTTTTCCACCATCCGAAGATTTATGGTAATTTACGTTCAGAACATAAACGACATCCTCATCCTCAGTATCAGCATAAAGTCTAGTATAATACCAAGCCCTTTGACGCAATTTACGTTCATCATTAACTAGGGTCCATTTAGAACCTCCGTCATCACTTCGATATAAGCCTCCTTTTTCTTTATTCTCTACAATGGCCCAAACACGTTCGCTATTTTTAGGTGATACAGTTACCCCAATGATTCCCAAGGTATCTTTTGGGAATCCTTCATTTTTTGAAATTTCTTTCCAAGTTTCGCCACTATCGGTACTTTTCCAAAGGGCAGAACCTTCCCCTCCGCTACTCAAGCTATATGGCGTTCTTTGGGCACGCCATGTAGAAGCATATAATATTCTTGGGTTATTGGGATCAAAAGTAAGATCTACCGCTCCTGCCTGGTCGTTTACAAATAGTTTTTTGATCCAGGTTTTCCCTCCATCTGTACTTTTGAAAACACCTCTTTCTTGAGTTGGTTTATATATATTCCCTAACACCGCTGCGTATACCACATCGGCATTGGTTGGGTGAATACGAATCCTTGGAACATGTCTACTATCCTTTAATCCTGCAGAAACCCATGTTTTTCCAGCATCCTCAGATTTCCATATTCCGTATCCTGAAGATACATTTCCTCTCAAGGTTTTCTCACCTCCTCCAACATAAATTACATTAGGATCACTTTTGGCCACTTCAATAGCGCCAATACTACCTCCAAAAAAGCCATCTGAAATATTTTCCCATTCACGTCCGCCATTCTCCGTTTTCCAGACACCGCCGCCGGCCGCACCAAAATAAAATAGATTTGGCTCCCCTGGCACCCCAGTTACGGCTGCTGAACGGCCTCCTCGGAATGGACCGATTAAACGATATTCTAAACTTGAGTATAATTCTTCCTGATATTGGGTATCCGAACTTGAAGATTTCTTCTTTTTTTGTGCTGTTGTACTTAAAGGTAGTAGAAAAAAGACCAGCAAAAGCATGCCAATCCTTGAAAGGAAAGTTTTCATTTAAGGTTGTATTAGAATTAGTCCCTCTAAAAGTAGGGATAAAAACTATTTATGACGAAATCTTTGTGATTAAATTAGTGCGAATTTCCCTTCGTAGAAAATATCCTGTAACAACAGTTGCCAAAACATCTGCAATTGGAAATGATATCCAAACCCCCAATTCACCAAAGAACTGTGGTAAAATTAGCACCAAGGGAATAAAAAAGAAACCTTGCCTACTCAAGGTGAGCAGCAAAGCAGGTACAGCTTTGCCCACGGCTTGGAAATACGCAGCTCCTATGAGCTGAAGGGCTATAATTGGTGTAGCTGCAAAAACCCATCTCATTGCACTAGGGGTATTTTCCAGGACAAAGGCATTCATAGCCAATTCTGAAGGCGACATCCCTGGTTTATCACTTAAAAATAAGGAAGCTATTTCAGCTGGAAAAATCATAAGGCCCACAAAAACAATTGTTGCTAAAATGGCCGCATATTTTATCGCAGTATTTATAGTCTCCCTTACCCTTTCGTACTTTTCAGCACCATAGTTAAATCCAGCAATAGGAAGAAAACCTTGTGTTACCCCAAAAACAGGAAAAAGGGCAAACATCAACATCCGCCCAATAATAGCATAGACGGCCACCATGGCCTCCCCCCCCAAATTGAACAGTATATTGTTCATGATTAGGTAAATAAGGCTTATTACAGCTTGCCTTGCCAAAGTCACAAAACCCAAGGCTCCTATTTCTTTAAGAATAATACGATCTAAACCAAAATGGTTCCAAGATATCTTTAACTCTGAATTTTTGGAGAGAAAGAAATACAAGACATAACTAAAACAAAGAAAATACCCAATTGTAGTAGCCCAGGCAGCTCCTGCCATACCCCAATCAAATATATAAATGAATATATAATCCATCACTAGGTTTCCTACAGAAGGAATAATCATTGCGATCATAGCAAATTTGGGCTTCCCTTCTGCCCTGATAACGGTATTTCCCATCATACAAAGAGCCAAAAAAGGCACTCCATACAGGACTATGGTATAGTAAATCTTTGCTGGGCCAAAAATATCACCCTTCCCACCAAAGGCAGGGATTAGCGTATCTATGTAATACAGCCCCAAGAGCACCATGGAAATAGTGACCAAGAGCGATAGGGTTATTTGATTACCAAAAACTTTTAGGGCCTTTTCAGTGTTATTAGCACCCAACGCACGAGAAATGATGCTAGAACCGCCAATACCTATAGACATCCCTAAAGCCCCTATAAAAAAAGAAACTGGCAATACCACATTAATCGCTGCAATAGCGATAGAGCCAATCCAATTACCAACAAAAATAGAATCTACAAGAACATTGAGCGACATCACCAAAATACCGATGGATGCCGGAAGGGCCTGCTTGATGAGCAGTTTTCCTATAGATTCAGAACCCAGCTGTTCCGAAGACACATTTGCCATTATAGGGGTAGGGTTTCAGTAGCCTCCCATTCATTGACCCATTGGGCCATAAGGTTCACCCAGTTTGGGCTGTCGTTCAAACATGAGATATGCTTGTAGTGTTCTCCACCACCCTCTTCGAACTGTTCCTTCCCTTCCATAGCAATTTCCTCCAATGTTTCCAAACAATCGGCAACAAAGGCAGGAGTAATTACCGCTAGACGTTTTTTCCCCTCTTTTGGAAAGCGCTCAAACTCATAGTCAGTATAAGGCTTTAACCATGGATCACCAGCCAAACGCGATTGGAAAGAAACGCTAACCTTACTTTCTGGCAACCCCATATGTTCCCTTACTAATCTGGTCATCTCATAACATTGATGACGGTAGCAGGTATGATGGGCCACAGAATTTATCTGACAGCAACTACCATCAATTTTACAATGGAATTTTGTAGGATCGGATTTTCTGATGTGCCTCTCTGGAATCCCGTGGTAGGAAAACAAAATTTGGTCGTATTCAAAATCTTTCAAGCCCTCAGTAATACTCTCGGAAAGCACCTTGATGTAATCCGGATTTTTATAAAACGCAGGAAGGGTGGTAAGGTTCATTTCAGGGAAATATTTTTGCTGTTCCTCCATGACCTTAACCACCACAGTTTCATAGGAGGACATGGCATAATGAGGATACAAAGGAACCAATAACACCTCATCCACACCGTGGTCTTTAAGATTCTGAAGTGCTTTTTTTATAGTCATGGTGCCATAGCGCATTCCCAAAGCCACAGGCATCTTGGTATGTTCCTTTACTTTTTCCGTAAACCTTTGAGAAATTACAATCAATGGCGATCCTTCATCCCACCAGATCTTCTTGTAAGCTTTGGCTGATTTTTTAGGTCTTGTCTGCAAAATAATGCCCCTGACAAGAATGTTCCTCAGTATTTTGGGAACATCTATTACCCTTTCATCCATTAAAAACTCATCTAAATAAGGCTTTACATCCTTTGGGGTAGGACTATCTGGCGACCCAAGGTTTACAAACAAAACTCCTTTCATGTACCGTTCTCTTTAAATTTTCTTTTTCACAACAAAAATAACACTTGTGGAGGAACTATAAATTAAAAGTGTTAAATACTTTATTGATGCCTACATAGAGAAATCTAATTTTAACCCATAAAATGACCATAGAAGTACTCTTTTTTGTAAGTTAATGCCCTAATTACAAAATAACGGGTCTCAAAATATGGATAAGTTCTTCAATAATTCTGACATCCAGACAACCGTCTATGCCTTGGGCACCATTCTCCTGCTTGCCATTCTTTATATTATTGCCAATTATACGTTGCGAAAATTAGGTGCCAATCCAAAATACCTTATTCCCAGGGATACCATAAAAAAAGTTGGTACACCATTGTTTCTATTATTTTTTGCCTTTTTGATAGGCTCACAACCCCTTCAGACCATTCTCAGGGTAGAGGATTTCTCTTATGTCATTGGTAAAACTAGCACCCTTTTGATTATCGGCAGTATTACTTGGCTCATCTTAGTAGCATTAAAGGTTACCAAAAAATTGATTATCCAAAATTATGATGTACAAGCCACTGACAATTTAAAAGCACGTAAAATATACACCCAATTCAATATTCTGGAACGTGTTTTTATGGTACTTGTAGTCCTTCTGGCCATTGCTACCGCATTGATTAGTTTTGAAAGCATCAGGGAATTTGGAATAAGTCTATTTGCCTCGGCAGGGGTGGCAGGCATTATCATCGGGTTTTCTGCTCAGAAAATGATAGGAACTATCCTAGCCGGCATTCAAATAGCCATTACTCAACCCATAAAAATTGATGATGTGGTAATTGTTGAAGGCGAATGGGGGCGAATCGAAGAAATAACCCTAACCTATGTAATCATTGCTATTTGGGATAAAAGAAGACTCATTGTGCCAACCCCCTATTTTATTGAAAAGCCATTTCAAAACTGGACTAAAAGTTCTTCGGATATCATGGGAACAGTTTTTATCCATACGGATTATCACGTTCCTTTTGATGAATTAAGGGGAGAGCTCACCCGAATTTTAGAGAGCACCGAACTATGGGATGGAAAAGTAAATGTTCTTCAAGTCACAGATGCCAAAGAAAGGAGCGTGGAGATTAGGGCTTTAATGAGTGCTCTGGATTCTCCAACTGCTTGGGACCTGAGGGTCTTGGTCAGGGAAAAACTGATTACCTTTCTGCAGGAAAATTATCCAGAAAGCCTACCCCACACCCGCTTATATATTAAAAACATGAATGACCAAGAAGCAGAAAAGGAATAAAAACAAGTAAAAAATAAACTGCATCAAAATACCTTCATGACAAAGAAAACGTTAATTAACCAATAACTTTTTATTTCTATGTTTTTTTGAAGCATTTTTAATCCCTATTAAGAGATCCCTATGCGCTTTTTCATGGCCTTGGCCATCACATTTATTACTACGGGTTCTGTTGCCCAAGAAAAAAACAGCTTGCTTTGGGAAATCTCAGGAAACGGATTAGAGCAGAGCTCGTACCTCTATGGTACAATGCATGTAAGCAAAAAAATTGCGTTCCGTTTAGATGATGTATTTTATGAGGCCTTAGAAAAAAGTAATATTATCGCCCTAGAATCCGACCCAGATACATGGTTAGATGATGAGGAAAGTTTGGAAAATTCTGGATATGGTCGAGGTTCGACTTTTCCTGCAAAAGGATTCTACATCTATCCATTCCTAGTAAATAATCCTAAGAAAGAGGAGATCGCTGCTTTTTTAGCCTTTGAGGATAGGATAATCAATTCTATTTTATACCGTTCTGATGGCTTCTCTGGCAACTTTGAGGAGGAAACCTACCTAGACCTATTTATTTATCAAGCCGGAAAAAAATCAAACAAACCTATACTAGCCTTGGAAGATTTAGGGGAATCTTCCGCCTTGGTTGGCAGGGCTAATTTAAATGCTTTAAAGGCCAAACCTGATGAATGGCTAAAGAAAATAATTCAACAGCAAGATCCAGTTACCTTGATGCAGGATGCCTATAGAGCACGAAACATTAATCTTATAGACAGTATCAACCAAGGGATTTACAGTAGGTACTACTTAAAAAATATGCTCTACGTGCGCAACTACCAAATGGTTCAACGTTTAGATACTATAATGAAGAAGGACAAAGTTTTCGCTGGTATTGGAGCTGCTCATTTACCAGGAATTAACGGAGTTATTGCTTTATTGCGCAGTAAAGGATACCTAGTTAAGCCCCTAAGCTCTAAAATAAGTGGTGCTGGTAGACGTATAAAGGAGCGGCTTGAAAAACAGGTCAAGGTGAACACCTACAAGGAAACTGCGCCTGATGATGGTTTGTTTTCCCTTTTATTGCCCAGCAAACTTTACCCCATCTCGGAGGTGACCAATACCACATATATAGCACCCGACTTAGCTAATGGGAGCTATTTCATGGTGAATCGTATACCCACATTTTCTTTTTTAAAGAAAGATGCCTTGTATTCCATTGAGGATATTGACAAGTTTCTTTTTGAAAATATTCCAGGAAAAATCATTGAAAAAAAAAGACTGAACAAAGACGGATATTTTGGACTAGACATAAAAAATGAATTGAAAAATGGGGACCACCAACGATATCAAATTTATATTACCCCTTTAGAAATTCTAATATTCAAAATGGGGGGACAGGGCAATTATGTTACTCAATATTCTGACACCATTTTTAATAGTATAAATTTTAAAAAGATTAACAAACAAAAAGAACTAGTCACTTCCGGTTTTAAGGATTTTGAGATTAAGATGCCTTCCTTCTACACTTTTCCAAATCAATTCCGAAATGGAACACGATCTATTGAAGGCTATGACGAAAATACAGGAAGCTACTTCTTTCTTAAAAAAGCCAATTTGAATGATTTTAATTTTATAGAAGAGGACACCTTTGAATTGAAACAGGTACAAAAACGCTTTTACCAAGATCTACATTTGGAACCCTCCTATGGCGCATTCGATCAAAAATCTTTAGCATCAGAAGCCAGTTTTGAAGCCAATCAAAAATTATATTTAAAGACTGTAATCCAAGGAAGCGATTACTTTTTATTGGGGGCATTATCAAAAAACAAGGCAGAAGCCAACGCCTACTTTGACTCATTTTCAATACAACCACCCTTGTACAAAGAGCCCTTTGAAAAAGTAAAGGACACGGCCCTTTATTTTACAACAGTGACCAACATTGCTCCGCCAAAATTTGTAGAAAACAGCAACAATTACTACACAGGCAAAAACAAGCCAAAGCCTTTTAGTCCTTATGTAAAGAAAACACAATACCAAAACAAGAACAATGAAACTATTACCGTTGAAGTAAGTAAGGCGCATGATTTTTTAATGTTCCCAAATATTGATTCTGTTTGGGCTCTCCGTAAAAAGCTCTATTCTAATGGTAAGTTTGCCATCTATGATGAAAAGATATCCATTTCTCCCACAGGATATCAAGAACTAAATCTTACCTTAGGAGATACCGCTAGTTCAACGAGAATTTTAATAAAAAACATATCAAAAGGGGGACTACTTTATGAGCTTAAAACAAACTTGGATACCCTTGGCGCCCCGAGTCGTTATATAACGGAGTTCTATACTAATTTTCAACCTACAGATACCCTTATTGGTAGAGATCTCATGGAGGATAAAGTCCCAGACTTTTTCAGGGCACTGAGAGAAAAAGATAGTATCAGTACAGATGGCATCCGTTTTCTGCTATTTTCGAACAAGCATTTAGATTCTCTTATGTATTACATTTCAGAATTTAATTTTAAGGAAGATCAAAAAAATATACAGGCTACCTTGATCCAAAAAATGGGTGAAATAGACGACCCAGCTATTTTTCCATTCTTTAGAGACCTCTACGTAAACTCCTACAACAACTCTAATGCCCAAACCAAAATATTGCAGGCAATTTCTAAAAGAGGAGACGATTACTCCACGGAGCTTCTATTAGAACTAATGTCCAAAGACTTGCCCTTAGTTTCCAATAAACTGGAAATCTATACCATATTTAAACCCTATATGGAGAACCTTGAACTGGCAAAAAAATTATATCCTCAAATTTTGGACTATAGTACTATTGAAGAATATAATGGACCCATATTTTCCGTTTTAGCCGATCTATTAACCCAAGGGTTTATAAAGTCTAAAAGCTATAAAAAATACAGGATGCAAATTTTAAATGATGCCAAATTACAGCTTAAAAGGCACTTGGGACAATGGGTCTCTCCAGATAGTCAAAAGCGATTTTTTAGTAATACCCAAATTCAGAACACGAATATTTTGGAAGACTATGAAATACTGCTTTACCCATTTATAAAAGACAAAGAGGTACAGCAATTTTTTAATCGTCTCTTACTCAGTAGCGATCCAAAAATAAGAACCACCTATGTTGCCTTATTAGCGAAGGACAATAAAAACATACCCTTTGGAATGATTGACTCCTTAGCTACTGATATAAACAGCAGATCTCTCTTGTTCAAGAAGCTAAAAAATTTAGGCAAACTCTTTCTCTTCCCTTTAAAATTAAGGACACAACAACAGCTGGCAGAAGCTTCATTTTTTGATCAAGAACAATATGATGAAACGCAAAATAAAATACTATTTATCACCCAAAGACCAATAGCATATAGAGATTCAGAATATACAGGTTATTATTTTAAATTGCGGAATAATCAAGATTATGACGATGGATATAAAATGTACTTAGTGGTATATAAAAATACAGATGACCTTCATACGATTCCTTTTTATAAGAGCCAAGGGATCCGCATTGAGGATACCGACACAGACAAGGAGCTAATAGAATTAGTTACCGAAGAGTTTATGTTGAAAGATAGGCAACGTGCCGTTGTTTACCGACCCTATCAATTTAGTACCTTTAATCAGTTTGGATTTTAAAATCAAAAGCCCAATGAAAAAATCACTTCTTATAACAACCTTCATTCTTTTGATCCAACCCATTTTAGCTCAAGAAGTGGTTTGTTCCCAAAAGGACAAGGTAGCTTTTGAAAATAAAATTACGGCACTGCAGCAACTTAAAGAACAGCCCACTTATGGCGCCCTTTTAATTGCTGTTGGTAAAACGTTCTTTGGCATCCCCTATGTAGCCAAAACTTTGGAAATTGGAACAACTGAAGCCTTGGTGGTTAATCTGCAAGGATTGGATTGTACCACTTATGTGGAAAATGTACTGGCCTTTGGCACTATGGTCAGGAACCAAAAAACCGACTTTGACACCTACACCAAGACATTGGAAGAGATTAGATACTTAGATGGTAAGCTGGATGGATATCCGTCTCGACTCCATTACTTTTCCCAATGGATCAAAAACAACGAAAAGAAAGGTTTGGTCAAAGATATAACAAAGGATATAGGAGGTATTACCCTGGATAAAGAAATCAATTTTATGGGAACCCACAGGGAACTCTATCCTTTTTTAAAAAACAATCAAAATTTTGAAAAAATAAAGCAAACAGAACAGGAACTCAACGGCCAAACTATCTGTATTTTACAACAGGACCGTATAGCAGCAAATGAACATCTTATACAATCCGGAGATATCATCGCGTTGACCACTTCCATAAAAGGATTAGATATTACCCATACCGGCTTTGCCACCAGGGGAGCAGATGGGCGTATTCATTTATTACATGCCTCTACAGGATCTATGGAGGTAGAGGTCTCAGATGTTCCTTTGATAGATTATCTTAAAAAGATTAAAAGCAATACGGGCATTATGATAGCCAGGCCGCTATAAAAAGGAAGTCATTGCAGAATCGTTATACAAACCACCTAGTTTATTATTGGCAAATTATTTGAATATTCTTTACGTAATGGCGCAGGTTAGCGATGCTCTTTGTTTTACATCCTTAACAATTGTCTCCAGTTCGATTTTAGTATGAACCAAAACCAACCAAGTGTTCGGTTTGGTAAATAGTAATCCATTTTACAAGTACTACCCTTTCTTAACAAAGATTTCATGTAGCTTTTTCTGGTCTTCCGGAAACACCTCATGTAAATTGATCTCAATTAGGGAACCATCGGTCAAAGTGATGAACAGCATATCCTTTTTAAGTACTGCCCCTCCAATTTGATTGAACCTTAGGGTTTTTCCAAATCGCGTTTTAATCTTATAGACAATTCCCTTTTTATTCCATTCTACATAATTTTTATACCAGAACATTTTACTGAAGTGGAGGCCAAAAAATAAATACCCTATTACAGTGGAAGTGGTGGTCCATAGGCTCCCTTCCCCTAGATAATTTTTATAAAATCCGATCAAGATTAGGAGTAGCCCAATCAATAGTAGAATAATCGATTGAAATCGATTTAACTTATTAAAATGGATATGCTTCATGTTATTTTTTTCATTTAAATAATTACGTTTTATAAAAGTATAAGCCCATAGCCCAAAACTGTAGATCCCATACCTATTAAGGCACGGTTAAATTTTGCAAACACAAAGACCAATCTAAAACTTTATATTAGGTAAGTAGTTGCTCATAAAAACTCCCTATTTCCTTTTCCCTATCCACAAAATGAATTTCCAAAATCCACTCCCTTTTATTGCCCTTGGTATCAGGTGATAGCATATTTTGATAGTTCTTGGGATGCACATAGTTGGTTTTTATCTCCTTCTCCAATTTCTCATGCGGAAAATGGCCAACTAAATGTCCGGCTATTTCCCCTCCGTATTGCCATCCATATTTCTGGGCAATATCCACTACATAGGCATAAAATTCCGCTCCGGTTATTTCCTTTTGGGTATCAAAATAAGCCTTGCATTCTGCCCATGCTAAAGCGGTATCCTTTTTGATCTTATGTTTTAAAGGATCATTACCCAAGACGTAAGTTCGTCCAAAATCTGCCTCCCATTCATCAAAAATCGGCCCAAAATCTATAAAAAGTATATCGTCCTCTTGTAAAGTAAGGTCATCGGGGTTTTCATCATAAGGCTTTAAGGTGTTCTTACCAGCCCTAACAATCCTCTTATGCCAATACTTTTCTATCCCATAGAGCTCAAAAGCCAGGTTAAAAATATCGCTATTCAGTTCTTTTTCTGTTTTTCCAGGCTGCATGAGCCCTCTATTTTCAATTTCATCGAACAAGGCCTCTGCCTTCCGTTCCGCTTTTATTAAATTTTGCTTTGCTACGTTCATTGGTACATCTATTCTATTTTCTTGTTCATTGCTATTTCTTCAGCTACCTTTTGTATAGTTTCCCATGCCTTTTCCACATGAGATTTTGCGACATTGGTCTGCCCTATGGACATGCGCAAAGTATATATGCCATTGATCTTGGTGTGCGTCAAATAGAGCTTACCCATAGCATTTAGGTGCTGTAACAGTTGCTCATTAATAGTATTAATCGCATCCTCATCTTCAATTTCATATGGTCTGTATCGGAAACAGATCAGATTCATACTGCGGGGAACTACAAGTTCAAAAGAAGAATTCTTATCAATTTCAGTTTCTAGCCACATAGCCAGATCTATATGAAGTCGCAATAGTTTTTGTAATCCCTCCATGCCATAATGCCGCATCACAAACCACAATTTTAGTGACCTAAAACGTCTTCCCAATGGAATACCCCAATCACAATAATTGTTCACCAGACCATCCGATGCCGTTTTGAGGTATTCTGGCAAGATGGAAAAAGTATTCAAAAGTACCTTCTTATCCTTTACAAAATAGGCCGTGCAGTCAAAATTGGTGAACAACCATTTGTGGGGGTTGAATACAAAACTATCCGCTTTTTCAATACCTTTCATTAGCCCTTGATATTCTGGCAATAAAAAGGCAGCACCGGCATAAGCAGCATCCACGTGCAACCAAATTCCATGCTTTTCTGCGATTCTCCCTATAGCTTCCAAGGGATCCATGGCCATGGTTCCTGTGGTCCCTAAAGCAGCTACAATGCACAAGGGATGATAACCTTCTTCTATATCCTTTTCTATTTGCTCCTGTAGCAGGCCCGATCGCATTTCCAATAAATCATTCGTGGGAATTTTGATTACATTCTTCTTCCCAACACCAGCTATTTTAGCTCCCTTTTCTATAGAGGAATGGGTTTGGTCCGAGCAATATACCCTCAACTTGGTAAATCCTTCAAAACCATTTTCATTGACTTGGTAATCGGATAGACGTTCTCTAGCTGTTAGTATAGCCGATAGGGTAGCCATGGAAGCCGAATCCTGTATGACTCCGGCCCATTCGTTCGGAATTCCAATACCATCCCTTAACCATTCCATCATTTTCTCCTCCAATTCCGTAGCTACTGGAGAGGTTTCCCATTTCATGCCCTGCACCCCCAAAGTGGCGGTGAGCATTTCTGCCAAGATGGAAGGCGGACTGGTATTCGCCTGGAAGTAGGCAAAAAAATTGGGGTTCTGCCAATGGGTAATTCCTGGGAGTACTACCTCCTTAAAGTCTTTGAAAATAGCCTCCATTTCTTGACCATGATCTGGGATACTGGATTCTATCTGGTTGTATATGGTTTTGGGAGCGACTTGTGATTTTACGGGATAGTCCTCCACATGTTCCATATAATCTGCCATCCATTCTACCATCAGATGGGCTTGTTTTCGAAATTCGTCTGGATTCATAATTTAATTTAATGCTCTATTAAAATTTGAGGAAATATCGCTGAGAGTTTAAAGACATGCTAAAATAGGGACTAAAAAGAACAATTAAAAGCTACATACCTATAAGAAATATTGGCAGAAAAACTAATGCCTTTTTTAGAAGTTTCATGGGATTAGTTGGGGATCAGCAAACCAATTCCTTGGCTCTCATATCTAAAGTAGGTTTCAATTACAAAAACCGATTAGAGGATAAAAATCCAATAGGGTGTTTTGTTTTACCTTCAAGGCTAAGATCTGCCAAAATCTCCCCTACTAAGGGCGCTAGCTTAAATCCGTGACCACTAAACCCGCAAGCTATACTAACATTTTGGTAGTCCTTATGATTTTCCAAAATGAAATCTCCGTCTTCTGTATAGGTATAGATACAGCTTTTCGTGGACAAGACCGACTCATACCCATCGGGAATGTAGCTGTGCATAAATTCTTTGATCAGCTTCGATTCCTTTTCATGATCAAAATTGTGCAATGTATAAGGATCAATGACCTCCCCAGGATAATGATAGCCAACTTTTATTCCCATTTTACTATTCATATCCCCAGTAGAAAGCAAGGGAAAGCCATAAAACGCTCCTGGTAGTTCTGGAGTGGTATATAAGAAACAAGGAAATTTTTCACTGGTAAACAGCGACGGCTTTTTAGGTTGAAACCAACAAGTTACCTGTCTACGGGGTACCAATTGATTTTTTCCCTTAGGAAATAGGTTGTTCGTAAATCCGCCCGCAGTAAAAATAATTTTATCAGCGATATAGGTAGCGGTTTTAGTCCTAACGCTCACGACATTTTCAGTATCACTCCAAGCTTCCACCAATTGATTTTCCAAAATGGTAGCGCCTTCATTTATTGCCAATTTGGTATAAAGCTTTATAATTTGTTCCGGGACCACATACCCTGCATCTGGTTCAAAAAGATATTCATAATTTTTTGTCAGCTTAAAGCTTGGGAATTTTTTTAAACACTCTGATTCATTTAGATTATTTATGGTGATATTATATTTCTGAGCGGATAACTTAACCCCTTCTAGCAAATTATTCTGGTTAGGTCCTGTATAGAACAAGCCTGTTTTATGAAATAGTTTTTGGCCTGTAATTTCTTCCAATTCCTCCCATAAGGCATACGCTGTGTCTAACAAAGGGACATAATCCGGGTTTTCAAAATAGGCCTTTCGCACCATCCTGCTCTGTCCGGCATGGGATCCGTTTTCATGTACAATTGTAAACTGTTCCAAACCGAGTACCTTTACCCCTCTCTTGGCCAAATTATAACAGGTTGGCGCTCCCATGGAACCTATCCCTACGACTATTACATCATAATGCTGACTGGACATAAAACTTCGTTTTAATTTTTTCTTTGATTTTATCGATTAAAATGAATTGATCACCAACACCCCCTTATGCTGAAACGTGTTCATATTGGGTAAGGCGATGGTCGCCTCTTGAAGCGTAATGATTCTTTCTATGAGTTTTTCGGGATGCAATTTCCCGTTTTTGATCATGTCCAACATTTCAGGATATTTAAAAGCCTGCATGCCATGACTGCCTATTATCTCTAGCTCATTGGCCAATACCTTATCCATGGGTACTTTTGGGTGTTGATGGTTCCCCGTCATTAGTCCAACCTGTATGTGCTTCCCTCTTTTTCTCAGATTGGCAATGGAATTAAAGCAAGTGGCCTGACTTCCAAGGGCATCCATGGAGACATGAGCGCCTCCCTTGGTGAGGGCTTTGATCTCCCCGACCACATCAGCACTCTTGGCTGCATTGACCGTGGCCATAGCCCCCATTTGTTTTGCAAAATCTAAGGTATCCTCATTAATATCCACGGCAATCACCTGTGCTCCTAAAGCGTTGGCAATCATTATGGCAGAGAGTCCAACCCCACCACAACCATGAATCACCACATACTGACCCCCAGTTACCTTTCCTTGTTCCACTATGGCCCTGAAGGAGGTGATAAACCGACAACCTAGGGTAGCTGCTGTTACATCAGTGATCTCTTCTGGTAGTAGTACCAAGTTTGTGTCTGCATAATCTAAGGCTACGTATTCTGCAAACGAACCCCAATGTGTAAACCCAGGCTGAGATTGATGATCGCATACCTGGTGGTTCCCAGAAATGCACTGGCCACAAGTACCACACCCACAAACAAAAGGAACAGTGACACGGTCACCCACCTTAAAATTGCGAACATTTTTACCAATAGCGGCTATTGTTCCTGCCAATTCATGACCTGGGACATGGGGCAATATGATATCCGAGTCGTGTCCCATCCAACCATGCCAATCGCTGCGACAAAGTCCTGTAGCTTTCACTTTAATTACAACTCCATGTTCATTTGGTGTAGGATCTGCAACATTTTGTACGCTAATAAGACCTTGGAACTTCTCAAAAATTGCTGCTCGCATTGTTCATTTCTTAAAATTAATATTCTAATGCCATTTTGCCCAGAACTCTATTCAAAAAAGTTCCTGTAAATAGTTGCCCTTTTAACTATTACATGATAAGGCTATCCCTTTTGGTTTTTAGATATGCCCCAAAAACGTCCAATACTTCAGGCAAATTCTTTCTTCCAAATCCCACCCTAATATATTTCCCCGGATATTCGAACATTTCTGCAGGCACCGTCATTATCCCCGTTGCTTCCACCAATTGGTTGCTAAAATCCAAAGAGGATGTTTTAATGTTCAGTTTTACAAAAGAAATGGATCCTGCTTTTGGGGGAATAAAGGAGGAGATGATATCATGTTCTGCAACAAACTTGGTAAATACAGACATATTCCTTTTGATTTTTTCAATATTGGGTAGTAGGAACTTGTCCATATGGTTCAAGGCGATGATGGATAATATTTCAGAAGGTGTGCTATTACAAATACTCAGATAATCCTTGAACGCAATTACTTTTTGAAGAAAATTAGTGTCTTGGGAAACAAGCCATCCGATACGCAGACCAGCTAATCCAAAAGATTTAGAGGTCCCCCACAGACTTATCCCTTTTTCATATAGATCACAAATAGGAGGCAACTCGGGAACATCACTGATGATAAGTTTACGATACATTTCATCTGAGAAGATATAAATGTCATGCTTTCTTGCCAAAGCAATCATTTCATTCAATTGAGCGGGCGAAATATAGCTTCCCGTTGGGTTGTGCGGAAAATTCAAGATGATCAACTTGGTGTTTTTCTGAATCAACTTTTCCAGATCATCAGTATCAAACTCCCAATTTTCTGGATTGGGCTGCCAATAGGAAAGTTCGCAGTTAAGGGATTTCACCACCTCGTATAAGGATTGGTAACAAGGCGAAACCGTGATCACATGATCTGATGCTCCCAAGAGCACGTTCATGCTAATGAAATTAAGCTCCCCGGGAGTGGCTACAATCACATTTTCAAGGCTCTTTATAGTATAATGTTGCAAAATAGCCTCTCGCAATATAGAATTTCCCTCGCTTTCGGAATATCCCAGCGTTATTCCTTCCCAAAGATCGAGCTCCTGCTTTGTTGCCTGATCCAATACATATTTCATTTCATACCCATCGCAATCGGAACTAGAAAGCATATATTTTGCCGTAAACTCGTGTTTCCCAAAATAGCGTTCCAATTTAAAATCATTAATCTTCATTCCTCTATTTTTAGTTGGGTTTTACCCTAAAATATAAGGTTCAAGATAAGAAACTTTACCCATCTACAACTTGTGCGATTTTAAGAATGTTATACCAATTGGCCAAGCAACCCTTTTGACTTCAACGTAGTATACAAATAGTTTGCACTATGCACCGCTCCTTCCATATAACCACCATTTATAGGGCTCGTTTCCGTACCCACTAAAAACAACGTATTATCCAAATATCCCTTTTGATAAACTGCATTACCATTGTTTTGATGTGGTAAGATGTAGCCAGAAGCCTCAGTAGCTGTATAGGGTTCATTTTTCCAAACTAGCTCCTCATAGTTTAGGAAATCCTTTACCTGATTGCCGAAATATTTTTCCAATTGGTCTAGAACCAGTTGTAATCGCTCTTCTTTGGAAATAGCAAAATAAGCTCCGTTAAAAAACCCTTTTAAGGCAAATAGAGAATCTTCCACATTGCTATGGTCATACATTTCAGAAATGGGTCCGGCATTACTGAAGATGGTGCCACTCAACTGTTTTTGATCCCAGAATTTTTCTTTGTACGAGAGCGCAACTTTGATGGAATCTCCCATCCAGGTATGGGTTCTTTGGGCAATTTCCTTCAAATCATTGGGTAGCGATGGGCTTACTGTAAGGGTGTTTGCAAACAACAAAGGAGGTATTGTGGAAATCACCATTGACCCTACAAATTTATGGGTTTCCGATGTTGCCATAATTGCATTTCCTTCTTTTACAATGGATTGTACCACTTGAGAGGTATACATCTGTTTTTGGTCGATTTTAGAGGCCAGTTTTTCAATGATCTGTTGGGTTCCATGTTGTACTCTGTAGCTAGGGGTGTCCGACTTGGGAAGGCTTACCAACTGAAAGGGACTCGTAGAAAAGGCCTCGTATATGGCTGTATCCCCCATTTTCTGTTCAAAGATTTTTAATCCCAGTTCCTGGAGCAGTTCCAACAAAAGCGTGTGTTGTGGGCTTATCCATGTGGCCCCCATTTCTAAAGGTGGATTATTTGGGTTTTGTTTGGTGTATATTCTGCCCCCTAAACGCTCCCTCGCCTCTATGAGAACCACATTTATGTGGTGTTTTTTTAAATAATAAGCTAAGGTGAGTCCAGTTAATCCCGCACCAATAATTATAATATCTGTTTTTACTGTTTCCATAGTTGACTTTGCTACCTACAAACAATCAATTCCCTAATCATAGGATGATTGTTTTATCAGCAACGCAAGATAGAGATTCAGTGCACCGATTGACACAAAGGGTGTTCTTAAAAAAAAATTAAATGTTGCTGTGGCAAAAGACTAGTCCTTGTAAAATTCCAGGTTCTTTTTAATGGAAGGTTCCAATTTTAGGACGGTTTGCTCTAATTGGGAAATATAGTCGAGGAGCTTTTTTTTGTTGGTTTTGGTGTTCACTATTTGCTCTTTACGTTTCCCCGAATATTCCAAAGCCCAGATCTGAGACCTGGATATTTTTAAGAGCTCCTTTCCTTTGGTGATATGTTCCTGAGCATTATTGAGATATTCACTCATCTCCTGTTCTTCTCCATGGGCATTGCCTCGCTTCTTGTTAATGGCTCTGGAAAAGGAATTGTGATAGGCTACCGCCAAATTGATCTCATTTACTGCGGTTATAAGTTCTCCATTGAAGTTATTGAAACTTTCAAGCCAGCTATTGTACTTGTAATATTCTAACAACTCTTCATTGGCATTTATTTCTTCTTGAATGAGGGTGTTGGTCACCCCAGCCTTTTGAATCCTAGCAATGCTTTTTTCAATCCTATAAATTGTATCCAAAGCGATCATTGTTGCTATAGAATCACGAAACGTATAATTACCAACGCGACTCAGTTTTGAAAAATCCTCGATCATATACTCAGTATGGGTGATGGGATTGTTGTGAAACTGCCAAATAGGGTCAAAAGGCATATGGGTTTTTATAAATTCTTTTGGCTCTAGCAGAAAAAACTCGTCCTGAAACTCGTGTACATAGGTGCTTTTATCAAAATATCCTGCATCCCAAGTGGCATCTACCAAGTAATATTGGTTATTTATGACTACCCCAGTCCATGCATGGTTCAGTGGGTCTATGGTGGCACCTTCGGACTGGCGGGTATAACCAGAAATCACATAGGAGGTGATCCCAATAGCAGTGCACATGCGGTTAAAGAGTTGGGCATAATGTTCACAAACCCCTTTTCTGTTTTTTAGGGCCTCATCCGCAATATTCGTCTCTTCTGTATAAGTAATGGGATTATTGACCAAAGCCATATCGTATTGGATATTATGGGTCACCCAAATATAAATGGCCCTAACTTTCTCTTCTTTTTGTTTAAGATCCTTGGTGAGATAAAGTGCAATTTCATCTACAGTTTTTAATCCCTTGGACACCTTTTGGGAAGCGCTGTCTATTTCCTCAAAACCAGTTTGCCCGAAAAGAGAGACGACTGATAAAAGTAGTATTAAAAAGGAAAGTAATTTTGTCATTTTTGAAATGGCTTTATTCTTAATTAAGTAGCTATTAATCAATTTTCTTGCCAAGGAGTATTAAATGGCTATGTTAGTAACGGTTGATATAAGATTATTTGCATCTTTTAAGCACCTAGTTTAGCAACTACAAACCGAATAGAAAATCCGCGAGTCCCACTTAAGTAGGGTTGCACTAGGAATTAATTTTATACGGTATTACCAAATATTTTTAATTCAAGCACATAATTTTTCTTTCTGTCAGGTAGCTTTTAATTAAATTCCAATCGGTCATATTTTTAATATTATAAACTCGTCTTGTAGAGTTATCTTTCAACTTAAAGTCAATCAAAATTTCTCCAAAAATTTTTTTCATTTTTACTTCCTTAATTTCATCCAGTTCAATTTCCTTTTTATTTGTTCTGATAAAATTAGAATGATAAAACAATGCAGGAATCGAGATTAATAAAATTCCTGATATAATTCTCAAAATTATTTGAATCTCTCTTTCTGATATGATTCCAGAGTAAATTTGATAAATTCCAAAAAATAAAAATATGAAATGATAAATTTTAAAGATTCCTTTATTCACTCTACTACTTTTATCGTCAAATTCAACCGATTTCTCTTTTAGGTTTATTTCTCCGTTTGCGAATGATTTTAATTGTATGTTCTTCATCTATCTAGTATTTAGTAACACCGTATAAAGTTAACACTATTGCTATCAAAACAATTTACAATAAGGAACAATATAGAAAATAATACGATAGTACGCTTCCCAAATAGTAGAAAATAAATCTGCATGTTTTAGCCCAAAAATTGACACCACACATAGGAAGATAAATACAATAAAACACCATTTTAATACCCAAAAGCATTAATAAGGCACTATATAGGGTATAAATAGAGCCTTATTGATAACTAAATGGCATCAATAAAAATTAGTGAATAATTCAAATTATTAATTAAAAAGAGAGAATTCCTCCAAGAAGAGACAAATTCCACGTCCCCTTTTCAATTTCCAAAACCCAATACCAAAAGGCGCAAGCGCCCTAGCCATTGGCCAAAGACATCAGGTATTTTTTTGGGGTAGTGCTATACTTTTTCTTGAAGGCCGCTATAAAATGGCTAGCGGTACTGTACCCTACTTTGAGGCCTACCTCGTTTACATTGTGCATACCAGATTCCAACATCTTACGGGCATACTCCATCTTATAGTCGAACAAGAAACTGTAGACGCTGTCCCCATAAATCTGTTTGAACCCTTCCTTCAATTTTTTAAGGCTGAGTCCTATTTCTTCGGACAGTTCTGCCAAGGTGGGCGGTTCTGCCATTCTGGAAATCATAATCTCCTTGGCCTTGCGGATACGTTTAATGTTGTCCTCATCTACCAAGAACGGACATTGCTCCACATCGGCATCTTCGCTCCGGTTAAAGTAAAGGGCAATGAGTTCATAGATCTTGCCTTTTATATAGAGTTCCTTAATGGACCGGTGCAGATGATAATTCATGATCTGACTTAGAATAACGGCAATAGCTGGGGTCACCCCCTCTTGGGTATAATATTTCTTATCCTTGTTCTCCGCACTTAGAAACGGAATATAATTGGCCTCCTTGGAAAATAGGGAATGAAATTTACGGATGGTCATTACCACGGAAACTAACCAAGAGTTCGGGTTGAGTTCCAAGTTCAGGGGCAGGTCCATTTGCGTATTGTACAACAGTAGGGAGTTTTCCTCTGATACGTCCAAAGCATACCGCCCATCATTGAAAATGAATTTAACACTCCCCTTCAAACAGAAATGAAACTGTATGAAGGAACTATCTATCTGGCGCGTAACCTTCTCTATATGAGGGGCATCGTTCTGAATTTTAAGTACATAAAATCCGTCCTCAATAAATACTTCCTCAAAAGAACCTTCAGCGATATTTTTTGTTTCCATACTCCTTTTTCTACAAGATTAATCTATTTAGAAACGTTCTAAATTATTTTGGATGGTAACGTCCTAACCCCAACAAAAATAATATATATGGCCGGATATGATCTAAAAATGACGTTAAAAAACTTGAATCGATACTTATTGTTCCTACAGCGTTACTTTTATCGCTTTTATGAATTTAATTTTGTGGTCGATTCAAAGGATTGTATGAAGAATTACCATATTTCCAAACATAACTCTTTTTATACCATAGGGCTGAACTACAAAAAGGCAGATGCCCAGGTTCGCGGTAAGTTCAGTTTGGAAGAGGAAACGATGGAGAATCTGTTAAGGCAGGCCAAGGACCAGGATATTGATGGCCTTTTGGTAACATCTACCTGTAACCGTACAGAATTGCACGGTTTTGCACAGCACCCCTATCAACTAATCAAATTACTTTGCGACAATACCAACGGTACCGTTGAAGAATTCCAAGAAGTAGCCTATGTCTACAAGAACAATGATGCCATCAGCCATCTGTTCCGAGTAGGTACTGGATTGGATAGTCAGATTTTGGGTGATTTTGAGATTATCGCCCAATTAAAACAAAGTTTCACAAGATCTAAACGTTTGGAAATTGCAAATCCGTTTTTGGAACGTTTATGCAATTCAGTCATACAGGCAAGCAAGCGGATTAAGAATGAAACCGAGATTTCTTCTGGTGCCACCTCCGTGGCCTTTGCTTCCGTACAATACATTATGAGCAATGTGCCCAACGTTTCAGAAAAGAATATTTTGCTTTTCGGGACCGGGAAGATTGGTCGCAACACTTGTGAAAATTTAATAAAACACACCAAGAACACCCATATCACCCTCATCAACCGTACTAAAGACAAAGCAGAAAAGATTGCCGGCAAGTTCAATTTATTAGTAAAGGATTATGGGGACCTACAGACAGAAATACGCACCACAGACGTATTAGTAGTGGCCACGGGCGCGCAATCTCCTACCATTTCCAAGGAATTGATCTATACCAAAAAGCCGTTGTTGATCTTAGACCTTTCCATCCCCAAGAACGTTTCTGACGATGTAGCGGCCATGGAGAATGTTACAGTTGTGCATCTAGACGATCTTTCCCAAATGACGGATAAGACCTTAGAACGAAGGAAGCAATTTATCCCACAGGCGGAAGTCATTATTGAAGAGACCAAGAACGATTTTATCAAATGGTTGGAGACCAGAAAATTTGCCCCTGTTATCAAAGCCTTGAAAAAGAAGCTTAAGACGATGAAGGATGAGGAACTAGATTTCCAAAGCAAAAAACTGACCGATTTCAATTCAATTCAGGCAGAAATCATATCTGACCGCTTCATTCAAAAAATTACCACCCATTTCGCCAACCACCTGAAGGGAGATGATACCGATGCAGACATTAGCCTTGATCTTATCCAAAAAGTATTTCAATTAGAAATAGAATCTAAATGAACAAAGTGATTCGCATTGGTACGCGCGATAGTGAATTGGCACTATGGCAGGCAAATACCGTTAAGGACAAGCTAACCGCTTTAGGATACGAATCTGTGCTCTTGCCCGTAAAATCCCAAGGAGATATTATTCTGGACAAACCTTTGTACGAGCTTGGTATTACAGGCATTTTCACCAAAACGTTGGATATTGCCATGATCAATGATACCATTGATATCGCAGTACATTCCATGAAGGATGTGCCTACCGCTCTTCCTTTGGGGATGGTGCAAGCCGCTGTTTTGGAACGCGCACGGACAGAAGACATTATGGTGCACAAAGGATTGGATTTTCTAAATACATCAGGAACCATCGCTACAGGAAGTTTAAGACGGAAGGCACAATGGCTCAACAAGTACCCCTCACATAATGTGGTAGACCTTAGGGGCAATGTAAACACCCGTATGCAAAAACTACAAGACAATACCTGGAACGGCGCAATTTTTGCCGCCTCCGGCTTGGAACGCATCAACCTATTACCCGCACATTTCTTAGCCTTGGATTGGATGGTTCCAGCACCTGCACAAGGAGCTATGGTGGTTGCCGCCATGGAAAACGACTCTTTTTGTAGAGAGGCCTTAGCAAAATTGAACCATTCAGAAACAGAAATCTGCACCACGGTAGAGAGGGCGTTTTTAAAAACATTGGAAGGGGGTTGTACCGCACCTATTGGAGCACTAGCGACAATAAATGACGGTACGTTACATTTTAAAGGGGTCCTCTTTTCTTTGGACGGCACCCAAAAACTAGAGATCGAAAAAAGCATTCCAGTGGCTCAAGCAACACATTTTGGTAAAAGCTGTGCCCAAAAAATATTAGAACAAGGCGGAAGCGAGCTGATGGCTTCTATAAAAAAAGCAATGAAAAACTAACCGTTTCCTTTGCTCAGGGAATAGGCAAGTTGATACACCTATGAAGACAATACTTTCCACAAAAATCCTGACCCTTGCACAAAAGGAACGTTTGCTGAACGCAGGGATTGCCGTGGTCTCGTATGACGCCATAAAAATTCAACACCAACCCTTTACTATGGATGGCGACATCCAAAACCTCATTTTTACCAGTCAGAATGCTGTTGCTGCTTATCTGCAAAATCTAGAGCATGAGAAAAATATAGACAAAAGTCAATTTAACTGCTTTTGCGTAGGTGAAAAGACCGCTTCCTTTTTGGAAGAAAATGGCCTAAAAGTGATAGAACTAGCCAATTATGGCGCAGATTTGGCTAAAACAATTGCAAAAAGCTATAAAAACCAGTCCTTTTTGTTCTTATGCGGAAACCTGAGGAGGGATGAAATTCCCGATGGTTTAAGAAAGGACAGCATAAATTTTAAAGAAATTACAGTCTATATTACCCAATTGAATCCCAAGGCCTTTGATCGCCATTTTGATGGGGTCCTTTTTTATAGTCCGTCTGGCGTTGAAAGCTATACGGCTTCCAATTCCCTAGATAACTGCACAGCATTTTGTATTGGAAACACCACTGCCGAAGCTGTAAAAAAACACAGCTACAACATTGTAATTGCCAACAAACCAACCGTGGAAAACATATTGGCACAAGTAATAAAAACATTTAATAATAGGCCCTTAGAGAGCGCTTAGGGTCAGAAAATTCATATATGAGCATAAAAAACGACTTATTCTTAAGAGCTTTAAAAGGGGAAACGGTAGAACGCCCTCCAGTTTGGATGATGCGCCAGGCAGGGCGTTACCTGCCAGAGTTTATGGCACTAAAGGAAAAATATGATTTCTTCACCCGTTGTGAAACTCCGGAATTGGCCTCGGAAATTACCGTACAACCTATTCGCCGCTATGGCATGGATGCCGCCATTCTGTTTTCTGATATTTTAGTGATTCCACAGGCCATGAACATAGATGTAGAAATGAAACCAAATTTTGGACCGTATTTACCAAATCCTATCCGTTCACAAAAAGATCTGGATCGGGTGATTGTTCCAGATATTCAGGATTCTTTGGGTTACGTGATGGAAGCCATTAAAATGACCAAGGAAAAGTTGAATGATGATATCCCGCTTATTGGTTTTGCTGGCTCCCCTTGGACTATACTTTGCTATTGTGCACAAGGACAAGGGAGCAAGAATTTTGATAAGGCCAAAGAGCTATGTTTTACCCAACCACTAGTAGCCCATGCCCTTTTGCAAAAAATAACAGATACCACTATTGCCTATTTAAAGGCAAAGGTAGCCGCTGGTGTAAACGCCGTACAGGTATTCGATTCTTGGGGTGGAATGTTGTCCCCAACCGACTATCAAGAATTTTCTTGGTACTACATACAACAAATCATTGATGCCCTAAAAGATGAAATTCCTGTCATTGCTTTTGGAAAAGGATGCTGGTTTGCCCTAAAAGGAATGGCCAATTCAGGTGCAGCAGCCTTAGGCGTAGATTGGACCTGTTCCCCACAAAATGCCAGATACTTGACCGGAGGAAAAATAACCCTACAAGGGAATTTTGACCCTTCGCGATTGTTATCGCCCCCTACGGAGATAAAAAAAATGGTGACCCAAATGATCAATGAATTTGGGAAGGACAGATATATAGCGAATTTGGGCCATGGTATTTTACCGAACATCCCATTGGAAAATGCAAAAGCCTTTGTTGATGCTGTAAAGGAATATAAAGGCTAATCACATCCTTATCCTGCTAAGTTTAAAACCTTAAAGGACGGAAAGAAAACCTTACAGGTCAATTTAATAAGATCATGAAAGATAAATTTTACAACTATATACTTCAACTACAGGATACCATTACAACAAAGCTAACCGAAATTGATGGCCTAGCTACTTTTAAGGAAGACGTTTGGGAACGCCCGGAAGGTGGGGGCGGTCGCACACGAGTGATAGAAAACGGTAAAGTCTTTGAAAAAGGTGGGGTCAATATTTCTGGTGTACATGGGAAACTGCCCAAAAGCATACAGGACTATTTTGGGGTCAAAGATGCTAATTTCTTTGCTTGTGGTCTGAGTTTGGTACTCCATCCAAAAAATCCAATGGTGCCAACAGTTCATGCGAACTGGCGTTATTTTGAAATGTATAATAAGGAAGGCCACCTTGTGGACCAATGGTTTGGGGGAGGACAGGATCTCACTCCTTATTACTTGTTCGAAGAGGATGCCGTACATTTCCATACAATTTGTAAAAGGGCCTGTGATGCCCATAATCCTGCATTTCATGAAACCTACAAAAAAAAGTGTGACGAGTATTTCTGGAACACCCATCGGGAAGAGGCTAGAGGTATTGGCGGACTCTTTTTTGACTATTGCAAGGCTACAGAAAACATCGGAATGGAAGATTGGTTCCACTTTGTTTCCGAAGTAGGCAACAGCTTTCTAGAAGCTTATGTACCAATTGTTATAAAACGAAAAGAATTGCCTTATACCCAAGCACATATGGACTGGCAGGAGATTCGTCGCGGTAGATACGTGGAATTTAATTTAGTTCACGACAAGGGCACCTTGTTCGGATTAAAGACCAATGGACGCATAGAAAGCATTTTAATGAGCCTGCCTCCACATGTCCAATGGGTTTATGACCATCATCCCGAAAAAGGAAGCACAGAAGAACAATTATTAAATGTATTGAAAGCCCCAAAAGACTGGGTTTAATTAACTAAAGGAGCATTAATGTATGGATTGTTACTGCGGAAGCAACAAAGAATATACCGATTGTTGTGAAATTGCCCACAATGACCTATCGGCTGTAAAAACGGCAGAGCAATTAATGCGTTCCAGATATACGGCTTATGTTATGGCTAACGGGAATTATTTAATGCGCAGCCATCATTCGGCTACTCGCCCTACCAAAGAAAAAAATTCAGCGGTCAATTGGGCCAAATCCGTCAATTGGATTCGCCTGGAAGTCTTGGAAAAATCAAAGGGTAGCCAAAAGGACAATGACGGTACCGTATCCTTTAACGCCTATTATTTTGAAGATGGCAAAGTCGAGGTAATCAGCGAGAATTCTGCTTTTACACGGGAAGATAGCAATTGGGTCTATCTTGGGTTGGCGGAAAACAAAGAATAAAAATTCGAAATTTAATAAATCAACATCTGAAGAAGAGGCCTAAAAAAGAAGTGAAGTTGCATTATCTTTGATGTTCAAACTAAAAAATACTATGTACCCTCTTAGACGAAATAGAAGACTGCGCACAAATGAATCCATACGTACATTAGTACGGGAAAATATTATCACCCCAAGCGACTTTTTGGTTCCTCTTTTTGTTGTTGAAGGAAAAGGTGTTAAGGAAGAAATTCCATCTATGCCCAACTATTTTAGACTGAGTTTGGATAATTTGGAAAAAGAGGTCAAAGAACTTTGGTATATGGGGCTTGGTGCCGTTTTACTCTTTGTGAAGGTCCCAGTCAACCTAAAGGACAATAAAGGTACGGAGGCCTTGAATCCTGATGGGTTAATGCAACGGGCTATAAAGACCATTAAAAATGCCTGTCCAGACATGCTAGTGATGACAGACGTGGCTTTGGACCCTTATTCTTCTTATGGACATGATGGAATTGTGGAAGATGGACAAATCATCAATGATGAAACCACAGAGGTCTTGGCAGAAATGAGTATTTCCCACGCTTTGGCAGGTGCAGATTTTGTAGCCCCAAGCGATATGATGGACGGTAGAATATTGACCATTCGTGAAGCTTTGGAAGAAGAAGGTTTGTTTAATACAGGTATTATGAGCTATAGTGCCAAATACGCCAGTGCTTTTTATGGCCCATTTAGGGATGCCTTAGATTCCGCTCCAGGATTTGGAGATAAAAAAACGTACCAAATGGATCCAGCTAACAGGTTTGAAGCCATCAAGGAAACCGAAATGGATATTGACGAGGGAGCTGATATCGTAATGATTAAACCAGGGCTTTGCTATTTGGACATTGTACGCGAAATTAAAAACGCGGTTGATGTTCCCGTAGCCGTTTATCAGGTTTCAGGAGAGTACGCCATGGTAAAAGCAGCAGCCGAGAGAGGATGGTTAGATCATGATGCTGTCATGATGGAACAATTATTGGCCATTAAAAGAGCAGGCGCAAACATCATAGCCAGCTATTTTGCAAAAGACGCCGTGAAGTTAATGAGCTAAGAATAACAAAAATCACATATTTTAAAAAGTCTTTATATCAAGCATATAAAGGCTTTTTTTTTGATTAATTTCACACATTAATGAATTGCAAACTACCTTCTTAAAATGAAAAAGATACTATTTATATTCATTGGTTTATTATTTAGCTATGGGCATGCACAAGATCAAACCATACCTACCTTTTTGGAAAAATGGGAGAACTCCAAAACCTATCTATTGAAAATAGCCGAAGCCATGCCTCTTGAAAAATATGATTACAAACCTACTAATAGGGAAATGACCTTCTTAGCACAGTTACAACATATACAACAGAATATGGAGTGGCTAGGAACAACCTATTTTGATAAGGAAGAAGGATCCACAGCTATAAAAACTAATATTAAATTACAAACCATAGCCAATCTAAAAGATGCTTTTGAACGTATTAACCAAGCTGTATTAAACACGTATCCTGAAGAACTAAAAACTAAAGTAGATTTCTTTGCCGGTGAAAAGACAAAGTTTCAAATGTTGAACTTATTACAGGATCATGTTACTCATCATAGAGGTCAGCTGATTGTATATCTCAACCTCAACAACGTTGAACCTCCTAAATATACGGGCTGGTAATATCTAGATATTCGAATAGATCAAGTTAATTTACTACCTGACATCTGCTCCTTAGCGCCTATCTTAAACTCTTTATTTAATGCGTTATATTATCACATTATTAATTCAATATTAATTAGTTACAACTATATAAGCTAACTTTAGTTTAAATATATAAATCACGAATATTTAAAATATAATATAATTATTGGTACAATAAACTTATAGGTATAACATATTATTGCTGCCTTTTTTTTGCAATTTTTAAATCACATATTTTACGAAATCAACACCTCTTAAAATAATTCAAGAGTGTATTTAATTTTAAATAGATAACACAAACTAATTGGTAAGGGGTGTTCTCTTTTTCATTTTATGCTTACCTTAGAATTTTAGAAAAACATATGGGCTTACTTATTTTAATTGCCATTATATCCATCCTTGTATCATTTATATGTTCCATCTTGGAGGCGGTACTTTTAAGCATTACTCCAACATTTATCAATGTAAAAAAGAAGGAAGGAAAAAAATTTGCTGCTACCTTAGAGGAGCTTAAAAAAGATGTGGACCAACCACTAATAGCAATTCTGACCTTGAACACCATTGCACATACCGTTGGTGCCATCTTAGTTGGTGTCCAGGCCAAAGTGGCTTATGTGGAACTTTATGGAAGCAGTCAAAAAAGTCTTTTTGGAATTCCCTTTACAGAAGAAGCTATGGTCGGAGTCGTTTCCACCATCATGACAATTCTCATCTTAGTAGCCTCAGAAATTATTCCTAAAACCATAGGTGCTACGTATTGGAAGAAATTGGCAAATTTCTGTGCGAAAACGTTGAAAGTGATGGTATTAGGCCTTAAATGGACAGGTTTGTTATGGATCTTACAGTTATTTACCAAACTCATAGGAACAAAAGGACATCATGGTAGTATTCTGAGCAGAGAAGATTTTACGGCAATGGCAGATATTGCCCAAGAAGAAGGGGTCTTTGAAAAATCAGAATCTACCGTCATTAAAAACCTTCTTAAATTTGACCAAATTTTGGCAAAGGATATTATGACCCCAAGCACCGTTATGAAGACGGCATCAGAAAACACGAGCATCAAAGAATTTTTCCAAGCCAATCAGAATCTTCGTTTTTCCCGAATCCCTGTGTATAACGGAAAGATGGACAATATTTCCGGGTTTGTTCTTAAAGATGAGGTTTTAGAAGAAATTATCAATGAAAATGGAGACATTCCATTATCCCAAATTAAAAGGGATATTCACGTCATCGAAAGAGACAAACCTATCCCTAAATTATTTGAACAATTTATAGCTAAAAGGGCACATATAGCCCTGGTGGTAGACGAATATGGGTCTGTAAGTGGATTGGTAACCATGGAAGACGTAATAGAAACCTTATTGGGTCTGGAAATCATGGATGAAAGCGACGATATAGAGAACTTGCAACAACTAGCTCGAAAAAATTGGCAAAATAGGGCAATGCGAACCGGCATTATAGATACTACCAAGGAAGATAGCTAATGGAAACTGTTTTTATAAATACACCTTTGGGCATCGCAAAATTGGAAGGGGATGAAATGGGACTGTCAAATCTAACCCTATTAGATTCCGATGAGAAGTTAACCGATATAATACCGGAAGAATTAGAAGATGCTGTTTATCAACTCCACGAGTACTTTGAGGGAAAGCGCACCCAATTTAGTTTAACCTTAAATCCTGAAGGAACAGATTTCCAAAAAAAGGTTTGGTTAGCCTTGGAACATATCCCATATGGCCAAACGATTTCCTATTTAGAGCTTTCCAAAAATCTAGGTGATACCAAAGCGATAAGGGCCGTTGCGGCCGCCAACGGTAAAAACCCACTATGGGTTATTGTTCCATGCCATAGGATCATAGGAAGTGATGGTTCCCTGACAGGCTATGCTGGGGGTTTGCAGCGTAAAAAATGGCTTTTGGAACACGAAAGTCCGGCTAAACAACAATCTCTTTTTTAAAAAAAACTGACCATCTAGTTGATTTTTCTATTTATAACGCAGATCGTCACGGGTGTGTACAGAGAAAGTTCATTCACTATAGTTAAGTTTTCTTATTGTTTTTTTTAAATCGCATTACCATCCAAAGCTAAATAACCTCACTAAAAACATATCTTCTGCAAAAACCTAGCTCTATAGTACCTCTTTATTTAATAATGAAATTATAGAACTTAAACAATATCCCAATTTTGTTTATATTTAATTTGGAAGAAGATTCAGTCTAAACAATCAATTACAAAACCCGTCTTTTTATAAAATACATCTAGATGCTGCATAAAATAAGCCTAGAACATATCCTGTTCCTCGATATTGAAACGGTCCCAGAACACGAAAAATTCTCACAGCTAAAAGGAGAAAAACAGGAACTCTGGGAACTGAAATCTAAATACCAACGCAAGGAAGAATTTACAGCTGAAGAATTTTATGAAAGAGCTGGCATCTGGGCAGAATTTGGTAAAATCATATGTATTTCCGTTGGATACTTTTCCCATAAGGGAGAAACTAGAACCCTTAGGGTTACTAGCTTTCATGGGGAAGAAAAAGGTCTTTTAAAAGAATTCAAAAATCTCTTGGACTCCTATTTCAACCATCCCAAATACCTACTTTGTGGCCATAACGGAAAGGAATTTGATTTCCCATATATCGCAAGAAGAATGATCATAAACGGAATCGATTTGCCTGCAAAACTTGATCTTTTCGGCAAAAAGCCTTGGGAAATTCCGCATTTAGACACTATGGAGCTATGGAAATTTGGAGATTATAAACATTTTACCTCTCTGAAACTCATGGCGAATGTCTTAGGCATTCCGTCTCCTAAAGAAGATATAGACGGTAGTATGGTGAAGGACGTGTATTATAAGGAGAATGATATAGACAGAATAATTAAATATTGTGAATTAGATGTGATCACCACCGTACAGGTATTTCTGCGATTACGAAATGAGGAATACCTTTTGGAGGAAGATATTAAAAGGGTTTAGCTCTTGTAGAATTTTGTGGCTTTTACACCGACCAAATCCTGAACTGTAAGAATATAAAGTCCGGTAGAAAGGTTGGCCACATCTATCTTTTTCTGATTGGCTTCTCCTGTTTTTATAGTCACACCCATGGTGTTAACTATAGAAAACATTGCATTCTGTGAAACCGAACCATTAATGCTAATCTGCTCCACAGCAGGATTAGGATAGATGGATAATTTAAGTGGCTCTATTACCGAAAGCTCTTCTAAAACAAATACTTCTTCCAAGTGGGTTTCAGTTCCCTGAAAGGTAAATTCGATAATAGGAGAATAAGCGGACACAACGTTCTCACTACAAAAAGTTCGTAGTCTCACTTCGTACGACTTTCCATTCACCAATCCCTTTAAAGAATCTGTGGTTTCGTAATGATATTCTGTTGTCCAATCTCCTATGCCTACCTCTCTATACTGTACTTCGAAAAGTGCATCTGTCTGTGCATCCCAAGTTATATTCACCGCATCTTCCGTTGCTTCTTCTAGAGAAACTCCTGTAGGAACGGCGATCATACAATCCGTCGTTTTAATCCCAGAAACAATAATTGAAAAATTTTGAGACTTTTCCTTAAAATTACCCTTGTTAGTTACTAGTATGATATACTCTCCAAAAGCATTAGCAATTTCAACTCTCTCAAAAGGATCCACGCTATTATCTCCTTTAGCAGCAGCGTCAGTAGCATTGGCTGCGCTTAATTTCCAAGGAAGAAATTCTTTTCCATCTTTTAATATCCTAATATCCAAATCGTTCACTAAAGCAGGAGTAATATCATTTAATAGTCCCCTATTGACATAATCGGCAGCAGGATCGGTCCAAGAAATAGAAGCGATAAGTGTATTATTTCCATCCGCTTTTACAATAATAGAGTACGTATCCCCTTCATTTAATATTTCTTCAGATATGATAGATGTATAGTCTTTATTGGTAATAAGTTCTGCCGCTCTTTTGGAATTCATAATTCCCCAACCCATTTTAAAATCTGGGCCCGGAGCATCAACATCGTCAGCAGTATGTAGTACAATACCTTTTAAGGTAGCCGCCTTCATAAAGCTTTCATTTAAACGTTCGTAATATTCTTGTAACAATAACATAGATCCCGTGATGCCTGGAGTAGCCATAGAAGTACCAGAAGATGTATCATAACTTGTAGCACTTGAGGAATTGGCTGCGTAGATATTATTTCCTCCGCCTGCGATGTCTGGTTTAATGCGACTATCATCCATAGGACCAAAATTACTGTAATTCGCAACAGTGGCCGAAACCAAAGACCCATCAGTATTAATTCTGGTATCTGCGGCAGCAACCGTCACCCCATTTTTTGAAGCAGCAAAACCTAACATCAGGTCAAAACCATCAGAAGACTTACCATAAATTGGCGCCTTATTGTCTCCCATTCTTTGGGAATTTCCTGCAGCACTTACCATTAGATAATATGGAGCGTTGAACATTATCTTATCCCAATCTTGGGATACCTTAATATAAGATCCAAAATACCATTCTGGTACACGGTCACTTTTAATTCCGTAAGAATGGTTGGATAATAAAAGACCATTAGCAGCTGCTTCGGATACTTCTATTTTATCTCTAGACCAATCGTTTGTAGTGGCTTTAGCCTTATAAGCAACACCTTTGGCCTTTTCTTTAACGCCTGATGCGATAAGTGTTCCCATTACCATGGTGGCATGTGCACTTATATCATTGGTAGCATCGCCGACATTTGCCCTAGTATCGAATTCTTGGTGTGTAGCTAAAGCAACCCCACCATCCCATACACCAACCTGCATACCCTCTCCCGTAAGATCAAGATGTAAGCTACCGTTACTATATAAAGAACTAGCTCTTGAAACTTGGCTCACATTATCGCTAAAAGTACTGTAGTAAATTGGGGACCCATCTGGACCAACATCTTGTAACTCTACAAAATTTCCATTTTCCAGAGTCTCAGAAATTTTCCATCCATTGGACTTCGCCATAGACAATACTTTTGTCCTTGAAGTAGTAAAATCTTTTTTAAGTTCTGAAGTAAAAGAATGGATTTTAGAAACGTTATATTCCCCTTGGATTTGTAATGCCTGTTCCCTATTCTGACCGAAGGTCAGAACCGAAGTAAGAAGTGTAAGCGTTAGAAAAATACGCTTACAAGTTGGGAGACTTAAAGGAATATTTCTATCCATAACAGTAGGTTCATTAAGATTGGGATTATAAATGTAGGAAAATACCACACATTATCGACAAAAAACGTATTTTTTTCGATGAAATACACTATTATTTTCGTAAATGGATTATTTTTGTAGGCCTTAATCACTTTTTGAACCTATTTAGAGAGACTAAATAGGTTCAAAATCCCATTACCCTAAGCGAAGCAGGCTATACATCCAATTTAAATTGGATGTATACAGGAAAATGGTCACTATAACCACCTTTGTACCTACTCCCTACAAAGGTACGCAACGGACTCCCCTTATATTTGCCTTTGCTTTCCTTTAAAAAAGGCTCATCAAATATATTGGCATGGGTAAAACTATGTGTTCCTTTTTCGTAATTACAAAAATTATGAGACACAATAATCTGATCAAATAGGTTCCACCTTCGTCTATATTGTACACTACCTCGGAAAGGAGTATGCATTTTCTCCATGGGGTTATACAATTGCTTAGAAGTGACCAGGTTCTTGACACTCTCTGAACTAGGATCATCATTAAAATCTCCCATTACTATATATTTTGGATTTAAGTGCATTTTCTCCAATTTCGTCATGTACTCTTTTATGGTATCCGCTGCACGAATTCTTTTATATGCCGTAGCAGCAGCCCCATCTCTACGGGAGGGCCAATGATTAATGAATAAATGGACCTCTTCCCCATTTAAACAACCACACACATACAATATATCCCTAGTCCTATACACTTCTCCTTCTAAACTAAACACCTTAAGAGGAATTGCTTCTGTACGGATCAATGTAAAATAATTCTCTCTGTATAGCAGTGCTGTATCTATTCCTCTTTCATCTGGAGAATTAAAATGCAAATAACTATACCCTGATTTTGATAGACTCTCCGTAGCTATAAGATCCATGAGAACATGTTCGTTTTCTACCTCGGATAACCCAACCAACACAGGAGGATAATGATTTAATTTCTCACCTATCCTAGAGATTGCAAGCCCTAAGTTCTTAATTTTTTTACCATACCTTTTTAGAGTCCACTTTTTAATCCCTTTGGGTATAAGATCTTCCTCTATTATCTGATCATTATTCCTTATATCGAACAAGTTTTCCAAATTATAAAAAGCAATAGTATACAGATTTTCCTTGGTGTTTGATCTAGAAGGTGTAAAAAGCATTCTTTTTATGGTTGTGGTTTAAAAATACGGAAATCGCTTGGCAACTATTCATTAGATTTGTACTTTAATTGTTCCTATGATAGAGAAGAAAGTAATTGAATATGAAAAAGTAGTCCTTATTGGAGTTATCCATAGGGAACAGAACGAGAAAAAAGTAAAGGAATATTTAGATGAATTAGAATTTCTCACCTATACCGCTGGTGGCGAAGTTTCAAAACGATTTGTACAGCGTATAGACGTCCCAAATCCCAAAACATATATTGGTAGTGGTAAGCTATTGGAAGTAGAGGCATATGTCGCCGATAATAATATAGGCACCGTTATTTTTGATGATGAACTTTCACCAGGGCAACAACGAAATATTGAACGGGAACTGCGCTGTAAGATCTTGGATCGCACCTCCCTTATTTTGGATATTTTCGCACAGCGCGCCCAAACCAGTTATGCTCGCACCCAGGTAGAACTTGCTCAATATGAATATTTGTTACCCAGACTTACCGGGCTTTGGACTCACTTGGAGCGCCAAAAAGGGGGCATTGGTATGAGAGGTCCGGGAGAAACAGAAATAGAGACCGATAGACGTATTGTAAGAGACCGCATCTCTTTGTTACAGAAGAAACTGTTGAAAATTGACAGGCAGATGGAAACCCAAAGAGGTAATAGGGGTTCCCTAGTTAGGGTGGCCTTGGTTGGGTATACCAATGTAGGAAAATCTACCTTAATGAACGTGATAAGCAAAAGTGAAGTCTTTGCAGAGGACAAACTTTTTGCCACCCTAGACACTACTGTACGTAAGGTGGTTATAGGAAATTTGCCATTTTTGTTGACGGATACGGTTGGATTTATACGCAAATTACCAACCCAATTAATAGAAAGCTTTAAAAGCACCTTAGACGAGGTTAGGGAAGCAGATCTGTTGCTACATGTTGTTGACATTTCCCACACTACCTTTGAGGAACAAATAGAATCCGTGAACAAGATTTTGGACGAAATAGATAGTGCGGACAAAAGAACCATAATGGTCTTTAATAAAATAGATCAGTACCACCATGAGACCATTGATGATGACGATCTAATGACCGAAAGAACACAGAAGCATTTCACTATAGATGAATGGGAAAGGACTTGGATGCAAAAAGTTGGAGACAAGGCCATCTTTATCTCTGCCCTGAACAAAGAAAATATAGATCAATTTAGAAAAAGGGTTTACGATGAGGTTAGAGAAATACATGTAACCCGCTTTCCTTATAACAACTTCTTATATCCAGAGCAGTTAGACGAATACTAATATGAGAGAAAAGAACTTTGGATATTTGTGTTGTTCAACTACAAAAAACGACAGTTAATTATTACACCACATTTTACAATAGATTCACATCAAAAATTTAGGCAGAAGAAACTTAAGGCATATCTTTAAAGTGTATTTAAAATTAAGTGATAGTGTTTATCCCCAAATAAAACCATCGCTTTAGCAATAAAGTGTTATGGTTACCCAATTCCGCACTTGAACTTTTAAAGAATTATGCCGGTAATTTATCGGAGCCAAACTAAATTTTTAAAGACCTACTTGTCTATCAAAAAGCCCTCCTTATAGAGGGCTTTTTTGCATTACACATATCCTCCGTTTTCTTTATTAAATCAAATTTTAATGAAAATAATATCCTACAAGAAAATCTCACGCTTTTATCTTAATATATGGTCCTTTTAAAAAATAAATTGTTGTTTATCGAAGAAAACAAACCTTATATTTTTTTCAAACACTATGAATAGCCTTCACAATATATATTCACTAGCTTTTTTAATTGATTGTTATCTTTACATTGTAATTAAGTAATAGCATTTACCCCAAATAAAACTTTCCTTTATCATAAAGTGCTTGGTTCCCCAAATCTGTACTTAACCAAAGACAAACCCCAAGTTTGCAAACCCTACTAAACTAAAAAAGCCCTCTATATAGATGGCTTTTTTTATGCAATTGTATAATTCTAGAAGGAATAATTTAATCCCAGGACCCAATAGGTTTGCAATTTATTATCTACCGTATCAAAGGTAGGTGTAGGACCTGGCAAAGTCTGATTATTGAGGGCATAGTTCAGTGCCTCCTGCTTGTTTTGACGCAAGCCAAAATCGAACCCTACCCCAATCATTTTCCACAGAGTATACCCAAAGGAATTGGTCCATGTCCAATTTGAATAATCAGCACTCTTATAACTTTGAAAAGCAGACAGGTTAGATTTAAAGCTTATTTTACCAATTTGTCTTGTATAATCAGCCACTACTTTGGCTCCTAAGGATGACTCAAAAACAGTATCCCCTTTACTGAACACAAAGTTGTAGTTTAAAGGATGTACCACCACCACAAGATCCTCAATAGGAGTCCATGTGGCACCAACACCAATGTCCAAATATCCCGGATCATTAAAATTGCTTAGGATGGTAGTCCTATATTCTCCTAAAGTAGAGACGGCAAATTTTTTATTTAACCTATGACCATATAGTGAGATAATATTAAAAACATCATTGGCTTGTCTAAAAGTATCGTCATCTGTTGGATCGTTTTTGTCATCAATTTTAACCCAGCTTAAATTTAAATTGGCCGCATTTCTCCAAAAGAATTTGTCGTCCTTTAAATTTGCATAAGAGTTAACAGTAAAACCAATATTCCCCGCTGAAGAACTGGGAATACCCTTAGAAAACCAGTTATTAAACTCAGAAATGCTTCCACCAATGGTTCCAAAAGCACCAATTTTCCAACCTGGCATGGCATTAATCTTTTTCTGGATGGCATTTATCCTGGATTGGATAGCGACTAATGAATCCTTTTTAGGAGCCATATCTGCTTTCAGTTCTTCTACAGTCTGGGCATAGGTTCCCAATGTTCCTCCAATAAGGGCAAGGATTATAAGTGTTTTTCTCATTCCTTTCAGTGTTAAGTGTTAAAAAACAAAGGTAAGAAATATGAAATATAGAACAAATTTGAAGTGCACACTACCTCCTTTTAAAAAGCGGTACTGAGGAACAGGCTTCCCCATACATAACGCTCTTTGCAACGGTCTGCATTTTTGAAGTGATCCACAAATAAGCATTTGGTGGTACAGGCCTATTGCTGCATCCTTTAATAATGACTGGTTTGTCCTTATATTCGGACAAGTCCAACTTTTCTATGATAGACTGATAAAGAGAACTCTCTAATTGCTCCAAATCACCAATCAACATTTTTTTTGCATAAGGCTGTAGCTCGGTAGCGATCAGCATATAGGCCCAACCAGGAACTATGGCATCACTGGAACAGGTAAGGGCCACATAGGCATCCTTGTATTGTTCCCAGTTATGACTGGTTATGGCCGCCCTAAAATCCTTTTCCCTTAAAATAAAACCTTCATACAACCAGTCCTTTATATCTAAAAGCACACGGTCCCCTTTGGGGTAATGATCTTCCAAATTAAAGGTGATCAAGGTACTTTTAGCCACTCGGTTTACAATTTCAGACATTTGTTTAGGCTTTTTATTTAAGGTTACTTATTACAACATTCCAAGCTCCAACTTGGCTTCCTCGCTCATAAGGTCTTGGGTCCAAGGCGGGTCGAAGGTGATTTCTACCTCAACATCCTTTATGGCATCTATTGATTTTACTTTCTCCTCTACTTCCATCGGCAATGATTCGGCAACTGGACAATTAGGAGAAGTCAATGTCATTAAAATTTTAACCTCGTTGTCCTCATTGACAAAGACATCATAAATCAATCCCAATTCATAAATATCCACAGGAATTTCCGGATCGTATATCGTCTTTATTACCCTTACTATTTTTTCTCCCAATTCTTGGGTATCTTCCGTTGTTTCTTCGCTCATTTTTGTTTCCTTTTAGGGGTTTACCTAAGTATTTGGGTGTCTATTAATTTAATTGTGTTTGGTAGGCAATGGCATACATTTTCAATTGTTTGATCATACTGACCAAACCATTGGCCCTAGTGGGGGATAAATGCTCTTTAAGCCCGATCTCATCAATAAACTTAGTATCTGCCCCCATGATATCCATGGGCTTTTGGTTGCTAAAGACCCGGATCAAAATAGCAATGATACCTTTGGTAATAATGGCATCACTATCGGCCGTGAAAACTAGTTTATCCTCTTGCAATTCTGCATGAACCCAAACCTTGCTTTGGCAACCTTTGATGATATTGTCATCCGTCTTATATTGCCCCTCTATCATAGGTAAAGATTTCCCGAGCTCTATCATATATTCATAGCGCTGCATCCAATCTTCAAACATGGAAAACTCATCTACAATCTCATCCTGTATCTCTTTTATCCCCATAACTAAATTTTGCTCAAAGGTACAACAACTCTTTAACCTATTCAATACTTTCAGACAAGGTTAACATGTACTCCATCAACCCCTTTAGGGCCTCGGGGGGGCTGCCATGATCAAAGGAACAAGAATACAGATGATTTTCAGTTTCAACTTCCAGAATGGCTATTGCCGAGGCATCTACTTGACTCCTATTGGATGTTGAGGCCATTTTATCCAAATTACGGACATCAAATTTTGAGATCAGGGTGATTAAATGTTGCCATTTTTCGTCGCTCAAAGATTTGCTGATGGATGTATCGCTTTCCCTAGTTCGCTCTATCAAAATATTTTCTTCATTGATTTCAATATTCAGATAAAAACCTCGGGTACTGGCCGTATAATTAATAGATTTAACTTTGGAGATATCTGCCGTCCTTTGTGAGCAACTGATCATTGGCAGAACAAAAATGAAGAGTAAAATTTGTATTTTCATTCTATTCAAATTTACAAGTAATATTACAAAAAAAAGGCGCCTTTATTGGCGCCTTTTAAACTAAAGGTTGGTTGACTAATTAACAAGACCTTCCCTTGCTCCACCAGGAACAAACAAAGCTCTCATTCTATCGTTTTGACCGTTAGAGAACATATACATACAATCATCCTGTACGTAATCCATATAGTTCATGGTCATATCTGCTGATTGGCAATTTACGGTCGGATAAGCTGGGCAATTGTAATTAGGCGCATCCGAAGATGGGGTATCTGCTACAAAATCATCTTGTCTGCATCTTCCATCTCCCCATATATGACGAAGGTTCAACCAATGTCCAACTTCATGAGTAGCCGTTCTACCTTTTCCATAAATCCCTCCGGCAACTGTTTCACCAAAGTAATTAGTCCCTATTACAACACCGTCAGTGGCAGGAGACCCTCCAGGAAACTGTGCGTATCCTAATATACCTCCTCCTATTTCACAAACCCAAATATTCAAAAAGTTAGAACTATCCGTTGCATCTATTCCCCCTTGGGAAGAGAACTTCATGGCATCATTAGTACCCCAGGATGTTCTGGAATCTACTATACTCACCACGCTTGCTAAGGCAAACGTCACATTCGCATTGGCAACCAACCCTGCAAATTCACCTGGTATGTTACTGGTTCTTGGATTATTATTGTTAAAATCCTGATTTAAAATGGCAATTTGCGAACTGATCTGGGCTTGGGTAACATTTCCTTCACTTCTTTCGATTATATTTACTACCACTGGTATAGTAATTGGGGCTGTATAAATTGGTGGTGGAGTTCCGCCATCGCCGCCACCGACTGGCTTGCCCTTTCCAGTGGTAGATTTCATGGCTGTAGCTTTTCTAGTTTGGTATTCTATATCATACATTTTCTTTTGAAGACCAGGGTCCTTTTTAAGACGATACTCCAAGTTTTTCATAGAATGGCATTTGTCTAAAGCATTGGCAGATTTCCCTGCAATATCATCATCTGCAACTAACAATGTAAAATCGCTCATATCTACCTGCACCTCTTGAGAGATATCATTACTAATTTCATTTTGCTAATTCTCGCAAGAAGTAAGCACCATGGCAAACGCCGCAAAACCTAAAAATACTTTTTTCATAATTCAATTTAGTTTTTGTAGTTATCAGTTCCGAATATATAATATTTTAACAAATACTTAGCTTATTGATAAATATATTTCCCATGAGAACTACTTCAAAAAACTGCATTTCATCGATAAACGTAGTGTAGTCCAAAAACTACAAGCCCCAAAAAAAATATTATTTTTTTTGGGGCTTGTAGGTAAATACTAAAAAAAGTAAAGGCTATTGGAGCATATTTTTGGCTCGCTTTACACTCGCCACCAAAATATCCACCTCTTCCTTGGTATTGTAAAAGCTAAAACTGGCCCTTACTGTTCCTGGAATCTTATAAAAGTCCATAATAGGTTGGGCACAGTGGTGTCCTGTGCGTACAGCCACCCCTAATTTGTCCAAGATAGCACCAATATCATAGGGGTGGATCCCCTCTATGTTAAAAGAAATCACAGCCGTCTTTTCTTTGGCCTGCCCATAAATCTTCAAGTCTTCAATGGCCAAAAGTTGCTCCGTTGCATATTCCAATAACTCGTGCTCATAGGCAGCAATAGTCTCCAGACCTATATTGTTCATATAGTCCAGTGCTGCTCCCAGAGCGATACCGCCACAAATGTTCGGAGTCCCTGCCTCAAATTTATGGGGCAGATCAGCGTAGGTGGTCTTTTCAAAGCTCACCTCTGCAATCATTTCACCCCCACCCTGATATGGGGGTAATTTCCGCAGCCATTCCTCTTTCCCATACAATACCCCAACCCCCGTAGGACCACATAATTTATGTCCAGATACCACATAAAAATCCACATCTAATGCCTGAACATCGGCTTTAATATGAGGAGCAGCTTGGGCCCCATCAATGAGGACCGCAGCACCAATTTCATGGGCAGCATTAATAATTTCAACGATTGGATTCACCGTTCCCAAGGCATTTGACACGTGGTTACAGAAAACCAATTTCGTTTTATTGGAAAGCAATTTATGGTATTCGGACATGATCAGTTCTCCGTTCAGGTCCATAGGAATGACCTTCAAAATAGCTCCTGTGCGCTCACACAGCATTTGCCATGGCACAATATTGGAATGGTGCTCTAAAGCGGATACCATGATCTCATCCCCTTTTTTAAGGATAGATGCAAACCCATTGGCCACTAAATTAATGGCATGGGTAGTACCAGATGTAAATATGATCTCATAGGGATGACCCGCATTAAAATGATGTTGTATTTTTTGTCTGGACTGCTCGTAAGCATCGGTAGCCTCTTGTGAAAGCGTATGCACTCCTCTATGGATATTGGCATTGTACCTGCTGTAGTAATCCACGATCACATCTATCACCTGTTGCGGTGTTTGTGAGGTAGCAGCATTGTCCAAATAAACCAAAGGCTTACCATTCACTTCCCGTTGTAGTATTGGAAAATCTTTACGGATTTTTAGTACGTCTATCATAGCTATTTTCATAGGTACAAAGGTAACAACTATTTGACTATATGCTGCTTAAACAAAGTTCTGTATTCGTTAAAATAAACTAAAAAAGACAAGGTTTCTCGTTTAGAAACCGAAAGGGTATTCATAAAAAAAGGGGCAATAAATGCCCCTTCTAAAAGAAATAATTGACGTACTCCTAAATTATAGGTCGAATCCTAAATTAACGCCCAATTTATTGGCGATCAACTTATTGATCCTTGTCTTTAATTCCGGAATCCGTACACTGGCCAAAACATTATTGGCGAAAGCATACATCAACAAGGCCCTTGCTTCTTTCTTCGGGATACCCCTAGACTGCAAGTAGAACAAGGCATCCTCATCTAACTGACCAATAGTACAACCGTGGGAACATTTAACGTCATCCGCAAATATCTCCAATTGTGGCTTTGAATTAATGGTTGCCTTATCGCTCACCAAAATATTATTGTTCTTCTGAAAGGCGTTGGTCTTTTGGGCAATTTTGTTCACAATGATCTTTCCGTTGAAAACTCCTGTAGAACTGTCGCCATAAATACCTTTGTAATCTTGGTGGCTCTCACAGTTAGGCTCTATATGGTGTACCAAAGTATGGTGATCTACATGTTGCTTGTCCCCTAAAATGGTAACCCCTTTCATGGTAGAATCTATATATTCCCCGTTCTGGTAGAAATTTAAATTGTTACGTGTCAATTTTCCGCCAAAAGAAAAGGTGTGTACTTTTACAACACTCTTATCTTTCTGATCTATATAGGTATTGTCTATCAAAGTAGCCGAACTGCTATCGTTCTGAACCTTATAATAGTCTACGTTGGCACGTTTGGCCGCAAAGATCTCAGTCACCGAATTGGTGAACACCTCATTAGTAGTTAAACTCTGGTGGCGTTCTATCACCTGCAATTCTGCATTTTCCTCCGCAACAATTAAACTTCTCGGCTGTAACATCATGGCCGCTTCATTACCAGTTGAAAAATGTATGATTTCAATTGGTTTTTTAGGCGCTTTATTCTTTGGGATATAGATATAGGCTCCTTCTTTACTGAAAGCTGTATTCAAGGTGGTCAATGAGTCGTCCTTAGACGCTATTTTATTAAAATACACATCGATTACCGCCTTGTAGTCTGGTTTGTTCAAGGCAGAACTCATCAAACAGATATCTAAGCCATCATGGGTAGTCTCTGAAAGATAGGAACTATAGACCCCATCTATGAAAACAATTTTATAACTATCTATTTCATGTAAAAAATATTTCTTTACATCTTTATATTCCAAGGAGGTTTCCTTTTTAGGAAATACACTGAAATCCACTTTTAGCAAGTTGTTCAATGACGTATATTTCCAAGCTTCCTCTTTTTTGGTAGGGAATCCTTTAATCTCAAAATTCTTAATGGCTTCAGAACGAATATCATGTACTGGATGGTCCACATCTACATTATTCTCGAAAGCCATAAAGGAAGAAACCAATTTCTCTTTTAAATCCATTTTTTTCGGTTTTCAGTTCTCAACTTGCTTTGGAAGACGCATCTGCCAAAAGCGCTGCTGTTCACTACTTTTATACTGCTGTTTCTGGTTTTAACCAGTCGTATCCTTTTTCTTCCAATTCCATGGCCAATTCCTTGCCCCCGGATTTAACAATTTTTCCATTATGCAATACATGCACAAAATCAGGAACAATATAGTCTAACAAACGCTGGTAGTGGGTGATAACGATCACCGCATTATCCTTGCTCTTCAATTTGTTTACCCCATTGGCAACAATACGAAGGGCATCAATGTCCAATCCTGAATCGGTTTCATCTAGGATGGCCAATTTTGGTTCCAACATCGCCATTTGGAAAATTTCATTGCGTTTTTTCTCCCCACCTGAAAATCCTTCGTTCAAGGAGCGGGACAAGAATTTACGGTCGATCTCCAAAAGTTCTGATTTTTCACGGATCAACTTCAACATTTCACTAGCGGGCATATCTTCTAGGCCATTGGCTTTACGAGTTTCATTAATGGCCGTTTTCATAAAATTGGTAACGGACACCCCTGGAATCTCCACAGGATATTGGAAAGAAAGGAAAACTCCCTTGTGAGCTCTTTCTTCTGGTGACAAATCTTCCATATCCTCACCTTCCATTTCTACCGAACCCTTTGTTATCTCGAACTCTCCTGATCCGGCTATGACAGAAGCCAACGTACTTTTACCAGATCCGTTTGGACCCATTATGGCATGCACCTCTCCAGCCTTCACCTCTAAGTTAATCCCTTTTAGTATCTCTTTGTCTTCTACACTTGCATGTAGGTTATTGATTTTAAGCATGTTTCTTAATTTAAATAGTTAGGGGATTTTGGCATACTGTCAAAATTTCCCTTATCATGTTGAATATATACTTTGGCATTCTTTTCCTTAACAAATTCCTCAAAAGCTTTTATACTGGCCTCACTTTCTGGGATATCATAATTAAATTGTGGTACAATACCGTTTTCTCGGTTGGCCTCAAAATGATAGATATCTCCTGATAGCATAGTAGGACCTTCATTGGGCAAATCTAAAAATAAGGTCTGATGCCCTGCTGTATGTCCTGGGTAATATTTAATCACAACAGTGCCATCTCCAAAGACATCATAATCCCCGTTCAAAATCTTTTTATTTTTCAATTTTGAAAACGAATCCGGAGCATAAAAACTATTGCCCTTAATGGCATCACTATTGATAAAGTCCTCCTCGGTTTGTTGGATCAACCATTTTGCATTTGGAAAATGATTTGCACCTCCAGTATGATCAAAATGAATATGTGAAAAGGCTATGATGTCCACGTTTGAAGAATCAAGTCCGATGGATTTCAATTGTTGCAAGGTGCTGTCCTTTCTTGAAATGGTAAAGCTGCCATCTGGAGTTGTATATGGGTCATTCCCCACCAACATTTCCGGAAGTCCAGTATCCCACAATAAAGTACCTTTTGGGTGCACAATAACAAAGAAAGCATCACTTAATTCCTTACTTTCTCCTTTATAGGTATCACCTTGGGCAAACAGATTTAAATTGTTGGCCATCACCGTACCCCCATCAAACGCATACAATTTTATTTCAGGTTTCGCTACTTCCTCAACAACAGGATTTTCCTGATTTTCTTTTTTAGTTTCCTTGCAAGAAATAGCTGCAAGCACCATAATTAGCATTAATACTCTTTTCATTTTCACTTTTAGTGTTTCACATTATCTAATCAGCAAAATTTAGAACGCGTTCTAGAAATTGCATCGCCTTTAATTTATCCTACAGATCCTTCTAAACTGATTTCCAATAATTTTTGTGCTTCCACTGCAAATTCCATCGGCAACTTGTTCAATACCTCCTTGCTAAAGCCGTTCACGATAAGGGCGATGGCTTTTTCGGTATTGATACCCCTCTGGTTGCAATAGAAAATCTGGTCTTCTCCAATCTTACTGGTCGTGGCCTCGTGTTCTATCTGGGCTGTTTTGTTTTTAACCTCAATATACGGGAAGGTATGGGCCCCACATTCGTTACCCATTAATAGGGAATCGCACTGTGAAAAGTTTCTGGCGTTTTCTGCCCTACTATTTACCTGTACCAAACCTCGGTAACTGTTTTGAGATTTCCCTGCAGAAATACCTTTGGAAATAATAGTACTTCTAGTATTCTTTCCTAAGTGGATCATTTTGGTTCCTGTGTCCGCTTGTTGATGGTTATTGGTTACGGCGATAGAATAAAATTCTCCAATAGAGTTGTCCCCTTTCAAAATACAAGAAGGGTATTTCCAAGTTACCGCAGAACCGGTTTCTACCTGTGTCCAGGAAATTTTGGCATTTTTTTCACACAAACCTCTTTTGGTTACAAAATTGTAAACCCCTCCTTTTCCTTCTTTATTTCCGGGGAACCAGTTTTGCACGGTAGAATATTTTATTTCCGCATCGTCCATAGCAATAAGTTCTACTACTGCGGCATGTAATTGGTTTTCATCTCTGGACGGTGCGGTACACCCTTCCAAGTAACTAACATAACTTCCTTCATCCGCTACCACCAACGTTCTCTCGAACTGGCCAGTACCGGCTTGGTTGATCCTAAAGTAAGTAGAAAGCTCCATTGGGCAACGAACCCCCTTAGGGATATAGCAGAATGACCCATCGGAAAATACCGCAGAATTCAATGCGGCATAATAGTTATCCTTTTGAGGCACAACTGTTCCTAAATGCTTACGCACCAATTCGGGATGTTCCCTAATAGCCTCTGAAATAGAGCAGAAAATAATTCCTTTTTCTCCCAAAGTCTTTTTAAAAGTTGTAGCTACTGAAACCGAATCCATAACAATATCAACAGCAACCCCTGAAAGCATTTTTTGCTCATCCACAGAGATCCCCAATTTTTTGAAGGTCTCCAATAATTCAGGATCTACCTCATCCAAACTGTCATATTTAGGCTTTTTGTTCGGCGCTGAATAATATGAAATATTTTGGAAATCAGGTTTGGTGTAATGGACATTGGCCCATTCCGGTTCTATCATTTCCTTCCAAGCACGGAAAGCTTCCAATCTCCAGTCGGTCATCCATTGTGGCTCCTCTTTCTTTCTAGAAATGGCCACAACAATTTCTTCGTTAAGACCTTTTGGAAAGGTGTCCGATTCTATATCCGTGTAAAAACCATATTCATATTCTTTGGTCTCCAGCTCCTTCTTTAATTCTTCCTCTGTATATGCCATATTAGCAAATTTACTCCCAAAAAGGGATTTTACATATTATTGTTTATTCCGCAAACTCTTGTTACAATGAAAAGCTTTCGCCACATCCACAGGTCCTCTGTGCATTAGGATTATTGAATACAAACCCTTTCCCATTAAGACCCCCTGAGTATTCCAAGGTAGTTCCCACCAGGTACAAAAAGCTCTTTTTATCCACAATGATTTTTACGGCGTTATCCTCAAATATTTTATCTGATTCCTCAATTTTATTGTCAAAAGTTAGGTCGTAGGACAAGCCACTGCAACCTCCGCTTTTTACGCCCACGCGGACATAATCCTTTTCCGCGTTATAGCCGCCCTCAGTCATTAGAGAGACCACTCTATTTTTAGCCGTTTCCGATACTTTAATCATATCTAATTGGATTTATTCTAAATAATTTACAAATATAGTGTATATGTAAGGTTTTGCCATACTTCCTACCATTATTATAACGAATTACTGTATAAACTTTATCTATTTCAATTGGTCGAAGAAAGGCTCCTAAAATTACTAGAATTCGCAAGTAAAACCATTTTCCTTAATCGGTAACTTACAAAATTATCATACCGTTATTCACTTGTTTATGAAAACATTAGTAGTTTATGGATATAAAAGGTTCTTTATCACATTTATCCTACTTATTTTTGCAGCATGCTTGAAAATAAAAACACAGAAAAAACATCGTTGGAGTCTTTGGGAGAATTTGGATTGATAGAACACCTGACCAAAAATTTCACCCTAAAAAACGAATCCTCAATCAAAGGAATTGGCGATGATGCTGCAGTCTTGGATTTTAAAGATAAGAAGGCCATTATTTCAACGGATTTATTAATTGAAGGTGTTCATTTTGACCTCAGCTATATGCCTCTTAAACACTTAGGCTACAAATCCGTGATGGTGAACCTATCCGATATTTATGCCATGAATGCTAAACCTACCCAAATAACTGTTTCCATGGCTGTTTCCAACCGTTTTCCATTAGAGGCTTTGGAAGAGTTTTATAGTGGCGTTGCCCTAGCTGCCGAATTATACAAAGTAGATGTTGTAGGCGGAGATACCACTTCGTCTACCAAGGGTATGTTGGTCAGCATCACCGCCATTGGAGAGGCAATAGAAGAAAATATCACCTACAGAAATGGCGCAAAACCAAACGACCTCTTGGTAGTTTCTGGGGATTTGGGAGCCGCCTATTGTGGGTTACAGGTCTTGGAGCGGGAAAAAGAGGTCTTTAAAGTGAACCCTCATAGCAATCCAGACCTTTCTATGTATACTTATATTGTAGAGCGCCAATTAAAACCAGAGGCTAGAGAGGATATTGTTAAAATATTGGAAACCCTAGGTGTAAAACCCACCTCTATGATCGATATAAGTGACGGACTTTCGTCGGAAATATTGCATTTATGTAAGCAGAGTGGGGTAGGATGTAATTTATACGAGGATAAAATTCCTTTAGATCCTACTGTAATAGCTGCCTGTGAGGAATTTAACATTGACAGCACCATGGTTGCGCTCAGTGGAGGTGAGGACTACGAGCTTTTGTTCACTATAGATCAAAAAGAATTCCTGAAAATAAAAGGCAATCCCAATTTAACTGTCGTGGGGCACATGACAGATCAAAACGAAGGGGCGCATTTAATCTCCAGGAATAATACAAAAATTCCTTTGACCGCTCAGGGCTGGAATTCGTTTTCCAATGACTGATTAGGCTACCTGCTGAGCAGTAGTCCTATGCCTTTTCTGATATAAATGTTCAAGGGTATTGTTGATATCCTGTCGTTCAGGTGTCAACCTAGAAAGATTACCACTAACATCCGTGGTCATTTCATTTTGACAGTGGATACATTTATACTCCTTAATGTGAAAGGTAACTCTTTTTGATACCGCGTAGTGATGTCCAAAAATGCCGCAGCAAAAGGAGTTGAGCTTTGAGCCGTAGTTAGAAAATACTTTTTTCATAATGTAGGTGTTTTAGGTGTGCATTGGATCGGTTTGGGGCCTTAAATGCAAAAATTAGACTAGGTTTCTTCGGGGTAATAGCAACTCATTGAACTGCTTTCATTTAACAACGTCTCTAGTTACGGTTATATTTGATAAAACGGATGTTTTTTTTACTTTTTTCGATGAACGTTCCTTTTTTTCTAAAAAAGCCCAATTTTCATCCGATGAATTACACGTTTTACAGTATTTGAATTTCCACTATCTTTCGGTCGATTTTTATATCAAATATGAATAAGACCAAAGAAACCTTAATCACTGCCTTTGCCCTATTTTCGCTATTTTTTGGAGCAGGAAATTTAATTTTACCATCCTTATTGGGCTTTAAATCCGGCAATCTTTGGTGGTTGGTCACCCTTGGGTTCTGCATCTCCGCAGTCCTTATTCCCATAATGGGCATTATGGCCCACGCCAAACTACAGGGAACCATCTTCGATTTCGGAAAAAAAGTGTCCCCAACATTCAGCTTAGTCTATTCCTTAATTATTTACGCCATCTCCATTAGCTTGCCCTCCCCAAGGACGGCATCCGTTACCCATGAGATTGCTATCCAACCATTCTTTCACACCCCTTACCTACTTACCAGTATTATTTATTTTGGCCTAGTGTTTCTTTTTGTCATGAACCGTTCCAAATTACTGGATATCCTTGGGAAATTGCTTACGCCCGCTATTATCTTAATTCTGCTTTTGATTATAGGGATTACATTATTCTCATATGATTATAATTTTGGAATTTCCCTATTCAAAAGTCCTTTTACCGATGCAATTTTGGAAGGCTACCAGACATTTGATGCCATAGGCGCGGTAGTTGTAGGAGGTGTGATCATTGTTTCCATCAATTTAAAGAGTACTGCTTCCTACGCTGAAAAAAGAAGTCTTATCCGGCGCGCAGGGTGGTTGGGAGGCTTAGCCCTCTTTTTGATCTATGCAGGATTGATTTTTACCGGAACCTTGATGTTCGACAGTTTTGATCCTGAAATCACCCGTGTAGCTTTACTGACCGGTATTAGTATTAAAACCCTCGGCGGTACTGCCAACCTTTTTTTAAGCCTTTTAGTGAGCTTGGCTTGTTTTACTACAGCGGTAGGAATAGTAACAGGTACTGCCGACTTTATAAAATCAAGATTTTCAGAATCACAACTTGCCTATAATATCACTGCAGTCATTGGATGTCTTTTAGGAGTCCTCATGGGGCAATTTGATGTGGCCTATATCATAGCAGTGGCATTGCCCGCCCTCATGTTTATATATCCTATAACTATAGTATTAATCTTATTGAATGTGGTGCCAGAGAAATGGGCCTCGGCCTTTGTTTTTAAAGCAGTGATATTAATGACTACCATTTTTAGTGTTCCCGACTTTATGAACAGCATAAGCCTTGGGACTTATATGGAAAAGATAAACCCCTTTATTCCATTAAGCGATTATAGTCTGGGATGGGTCTTGCCTGCTTTTGTTACTTTTATAATCGTGAATCTTATTAAAAATCAGCCCCCAAAAAACCCTAGGAAAGTGATTTCTTAAATAAGAAATGAGGGACTAAAAAAGCCCCTCATTTTTAACTCAACTTAAAGCTAAACTATATCTGAAAGATTTATTGATTCATTATCGACTCAATCTCTTCAACTTCAATGGGGATATTGGCCATTAAATTAAAAGGCTCCCCTTTTTCTTGGATAACTACATCATCTTCCAAGCGGATTCCAAAACCTTCTTTAGGAATATAAATTCCAGGTTCCACCGTGAAAACCATATTCGCCTTCATTGGAGTTTTTAATAGACCATAATCATGGGTATTCAATCCAATATGATGACTTGTACCATGCATAAAGTATTTCTTATAGGCAGGCCAATCTTTAGTTTCATTTTGCACATCGGCCTTGTCCAACAATCCTAAACCAAGAAGTTCAGAGGTCATCAGGTGTCCTACTTCTTTATGGTATTCTGCCCAAATAGTTCCGGGCACCAACATCTTGGTTGCCTCCTTTTTAACTCGAAGCACCGCTTGGTAAACAGCTTTTTGACGGTCTGTAAATTTTCCGTTAACAGGGATGGTCCTACTAAGATCACTGGAATAATTAGCATATTCTGCAGCAACATCCATTAACAATAAATCGCCATCCTTGCACTGTTGGTTATTGACTACGTAGTGTAGCACATTGGCATTGTTGCCTGAAGCGATGATAGGAGTGTAGGCAAATCCTTTGGATTTATTCCTTAAAAATTCGTGCATCAGCTCTGCCTCTATCTCGTATTCCCAAACTCCTGGTTTTACAAAACCCAACAACCTTCTAAAGCCCTTGTCTGTAATATTACATGCGGTCTGCATGATATCTAATTCCTCAGGCTCTTTAATCCCCCTGATTTCCTGTAGAATCGGATTGCTTTTTGCCCATAGGTGGGCTGGGAAGTTTAGCTTGCATTTTTGAATGAAACGATCTTCACGTGTTTCGGTGACCACGGCTTGACGGTAATGCTCATTAGTATTCAAGTAAATAATTTCGGCCTCTGTCATAAGGTCAAAAAATATCTTATCGAAATCACTCAACCAATAAATAGTTTGTATTCCTGAGACTTCTGTAGCTTTTTCCTTGGTTAGTTTTTCTCCTTCCCAAACAGCAATATGGGCATTGGTCTCGGTCACGAACAAGATTTCCCTATGTTTTGTATCCAACGCATCTGGAAAAAGCAGCAATATGGTTTCTTCCTGATCGGCTCCACTTAGATAAAAAATATCTCTATGTTGTTCAAAGGCCAAGGTACTGTCTGCACCTATGGGGTATACATCATTGGAATTGAAAACCGCAATACTCTTTGGCTTCATTTGAGCCATAAATTTTTTCCGATTTTTAATAAATAATGAATTGGGTATAAGATCGTATTTCATCTGTTTGTCTTGATTACTTCTTTAATTACAAAGGCCCTAAAAGAGCAGGTGCTTTTCACAACTTCTTTTTAAAGTATTTCTACAATATCCTCGATAATCCCAAAAGTAGCGAAATCAATATCCAATCAAAAAAAAGCGGCGTATTATTAAAGTTCTTTAACTTTTGTCTTAATAGACATATAGCTTTTGAACCATCCAGATACCCACCCTACACAAACAGTTTTGACAATGAAACAAATTGCTTAACTTACCCCCTATTCTTTAACTTACTACACTTCAATGAAAAAACTATTCTTATCCGTTATTTTGGTATCCACAGCAATTGGTGCCGCTCAAATGGCTCCAACGCCCAAGACAGAAATTCAAAAAGCCCTCCAACAGAAGGAGTCTAGGGATGATAATTCCTTAGTGAAAAATATTCCTTTTAAAAATATAGGTCCTACCATCATGAGTGGTCGTGTGGTGGATATTGATGTCAATCCTAGCAACCCGACCGAATTTTACGTGGGCTATGCCTCTGGCGGGTTGTGGTATACCAATAACAATGGAACAACATTTACCCCTATCATGGACAATAGTCTCACCCAAAATGTGGGGGATATCGCTGTTGACTGGAAGACGGGAAACATTTGGGTGGGTACTGGAGAAAATAATGCCTCACGTTCTTCCTACGCAGGTATCGGACTCCTAAAATCTGTTGACAAAGGGAAAACGTGGCAACAAATGGGATTAGAGGACTCCCACCATATTGGGAGAATAATCTTAAACCCTGCTAATCCAAACGAGGTAATAGTAGGTGTAACTGGACATTTATACTCACCAAATGATGAGCGCGGTATCTATAAAACCACAGATGGTGGAAAAACTTGGAACAAAACTCTTTTTGTGTCCAAAGATACAGGTATCATAGATGTGGCCATGGCTCCAAATAATTTTAATATCCAATACGCGGCTTCTTGGGAAAAAGATAGAAAGGCATGGGATTTTATTGGTAATGGTAATGGTTCCGGAATATATAAAAGTACGGACGGGGGAACTTCTTGGAACAAGGTTTCCACGCCTCAAAGCGGATTTCCAACCGGCGAAGGCGTTGGTAGGATAGGTTTAGCTGTTTTTGATGAAAACACAGTTTATGCCGTGCACGATAGTCAATTTAGGCGTGAAAAAATGAATGAGTCCGAAAAGAAGTCAGAAGGTCTGATCAAAGAGGATTTTAAAACTATGAGCAGCGAAGCTTTCCTTAAATTAGAAGACAAAAAATTGAATGAATTTTTAAAAACAAATGGATTTCAAGAAAAATACAGGGCCAATAATGTAAAACAATTGGTGGAAAGTGGCACTGTAAAACCTATTGATATCGCCAACTACTTAGAGGATGCTAATTCTATAATGTTTGACACTCCCGTAGTAGGCGCGGAAGTTTATAGAAGTGATGATGGTGGAAAAACGTGGAAGAAGAGGAATGAAGAATATATTAACGATCTGTTTTATAGCTATGGCTATTATTTTGCACAGGTTGCAGTTGACCCCAATAATAAGGATAAGATTTATTTGGCTGGTGTGCCCATCATAAAATCTGATGATGGCGGAAAAACGTATACTTCCATAAATGGGGACAACGTTCACTCTGACCACCATTCCATTTGGATAAATCCAAAGATGTCAGGGCATATTGTGAACGGGAATGATGGGGGAGTTAATATCTCTTACGATGATGGCGCCAATTGGATTAAGAACAACTCCCCATCTGTTGGGCAGTTCTACTATATTAATGTGGACAATGAAGAACCTTATAATGTTTACGGCGGACTCCAAGATAACGGCGTTTGGGTAGGTGCTCACAATGCCGAAGAGAACACAGAGTGGCACCAAGACGGACAATACCCTTGGAAATCTATCATGGGCGGAGATGGAATGCAGGTGCAAATAGACTCCAGAAACCATCATATAGTCTATACTGGATCTCAATTTGGCAACTATTACAGATTGGATTTGGAAAACAAAAAACGCACGTATATTCAACCAAAACATGAATTAGGGGAAACCCCATATCGCTTTAACTGGCAGACCCCAATTTTACTTTCTCCCCACAATCAAGATATCCTTTATATGGGTAGTAATAAACTCCACCGATCCATGAACCAAGGTACTGATTGGGAAACCATATCAGGAGACCTTACGAATGGAGGCAAAAAAGGAAATGTTGCCTACGGTACCATAGCTACCATTTCAGAATCTCCCTTTAAATTTGGACTCATCTATACGGGTAGTGATGACGGCATTATTCAAGTAACCCAGAATGGGGGTAATAGCTGGGAAAGCCTAAACCCTATGGGTACAGACAAACCTGCTGAACTTTGGGTAAGCCGTATTGTAGCTTCTCAACATAAAAAAGAAAGGGTTTTTGCCACCTTAAACGGATACAGATGGGACAACTTTACGCCCTACATGTATATGAGTAATGACTATGGAAAAACTTGGAAGAACATTGCCGGTAATATTCCAGCCTCACCGGTCAACGCAATCATAGAAGACCCAGAAAATGAAAATTTATTATTTGTTGCTACCGATAATGGGGTTTATGTTTCTTTTGACCAAGGAACTTCATGGGAGGCATTTTCTGAGGGACTTCCAAAAGTGGCAGTACACGACCTTAGGATACAAGCAAAAGCAAAACACTTATTAGTAGGTACTCATGGGCGTAGTATTTACAAGACTCATATTGGCCATTTGCAACAAATGAAGGCAGGGGATCTAAATAAAAGCCTGGTCGTGTTCAAGGTAGAAGATATCAAACATTCCGAAAGATGGGGCAATTCGTGGAGCTCTTGGTCCAAACCAAGTACCCCTGGTATAGACCTTACTTTTTACACTGCTAAACCTGGAAGCTTAACGGCCAAAGTTTTGAACGATGGCGGTATAGAAGTAAGTCAGGCACAAATTGATGCCGAAAAAGGTTTTAATGTGCTTTCGTACGACGTAGCCTTTTCCAAAGCTGGTAAATCGGCATTTTTAAAGAAACACAAAATGGAACTGAAAGAAGCTGGAGATGGTAAAACTTATTTGCCGAAAGGAAAATACACCCTCGAAGTTTCTGGAAATGGCAGCATAGAAAAAGTAAGTTTCGAATTAAAATAGCTCTTGTAGAATACTTTTTAAATTAGACAAGCCCCGAACCTGATAAATCGGGGCTTTTTAATTCTATACAAGACTCTTAAAAACTTCCTTATTTTCCAACATGAAAAAGGGCATCCCCCTGATTCACCACTGCCTGATTATTAATACAAAATACATACCCATCATAGGGAGCCTTTATTTCCTTGTTATAGGTAGCAAAAGTATCCGCAACAATTCCAAGTACCTGTCCTTTATTGATCTCAGAGCCATTGGTAATCTTTGGGATGAACATCCCTGCCGTTGGGGCACGCAGCCATTTTTTGGATAAGAGATGTTTGCTTCGCTCTTGTTTCTTTAATAATGGATTGATTCTGTCTATCATTTCAAAATTAATAAGCACATTCAGAATGCCTTGAATTCCCCTTTTAATGGCAAAATCATCAAAACGCATGCTTTCCCCTGCTTCATATACTATAGTTGGGATCCCCTTCCTAAAAGAGGCTTTCCGAAAGGATTTACTAATTAGGTCTGAAGAAAAAGTCAGTGGGGCATTAAAAATATCTGCTATTTGTTTACTGGCCTCGTCCCCTTCGGTATATCGTACCTGAGGAAAGTTATTATGGCGGGCACCTCCAGTGTGAAGATCTATTCCATAATCTATTTGGGGAAATATTTCCGAAGTATAATGATGGGCTATTCTACTTGCCAAAGAACCAGTTTTACTTCCAGGGAAACTTCTGTTCACATCCTTACCATCTGGGACATCACGGGAAAAATGTATAAACCCAAAAACATTTAATAAGGGCACCACCAAAACAGCGCCTTTCTTCACCTTGAAATATTTTTTGTGCAACATACGTCTTACAATTTCTATACCATTGATCTCATCCCCATGAAGCCCTGCCTGAATAAGAACAGTAGGCCCAGGTTCTTTTCCATTGAATACGTAAATAGGGATGTCTATTAATGTTCCCGTAGGAAGTCGGTCTATATTTATATGTAACAATTTCTGTTGACCAGGAGCCACACGTTCTCCCCTAATTACGATATCCTTATTTTCTTTTACTAGGTCCATTTTCTTAATCGCTTACACTACTGGCTAGGTATTTTTCCTAGCATTATAAATTTGACCTCAAAAATAAGCCTTCCAAAGGTTTAGTTCAAAAGTTCTCAGAAAATATCTTCTAAAAAGGGAACCAATCTGTTCCTTAAACTATTAACAAGCTCACAAAAAAGATGAAGATTGTAATCTACTTTTGTTGAACATTTTCCAAAAAACTAAATCGTTTTCGCCTTAAAACTTAAACTTGCTGAAAAATTCTTTAAACTGGTTCTAAATAATAGCAGTAATACGGTCTAAAGTTTGTTAATAACTCCGTTCTGCTGTAAATTTGTCTTTAAAACTAATAACTAATGAGTGGTTTGACAAAATCATCTATCGCCAGAAAAGTAATAATGGCTTTATCTGGCCTTTTTTTGGTCTTATTTCTTGGGCAACATTTTACTATTAATATTACTTCGGTAATAGCGCCCGACACCTTTAACTCGTGGTCGCACTTTATGGGCTACAATCCATTGGTGCAATACCTACTTCAGCCAATTTTGATAGCAGGGGTAATCGTTCATTTTGTAATGGGATTTGTTTTGGAAATCCAGAACAATAAAGCAAGAGGGATTAAGTATGTAAAGTACAACGGAGGTTCTAACGCCCCATGGATATCTAGAAATATGATTATTTCAGGTGCCGTGATCTTGGCTTTCTTAGCATTACACTTTTATGACTTCTGGGTACATGAAATGACCTATAAATACATAGAAAGCAATCCTCAAGATCCAACGAGGTACTACGCGGAAACAGTAGAGAAATTTGAGCCTATTTGGCGTACGGTTTTATATGTTATTTCCTTCGGACTGTTGGCATTACATTTATTGCACGGCTTCGCTTCTTCCTTTCAAACTATGGGGTTAAACAACAAATATTCTCCAGCCATTAAAAAATTCACAAAGATATATGCGATCGGCATCCCATTAGGATTTGCTTTTATCGCTTTATACCATCACTTTAACCCAATTATACATTAATTATGGGAATATTGGATTCAAAAGCTCCATCCGGTCCTTTGGCCGACAAATGGACAAATCATAAAAACAAAATTGACCTTGTCAACCCAGCCAACAAACGAAATATAGACGTTATCGTTGTTGGTACTGGACTTGCTGGAGGCTCTGCTGCTGCAACCCTGGCCGAACTTGGTTATAATGTAAAGACTTTCTGTTATCAGGATTCTCCAAGAAGGGCACACTCCATTGCTGCCCAAGGAGGTATTAATGCATCAAAAAATTATCAGGGAGATGGTGATAGTAACTACCGTTTATTTTACGATACTGTAAAAGGAGGGGATTACCGTTCCCGTGAAGCTAACGTTTATCGATTAGCTGAAGTTTCTGGAAATATTATAGACCAATGTGTAGCACAAGGTGTTCCTTTTGCACGCGAATATGGTGGGTTGTTAGACAACCGTTCTTTTGGAGGGGTACTTGTTTCACGTACTTTCTACGCTAAAGGGCAAACAGGACAGCAATTATTGCTTGGTGCCTATTCTGCCATGAACAGACAAATACACAGGGGTAAGATTGAATCATTCAACCGTCATGAGATGATGGATTTGGTAAAGATTGATGGGAAAGCCCGTGGAATTATTGCCCGCAACCTGGTTACAGGTGAAATAGAGCGTCATTCTGCACATGCCGTGGTATTAGCCTCTGGAGGATACGGAAACGTATTTTTCCTTTCTACCAATGCTATGGGAAGTAATGTAATGGCCGCTTGGAGAGCACACAGAAGAGGAGCTTACTTTGCAAATCCGTGTTTCACCCAAATTCACCCTACATGTATTCCTGTCTCTGGTGATCATCAATCAAAACTAACATTAATGTCAGAATCGTTGAGAAACGATGGACGTATCTGGGTACCTAAGCATAAAAAAGATGCAGAAGCCATAAGAAATGGTCAATTGAAACCAACACAACTTAAAGAGGAAGATAGGGATTACTACTTGGAAAGAAGATATCCAGCATTTGGTAACCTAGTGCCACGAGACGTCGCTTCGAGAGCATCGAAAGAACGTTGTGATGCCGGTTTTGGTGTAAACAAAACAGGAGAAGCCGTGTATTTGGATTTTGCAACTGCTATCATAAGATACGGTACTGAAAAGGCATTGACCTCCGGATTAAAAGATGCGGATGACGATACCATTCGTCAATTAGGTGAAGAGGTAGTAGAAGCCAAATACGGTAACCTTTTCCAGATGTATGAAAAAATTGTAGATGAAAATCCATACAAAACTCCTATGAAGATATACCCAGCCGTGCATTACACGATGGGTGGACTTTGGGTTGATTATAACCTACAAACCACCATTGAAGGCTGCTATGCTGCTGGGGAGGCCAACTTTAGTGATCACGGAGCAAATAGATTGGGTGCTTCAGCTTTAATGCAAGGATTAGCAGATGGATACTTCGTATTGCCATACACCATTGGTGATTACCTGTCCAAAGACATTAGGACTGGTAAAATTCCTACCGACACTGCTGAATTCGATGCAGCAGAAAAAGAAGTACGTGACAGGATTGAAAAATTAAAAGCTGGGAAGGGAACACATTCTGTAGATTATTACCACAAGAAATTAGGTAAAATCATGTGGAACAAGTGTGGAATGTCCCGTAATGCAATAGAACTTCAAGAAGCCATCGATGAGATTTCTGCCCTAAGAGCAGATTTCTGGGAAAATGTACGTGTACCTGGAAGCCCTGAAACAAAAAACCAAGAATTGGAAAAAGCTGGTAGAGTAGCAGATTTCTTGGAATTGGGGGAATTGTTCGCAAAAGATGCCCTAGCAAGAAATGAATCTTGTGGTGGTCACTTTCGTGAGGAATACCAAACTCCTGAAGGAGAAGCCTTAAGAGACGATGAAAACTTTAAGTTTGTTTCTGCCTGGGAATACAAAGGCGAACCAAAAGATGCCGTTCTTCACAAGGAAGACTTGGTATACGAAAATATAGAATTGAAGACAAGAAGTTATAAATAGGTTACCGCTATTGATGGTGCTTACCGCCAACTACTAACAACAAAGCAAAAGCTATGAAGCTGAATTTAAAAATATGGCGTCAGAAAGATGCCCGCACAAAAGGTCAAATTAAGAATTATCCTATTGATGGTATTGATGGGGATATGTCTTTTTTAGAAATGATGGACATCCTTAATGAAGACCTCATTACTAAAGGTGAAGAACCTGTAGAATTTGACCATGATTGTAGGGAAGGTATTTGTGGGTCTTGTTCCATGCAGATTAATGGGGAACCCCATGGTCCAGATCGTTTGGTGACCACCTGCCAATTGCATATGCGTAAATTTAATGATGGAGATACCATTGTTATAGAGCCATTCAGAGCTAAAGCTTTTCCTGTTATCAAAGATTTAATAGTGGATCGTAGCGCTTTTGATAGGATTCAACAAGCTGGTGGTTACATATCTGTAAACACCTCTGGAAACACTGTTGATGCCAATGCCATCCCGATTAACAAAGAAAATGCAGACGACTCTTTTTATTCTGCGGCTTGTATTGGATGTGGAGCCTGTGTGGCAGCTTGTAAAAATGCAAGTGCAATGTTGTTTACCTCGGCTAAAGTATCCCAATTTGCACTATTGCCACAAGGACAAGTAGAGGCAACTGAGAGGGTTCAGAACATGGTTCGTCAGATGGATCTTGAAGGATTTGGTAATTGCACCAATACTGGTGCCTGTGAAGTAGAATGTCCAAAAGGAATCTCTTTGGAGAACATCGCTAGGATGAACAGAGAATATCTAAGTGCTAATTTAAAAGGATAATCCTTTACGTTATATTTTTCTGAACTATCAGAAAAAACCCCATCCCTATTTGGAATGGGGTTTTTGTTTACATGTATTTTTAAAAATCAATGATCCTTGATATGTATTAGGCATATCATAAAGAACGCATCAAACTGCTTTGTTTCATTGAGGAATGACTCTTTTATACCACATTGGAAATTTTAGGATAAACGATATTCTATTTAGAGAACAGAAAATTAAAAAGAGTTGCTTAGAGGCTTGAAACAGGTTATCTGGCATTTAAGTCAAGTAAAGAAGAATACCCATTCTCTTATTCTTACGTCCAAAAGATGTCACCAAATTATCCTACATTTATGACACAATACGATCTATGCAATCCTTCAAACAAGCAAATACCAGTAAATTACCAAAGGTGGGAACTACTATTTTCACCACCATGTCCCGTTTAGCAACTGAGCAAAATGCTTTAAACCTTTCCCAAGGGTTCCCTGATTTTGCTCCAGATCCCCTACTCATCAAATTGGCTGTCGAGGCTATGAAGGGAGATTTCAACCAATACGCTCCTATGCAAGGGATACTTTCATTAAGGGAAGTAATTTCTGAAAAGATCGAAAGTCTACATGGCACCTACTATCATCCTGAAACTGAGATAACAGTAACCGCTGGCGCTACCCAAGCAATTTATACGGCCATTTCTACCTTTATTCGCCCTAATGACGAAGTCATTGTGATAAAACCTGCATATGACTGTTACGAACCGGCTATTGAAGTGAATGGAGGTGTACCTGTGTTCGTGCAGCTTAAAGGCAAAGAGTATAAAATGGATTGGGAAGGCTTCAGAGAACAAATAAATTCTAGGACTAAGATGATCATCATCAACACTCCTCACAATCCCACTGGAAAAATTTTCTCAAGAGAGGACATGTTGACTTTACAAGAAATTTTGAAGGACACTGCTATTATACTATTGAGTGACGAAGTTTATGAACATATTATATTTGATGGTCAAATACATCAATCTGCAAGTTCCTTTGCCGATTTGGCTTCTAGAAGCTTTATTTGTGCCTCCTTTGGGAAAACCTTTCATATTACTGGTTGGAAGATGGGATATTGTGTTGCCCCAGTAGCATTGATGAAAGAATTTCAAAAAGTACACCAATTTAATGTCTTTTGTGCCAACCATCCCTTACAGCAGGCATTGACCACGTATTTGAAGACTCCAGAGCATTATTTAGAGCTCAATGATTTTTACCAATCCAAAAGGGATCTTTTCAATAAAGGCTTAGAAGGATCTAAATTTACCTCTACTCCTGCACAGGGCACGTATTTTCAATTACTTGATTATAGCAAAATAACGCATGAACCAGATACTGTCTATGCAAAACGACTAGCAATAGACCATAAAATAGCCAGTATTCCGGTTTCTGGATTTAACTTAGACCAAATGGACCACCAACAGCTGCGCTTCTGCTTTGCAAAAACGGATGATACACTAAAGCGTGCTATTGATATCCTTTTAAAAGTTTAATTAAAGGCCTGATTAACTTTCTGCATAAATTCTTCAATCTTTGAGGGCTCCAACCATCGGGTCACCACTACAACATCATTCTTTTTATCTATCACAATAAAATTCCCTCCAAATCCGGCGGCATAAAAGATTTTATCTGATAATTGCTTCCAGTTCCTATCCCCTTTGGTATTCAACCACCACATAAATCCATAATTTGGATTGGGAACAGAGGGTGTAACAGCTTCTTTGATCCACGTTTTACTGATTAATTGTTCGCTATTCCATTTACCATCGTTTAGAATCAACAACCCAAACCTTGCCATATCTTCGGTATTTATAAATAGACCTGCTCCAGAATGACCGCCCCCAGTGACTGATTTCATCTGGATTCCATCAATTTCGGTCCACGCATGATCATAGCCAAACCACCTCCAAGTGGTACTAGCATCAATCTTATCCATTATTTCTGTTTTAAGAACCATAGGCAGAGGTCTACGCCATACGTGGGTTAAGGCATAAGCAAGGACATTCACACGTACATCGTTATATTCCATAACCGTCCCTGGTTCTTGTAACGTTCTATATTTCCAATTATCCAAACCTCCTTCTTTTGGGGGCCTGTCGGCCCAATCCTTTCCTCCCCAAAGTTCTCCGGACCAGTCGGAATTCTGCTGTAACAAATGCCTCCAACTAATTTTTTTATTGTGCTCTCCGTCAAATGTTCCATCCCAAACATAATCGCCTACCTTATCGTCCACATTGGCGATCAGACCTTTGTCTATGGCTACGCCTGCCATGGTGGACAGAAAACTTTTGGTTACACTAAAAGTCATATCTACCCTTTTAGTGTCTCCCCAAGTTTTAATGATATATCCATTTTTAAGAATCATCCCTGCAGGCCCTCCTCGCTTTTTTGTAGGACCCAAAACATCATGAAATGGTTCACTTTTAAATCCATCGAGAATAGCTATACGCAAATCTCTAGAACCAGTATATTCGTTCGCCATAGCAAAATTTATTGCCCCATCTAAGGCCTCGTTTGTTATTTGGAAGTCCTTGGCACTCCTCTGCAGCCATGCCACATTCTTTGTGGGATAATAATATGGCGCCTGAGCCTTAGCTGAGACAATTGCCAACCCACAAATAACAAACAGCATCAAACCTTTTCTCTTTACCTTTTTCATTTAAGAATATTTAGCAAATACTTATTATATAATGTTAATGCGCATCAACCAATCGGTTTGCTTGTCCGTGCCTATATAATAGGGGTGTGTCCCAAATTTCTGGAATCCATAAGTTTCATAAAAGGCTATTGCCTTTATATTATGCTCCCAAACCCCTAACCAAACAAAAGTTTTTTCTTTTTCCCTTGCCAGAGCCTTGACCTCCTCCAGCATCCATCTTCCTATCTGTTTACCTTGAAACTCTTTTAATACATAAATTCTTTCTAACTCTAAGGAGTAATCATCCTTAATATCAGTCTGTACCTGTAGTTGATTAAGCTTAAAATAACCCACAACATCTTTATTAAGGTATACAAAATAAAAATCAGAATCTGCGTCTAAAACCTCGTCAGCAATACGATCTGGATTAAATGCAAAATCGAGATAATTTTCAAAGTCTTCTGGATTGTTATCCTTTTCAAAGGCGTCAACAAAAGTATTTCTTGAAAGGCTAACAAGAAAAGCCAACTGATCTATTTCACATTTCTGAAGCCGTAATTCCATTTCCTAATATAAGTTATCTAAAGTCGTTTGAAGATAAAGAAAAAAGGCATAAAAAAAGAGCAATGTCATGGACATTGCTCTTTGATTCTTTTTTAAAAGAAATTTACAACATAAATAGCTTTTTTACCAAGGCCAATACACCTCTATAAAAACCACTACGGTCAATGTAAATTACTTCTTCTTCAGGCAAATGGTTAATTTGTACGTCCATAACATGAATTTAGGCAAAAATTAAATTTGGGGTTTAATTTTTAAGTTCGCCCTAAATATATTTTTTTTTATGGAAATATCAAAATTATTGTTGTGAACTTACTCCAAAATGTGGCAAAAAAATTAAAATATTAGGTGTGTCCGATGAACTACCTATGACAATTATTTTAAAGCATCATTTCAGGAACTTCTCCTTCTATGATCAAGGTGCCTTCAGTCGCTTTTTTAACATCTTCAACGCTGATCCCCGGTGCAGTTTCCAATAATTTAAATCCCTTAGGTGTCACTTCCAAGACGGCCAAATTGGTTACTATTTTCTTAACACAGCCCACACCAGTTAAAGGGAGAGTACATTTTTTTAACAATTTAGATTCCCCTGCCTTGTTGGTATGCATCATCGCTACGATAATGTTTTCAGCTGAAGCCACCAAATCCATCGCACCTCCCATGCCTTTTACCATTTTGCCTGGGATTTTCCAATTCGCAATATCCCCATTCTCCGAAACCTCCATTGCCCCGAGAATGGTAAGGTCTACATGTTGTCCCCTGATCATTCCAAAACTTGTTGCAGAATCAAAAAACGAAGCTCCAGGTAAGGTGGTAATAGTCTGTTTTCCCGCATTGATAATATCTGCATCTTCCTCTCCATCTAACGGAAAGGGACCCATACCCAAAACACCATTCTCACTTTGAAATTCTACATGTATATCGTTGCGAACAAAATTGGCTACCAAAGTGGGTATCCCGATACCCAAGTTAACATAATACCCGTCCTTAACTTCCTTCGCAATTCGCTTAGCTATTCCGTTTTTATCTAGCATACTATGATCTTTGTCTTACGGTTCGTTGTTCAATTCTTTTCTCATAGGCCTTCCCTTGAAATATTCTATTCACAAAGATCCCTGGTACATGTATCTCGTTTGGATCTAAAGCACCCGCAGGCAAAAGCTCCTCTACCTCAGCGACTGTTATTTTTGCAGCTCCACACATGCAAGGATTGAAGTTTCTAGCTGTTCCTTTAAAAATAAGATTTCCAGCCTCATCCCCTTTCCATGCCTTAACGAAGGCAAAATCGGCCTTAAAAGCTTCTTCCAATACATACATTTTACCGTTGAATTCACGGATCTCCTTTCCTTCTGCAACCTCCGTGCCGTACCCTGCAGGCGTATAAAACGCAGGAAAACCAGATTGTGCTGCCCTACATTTTTCTGCTAAGGTCCCTTGGGGTGTTAGTTCCACTTCGAGCTCCCCGCTCAACATTTGGCGCTCAAACTCATCGTTCTCCCCTACATAAGAGGAAATCATTTTTTTTACTTGATGTTTGTGTAATAGTAAGCCAAGACCAAAATCGTCTACGCCCGCATTATTGGAAATACAAGTGAGATCCTTTATTCCTATCTGCACAAGTGTATTTATTGCATTTTCTGGAATCCCGCAGAGTCCAAAACCACCTAACATTAAGGTCATTCCATCCTTTACACCCTTTAAGGCCTCTTCTACAGATTCAACTGTTTTAGATATCATATACTGAAGTTTAGTGAAAGTAATTTACAAAAAACATACTTAAACTAGGCGTATTTAAGTTTAAGGTTTGGCAGAAGAAATATAGATTGAAATATTACAGCTTACTTGTACTAGAAATCCAAATCATCCAAATCATCTCCAGGTTTTTTCTTGTCCATTGCAGCGTTCGAAGATTTGTTACAATCTATATTTATGCTCATCTCCTCAGGTATTTCGAATGCCCCTTCGGAAATTCCTAAATCTTTGTTGGCATAATTCTTTTTCATATAAAGTCCCCAAATGGGCAGTGCCATAGAGGCTCCCTGACCATAAGCAATACCTTTAAAATGTATGGCTCTCTCTTCTCCACCAACCCAAACTCCGGTCACCAGATTAGGGACCATTCCCATAAACCATCCATCACTTTGGTTTTGTGTGGTTCCCGTTTTTCCGGCTATTGGGTTTTTAAATTCATAGGGATAACCCGTTACAACTTCTTTATAAACCGATTGATCTTTAGCCCCAGTGGTCCTTAACCGTGTTCCTGATCCTCCCTGTGTAACCCCTTCCAATAAATTGACCATAGCATACGCTACATCCTTACTGAGAACATCCCTTGTTTCTGGCACATACTCATAAAGCACTGTCCCGTTCTTATCTTCTATCCTGCTAATCATTACAGGTTTAACATACACTCCTTGGTTAGCAAAAGTGCCATAAGCCCCAACCATTTCATATACATTTATGTCAGGTGTTCCTAAGGCTATAGAAGGCACTTCTGGAATATTAGAGGTGATTCCTAAATTTTTCGCAATGGTTACTACAGATTTAGGACCAATACGGTCCATCAGTTGGGCAGTAATAGTATTTACGGAATTGGCCAAGGCGTACTTTAGGGTCATATTTTCCCCTGAATATTTACCGTCTGAATTGGAAGGACACCATGCTTCCATGTTGCCGTGTTTGTGGGCTTCAATACAATATTGAATATCGGAGAGAACATCACATGGTGATAATCGCAATTGATCTATGGCCGCGGCATATACAATAGGCTTAAAAGTGGAGCCTACCTGACGTGCGCCTTGAATTACGTTATCGTATTGGAAATGTTTGTAATTTAAACCTCCAACCCAAGCTTTTACATGCCCTGTTTGCGGTTCCATGGACATCATTGCGGTCCTTAAAAAGGATTTGTAATACCTTATAGAATCAAGAGGAGTAAGTATGGTATCTTTTTCCTTTGTGGGACTATTCCAATTAAATACTGTCATTTCTGTCGGCATCTTAAAGGAGTTTCTAATCTCTTTTTCAGATTTCCCTTCATTCTTCATAATTCTCCATCTTTCAGAAGATTTTATCGCTCGTTCTAAAATACCGTTTACTTCTTCTGGGGTAATGTCCAAAAAAGGAGCCGTTCTATTTCTATCAGGGGTATTCTGGTGAAAGAATTCTGCCTGTAATCTTTTCATGTGTTCCTGTACTGCCTCTTCTGCATTTTCCTGCATGCGAGAATCAATAGTGGTATACACTTTTAATCCGTCCAAATAAATATTATATCGCTCCCCATCAGGTTTTGGATTATCCTTTACCCATTTATTTAAAAAGCCCTGAGCGTACATTCTAAAATAGGTGGCCAGCCCCTCACGATGTGATTCTGGATTAAAATTAATATCCATTTTTGTAGCCTGTAAAGAATCCCTCACAGCCTGGGAGATAAAATCGTATTTTGCCATTTGCTCCAAGACGGTATTCCTTCGGTTGAACACTAACTCTTCCCGTCTAATTGGGTTGTACAAAGAGGAATTTTTAAGCATGCCTACCAATACGGCAGATTCTTCAATCTTAAGGTCTCTTGGCTCCTTGCCAAAATAGATTTTAGAGGCAGATCGTATCCCATCAGCTGCGTATCCAAAATCATAGATGTTCATGTACATGGCTATGATTTCATCCTTGGTATACTGGCGTTCCAATCGAATGGCAATGACCCACTCTTTTATTTTTTGGGTAATGGTTTCAAAAATGTTATTGGAGCGCACCCCAACAAACAATTGTCTTGCTAACTGTTGTGTAATGGTACTGGCACCGCCTTTGGTTCCCAGATAGGCGACTGCCCTTAAAGTTCCCCTGGCATCTATCCCCGAATGCTCGTAGTATCTGGCATCTTCTGTTGCCACTAGGGCATCCACTAAATTCTGCGGCAATTCTGAATAAACTACAGGGGTCCTGTTGTCATCCAAATACAATTTGCCCAATGTTTTCCCATCGGAGGAAATGATTTCGGTTGCCAAATTGGTCTGTGGGTTTTCCAAGCGGTCAAAGGAAGGAAGTTCCCCAAAGACATCCCAAGAGGCCAATAAAAAAATAAGTGCCACTGCCCCAATACCGGAGGCAAACAGGATCCAAAACCATTTAATATACTTGGAAAAATTAGTGTTCTTTTTTTTCTTTGGAGCCGCTGCCATTACTTACTTTTTTCTATTTGAAAACCGACGTCTGTTATTCCCTTGAGATCCATAACCCCGTCTACAGTGCCATTTTTTCTCATGGCATGGGAAATTTCTATAGTATACACGCCCTTCATTGGAAAAACGACGTTCTCTTTATACCATAATTTATTTTCTTTAAGACTCCCACTACCAGTACCAAGCCATTCTCCGTTAGGCCTAGACATCTCATATTCAAGAGTGTCTTTAATGGTCTCACCAGTAGGAAAATTTAGTTCCGCAATCAAAAACAGATTACTGTAGGAATAGGTTTCATCATTTCTGATAGTAATAAAGATATTATTTTTAGAGATGGTGTCTTGTTCAGTAAACGTAAAGGATATGGTATTGTCCTTGTTCCAAAAGCCATCATTAGTAGCTTTAAATTCCGATCGGACAGTGTTCGTTTCACAGGAAACCAACACCATGAATACAAGAATCGAAAAGATATTCTTAGGCATTATCAGCGGGTCGTTTTTTGTTATTTCTACGCTTGTCGTTTTGGTTTTGGCCTTTATTCCTTTTTCGTTTTTGCTTTGGTTTATCGAAACGCGTTAGGCTATCTTGTCCCACGACATTTTCAAAAACTTTTTCTTTTTCAAGGGTCACCACATCATTGTCCACCGCATATTCCTCCAAGCTTACAATTTTCTCGTTATTCTTATTTTTTGCAAGTATCTCATTGACTTGATCCTTGGTCAAGGCGTGCCAATTGGCAGGCTCGTCCCTGTAGGAAAACCAGAGCATGCTTTTAAAAATATCTACTTTTTGACAAAAAGCGACCCCTTTTTCGGTGGCAATCCTTGATTCTTGGGATGGAAAATCCTTTAAGGCGTCTAAGTATACATCCAACTCATAATTTAAGCAACATTTAAGCTTTCCACATTGGCCAGCTAATTTTTGTGGATTAAGGGACAATTGTTGGTAACGTGCAGCTGCCGTACTTACTGATCTAAAATCTGTCAGCCAGGTAGAACAGCATAATTCACGACCGCAAGAGCCGATCCCACCAAGGCGTTGTGCCTCTTGTCTGTACCCTATTTGCCTCATTTCTATACGGATGGAAAAGGCCTTGGCCATATCCTTAATCAACTGCCTGAAATCTACCCTTTCTTCGGCGGTATAGTAAAACGTAGCTTTGGAACCATCGCCCTGAAATTCCACGTCTGAGATTTTCATTTGCAAATTGACTGCAATGGCAATTTCTCGGGCCCGTTTTTTGATTTCTTCTTCCCGGTCCCTACATTTCTGCCAGATATCGATGTCTTTTTGGGAGGCTTTACGATAAATTTTAGGAAGTTCCATATCGTTATGATCTTCCTTTTTCTTTTTCATCTGCACCTTTACCAATTCTCCGGTAAGGGTGACCATGCCAATATCATGTCCTGTTTTGGACTGTGTGGCAACTATATCACCTATTGAAAGCGTAATATTATCAGAATTTCTAAAGAATTCTTTCCTGCTATTTTTAAAGCGCACTTCCACACAATCAAACGGTTTTTGTCCGTTCGGAAGCGACATATTAGAAAGCCAATCAAAAACTGTCAGTTTGTTACAACCATCGGTGCCACAAGTACCATTGTTCTTGCATCCACGCGGCTGTCCGTCTTTACCAGTTGAACAACTGCTACAACCCATATTTTATATATTGATTTAGCAAATAGCCATGGCTATTACTAAAAAAGGTTCATAAATAATTACTTGAACGTAAAGATAGTATAATTTGTGGCAGAACCGAAATAATCCCTACAATTGAACACTACCTTCAGCCTTAGCAGTCTACAGCGTAATTTACCCTTTATACTACTAAGAATGCCCTTTATCTTATACAACAGAATTCTAAAAAATGACACCTCGAACTTGAGAACCCTATTTTTTAAACTTAAGGACCTCAGACCTTCCTTTTTTGAAGATTTTATTGCTGACCTCTTTTCCTTTTCTAAGTTTCTTTTGCTCCTCGAAAGGTAAGGCGTGGATTTCTTTACAATCGTCAGAACAGCAACTATCCATTGTCTTGGCGCATGCTTCACATTGTATAAACAACAAGTGACAAGCTTCATTGGCACAATTGACATGAGTATCACAGGGATTGCCGCATTGATGGCAATTTGCAATCACATCATCCGATATACGCTCTCCCCTACGATGATCAAAAACAAAGTTTTTTCCCAAAAATTTGTTTTCCAATTTTTTGTTTTCCACTTGCCTGGTGTATTCAATAATTCCCCCTTCAAGTTGATACACTTGCTTAAATCCTTTGTGCTTATAATAAGCGCTTGCCTTTTCACAGCGAATACCTCCAGTACAATACATAACCAATTTTTTATCTTCCTTATGATCGGCCAAATCCCTTTCAATAATATCCAAAGAATCCCTAAAGGTATCTACGTCCGGGGTAATGGCATTTTTAAAATGCCCAATCTCACTCTCATAATGGTTTCGCATATCTACCAAAACGGTATCAGGATCTTCCATCAACGTATTAAACATCTGTGCATCTACATGAATCCCCTTGTTGGTCACATCAAAAGTACCATCATTCAACCCGTCCGCTACAATTTGATTACGCACCTTTACCTTTAATTTCAAAAATGATTTGTTGTTGTGTTCTATAGCAATATTGAGGCGAACATTCTCTAAAAATGTAATGGTATCAAGGTGGGCGTTAAAGGCGTCGAATTTTTCAGCAGGCACGGACAATTGGGCATTGATACCTTCTTTGGCAACATAAATCCTTCCCAACACTTCTAAAGAGTCCCAGTTGATAAACAAATGATTTCTAAAAATCTCAGGATTCCCGATGTGCGCATATTTGTAGAAAGAAATAGTAAGACGGTCTTTACCGGCCTCTTCTATAAGAATTTCCCTTTCCTTTGCGCTTAATGTATTGTACAGTTGCATGCTATACCAATATTTTAAGTTAAAGATTAGTCCCGACCTTCTCGAGAAAGTGCAAAAATAGTCATTCTTGCTTTTAGAAAATATAAAAAGGGCCCCGGATAGATCCTGGGCCCTTTTATAGTCAACCACTGACGGTGTTTCTTTTTCAATAGACTCTTAGCTAGAGGTCGACTTATATAATCCAAATATAAAATATGGACCATTAAATTGAGTTAGTTGTTATAAGGATGCAGCTTTTCCAAAAAGGTTGCTTCTCCATTGTAATATGAAAAAAGAAATGGTAATTTAGCAGACCTAATAAAAAGATACATGAGCACTGAAAAAGACGCAAAATTAAAAGCACTAAAACTTACACTAGACAAGTTAGACAAGACCTACGGAAAAGGGACTGTTATGAAGATGGGAGATAGTGTTGCCCAAGATGTGGAGGTCATTCCTTCTGGATCTTTAGGTTTAGATATTGCTTTGGGTGTAGGTGGCTACCCAAGAGGTAGGGTCATTGAAATTTATGGTCCTGAATCCTCTGGTAAGACCACGTTGACCCTTCATGCCATGGCAGAAGCTCAAAAATTAGGTGGTATAGCAGCTTTTATTGATGCAGAACACGCATTTGACCGTTTTTATGCACAAAAATTAGGGGTCGATATAGACAACCTGATTATATCCCAACCCGATCATGGAGAGCAAGCCCTAGAAATTGCAGACAACCTAATTCGATCAGGAGCCATTGATATTGTGGTTATAGACTCCGTTGCTGCTCTTACCCCAAAGAGTGAAATTGAGGGGGAAATGGGCGACTCAAAAATGGGTCTTCACGCAAGGTTGATGTCTCAAGCCCTTCGTAAACTTACGGGATCCATAAGCAAGACAAAATGTACGGTTATCTTTATTAACCAGTTAAGGGAAAAGATTGGGGTTATGTTCGGTAATCCTGAAACCACTACAGGTGGTAATGCCCTTAAGTTTTATGCATCGGTTAGGTTGGACATTAGAAGATCTACCCAAATAAAAGATACTGACGGTAATGTTCAGGGAAACAAGACTAGGGTAAAAGTGGTTAAAAATAAAGTTGCACCTCCTTTTAGAACTACAGAATTTGATATTATGTATGGTGAAGGAATTTCCAAAGTAGGAGAAATAGTAGATTTAGGTGTAGAGTATGAGATAATAAAGAAGAGCGGCTCTTGGTTCAGTTATGGCGACACCAAACTTGGACAGGGAAGAGATGCTCTCAAAAACCTCCTGCACGATAATCCAGAGTTGCTGGAAGAACTGGAAGGTAAAATCACAGAAGCCATCAAAGCAGTTAAAAAATAATACAGAATCCCGATTAAATCGGGATTTTGTCGTTTTATACGCAACCTTTATGTTGGCATCCCATCTTTTGTTAAAACACTAAAATATTATGAAACGGGCTCTGTGCTTATTTTTAATCGTTTTAACCACCATCACTTTCAGTTCTTGTGATGAAGATGATGCTTCTGACTTCTTTTATGTTTCCCTAGCTGTTGCGAGTGTAGAACTCCCGCCGTCTTTTAAAGTTAATGAGACCTATCAAATTAATGTAACTTATCAGCGTCCTAATGAATGTACCTATTTTGAGGGCTTTGATGTAGCTAAATTGGATACGACTGCTAGAGATGTTGTAGTAGTGGGATCTACATTTCCCAATGATGGCAGTTGTGCAGAAATTTCGGAAGAATTTAATGTATCATTTAATTTTTTGGTACTTTACACAGATACATACGTCTTTAGATTTTGGACGGGTGAAAATGAAAATGGTGAATCGGAATATTTGGAAATAGAAGTTCCAGTAACCACAGAATAAAAACAGAATGTAGAACACAAACAATCCAACACGCACTTTGAGTTTAAAAGAGCTCGTACATAATTGCAAAAAAGGCAATAGAAATGCGCAGGAGCAACTGTATAAACAGTATGCTGGCAAACTGTTTGGGGTTTGTTTAAAATATTCGCGAAATAAAACTGAAGCTGAGGATAACCTTCACGACAGTTTTATGACTATTTTCAAGAAAATTGACCAATATCAATTTAAAGGCTCATTTGATGGTTGGTTAAAAAGGGTCACCGTGAACACCGTGCTACAGAAATATAGGAAAGAAGAATACCTATATGTACTAATTGATAATGTTGAAGAAGAAACTCCAGTTGAAACTGGATATATAGAGGTAGAACTCCCTGTTTTGTTAAAATACATCCAGGATTTGCCCAATAAATATAGGTTAACCTTTAACCTCTATGTTTTGGACGGTTACAGCCACAAAGAAATTGCAGAATTATTAGGGACCTCTGTTGGGACCTCCAAGTCTAATTTGGCTAGGGCACGCATACTCTTGAAGGAAAAAATAGAAAAAGAAATAATAAATATTGCTTTATAAGCGATGGTATAGATAGCAATGAAAAAGAATTTAGACAACTTGTTTCAAGAGAAACTCACAGATTTACATGAACTGCCAAACGATAAGGTTTGGAAGTCTATTGAGACTTCTCTGGATACTCATAGTAAATCGAGACGCATAGTGCCACTTTGGTGGACTATTGGAGGCGTGGCCGCCTTAGTAGCAATTCTTTTTTACATAGTTCAACCTAATGCTACAGACCTAAACATCAATACAATTATAACAGATACAGAGCAAAGGAATCTAGAAGCACTAGAAGTTGTTGATGAAAATGAAGATAGGAATTTAGAAATCCAGAAGGGAACCCTAACAAATACTGAAATCTCTGAAAAAAGTCAAAATAAGCCTAAGGATGGTTTGACGGGAACCAAAAACGAAGAAAATGCTTGGACATCAACATCAACTGAAAATCAATCCACGCCAAAAACAAATAATCGTGTATCCAATAATGTAATAAGCACTACCCAAAACAATAAAAAAGAAAAAGCTATTGCCCCTATAAACCTAAGTGACCCTTCCAAAATGACTGGTCAGACAGCAAAGGGAAACATAGTTGCAGCAATCAATGAAAGCCTTAAAAAAAACACCCCTGCAGCAACTATTTTGGACACAGACAACAATAAAAATATCTTATCCCCTCATTCTTTAAATTCTGAAGCTTTAGAAATTGCAGGTCAAGAACCTAAAAATAACGGAACTCTATCGGATAAAAAGTCGGTCTACGATGAAATAAATACAGAAGAAAAGGATAAGGCAATTGTAGCCGCTAATTCAAATAAATGGTCCGTGGAACCAAGCGTTGCTCCCGTATATTTCAATGGCTTCGGTTCTGGCTCCTCTATTCACCCAGAATTTACTTCCAACTCAAAATCGGGTAATGTAAACCTCAGTTATGGAGTCTTTGTTTCCTATGAGGTGAGCAAAAAATTAAGTGTTCGTTCTGGGGTTCACAAAGTAGATTATGGCTATAACACTAATGACGTTGCATTTACCTCCTCCTTTGCGGCGGCTAACAACAGTAGTTTAACCAATATTAGTTATTCGGCCAACGCCAGCAATATAATTGTAGTAAGCACTAGCAACACCAAGCCTGCTTCTAACATACAGGGGGAAATTTCTGGAAAGACACCCTCAAGAAATGGAAGCATGATACAACAGTTTGGATATTTAGAAATTCCGTTAGAATTAAATTACGCACTTTTGGACAAGGATTTTGGAATTAGCCTTGTAGGAGGCTTTAGTTCCTTGTTCTTAACCAATAACGCAGTAATTCTGGAAGCTGACGGCTTAAATACGCAGATAGGCGAGGCCAACAATATTAATGATATCAACTTTAGTTCCAATATTGGTTTTGGTCTAAATTATAAGTTTACGCCTAAAATAAAATTGAATATTGAACCGGTATTTAAATATCACCTGAATACCTTTTCCAATACTGCTGGAGATTTTAACCCCTTCTCCATTGGCATCTATAGTGGCTTTAACTTTAAGTTTTAAAGTTGTCCTTTAACTACATTCCTACAGGAGTATAAATAAAAAACGACGAGTAATTTTATTTGTACCGATCGTTTTTTATTTGGATTGCTTGGGGACCAAATCCTTTTCAAGATCTCTTAAGATAACCGCCCTCACATCATCGCGTAGACTTCTTTTGTCGACCTCACCCAAATGCGCTGTATTTATAAACCTATGCACCTTACCTCTGGTTCTTCCTGGCCCTCCACTATAAAAGGTAAATGAAAATCGATTTTTATTATCGTAAAATGTAATGGGAACCACTGGAATCTTATGAGCAATAGCCATTTTAAAAGCCCCATCCTTGAAAGAATCTAATAGGATATGTTCTTCCGGTACCCCACCTTCGGGAAAAATACAGATGCTGAGCCCTTGATTCAATCTCTTTTGTGCCCTTCTATATACATTAGTCCTACTTCTTGTATCCTCTCTATCTACCATAATGCAGACCCTTTTATAAAAGAAACCGAACAACGGGATATTTACCAACTCTTTTTTACCAACAAATACAAAGGGTGTACTACTCACCCTCAACATCATCATAATATCGAGCATACTCGTGTGGTTGGCCACCAACATAAAGCTCTTTCCACGCTCCAATTTTTCATCATAACAAATTCTTGGGACACATCCCATCCCGTACAAAATGGTATTGGCCCAAATATTACGCGCCATCCAAAAGAATTGGGGATACCATTTTTCCGAAATCGAAAAAAACACCAAAAAAGGCAGAAACAATAAGATAGGTAGGGCCACCAAAATATAGAACCAAATACGGTAAAGAATATGCCCGAGTTTTTTCAAAATTGAAAACATAAAATCAAAAGTAACAATTTGAATTGTGTTTTAGTATTTATTTTACCTTTGCGATTCTTTGAAACACAGCAAATGTCTAGAATTTTAACGGGTATACAAAGTACAGGAACCCCGCACCTGGGAAATATATTAGGAGCTATAAAGCCAGCCATAAAAATGGCACAAGACCCAAAAAACGATTCATTTTTATTTATTGCAGACATGCATTCTTTGACACAAATAAAAGATGGAAAAACCTTGAGGCACAACACCTACGCCACTGCAGCGACTTGGTTGGCCTTTGGTTTGGATATCAACAAAACTGTTTTTTATAGGCAGAGCGATATTCCACAAGTGACAGAATTGAGTTGGTATCTGAGCTGTTTTTTTCCATACCAAAGGTTAACCCTAGCCCATTCCTTTAAAGATAAGGCAGATCGTTTGGAAGATGTAAATGCAGGACTTTTTTCCTATCCAATGTTAATGGCTGCGGATATTTTACTGTATGATGCAGAAATTGTGCCTGTGGGTAAAGATCAATTACAACACATAGAGATGACTAGAGATGTGGCATCTCGTTTTCATGCCCAATTAGGAGAAACCTTTGTAATGCCCGAAGCCAAAGTGCAAGAAGAAACCATGTATGTTCCTGGAACGGACGGTGCCAAGATGAGTAAAAGCAAAGGCAATCTGATTGATCTATTTCAAACTGATAAAAAATTACGCAAACAGATTATGGGTATCCAAACGGATAGTACACCAATGGAAGATCCTAAAGATCCAGACACGGATAACGTTTTTGCCCTTTACAAAATATTGGCTTCTGCCGATAAAGTGGCCGAAATGAGAGCCAATTATTTAAATGGCAATTACGGTTACGGGAATGCCAAGCAAGCTTTGTATGAAGTTATAATAGACACGTTTGGAGAGGCCCGTGAAAAGTTCGATTACTATATGAACCACTTGGAAGAAGTGGATGAAGCTTTGTCATTGGGCGCTGAAAAAGCAAAAAAAGTAGCAGACAGCGTCTTAGCAAAAGTGAGAAATAAATTAGGCTATTAAGAATAGGACTACTACCAGCCTCCTCGTTTCTTATTAATAGTTTGCCTAGGAGGTATATGATTTGATTATGTCGACAAAGTATAATTTTTAGCCAAGCCTAGTTTATCAATAAGGTTCTGAGAGACCAATTAGTCTGTGAAACAAAAAGCAGTCCCATAACTTGTTATGTTCCTTGTTCCGACAACACTAATCACCTTTCTTCCCTGAAGGTCAATGGCACCCCTTTTAAAGAGTAAGATGGGACTATCTATGCAATGTTTAAGGTACGATGGGTAATCCAAATCGTTAAAATAAGTATACGCTATGTTTTGTCTTTGAATGAACTCCAATTCTGCAATAGCCGCTTCATGATAAACTTTATCCTGTAAGTTCCGAAGGGCATGACTGCCAATACCATCTATTTTTAACAAATGGCGAGCTTTGTTTCTAAAAACCTCTTCGGCACTTCCACAATGTGAAATTAATTTTTTTGCAGTAACATCGCCCATATTCGGAATGCTCTGAAGCCTCAAAACCGCAATCAATTCATCACTAGTGATTTGTGCTTAGTTCTAATTTCACTGAAAATACTGAAAATAAAATGTTAATAAAAAGTTAGGTGATAGGTTTTGAAAAGGCTAAATTTATGACAATATTTGTCGCCATGGGAACTGAACAATACATAGCAGAGCTACTATATCGCTACAATTGCGTAATTATGCCCGGATTTGGTGGATTTCTTACTCAGATGAAATCTGCCGTGATCCATAGTAACTCCCATTCCTTTTCCCCTCCTTCAAAAGTGCTGTCCTTTAATGGCCAACTCTCTTCCAATGATGGATTATTGGTGTCCTATATGGCAGAATCTGAGAAAGTTTCCTATGAAGAAATGCTACAACGCATTGAAAAAGAATCTAGTGCTTGGAAACAGACCTTAAAAGATGGCAAGCGCCTGACTTTGCCCAATGTTGGTGAAGTTTGGGAAAATAAAGACCAAAAAATACAATTTCAACCTTCCAACCAGGTAAATTATTTGACTACCTCATTTGGTCTTTCCTCTTTTGTTACTGCCCCTGTGGTTAGGGAAGTCCTTAAAGAAGAGGTGTTGGAAATAGAAGATAAAATTCCTTTTATGATTACTCCTGAAGTCAGGGAGCAATCTAATGGATTAAGACCCTATTTAAAATATGCAGCTGTAATACTATTGGCTTTTGCCACTGGTCTTACTGGTTTGCGTTTTTACAACAATACTATAAACGACCTGCAATTGGTTCAGGAAGAAGCCCAAGAACAAGTTGCGAGAAACATACAGGAAGCAACATTCTTCAATACAGCTCCTTTGGAACTGCCAGCTTTAAAATTGGAAATAACTAAAAAGAACCAGGTTCACTACCATATTGTTGCCGGTGGATTCAGAGCGCAGGAAAATGCCGATAAAAAGGTGGCTCAGTTAACAGAAAAAGGATTTGAAGCCTCCAATTTAGGAATCAACAAACATGGCCTACACCTTGTAGCCTATGGCAGTTTTACCAATGTGGAGGAGGCTCTACAATACTTAAGACAAATAAAACGAACGGAATCCAGCGATGCTTGGTTGTTCCAAGAATAATTCCACTTCTTCTTTTTGCACCGCATTATAGGTGTATCTTTGCAAAAAATTTAAGTATGCAGGCTAAGACTCCTAGTGATTCAAGGACTATTATGACCGATTTGGTGCTTCCAAGCGAAACCAACCCATTGAATAATTTATTTGGAGGTGAACTTCTTGCCCGTATGGATAGGGCGGCAAGTATTGCCGCGCGCCGACATAGCCGAAGAATTGTGGTAACCGCCTCCGTCAATCACGTTGCCTTTAATAGGGCTGTACCACTCGGTAGTGTGGTAACTGTAGAGGCAGCCGTTTCTAGAGCCTTCTCCACATCAATGGAGGTTTTTATAGATGTTTGGATGGAAGATCGCTTCAGCGGAGAACGTACTAAAGCTAACGAGGCTATATATACCTTCGTTGCCGTTGATGATACTGGTAAACCCACAGCGGTACCCAAACTTGAAGCGGAGACAGAGCTAGAAAAGCAGCGTTTTGCTGCAGCTTTGAGAAGAAAGCAGCTAAGCCTGGTACTAGCCGGTAAAATGAAGCCAAAAGAGGCTACAGAGCTTCGTGCGCTTTTTATGGAGGAGTAAGTTACTTCTGTATTTTCAATCCTGAGTGCTTTAAGGCAGTCATTAAATTAACTATCACTTAAAGGCGATAGATCCATTCTTCAGGATTTAATCTATTGGCATCTTGATAAAGGTAGAACTTAAGCTGGGTTTGTCCATTAGACCGATTCGTATAAATTTCACCCAACTCCTCTTTTCTAGATACCCTATCCCCTTTCTTTACAAACAGTTTAGATAAGTTGTAATAGGTACTGATGTAATTACCATGTTTCACCTGCACACCCATATTTCCTCCTGGCACCGCCATAATACCAATAACTTCCCCTTCAAAAATAGAACGTGCCTTGGACCCTTCGTCCGTAGCTATGATAACTCCATTGTTTTGGTGCTTTATGCCTGGATAGACCGCGTCGTTATATACACCAAAACCACGACTAACGATCCCCCTTTCAACCGGCCAATCCAATTTGCCCTTATTGGCAGAAAAATTATTTGCAACAATGATGGCCTCTGGCGTCAATACAAACTTGATACTGTTACTACTCCCACCAGCCTTTTTATTGCTGGCAGCAATAGCACTACGGATAAGTTCATCTATCTGCTGATCAATTTTTTTTGTTTCCTGACTTTTCTTAAGAATGGCTGCAGAATACTTATTTTCGTTCTTGCGAATCGTGGCCAAAAGACCTTGTTGGTCTGCCCTTTCCGCTTGTAATTCATTTTTGGCTACCAAATTTTCAGCCACCAATTTCTCCTTTACCTTGCGTTGCTCTGTGAGATCTCTGTTTAATTGGGTCAATTCATCTGCCTTTACAGCAATTTGTACTCCCTGCTCTTTTCTATATTGGGTATACTGTTTTAAGTATTGTAACCTTTTAAAAGCTTGAAAGAAATTTTCTGAAGACAATAAAAACATCAACCTACTCTGTTGTGACTTATTTTGATATGACTTTTGGATCATGGTTGCATAATCCTCTTTGAGGGATTCTAAATCATCCCTAAGCTTAGAAATATTCCTGATATTTGTATTGACCTGTCTATTGAGCAGGTTAGACTGTTGATTGGTCACATTGATCAACTGTTGGAGCACATTTATTTTTTGTTCCAGAGCCTCCATCTGTTCCAAAACAGTGCCCTTTTGCTTTTTCTCTGCAAACAACAATCTATTAATACTTTTAATTTCTTTTTGAAGTTGTTCTCGCTTTGCCTCTAGCGCTTTTTGCTCATTAGTTTGCGCAAGTGCTCCTGTCCCTATGAAAAGAACTATACACAATTTTAGAGATATACGAATCAAGGGCTTACTATTCATACTACTTCAATACTATCTCTTTAAAACCATTTGGTATTTTATATGGAAAATTAACTGATCTGTTAAACTCAATATTGCGATATTCTATTGATATCGTATTGCTCTTATCCCCGTCAATAGCAAGTATTCCTATTTCGTTGGGCAGCACCTTCTTATCCACACTTTGATAGTTTCTATATTGTATTTGTAAGATTCTCTTCTTTAAGGGTTGTGCTATCTGTTGGGTCGCCATTTTAAAATTCTTCGGCTCTATTTCAAACAAGGTCTTTAAAAGATCTAAAGATTTCTTAGGCTTCAACTGGTAGTTATTCTGGCTTATAGACGTATCATACTTTCCATCCTTTAGATCAAAAAGCGCTTCTCCCAGTAACATATTTTGAACTTTTTCAAAATTGAGCTCCACTCCCAATAAATTGCTTAAGTACAAAAAATCTCCATCAAAATACTCATTGTCTAGCTTGTTATAGAAACTGACTCTTTCTGGGGTAATATAAGCCTTTACGACACCTAAAGGTGCACTGATCCATATGGCCTTATCCTTTTCCATACGCAAACTAACACTAACTCCTTGGGACGATTCCCCATCGGAATAATCAATCTTCATTTTTCCACTCAAGGTTCTAAAATTGATCTGATTGTTATAGTGATTCTTTATAATCGTCTTTGCAGATAAATTGGCATCTAACGTGCCATCGGTTAAAACCTTATTGGATTTACAAGAAAATACCAACAACGCAAAAAGGCTATAAACCATCAATTTTGGTATTTTTAAAAAACTCATTTTCATTATATTTAGGAACCTATTTTTATTTTGCTAAGATACATATTTGCCTTTGAAGAATTTCCCAATGCTTTAAAGGTGGATGTCAATTCTTTATAAAATTTATTAGCAAGTTCTTGGTCATCCAACAAATAGTCTAATCCTTCTTCCATTATGGAAACCGCTGCTTTAAGCTTACCTAACTTACTCATTGCCAAACCTTTGGTATAATAGAAATAGGGCTGTAGCGGAAATAATTCCAGCGCTTCTTTAGAGCTCTCATCCAACTGCTTAAAATCTGCATTTTCAATAAGTTTCGCTATCCTATTGGTATACATCTCCATTGGGTTTACTTCCTTTTCAACGGATTGTTCATTTTCTTCCTCGGCTTCCATGGAGCTCGCACCCCCTTTGGCATCGGCTATTTTCATCCTCAATATGGTGATGGCATTCGTTTTTTTTAATCCTTCTAAAACAAAGAGGGCATTATCAAAGTTCTGGCGATCATAATAGATTTGGGCTAAGTGCTCCCTTAAAACCTCGTTGCTATAGGGTATCAATGCCCTAACAGCATCAAACGTACTACCTTGCCTATCTAGGATCTCTATAAGGGTGTGTACGTACCAGAAATTTTCAGGGTTCTTGTTTATCGCCTCCAGAACATAGATCTGTGCGTTGATAAAATCCTTATTAAGAGCGTAGCTTTTGGCAAGCTCATGATTTATGACCGGATTAGTCTCATCCATCGCCTTACATTCTAGAAATAGATTGATGGCACGATCATAATTTTCAATTCCCTTTTGTTTTAAGGCTTCAAAAAACTTCTCTTGAAATTCATCTAAATTCGTTTCCAAAGTCAATTCTGCACTTTCCTCAGGTTCTTGAGCCATGACTTGCCCCGCGATCACAAAAACCGCTGTTAAAAGAAAAAGAAAATGCAGTTGTTTTTTCATAACCTACTTCCTTTCTGAGAATTTACTATTCCATGACGGAATAATCCCCAATACTAATGGTCTCAAAATTACCATTGAAAACAACATGGTTACCGACCATAGCATTATCTAAATTAGCATTACTAATCTTATTGCTATTTTGTATAAGACTATTCTTTATGGTAGAGTTTTCAACCACGGTATGATCCCCAATGGACACATAAGGGCCAACTGTAGTGTTTTTCAAAACTACGTGTTGCCCTATAAAGCACGGCCCAATTATTTGAGCATTTTGCAAGGTAACCGTATCTGATACCAATTTTTCACCGTCTTTTTCCAAAAACCCCAGCATACGCCTATTAGTCTCTACGGTAACATTTTTATTGCCACAATCCATCCATTCCTCTACCTTACCAGGAGCAAATTTCATGCCCTTTTCCATCATTCGCTTAATCCCATCGTTGATCTGGTACTCACCACCATTTACTATATTATTGTCTAACACGTATTGAAGCTCATTTTTTAAAACGGCAACATCCTTAAAGTAATAAATCCCTATAACAGCCAAATCAGATACGAACGATGCGGGCTTCTCCACTAACTCCACAATATTTCCACTTTCGTTCAATTTTACTACCCCATAGGCTTCAGGATGGTCTACTTGTTTTACCCAAATAACACTATCTACAGATTTATCCAGATCAAAATCCGCCCTTATTAAGGTATCCGCATAAGCAATAACAGCGGGTCCGCTCAAGGAATCCTTAGCCGCCATGATGGCATGACCTGTTCCCAGAGGCTGGTCTTGACGGTAAATAGAAGCTTTGGCTCCTAAGCTTTGAGCTAACTCTTTTAAACTCTGTACTACATCCTCTCCAAAAAAAGCAGGATCCCCTAAGATAAAGGCAACCTCCTCTATATCTTCCCCAAGGACTTTAGCGATGTCACTCACCAATCTGTGTACGATGGGCTTACCAGCCACTGGTATTAATGGTTTGGGTACGGTTAATGTATGTGGTCTTAAACGGGATCCTCTGCCCGCCATAGGTACAATAATCTTCATGATATTACTTTATTTATAGTTCTTTCCAAACAAGGAAATATATTATTGTGTGGTTTGTGTTTGATGGCTTGGATAGCACTCAAATTAAGGTGGTCCTTATTTTACACCAGTACTACCAAAGCCTCCCTCTCCCCTTTCCGTTTCAGTCAACTCCTGCACTAGCTTCCAATCAGCACGTTCATGTTTAGCTATGACCAATTGGGCGATTCGCTCTCCGTTCTCAACAATGAAAGGCATATTGGACAAATTCACCAAAATTACGCCTATTTCTCCTCTATAGTCCGCATCCACGGTCCCAGGCGCATTTAACACCGTTACCCCTTTCTTGGCAGCCAAACCACTTCTAGGTCTTACTTGTGCCTCATAGCCCACAGGTAACTCTATAAATAGGCCAGTAGGCACAATAGCTCTGTCCATTGGCTGTAGCGTGATTGCCTCTGTTATACTCGCGCGCAAATCCATGCCGGCCGATGCCAACGTCTCATAATGTGGTAATGGGTGATTGGACGTATTGATTATCTTGATATTCATTTTTTAAGAAATATTTTTTTTAACTGTTCTTTTTCCATTTTCATGACCATCCCAAAGAACAACAACAAAAGTACAATTCCTATGAGGAGATTTCTATCAAATAGATAAAAAGACATAATGGAAAAAGTAGTCGATATGGATAAATAGAATACAATTTTACGAAAATTATAAGGGATAGGATAGTACATATTACCAAAATAGAAAGACAACAACATCATGACGCTATATGCTAATAAGGTGGCCACTGCAGAAGCACTGTATCCAAAATAGGGAATAAAGACATAATTTACGACAATAGTGAGGATGGCCCCAATAATAGAAATATAGGCTCCAATTTTAGTACGATCAGTGACCTTATACCATACTGAAAGATTATGGTAGATCCCTAAGCAAAAGCTAGCCAATAAAATAATAGGGACTACGGACATGGCTTCCCAATAATCAGAATTAGGAACAATCACCCTTTTCAACAAATCTGCAAATACCACTACGGATAATAAAATCACACTTCCCAAGATCACGAAATAATTGGTGATCTGCGCATAGGCCTTTTGAGGGTTCTCACTTTTTGAATGACTAAAAAAGAAAGGTTCAATGCCCATTCTAAATGCGGTTGCAAAGAGGGTCATAAACAAGGTGATCTTATAACAAGCAGAATATTTACCAATTTCGCTCTCTGCGATATCTTCTGGAAGAAGCCATTCCAACATAATACGATCAAAAACTTCATTGATGGCAAAGGCTATACCGGCAATCAATACGGGTGATGCATATTTCATCATACTTGACCATAAGATGCGATCGAACACATACGGCCGCCTCAAATATAGCCTCAACATCAATAATAAGGTTACAGCGCTCGCCACGAGCATTGAAATAAAGATGTAGGAGATTTCAAAGTTAGGCTTGTAGAGGCCGCTTAAAATAGAATCAGGAGCCCTTTCGACGATAACAGGAAGTGCCAAGAGAAAAAAACAATTCAACCCAAGGTTGATGAACACATTGGTAATCTTTACCAAGGCATAACGCATAGGTTTCTCATTAGCTCTTAACCAGGAAAATGGGATAATCACCAAAGCATCTAGGACTAGGATAAATATAGCATACGTAATAAATTTGGGGTCTATATCGCTAAAGGATGAAATAGCTCCTTTAAATATAAAAGCAAGGAGCATAAATAGTAAGGAAGTACCACCAATAGACATTAAAGAGGTAGTAACCACCGTTTTTCTATTTTGAGCTGCATCGTGATAAAAACGAAAAAAAGCGGTTTCCATACCATAGGCAAGTAGCACATTAAAAATAGCAAACCAGGCAAAAATAATAGAAACCCTTCCATACTCAAACGTAGGAAGAACAGTAACATATAAGGGCGTTAAAAGAAACGAGAGCATTCTGGGCAATACCGTTGCCAAACCGTAAATAAAGGTCTGTTTAAAAAGTTTTTTTAACGGATTCAATTGTGCAAAAGTTAGGGATTAAAAGTAGGTATTAAAACCCTCATCACAAAGTTAGTTCTTTGGTTTCGTGGAATAAATGAGAGGTGCCTTCTCTTTCACCCCTGTAATCTTGACATATTTAACACGATTTTTGACAATATAACTCAGTATAGCCGCCTTAGGTTCCAGATCAAAGGGAAAATCTTTAATACTTCTACCCTTTATTGATGAAGGTTGGTTCCCCACTTCTTTTTTGGGATCGGCATGCATCACGAGATCTGGTTTAGTAGGAGTGTTGATAAAATTGGCTTGTACAATAAAACCCTCTTCCCTCATTTCTGTAGTAACCTGTGCAATTTGTCCCCTATAAAACAATTCTTGGAATCGTACTTCTTTTGTAATTACCGCAACTGGAATAGTCACCAGATAGCCAGTCCCACTTTTTTCTTTACCGCCCAACCACTCTTGCACAGTAACTGTACCGATCTCAAAAGGAGCTGCACTCTGCAATGTCCTTTGCGATGCACATGAGATAAGACCAGTACAAATAATTATACAAATTAAAATGATGGTTATGATGGATTTCATGATTACCTATTTAAAGTGTTTAGGATTGTTTAACCAAAAGTAGTGCCAAGATACCATTTAAAGTTTTCTACAAAAGCGTAAATAAAAAAACCCCACTTAATAGCGGGGTCCATTGTATGTTAATCCTCATAAGAGCATACGTATTATATTTAATTGTTCAATGCCTCTGCTCCACCAACAATCTCAAGGATTTCATTGGTAATTGCTGCCTGCCTAGCCTTATTGTATGTTAATTTCAATTGGTCTCTCATTTCGGTAGCATTATCGGTAGCCTTATGCATAGCCGTCATACGGGCGCCGTGCTCACTGGCAAAAGAATCACGAATCCCCTTGTATAATTGGGTTTTCAACGACTTTGGAATTAGCTCCTCTATAATCTCTAGTTTGGAAGGTTCAAAAACGTAGTCGGCAGTATTAGGCGCTTGTCCCTCCACGGGTACAATAGGAAGAAACTGTTCTGTCATCACGATCTGTGTAGCTGCATTTTTGAATTTATTATAAACAATATCAATCTTATCATAAGAACCTTTAACAAAAAGCTCCATCAAATCCTCTGCAATGATCGCAACGTTATCAAAAGTTAAATCTTCATAAACCTTACTATGGTTTGAGACAACTTTAAATCTCTTAGAAAGGATATCATTCGCTTTCTTTCCAATTGCCATAAACTCTACCTGTTTTCCAGCGTACGTTTCTTTGGCCAATAGGGCACTTTGTTTAATAATATTGGTGTTAAAAGCTCCACAAAGCCCTCTATTGGAGGTAATGGAAACGATTAATACCTTTTTAACCTCACGGCTATCAGAAAATTTACTTCCAGAATCTGCATCCAAGCTTGCGCTTAAACTTTGTAATAGTTCAGTCAACTTATCCGAATAAGGTCTTATTGCCGTGATGGCATCTTGGGCCTTTTTCAATTTTGCAGCAGAAACCATTTTCATGGCACTAGTAATCTGCATCGTTGAGGAAACGGAAGTTATTCTATTACGTATTTCTTTTAAGTTTGCCATTTGTATTTTAGTGTTGAGTATGAAAGTTTAAATTTTTCCTTTAAAATCCATACTTATCTAACTATTTGAACTAATGAAATTCAAAGTTGGGAGACCTTCATCGCCCAACTTTTCTTCCTTTATTACTTCACGTATTTAGCGGACAAATCTTTACTAACAGAGGTCAACGTATCAATAACCTCATCAGTCAATTTCCCTGCTTTTAGTAAATCCAATACATCTCTGTGCTTGGCATTTAAGAAATCGATATAATCCCTTTCGAATTCCTTTACCTTATCCACAGGTACATTTCTTAACAAATTCTTGGAACCTGCATAAATGATAGCTACCTGATCTTCTACGGTAAAAGGATCGTTTTGGGCTTGTTTTAATATCTCAACGTTTCTGCGTCCCTTTTCAATTACGTTCAAAGTTGCAGCATCCAAATCCGAACCAAATTTAGAAAACGCCTCCAATTCTCGGAATTGTGCCTGATCTAGTTTTAAGGTACCTGCTACCTTTTTCATTGATTTAATTTGTGCGTTACCACCAACACGAGATACGGAAATACCCACGTTAATTGCAGGACGAACCCCTTGGTTGAATAAATCTTGTTCCAAGAATATCTGACCATCAGTAATAGAGATTACGTTGGTAGGGATATAAGCGGAAACGTCACCTGCCTGTGTTTCAATAATTGGCAAAGCTGTTAAAGATCCTCCCCCTTTTACCATTGGTTTCAAGACATCAGGAAGATCGTTCATGTCCTTTGCGATCTTATCATCCGCTATAATTTTTGCAGCACGCTCCAACAATCTAGAGTGAAGGTAGAATACATCCCCAGGATATGCCTCACGTCCCGGTGGACGTCTTAATAATAGGGAGATCTCACGGTAAGCTACAGCTTGTTTTGACAAATCATCATAGATGATCAATGCTGGACGACCAGTATCTCTGAAATACTCTCCAATTGCAGCTCCTGCAAATGGCGCATACACCTGCATAGGTGCAGGATCAGATGCGTTTGCAGCTACAATAGTAGTATAGGCCAAAGCCCCTTTATCCTCTAATGTTTTTGCGATGTTTGCAACTGTTGAAGCCTTTTGGCCAATAGCTACATATATACAATATACAGGCTCCCCCGCATCGTAAAATTCTTTTTGATTAAGAATGGTATCAATACAAACCGTAGTCTTCCCAGTCTGGCGGTCACCAATAACCAACTCACGCTGCCCTCTACCTACTGGAATCATAGCATCAATGGCTTTAATACCTGTCTGTAATGGCTCGTTTACCGGCTGACGGAAAATCACCCCTGGCGCCTTACGCTCCAATGGCATTTTGTACGTTTCACCTGCAATAGGTCCCTTACCATCAATTGGCACACCCAAGGTATTCACTACACGCCCCACAATACCTTCACCAACATTGATAGAGGCAATAGTTTGCGTACGTTTAACAACAGATCCTTCTTTGATGTCTCTTGATGGGCTTAACAAAACCACCCCAACATTGTCTTCTTCCAAGTTAAGAACGATTCCCTGAAGGCCCCCTTCAAACTCTACCAATTCTCCATATTGGACATTGGAAAGACCGTAGACCCTTGCGATACCATCACCAATCTGTAATACGGTACCTACTTCATCCAATGAAGCTGAGGCTTCGAATCCTGATAACTGTTTTTTCAATATTGCTGATACTTCAGCGGCTTTTACTCCTGCCATGCTATTAGATATAAGACGCAAGACATTTGATTGCCTTGACCATTTTAATATTATAAACTATTTGTAAATTCTCTCTTTAAATTGCTCAATTTGGTTGCAATACTTGAATCTAATTGCATATCACCTATTCGAAGAACAAAACCACCTATGATACTTTCGTCCACCGTATTTTGAACAACCACTTTATCAGTCGTCAATCCTGCAATCTTGGCTAAGATTTTCTTTTCCAAATCCACACTTAAGGGCACTGCAGTGGTTACAAAAGCAACACCTTCGCCCTTTAATTTCTCGTTTAGAATGATGTATTTTTCAGCGACATTGTTCAACAAATTAATTCTCTTGTTGGTTACAAGAACATCTATCAGGCCAGTTGTTATTGTATTACTACCTTTAAATACCTCTAAAAGAACATTTTTCTTTGCCTCACTACTTACGACGGGGCTTGCCATCATTGTTTGGAGTTCTTTGCTATCGGCAAGAGTGTTCAATACTGAACGCATATCTTTTTCTACGGCATCAGTGGATTTATTGTCCACTGCCAAGTCCAAAATTGCTTTGGCGTACCGTATCGCTGCTCTTGATTCGTTCATATCCCTCTATTAGTTAAGCTTAATATCACCAACCATATCCTCAACAAGTTTCAACTGCTTGTTATCACCGGACAATTGACCTTTGATTACTTTTTCTGCTATTTCCAAAGAAAGAGTAGCTACTTGATTCTTTATATCTGCTACTGCTGCTTTCTTTTCACTTTCAATGGCAGCTTGCGCCTGCTTGATCATTTTGTCCCCCTCTTCTTTGGCCAAGTCCTTGGCATCGGAAACCATCTTCTCCTTCATTTCACGGGCTTCTTTGATCATGACTTCACGTTCAACACGAGCTTCTTGCAACAATCTTTCGCTATCGGCAGTTACATTTTGCATTTCCTTTTTCGCAGCCTCTGCAGCAGCAAGTGCATCAGAAATACCTTCTTCTCTTTCGTTCAAAGAATTAAGAATTGGTTTCCATGCAAATTTTACCATTAGAAAAATTAATCCCAACAATAGGATTGTCTGAACAATAAATAAACCTGGTGAAAAATCGTTATATAAAGTCTCCATTATCTTGAAAAATTAAATTTTCTTTTTTGTTTAATTTTGAAAACATGTTCTGCAACCAACCGTTGCAGAAACATGTTTTACTGTTTTTGTTCGAATTATTTTCCTAAGAATAATGCTCCGAATGCCAAACCTTCCAAAAGTGCGGCAATAATAATCATGGCTGTTTGAATCTTGTTAGTTGCCTCTGGCTGACGAGCAATACCTTCCATTGCTTTTCCACCGATTTGACCTAATCCAATTCCTGCCCCGATTACGATTAAACCTGCTCCAATTAAATTGTACATAGTAATTGATTTATATTAAATTAAACAAACTCTTATTAAATGAAATTCTCTCTTACATCTTTTGCATCTGGAACTTCGTGACCATGATCGTCATGTGCATGACCATGATCGTGTTCTGCTACCGCCATACCAATAAATAAAGCGGAAAGCATTGTAAAAATATAGGCTTGTAAAAACGCTACTAAAACTTCAATCAAGGTTATGAAAAATGATAACACCAAAGAAAGCCCCGTTGCACCTACCACACCTAAGCTATTTTTTAAGGTAAACATAATTGCTATCAAACTCATTACCACAATATGGCCGGCTGATATATTTGCGAAAAGTCGAACCAACAATGAAAACGGTTTAATCAAAAATGTCCCTGCCAATTCAATAACAGCCAATACTGGCCTGATAAGAACTGGAACACCCGGCATCCATAATATATGTTGCCAGTATTCTCTGTTTCCGCTAACGGTATATATGATCAAGGTAAAAATGGCAAGCGCTGCAGTTACAGCAAGCTGACCAGTAACATTAAATCCAAATGGAGTCAATCCCAAAAGGTTCAAAATCCAAATGAAGAAAAATACCGTTAGAAGATACCCAGTAAATTTTCTGTATTTTTTTTCACCAATATTAGGTCTTGCTATCTCATCTCTCACATAGATTACCAATGGTTCCAAAACTCGACCAAAACCGGTAGGAATCTTTTTGTTCTTATATTGTCTTGCTAAGGCAGAGAATCCTAAAAGCATTAATAGCCCAACAAGTAGAATACCAACAACACTTTTTGTGATTGATAAGTCTAACACCTTTGCTCCATTTTCTATATGGTGCTCTTCATTAAATTCAGCCACCTCAGCAGTTGCAGGCAACTCATATATTTTACTGTGAAACTTGACAAATTTAAGTCCGTTCCTTTCAACAAGAACCTCTCCATTGTCATCATGGTGAAACTCGGATGACATAAATGTTACCAAACCATTGCTAGACCATACAATTACTGGAAGCGGAGCACCTACATGTTGTCGCTCGCCTTCACTATCTGTATAGGAAAACAAATGAAAGTCATGAGCGTCTTTAATATGGTGCTGAATATATGCTGAAACTTCTTCTTCCCCATTTACTTGCCCTTCTTTAGAAGGTTCAGAATTAGAATAACCATTAAAGGCGGTTAAAAGAATGAATAATAAGGCAATATTGCTTAAGTATTTGGATACTATCTTCATTATGAAATTTTCAAAAATTTGGCTCCCTTAAAATTTGCGCAAAGGTAGTTATTAAAAATAATAATTAAACTTTTTTCAAATTATTTATTCTCGTATCCCGCCCTACCCAATATTTTTGCAATAATAAATACCTCAAAAAGCAAAAATAGGAACACAGGTGCCAAAAGTGACATCTTGTTTGCAAATGAATTAGGTTCTTTTTTAAATAAAAGCGCACTAAAAATAATGGCGAATAAAAGCAGTTTTAGAAGAAATGTTCCTAAATATATAAAGCCAAGTTGGGAAGCGAATCTTTCTTTAAAAGATAAAATCTGTAATGAAGCACAAATAGCCAATGAAAAAATGGCGTGAAAGAGATAAATCTGAAACAGCGGAAATCCAATTAATATGTCATTTGACTTTAAAATGAAACTATGGACATAAAATCCAAAAAACAATAAAAATCCAAACAGGAGGACTTGGAAGAGAACCTTTTTTAACAATTTTTCTATTTATTAAGGTTGTTAACTTGGCGGATCATAGAATACATAGACAGGAAAATTGCCAACAACGTAATTGTAATTTCCAAATACCCTGTCTCAAATGTACTATCTAACCATGAACCTAAAAGATTACCTAAATATATGGTAAGCCCCATTTGGATGCCAACACCTGAAAGTGCTGCTGCATTTTGAAGCCCTGTGTTCTTTTTTTTAGGAGGCTTTTGCTGGTCCATTAGTAGTTGTAGTCTTATTTAGGTCGGCTGTTCCACCCTTCCCTTTCATGGAGCAGGCGGCATTGAATGTAGCGCCAGGCTCAACTGCTAATTTAGACACTATAACGGTCCCTTCTATTACGGCAGATGCTTTTAAGGTTAGTAGGTCTTCCACTAAAAGCTCACCATTGAAATTTCCTTCAATATCTGCATTGACACATTCCACTTTCCCGTGGATATACCCATCCTTGCCAATGACCACTTTGCCAGACGTCTTGACGTTGCCGTCCAGTTTACCGTCTATTCTAAAATCGGCTTCAGAGACGATATCGCCTTTGATCTTTGTATTCTTTTCAATTCGGTTGGGCTGTCCGCCTATTTCCGTTACCACGCGGGTCTTTTTGTTGTCTGAAAACATTGTTCTAGGGTTTTGGGGTTAATCGTAACTTTTTATAGTCCTCCAAGTTTTTGTGTACCTGAATGATTTTATAGTTATTGGATAAAATTACAAAATTCTGATAAGCAACTCGGTAATCCTTGTTGTTTTTAAGAAGCTCTGCGTAGCCAAGAGCATATTCCTTAGACCTGAAACCATGTACAATCACGAATTGATCTTCCAAATTATAAATATCCTTGGAAACTACATTCCGGTACTTTAGATCTTGGATAGATTTCTCTAATTTTTCCTTTAGTTGAAGTGCCTGTTCGTTATCTCTAATCTTAAAAGGAAACACCAGTTTCCAATTTCCAGTGCCAACAGATTCTGTTTCTTGTGAGAATTCTCTGGGTTCCAATTTTGGTAGTTGCTCTTCCACCATTTCCCGTGACTTTTTCCCTTCTGGGTTATTGGGATAATTAAGGGCCACATAATTCAACGCCTCCTTAAATGCCTCGAATCCTTCAATCCTTCCAATAGCATTAGCCTTTAGGATTTCAAATTTCGGAACAATTTCATCCCCCGTATATCTGTTTATATTTTCCTCGGCTCCAGCAATAACCTGTAAATAATTTTGATTTTCGTACTCTCTGTATAAAGCTGCATATCGCGCATCTGGACTATCTGAAGTGTCCGCCAAAACGGCTTCCGGATTCAACAATATAACTGCATAGCGAGAATCTGAATGGTTTTCAATAATATCCTGCTTCATTCCATTGGCCAAGGGGCTCCCTGTTTCCTGGTAGATTTTATACAAATTATATTTGGAAGGCAAAACCAATCTTTCCTCAGGATTTGCTTTTAGCACATCGTTAAACCTATTGGCCGCCAATAAATTTTCCTTAAACTTTTCCTTGTATATAACCCCTAATTGATAGTTGGCAAAATTTCTTTCTATCATCAAGCTATCTATGACCACAGGGCTAGTAGGTATTTTGCCCATATAATACTCTGTAGAATATTTTTGCTCTTCCGTAATTTCCTGAGTCTCCACGGAATCGGCATTTGCCAATTCCGCATCTGTCTGCCCGATCTGCTGCGCTATGTTTTTACTGGACCACCTCCAGTTGTCTTCTAGTTCGCGTTTTCCCCATTTGTTTGTAAAATCGGCCTTGCCATAGCCCAAACTAGTGATATTATAAAAATAAAATTTTCCTTTGTTCTCTTTTCCCCCTTTAGAATCTACAAAAGCAGCAAAGCCCGCGGTTATTTTTTCCTTTTCCTTTTTAACCGCTTCTTCTTCCTTCGCTTTTAAATCAGCTATATACCCTTCAAAATAACCCAGTTGTTTTTCTTTTGGCATATTATAAATAGTAATAACACTATCCGCATATTGTACCACATCCTCATAAGCAATGACATCTTCTAAATTATCGAACTTCTTTTTAATAGAGCGGTATTTCTTGGAATCTACAATAAGGTTGGTCAGGGTACTATCATAATAGGCCCCGGAGATCTTGTAGGCGTTCTTGTCAAAATTATATTCTGCCAGATTTTCGTAGTTCAAGGCATTCAATCGGGGTTCGTTCTTGGTGGCCACTAAAGACTTATTAAAATAGGCCAAGGCCAAACTGTCCGATTGGTTTTCCAAATGATATTCTGCTAATTGACGGTAAATTTTGTCTAAAAAAGGCCTGTTTTCCCTATTTTCTTCCAATTCCGTTAGATATTCGAACAATACTTCCTTGTTCTCAGGAGTGACTTTAGTATTCTTAATTTTCTGAAGGTGGGCATTGATCATGTACACCCTAGGCGATTTTCTATTTAATGCAATTACTTTATCAAAAGCATAATTGGCACTATCCCTATACCCCAATTGATTGTAGAGTTGGCCTATTATAAAATAATACCTGCCCTTTTCTTGGTTTTTTTTGGTGTATGCCGATGCAATCTTTAATTGTTGAATTGCAGTATCAGGAACTTTAAGATTAATGTAGGCCTGTGCCATCATTCCCCTGGCATCTGCATATTCCTGATCTTTTAACCGTTCATATTTTAAAAGTCGTTTTAGGTTTTTGAGGGCTAGATCCTCATTTTCCAAACGAATATGTACCTTTTCCCTCCAAATGGTAGCCTCATTGAGCTTATCACTTTCGTTGTACTTGTTGAGGATGTAGTTAAAGGCCTCTAGAGCGGGGATGTACCGTTGGTCAAAATATCTAGATTTACCAAGCAAGAGAAAAGCTTCGTCCGTTTCTGGATTACGCTCCTCATCTTTAATATCCATGCTATGCTTTTGAATTGCCTTGGAAGCTTTTTCCTCGGCCAACAAAAATTTAGGGCTGTTGTCTTCGGAATCAAGTTTTATTTCATCGGTCACTTCCAAACGTTCTACAGGGAGCACCTCCCAATAATTATCCTGATAGGAAGCATTGAGCTCTTCTCGTCCTTCTTCAAAGGCAATGTTCCCGTTGTAAAGAACATTATATTTGGTGTTTAAGGCATGCCAATTACGATTGATAAGGGCATCCTTTTTAGTGGAACATGCATTAAATAGCAATCCACTAGAAAGTAGAAATAAAATAAGTTTTAACCGAAGCTTCAAAATAAGTAGTATTCGTACGTATCCTAAACTAAAAAATAACCCGTTTATTATACCGTTGATCGGTAAAAATACCTTTATTTTTAATTAGAAGAAAATACAACCCTTTGTATACATCCAATTATGGTCTACTGCTTACCCAGCAAAAAAGGTTTCCAGCTCCTTTAATGTTTCAGCGGAAGTTTTTATATCGTTCACTATTTCTCCTTTTTTAAGAACCACAATACGTTCCGCAACCTCGGTTACATGGATAAGATCGTGACTAGATATTAGAACAGTGACATCCCTTTTAGCTGTAAGTTCCTTTATGATCCCTTTTAGACGAATTTGTGTGGTTGGATCCAAGTTGGCAAAGGGCTCATCCAAGATAATGACCTCGGGGTTTCCGATGAATGTGGCAACAATCCCTACTTTTTTCTGATTTCCCTTGCTCAGATCCCTTAAATACTTCTTTTGCCCCAATATTTCACCATGGAAAAAGTCCTCGAACCCTGTCAAAAGCGCATTAACATCGGCCTTATTCTGTCCCCTTAACTCTCCTATGAAATAGAAATACTCCTCGGGAGTTAGATATCCAATTAAAAAGGTTTCATCAATAAAGGCAGAAGTAAATGGTTTCCAAGCCTCACTCTTGTCCACTTGCACCCCATTATTTACAATCTCACCTGTGCTAGGTTGTATCAGATCCAATAACAGACTGAAAAGCGTGGTCTTCCCTGCCCCATTGTTACCAACTAGACCAAAACTCTGGCCTTTTGGGATTTCTAAATTAGGGATATTCAAAACAGTGGCAGAGCCATATGTCTTTGTGATTTGTTGAACTGTTATCATGGTATGATTTTTATTAAAAATAAAGCTAGGTTAGTTTGTTTGTTTGTAGGCTAAAAGGGTCTTGTATTTCTCCTTTTTGTAAATGCCTTCTATCATTTTGAATACTTGATTTTTAAAGGCATACCCTAGTACACCTGCCAAGGCTACAAAAATATAGCCAGCTGTTGGGTTTATTAGATAGTGACCCAGGGCATAAAATCCCAAAGGCAACAATAATTTAGGAAGCGTTAGCAAGAGCGTTTTGGCATTGAATGCTTGTTTGTCGCCAAAGGCTTTCTTATTAGAGGTTAGATCGATGGGTGTTTTTATATAGGCTCCACCCCAAAGCACCAGATAGGAATTCACCCCAATATTGTAAATGGCCCCAACCAAGACGGCCAAGTAAGCCTCCCAACCAAAATACAGGTAAAAGGAAGCTACTACGGTGCTAATAATGGTAGCAAACACCATCAGGTACCATTTGGAATCGAGGTATTCCCGATACTTTATATTCTGGCTCATCATCAGCGGGTAATAAGAACTATCCCAACTGGGTACAAATTGCCCAAAACTAAAGAGGAAACCTCCCGAAATAAATATTCCTGCAAAAATCTTCCAAACTGGGTTTTCATACATCTCTAAAGATCCCGTAAAGAAAAGGAACCCGTAAAAAATAAAGAAAAAGCTCATGATTACCGAGGTTCTTGAGCGCTTGTTGCGTTTAATGAGCTTAATATCATTCTTGAGAAAAGTCCCGAGGTTTCCAAAACGGTTCAACCAGCTCAGATCTTCAGTCTTGGCTTCGGTCTGTTTTACGGCCAACCCTGCATCTAAATACATGTGCTTTTTAAAATGTGTGTATGCAGCCATATACATTCCTACTAGTAGTACCCATGGCACAATGGCCATCAAAGGCAGGTTGTACAGGGCGTCAAAAAAGGGAGCAGTAAAAACGGTAATATCAAAAAGATTAAAATATTGGCACCCTGCCAATAACGCTAAAATTGCTACGGCAGGATAGAAAACGCTATCCTTATTGTTGGCCAATATATTGATGAAGTTATTAGCGTAGATCAAGGCCAACATCCCTAAATGCCAACCAATAACCCCTATAGGGTTATATCCTTCTATTAGCAGCACAATAGAAAAAGGAACAAAGAAAAAAGCATGGGCTATATTGAAGAAAGATATAACTGTCTTCCCTAGAGAATAGTTCACGACCTGTTGTTTCTTAAAGGGCAAATACAACAAAGGCTTTATATTGGTGATAGGCATTTTTTGCATCATATACCTAATGAATAGATCCATGCCCAGATAATAAATCAGGTATTTATTCACTATTACCAAGGGATCCCCTATTTCGGCTTTTTCGATGATATAAAATACCCCTACCCCTAAAAATAGGAAGATGGCAATAAAATAGAGGGCACCAAAGGCCATAAGTATTTTAAGGGCCACATTGGTCTTAAAGGAAGCTGACCTAATGAACGATTTCCATTGTAGGTTGATAAAGTGCTTAAACATATAGGTTGGTTTGTTTTTCTAGATGGTTAGTATTTCAAAGGAAAAGATTGTTACACTTTTAAGCCAATTTATATTCGGGATAGGTCTCAGAAAGGAGCTGTTCCGCTTTTGTAGGAATAATGAAAGCAATTATATAGAATAAAAGGATGTAACAGGTAAGAAAAAAGGAAAGGGCCAATAAAAACCATTGATTATGAACAAATCTATGGGAGAGCAAGTTAAGGTTTAATAGGTGTAAAGGAAGAATCCCCAAATTAAATAGTCCCATTTGATTGAAAATCATTTCCTCCATCATCCATTTTCGCGGCTTGGCATTCAGTTTTTTTCGATACCTAATGCTGCTAATAAAAAGGGGAATCATTAAACCCGCACTATTCGCAACAAAAAAGTAATAGACCATCTCTTGGGTCATCACCCTTAGGAGACTAAAATAGATCATGGTTAAAAACAGGGTCAAGACTACTTTGGGCAATGTAAAATACTCCCTGTAGAACCGCCAGATGATGGCCCTATATCTTTTCTCCATAGCCTTCACGCGTTCGCTAATAACATCTTGGAACCCAAATATTCCAAACTTTTTAAATTCCTTATTAAGGGCCTCGTGAAATGTAAGGGTAGGTGTTTGTTTCCATTGAAGCTCTATGCCATTGGCCAAGTGGTCTACCATCTCTGTTTGCAGGTCGTAATGCTCTACAAAATGTTTACGAGTGAAGGTATAGAGTTCCTGTATTTGATCTTGATTTAAATTCATCATCCCATTAATTAATACTCCAATTGGGGTTTACCAAATGCTGCATGCTCCTAATAAATTCTTCCAGTTCCGCCAATCTATTTTTTGTTTCCTTTACCCCCGCCTCAGTAAGCTTATAATACTTTCGCAATCTATTTTCTACTTTGGCCACCTCAACATCCAAAAGACCCTCCGCCTCCAACTTATGCAGGGCGGGATAAAGCGCTCCTTCGGTTATCTGCAGCTCCCCCTTGGTCAATTCCTTTACCTTTTGAGTAATCTCATAGCCATACATTTTACCCTGCTCCTCCAGCAATTTTAAAATGATGGTGTTTAAACTTCCCTTATACAATTTGGCGTTTCCCATAATCATAACAACAGACTCAAATATAGCTAATTTTCTTATACATAAGAATTTTAGGTATAAATTTTTCATAATCCCATTTTGTATCAACTGCGCTTTGCTTAATTTTGCGAGAAATTTATTCTATGGCAGATTTTCATTCCCTAACGGTTCATCAAGTAAAATCACTTACAGCAGATTCCGTTGCGATCACTTTTACCATTCCAAAAAATCTTATCCAGACTTTTTTATTTACGTCAGGTCAGTATATCACTATAAAAAAAGAAATTAAAGGCATAGAATTGAGAAGGGCTTATTCAATAAGTTCTTCCCCATCTTGTGGTAATATTACTATAGGTGTGAAGAAAGTAGACAAAGGCGGTTTTTCTGACTATGCTAATTCAAAAATTTCAGCGGGAGACGTGTTGGAGGTAATGCCCCCAGAAGGGAGATTTTTATTTAAACCAACCGATAAGGTGAAAAACGTTGCCGCTTTTGCTGCAGGGAGTGGAATAACGCCTATCATCAGTATTGCCCGTACTGTTTTGGCTAGTAACCCAAAGAACAAATTCATGCTGGTCTATGGGAACAAATCGTACAAAGAAACCATGTTTTACACAGAATTGGTAAAACTACAATTGGAATATGCCAATCGGTTTTTTATTTATTTTATCTGTAGCCAAGAGCAGGAAGCGGATTCACTTTTTGGACGTATAGATGTTTCAACGGTGAACTTTGCTTTAAATAACAAACACAAGGATATCAATTTTGATGATTACTATCTATGTGGTCCGGAAGCCATGATAAATCTGGTAACTGATACTTTAAAAGAAGCTAGTATTTCTGAGGATAAGATTCACTTTGAGTTATTTACCTCTACCGAAATAATGGATGAACTTCCTGAGCATATTGAAGGGCAATCCCAAATAACTATAACCTTGGATGATGAGGAATTTACCTTTTCCATGGATAAAAAGACGCTAGTCTTGGACGCCGTTCTTAAAGAAAACATTGATGCACCCTATTCATGCCAAGGAGGAGTTTGCAGTAGTTGTATTGCCAGGGTAACCGAAGGGAAAGCAGAAATGGTGAAAAACCAAATTTTGACAGATGGAGAGATAGCAGAAGGGTTAATTTTGACATGTCAGGCACATCCTACCACGCCAACGTTGAAAGTAGATTACGATGATGTATAACCCATCAAGAAAACATAAAATAAAAAACACCACCTATTAAGTGGTGTTTTTTATTTTAGGGCTTTGGATTTACCCATAACCTCGTCCAATTTTCTAGCAGCGTGTTCATACCCAATAGCATACGCTTTTTCTATTCCCTTTTTATCTAATATTCCTATCAATTCCAGCTCCTTGGGTTCAAATACAAGATCACATTTTTGGATCTTTTCCTTATTTATAGCATAGATCATTAAAGCCGTGGTCCTACTAGCAAGCTGAAAAGAGGTGCTAATGGAGTTCTTCCCAATTTCCTTTATGCTGGAAACATTGCTTCCAATGATAAAATCTGAAGTATTTCCGATTTCAGTATAAGGGAAATTGTTCATGATACCACCGTCTGCATATAAATTGCCCTGAATACTTACGGGACTAAAAAGCGGAGGCAATGCTGCCGAAGCTAATAAGGGTCTGATTAATTCCCCCTCTGAAAATACTTTTTGATCTCCTTTTTGGAGGTCTGTGGCCACCACATGAAGTTTACGCTCCAATTTAGAAAAGGAATCTTCGGGAAAATACGCCTTAAATAAATCGAAATAGCGCTCCGTATCCAAAAGGCCTGGTTTTAAAATAGTCATAAAATTATATCGGAACAAAGGAGTTTCCTTAAAAAAATGAAGCATGTCCGATACTGGATTACCATTGGCATATAGGGCCCCAACCAAGGCTCCAACACTGGTACCTGAGATTACATTGGCAGCGATTCCATATTCGTCCAAAGCTTTGAGCATGCCAATATGAGCCATACCTTTAACTCCTCCTCCGGATAACACCAAGCCCACTGATTTAGATTGCAACTCCGTTACTTCCATAATTCAATTACTATTTTTTTCAATTCTTCAAGGAAAAATCTGATACTGAATTGATCAAAACTACCATTTTTAAACCCATAATACACTATTTTGTATTTGTAAAAGAAGGGGGATTGCAAACCACTTGGTCTGTAAGTTGTAATGCCTACCCAGCCTTTTATAAACATCATGTAAATCAACGATCAAAATAACCTAATAGTCTTTAAATTGTTATAGGAACTGTTATTTAAGTATTACTAAAACCGACTAATTGGTCGGTTTTAGTAAATACATCAATTATTCTTTCTATTTCCATCATGACTCCTAGAGATTTACTAATTAAGAAGAAAAGCTGTCATTCTCAAAAACGATCATGGTTACTAGGCGTTGCCTAAAAAACCATTTAAACTTTAGTAATCATCTTGCCTTTGTTCTTTCCTTTTAAAAGAGCTATAAGGGCTTGGGGTGTTTTTTCAAAGCCCTCCACAATGATCTCTTTGTAAGTTAATTTACTTTCTCCCAACCCCAGTCCCAATTGTTTTATAGCTTCAGGTCTGTTGTCCAACAGAATAGTTTTGTTCATGATTTTATGTTACTGTTTTTATTTACAGCGCAATTCTGTCCCAACCCAGCAGCCATCTCAACCCTTTTAAAAATTGATTTGAACTATTAAAATAGGCGCAAAGTCGAAATTAGTTCAAAATGTAAATTCCTAAACAAAACTATGAAACTCTTGTTCTGAATTTTAACCTTTACGCTTAAAAAAATTCCCTTATCCAATTAACAAAAATTGCAAAATGTTAAATTTTTAGGAACTTGTAATTAAAAAGTTGCTCCTTCGACCAAACACTTAACACCTTTTTAACGTAAATAGTACAAAGTATTTGTTTTTATGCCCTCAATATCACATATGACCACGGCCGTATTGGTTTTTGCCTATTCCCCTTCGGAAGAAGTGCGGCATAAGCCAATCCCAAAAGCCAACGCATTATATTACGAACTAACGGCAAAAACATTACAAACAGTTGAGAAATCTGGGCTTTCCTATTTTCTTTTTACGGAACACGAACAAACGGGCTCAAATTTTGGGGAGCGATTTACCAATGCCATCCAAGCTGTGTTTGATCATGGATTCGACAAAGTCATTACTATTGGTAATGACACTCCAGAATTAAAAGCATCCCAAATTAAAAGTGCTTCCATTCATTTGGATAAAGGAGAATTTGTTTTAGGTCCTTCCACGGATGGTGGTTTCTACCTTATGGGTATCCACAAATCCCATTTTGATGCCTCAAAATTGATGGATATACCATGGCAGACGAACAGAACTGCAACTGCGGTCCTTAATTTGGTTCAACAGAATAATATTTCTGTTGCAAGACTTGAGACACTTTCAGATCTAGATTGTATTTCTGACCTGAAAAATTTTATAAAATACAATTCGTCATTACCTCCTGTTTTTATTGATCTAATCCTTTCTATCCTTGGCGTAAAAAGTCAAGAAGTACCTCACACACAAAATATTTTTTCCAAAGACTTTGGAAATAGCTTCTACAATAAGGGTTCTCCTATAATTCACCTTTACCAAGCTTAAGAGCAAGTAGCATTCACCTCTTGCACCAAACAAATAGTTATTATTCCATTTATTACAATTAAAATGAAGCAAATCGTTTTATTAACGGCCCTATGCTTTTTTGCATTTGGATCATCACAAACTATTATTTCAGGAAAGGTCACCTCGGAAATAGGGGAAGCTCTGCCTGGTGTGAATATTATATATGTTGGAACCAATAAAGGTACCACCACCAACGATGACGGAGAATATGCTATTAATATTCCTGACACCTATGGTTCCTTAGAGTTTTCAGCCTTAGGCCTACAAACGCAAATAATTGCAATACGCAATAGGGCTATAATCAATTTGGTATTACGTGAATCCAGTCAGGAATTGGAAGAAGTAGTACTTACTGCCTTTGGCCTTAAAAGGGAAAGTAAGGAATTAGGCTATGTGGTACAAAGTCTAGACACAAAAGGGCTAACTGAAGTTAAATCGGTGAATTTTTTAGACAACCTATCCGGAAAATTGGCAGGAGTAACTGTTAACCAAGGGGCTACAGGGGTAGGGTCTTCCTCTAAGATAACCATTAGGGGTGAAGCTTCCTTTTCCAATAATAATCCGCTTTTTGTGGTAGATGGGGTACCTATCAACAATAACTCTGTCTTCAATTTTAACAATGAGGCGGCGGCCGGATTTCAAGCTATAGATTTTGGAAACGGAGCGATGGAGGTAAATCCGGATGATATTGCAGAGGTATCCGTACTTAAAGGTCCAAGTGCAGCCGCCTTATACGGTACACGGGCTTCCAATGGTGTTATTGTTATAGAAACTAAAAATGGATCTACTAGCAAAGGGCTTGGAATTAGTTATAATTCGAGCTTCTTTGTGGATTCTGCATTTAAACTTCCCGAGTTCCAAAATGAATTCGGCCAAGGAAATTCGGGGCAATTTGCGTTTGTTGATGGCCTAGGAGGGGGAACAAACGACAATATTACCTATAGCTGGGGTCCGCGATTAGACCAAGGGATTTTAGTACCCCAGTTCGACAGTCCTGTTCTTTTGCCAGACGGCCGAACAGTGCGAGGTGGCGATACAGCGTTATACGATGGTATTGCGATTACTCCCACCCCTTTTGTTTCCAATCCTGACAATTTAAAAGACTTTTACGAAACAGGGACCACCACCATCAACAACCTATCAATTTCCTCAGGATTTGATAAAGGCAACTACCGATTATCTTTTACAGATCTTCGCAGTGAATCTATTATTCCGGGAGTAAATTTAGACCGCCAAACAATAAGTGCCCGCTTAGGATTTTCGCCAACAGCTAAATTAAGTATCAACTCTTCCATTAGCTATGTGAATTCTCAGAGTGACAATAGACCTTCAAATGGGTACGGCTCTGAAAATGTAAATTACTCCCTTGTAGCTTGGGGGCCTCGTTCCCTAAACATTAATAACTTAAAGGATTATTGGCAGCCTGGTTTGGAAGGACTGCAACAGTATTCTTATAACTATACCTTCTTTGACAACCCTTATTTTATTCTAAAAGAAAATACGAACTCTTTTAACAGAGATAGGGTTTTTGGTAATATTTCAGCCAAATACACCATATCAGATCATCTCAGTGCTACAATTCGCACGGGAATGGACTATTCTAATGAATTGCGCCAATTGAAACGAGCTTTCAGCTCTAACCGTTTTAGAAATGGCGGATATGCAGAGCATGATGTATTTTTTAGGGAAATCAACACAGATTTTCTTTTAAATTACACCAATAGGTTTAATGATTTTAAAGTTGACGTTTCCTTAGGCGGCAATAGAATGGACCAAATGGCCGCTACAAATCAATCACAAACCACAAGCCTGGCACAACCAGGAATATTCAAACTTTCAAATGCCGCCTCACCGATTGAGGTTTTTGAATTCGAATCACAAAAACGCATCAATAGTTTTTATGGTTTAGCAAAGTTTGGTTATAAAAATTTTTTGTTTGTGGACATCACTGGTCGTAACGACTGGTCGAGCTCTTTAGCCACACCATTTTCGGTGGACAATACTTCTTTCTTTTACCCTTCGGTCTCCAGTAGCTTCATCCTTTCTGAAGTTGCCGATCTTCCTGAAATTGTTTCTTTTGCCAAACTACGAGCAAGCTACGCCCAAGTGGGTAATGATACTAATCCGTACCAAACAACCGGTGCATTTGTAGCCCAAACCCCTTTTAACGGACAGCCCACTTTTAGCGATCAAAACACCATTCCAAACCCAAATCTGAAACCAGAAACCACAAGTTCCTTTGAGGTTGGTGCTGATATTCGATTTTTTAAGGACCGCTTAAATTTTGATGTAAGTTATTACAATGCGTTAACCAAAGATCAAATTATTTCTCTCCCTATTGGCATATCATCTGGATATACCCAACAAGTTGTCAACGGCGGCGCTGTTAGATCAAAAGGAATAGAAATTATTGCGGGGATAACGCCAATTGCTACTTTCAATTTTACCTGGAAAAGTACTTTGAATTTTAGCACTAATAAAGCTATAGTTGAAGACCTCCCTCAAGATGATGGTAGGCTAACGTTGGCCTATTCCAGAATATACGATAGTCAAAACCAAACGGTATTTTTACAGGTTGAAGAAGGTGGTAGGGTTGGTGACCTTTACGGTACTGGCTATCTAAAGAATGAAAATGGGGACTTTATCCTAACGGATCAAGGACGCTACATTGCTGATAACAACTTACAGAAATTAGGAAATTACAATCCGGACTTTATGCTGGGCTTTAGTAATCAATTTCAATATAAAAATTGGGATTTAGGTGTTCTCTGGGATTGGAAACAAGGAGGTATAATTGTTTCAAGAACTAGAGCCTTAGGCAACGTTGGGGGACAATTGGCAGAAACTTCCTTTAGACCAGAAACTGGAATTATACCTAGAGGCGTGGTTAATGTAGGTACACCTAGTGCTACAGTTTACCAACCTAATACAGTAGCTGTTACCGCCGAAAGTTATTACCGTCAATTCTACGATAGGAACCATGAAGAAAACAACACCTACGATGCTTCCTTTTTAAAATTAAGACAGGTAGCCATTGGGTATACCTTTGATAACCTGAACGTTTTTAAAACCGATGCGAATCTACGAATATCCCTAATTGGCAGAAATTTATTTGCCTTCACAGAAAACCCGCATTTTGATCCTGAACAACTAGCGGTACAAGGGCAAGGCTTTGTAAGCGGTGTAGAAGACATGTCCTATGCCACCACTAGAAGTATAGGGATAAAAACTGGATTTAATTTTTAAAAAAGAAAGATGAAAAATTATATACACATAAAAATTTGGGGATATATAATGGCTTTGGCCGTTATTACCTCTTGCACTAAGGATTTTGAGGAAATCAATACAAATCCGAATGCACCTGTTAGTGTACAACCAAGTTTACTCTTGCGCCAAGTGATTTATGACTATGGAGAACAAATGTCTTATGAAGGCTTCACAGCAGGAAACCTCTTAGGACAATATACGACGGCGTTAGATTTTAACCTTTTTGATAGGCACAACCTAAAATCCCCGCAATTGGGTGGTAATCCTTGGCCCATTTTCTATAAAAATCTCCGTGATAATGAAATTATCTTGAACCAGGCACGCACAGTGGAAACCTATGCCGTTTATGAAGGTCCCGCTCTTATTTTAAAGGCCTATATGACCGCTGCCTTAACAGATATTTTTGGAGATGTGCCCTATTCTGAAGGCTTTAGGGGAAAAGATGAAACGGTAACTCCCGTTTATGACGCCCAAGAAGCTATTTATTTAGCAGAAGGGGGAATATTAGACAATTTAGATAAAGGAATAGTAGCCATTCAAAACTATTCGGGCACCATTGCGCTTCAAGGAGATATTTTGTTTAATGGTAACCTACAGGCTTGGGTTCGTTTTGCCAATTCCCTAAAAATAAAATCATTGATGAGGATTTCCAATAAGACGGATGTTACCACTGATTTACAAGCCATTTATGATGGTGGTGAATACATTGGTTTAAATTCGCAAAATGCTGTTTTTGACTTTTCAGATGGGGAGCCCAATAATTTTAGATTGGCACGATTGCGCATTGGGGATTTCAATAATTTTGTCCTTTCTGAAACCATGGAGGAAGTTCTGATCAATCTAAATGATGATAGAGTAGAACGTTTGTTCCGCCCTTTTGCCAATAGTACCAATGGAGATTTTAATGGCCTTTTGAATGGCATTGACGCCTCCCAAACTTCTATAGCCCTAGCTGATTATTCCTTAACAGGAACAATATTCAGGGAAAATACAGGACTTTTAGACGCTAATTTTATGACCAGTTGGGAAACTCAGTTCCTTTTGGCAGAAGCTGCCGAAAAAGGAATTATCGTTGCCAATGCACAACAATTGTACGAGACTGGAGTAACCCAGGCTTTTGAATACTGGCAGGTACCCTTATCATCTACTTACTTGACGATAGACGCTGCATATGGCTTAACAGGTGCTAATCCAATTGAACAGATCATCACCCAAAAGTGGATAGCCAATATGATTAATGGATATGAAGGTTGGATAGAATACCGCCGTACGGGGTTTCCCCAACTAAAAACCATTTCGGCTAGTTTAAACAATGATCTGATTCCGGTAAGAATGCCCTATCCAGCCGAGGAAGAGGCCCTAAATAATAAAAATTATACCACCGCTGCAACTGCAACCGATGATAATAGCATTAATATAAAAGTCTGGTGGGACCAGTAAGTCTGTCCCTTAAACCTGCTGAACCATTAGTGAAAATAAAAAGTAAGAGATAACCAAAAAATTAGATATGGAACAATACTGGCAATGGGGATTGATTATCACTTCTAGTGTGATACTCTTTTTGCTATCTCCTCTTGCTAAAAGTACCAATCAGTTTTTTAAGGCAGTCCACAGAAAAAAGGCCCCCAATACCTTTATGCTAATGGGGAGTCTGGTGATATCTTGGATATTCGCCAAAAGTATTACCAATGCCGCAAATTTAGGGTTAGATTATGGTATTGTTGGCGGCGTAGCTTACGCAGCTTATTATGTCTCATTTGCTGTTGCTGGGCTGATCATTTACCAAATGAGAGTTCAAGGAAATTTTAAGAGTATACATCACTTCTTAACCTTCCGTTTTGGAAAAGGAGCCGTTGCTGTATTTTCCATCCTCATAGCCATCCGCCTTTTTAATGAAGTTTGGAGCAACACCATGGTCATTGGCACCTACTTCGGGGAAACTGGTTCATCTCCATACTATTGGTCGATATTATTATTTACAGCACTTACCTTGGCATATACCCTAAAAGGGGGACTCAGTAGTTCCATATTTACGGATGTTATCCAAATGGCTCTATTTTCTATCTTATTATTCATTATACTTTGGAATGTTTTCCATGTAGATAACACATTCACCCCAACCAAGGCTATTACGACTGGAGTATGGAGTTTTGAGATGGGTGTTAATTTACTTTTGGCAGCACTTTTACAATCCTTCAGCTACCCCTTTCACGATCCGGTCCTAACCGATAGAGGTTTTATCAGCAGTCCAAAAGTGACTAGAAAAAGTTTCTTATGGGCAAGTTTAGTAGGTGCACTATGTATTATACTTTTCAGTATAATTGGCGTCTATGCAAAACATGCCGGTCTACAAGGACAAGCGGCCGTTGAAGTAGGCAAGGCTTTTGGGGTGATAATTCTATTGGTCATCAATTTTATTATGATCACTTCCGCCGCTTCCACCCTAGATTCTACTTTTTCTTCTTTTTCAAAGCTCTTATCGGTTGATTTAAATTTGGGAAACACCTTAAAATTTGGGCGTTGGTCCATGGCTTTAATTGCTGTTTTGGGTACAATTCCCGTATTTTTAAATGCTGAAATATTATCGGCTACTACGATAAGTGGGACCATGGTCATTGGCCTTACCCCTGTATTCTTATTTTGGAAAAGCGAAACGCCTAAAATCAGCTTCTATTTAAGTGTATTTTGTGGAATATTATTTGGATTTTTATTGCTTTTTGAAGTATTTCCGCAACGCATGATCTTTACAAGTGGAAAGTACGCCGATTTACTTTGGATTAATTTTTGGGGAATTTTTTCCTGCATCTTATTATATTTTATACCAAAATGGATAAAAAGATAACACATCTAGGAACTTTAAAAGGAAAACTCTTGCTATTCGGAGGTGTCTATAGCAACCTCCAGGCGTTGGAGCGGCTTGTGGATATTGCCACTACAGAAGGAATATCCCCTGAAAACTGTATCTGCACTGGTGACATCGTAGGCTATTGCGCCCAACCAGAAGAAACCGTCTCTCTTTTTAGACATTGGGGAGCAAGGAGCATATCCGGTAACGTGGAGCAGCAATTAGTTGAGGGTGCGGAAGATTGTGGCTGTGATTTTACAAAAGGCAGTAGGTGTGATGGGTTTTCAAAACTGTGGTATCCTTATTCCCAAATGAACTTATCAAAAGACGCCATAGAATGGATGGGCGAGTTGCCCAATCATTTAAACTTTAGCTATAGTAATAAACAGGTAATGGTAGTTCATGGGTCATATAACAACGTGTCAGAATTTATCTTTGAATCGACCCCAGAACCTATTAAGCGCGCACATTTTGACCAAACCCAGAGCAATGTCATCATAGCCGGTCATTGTGGCCTACCATTCCATCAAAAATTTGAAGATCATTTATGGCTCAATCCAGGAGTCATTGGGATGCCAGCGAATGAAGGCGAAACAAGAGTCTGGTACATGGTATTAGAAGAAATAAACGGAGAAATACATATTTCTCATCGGTATTTTGAATATGACCACCGCACTACAAATAAACTAATGTTAAAAAACAATTTGCCCGAAGCCTATGCGGACACCCTCTTAACTGGCTTTTGGGACAACATGGAAATTCTTCCCTTGGCCGAAAGGCAGTTGAAGGGAATTCCATATAATTTTGGTCCCAACGTGGACCAAACAGAACATACAATAACTAAAAAAAATAATAAAATGGCAGATTCATATTATGATCCAGCAGATTTACGAAAGTTCGGAAAGATTACTGATTGGAGTGAAGAATTGGGAACTAAATTTTTCGACTATTACGGGAAAGTGTTTGAGGAAGGAGCATTGACCGCCCGTGAAAAATCGCTCATCGCTTTGGCCGTCTCACATGTCGTAAAATGTCCCTATTGTATAGATTCCTATACCAAAGATGGACTACAAAAAGGAATAACCAAGGAGGAAATGATGGAAGCAGTGCATGTTGGTGCCGCTATTGAAAGCGGTGCAACCTTGGTACATGGTGTACAAATGATGAAGAAGTACGACAAACTATCCATGTAAATAAAACGAATACAAGTGCAGCATCGTAGAATTCATGATATAGAAGAAACCTTCTTCTTTATGTAATCTTTTCAAAGTTCTGCGTACTAAATATTGAATACAAAAAAATGGCTACAAAATCTTTAAAAGCAAGACATGATGATCTTGTAATTGGCAACAAACAATTAGAAATTCTTAATGGTGGTATCTTCAAAGATGGAGAACTCCCCTACTTTAAGGATAAGATTGCCCAAACAGGACATTTCCCACTTCGTCCCAAGAAGTTAGAAATATTGCAAATCAATGTAGGATATATGTGCAACCAAGTTTGCGAGCATTGCCATGTAGATGCAGGACCGGACCGAAAAGAGATTATGACCCGCGATACTATGGAGCAGTGTTTGGAGGTTATCCGCAATACAGGCGCACATACCCTTGATCTTACCGGAGGTGCCCCTGAGATGAACCCCGATTTTCGCTGGTTCGTAGAGGAAGCATCTAAAGCAGGAATCAAAGATTTTATTGTTCGGTCTAACCTTACCATCATAAGGGCTAACAAAAAGTATTACGATCTTCCTGAGTTTTTCAAAAAGCACAACGTACACGTAATTTCGTCTATGCCCCATTACACAAAAGGCAAAACAGACAAGCAACGTGGTGATGGCGTTTTTGACAAATCCATCAAAGCACTGCAAGAATTGAACGCTGTAGGATATGGAATGCCAGATAGTGAACTGCGTTTAGATTTGGTATACAACCCGTCAGGTGCTTATTTGCCCGGAGATCAGGCGGCCATGGAACGCGATTTCAAAAAAGCATTGAAAAATGATTTTGATATAAATTTTCATAATTTGTTTGCTATTACCAATTTACCTATTGCGCGCTTTTTGGATTATTTAATAGCTTCAGAAAATTATGAGGACTATATGTACGCCTTAGTAGAAGCTTATAATCCATCAGCCGTTGCAAGTGTAATGTGTACCAATACCATATCCATTAGTTGGGACGGGTGGTTATACGATTGCGATTTCAACCAAATGTTAGATCTAAAGGTAGCTAGTAAGGTAAAACATATAAAGGACTATAATGAAGATGTTCTTAATGACAGAAACATCATCATATCACAACACTGTTATGGTTGTACCGCAGGTGCTGGTAGCAGTTGTCAGGGCACGGTCGCCTAATTCTGTCCCTTTTATTAAAAGTAAAATAGCGGTAAATACACTTCATCCGAAATTAAAACCGACCAATTACCAACTGATTGGTCGGTTTATTTTTTATAATAACCGCTTTTTTGTAGAAAATAACCATTATAACGAATTTAACATGCGATTCGTCTTTTAATATTTACCAAATCTCATATCTATCTGTTCTTTGTTAGAGACTCTCGGGTCTGTTTTACCCCAAAACCTAAATCTTATGGAAAAGAACCTAAAACGCATGGCAACCATGCAACGTATGCAATGTACTGGATTAGAATTGTTTTACCAACAAGGATATTATAACACCAGTATAGATGATATTTTGAAAAAGTTATCCCTTTCTAAAGGTGCTTTTTACTATCACTTTCAATCCAAAGAAGATTTCTTTATAAGTATTGTCCAGAACCTTTTGTTCCAAAAAGTATACAGTACGCTAGTGGAGCCCATTGAAGGTCGGGAAGACCCTTTAAATGTTATTTCCAAAGCCATAGAGGATGCACTTGAAACGGCAGAGCATAATGATTTAGATTATGGGTTTGTGTTGAGCAACTTTATTACGGAGTTCAATGGAAAAAATCCTGAAATCATGAAGTATCTTATGGATATACTGAAAGTGTGGGAGGTTAACCTAATCACGACGCTACAAAAGGGAAAATCAGACGGGTATATAGACAGGCATGTAGATAGTGAAGCTGTAGCCACTTATGTGATCTCATCCTATATAGGCATACGCACCTTAATGGTAGAAGGCAACCCAAAAATGCTACGCTATAAGTACATCCAACAATTAAAAAACTATTTTAAGTTAATCTCTTATAAAACGATAGCCTAAAAAGAAAACTACGCTCTATTTAAAATCGAATCAACCTTATCAATAATTACCTCTGGGGTTATGGTTTCCATAACGTTCTCATAACCCTTGGGGAATTTATTGCCATACACAGAAGTTGGAATTAAGGGAAATTGCTCCCTATCAGCTAATACCGCATTAGTCATGTCTTGACCAAACGGATAGAAACCAGCATAAGGATGGGTTACTCCCCAAATAGTTATTGTAGGTACTCCATAGATAGATGCTAAATGGGCATTCCCACTGTCCATGGCAATCATAAGGTCTAAGTGAGATATCACCGTCAATTCCTCTTCGAAAGGGATCTTCCCTGCAACACTTATACAATTATTGAACTCTGTAGCCCAAGTGTCCAACTGTTCCTCTTCTATCTGACCACCTCCGAACAATAGAATTTTATATTTGGAACTTTCATTAAGCGCTTTAACCACCTTATACATTTGCTTTAAAGGATACATTTTTCCTTCAAAAGCAGCATTTGGTGCTATTCCAATCCATTTTTCAGTTTTAGGTCCTAGGATCTTTTTGGTGGATGGAGACATGTCTCTTTTTGAGGTAGGGGTAACCAACTCTAAATTTATGCTGAACCCTAATTGATTAAAAACATCAGCATACCGTTGGTGGGTAGATTTAAGAGGTTTGAATTTCTTATTGTTAACTGAAGTGAGGGCTTTTTTTTCGGCACGGCCCTTATCCACTTGAACAAAGGGTATATTAGTTAGCCTAAAATAGCCTTTTAAGATGGTACTTCGCAATACATGGTGAAGATCGGCTACAGCATCTATATGCAGGCCTTTTAGCTCTTTGAAAAGTCTGTATAGCCCGATTATTCCTTTATGTTTACCCTTTACCTCAGCGGCATAAACTGTAACATTGGATAGGTCCTGAAATAAAGGGGCGAAAAAGCCTCTGGTTAAAACAGTGATCTGGACATTTGGATATTGACGTATCAATCCCGAAAGTACGGGAACCGTCATGGCCACATCGCCCATGGCAGACAGCCTGATAACCAGAATATGCCTGCTGTTTTCTGATGCTATATTAGGAAATTTACCCTTTTTGGCCACGAAGAATAGGGTTTAATTCCTCATCGTTATACATTTTCATCTGTTTGTACACCTTCATGTACTTAGTACCAGTTTCTATATCCGCAAGTAATTGGTCAATTGCGTTAGAAAGATCTTTCTTTTGTTCCAAAAGGACGTTCAGCTTTTGTTGGCATTTTATGATATGTACTTCTGAAGCATCTTTCCTTTCCGCTTCTTCCCTCATATGATACACCTTCAATGCCAATATGGAAAGTCGATCTATTGCCCAAGCTGGACTTTCAGTATTGATAGTTGCATTTGCTTTCTTTTCAACCGATTGGTATTTTTGAAGAAAATAACTGTCGATAAACTCCACCAAATCTGTTCTATCCTGATTACTGGCATCAATTTTACGCTTTAAAACCAAAGCTGCTCCTGGCTCAATATTTGGATCTCTTATAATGTCCTCATAGTGCCATTGAACAGTATCAATCCAATTTTTTCGGTATAATAAATCTGCGATATCATCATTTTCATAAGGATTGGTAAAGTCTTGATAAACATCATCCTTTATGTGATACTTCTGAATGCTTTCTTCAAAAATAGTATATGCAAATTCACTGAACATTTTTACGCTTATTTTAAGACAAAGATACTTTTTATTTATTCAAAAGATCCCCAAAGAAGATAAGGAAGGGAACCATTACTGCTGCTATAAGCACAATCTCCTTCATGTTTGGCTTCTTAATGGAATCTATATAATGGGTAAAGAATATAACCGCAGGAAAGAAGGTCATCAAAACAGGATAGGTATTATCCGCTGAAATGAGCACCACGGTAATTATCGAAATCAAAAAATACAAGGCAATTACTCGCATGGTGATTAACTTTCCTGAGCCAGAATTTCGGAGTTTTACAAATGCCACTAGCCCTGCAATGGCAGTCATCAGAATATAAATTAGTAATTTAATACTATTCCCAATATGGGTGAAATATGCCACATTAAACTCAAAATTAAATTGATAGTGTTCTTTTAAAAAATCCGGATTATCCAAAATCAATAGGGTTGCATAGGCAATCATAGCAACGGTAAAAAGGCCCGTAAACGGCATCAACCAATTCCTTCCATTTTTTGGATCGTACAAAGAAATTGCTGTAAAGACAAGCAATATATATAAAATGGCCCAATCATAGAAAAGACTAGCCACTACTATCCAAAGGGAGGCGTCATATATCTTTACCCTGATGTTCTTTAAAGATTTTATGCTCAGTAACCTTCTAGCGGCTAACAGCAGGAAAACGTTGCACCATATTGCATTTTCATCTGTAAGTACCTCAGGGAAAACGACCATTAACATGGTGAAAAATAAGATGGCAAAGGAGTTTGTTTTTGTGAGTTTGTTTCGCTTTACTATAAAATCAACCAAAAAAATACTCAACATCAAAAGCACCAAAAAACCCATTTTGTAAAATAGATCATCGGACAGCTCTGTCTGAACAAAATGGGCAAACCAATAGAACAAAAATAAAAACACTAACAAAATAATGTAGTTAATGGGTTTTGTTTTTCCAAAAATGCTTGAAATCATCCTAGGTTTTTATACTTTTGTGAAGTAAAGATAAATAAGATGACAGCATTTTTTGAAGGCATAGCGGATTTATTTGTAAACTACTTGTTTTGGCCATTTGACCAATTGCGTTTTATGGAGAATTGGTGGACGGCTAGTTTTTTAAACTGGACCTTTATGATCATTGGTGCGGTAGCCATGGTTTACTGGATGTTACAATTGAAAAAATTCAACGATAGCGGAGAAGAGAGCAAGGATGTTTCAGCTCATTCCTATATCTAAAAAGGGCTCCACAGTCAAAAACAAAAATCCTCATTGGATATAGAAAGCTATATTAAATGAGGATTCTATATTTATTACACTATTTGTTATTTTAGATCAAAACCAAGATCCTTTCGGAAATACATGCCTTCAAAATGAAGCTTTTCCAAATTCTTATAAGATATTGCCAAGGCTTCTTGGAAATTTTCTCCGAAAGAAGTAATCGCCATGACCCTACCTCCGTTGGTCACTACTTTACCATCTTTTAAGGTCGTTCCAGCATGGAAAACCAAAGAATCGGTAATTGAATCATAGCCTTTTATTTCTTTTCCCTTTTCATAGGCTTCAGGATATCCTCCCGCAACCGTCATAACTGTTGTTGCTGTTCGTTCATCTATCCTAAGATCTATTTGATCCAGGGTCTGATTGGCCACTGCCTCAAAAACTTCCACTAAGTCGTTCTGAATTCTAGGCAACACCACCTCGGTTTCAGGATCTCCCAAGCGAACATTGTATTCAATCACCTTGGGTTCATCTCCAACTTTGATGAGGCCGATAAATATAAATCCTTTATATGGCAAATTATCCTTTTTAAGACCTTCTACGGTAGGCTTCACTACGCGCTCATGTATCTTATGCATAAAAGCGGTATCAGCAAAAGGAACAGGGGATATAGCGCCCATACCGCCTGTATTGAGTCCAGTATCGCCTTCACCAATGCGTTTGTAATCTTTCGCCGTTGGCAAAACTTTGTAGTTCTTCCCATCCGTCAATACAAAAACGCTTAATTCTATTCCCGCTAAAAATTCTTCAATAACCACCGTGGCGCTTGCATTTCCGAATTTAGCATCCACCAACATGCTTTGCAGTTCCTTTTTGGCGGCTTCCAAATCGTTCAAAATCACAACCCCTTTCCCTGCGGCCAAGCCATCGGCTTTAAGTACATACGGTGGGTTTAGGGTTTCCAAAAAAGAAAAACCTTTTTCCAAGGTATTACTTGTAAAGCTTTGGTACGCTGCAGTAGGAATATTGTGTCGCATCATAAACTCCTTGGCAAAGTCCTTACTGCCTTCCAAAGTAGCAGCAGCCCTTTGAGGACCAATAACTGGAATGTGTTTTATTTCAGGATCATTCAAGAAAAAATCATGAACCCCGTTCACCAAAGGATCTTCAGGACCTACAACAACCATGTTGATACTATTGGCTATAACCGCCTTTTTTATGGCTTCGAAGTCGTTAACACCAATGGATAAATTTTTTGCAATAGCTGCCGTGCCGGCATTCCCAGGCGCAACAAAAAGTTGATATAATTTCGGGCTTTGCTTCAATTTCCATGCTAACGTATGCTCACGACCACCAGCACCAAGGATCAAGATGTTCATTTTCTAAATGTTTGGGCAAAAATACAGATTTCTCTACGATATTACCCCTAGAAGACTTCTAAGGGGATAAAAATCACTGTTGCCAGTACAAAAAGTGTTCCATACATCACTAAACATCCTTAAAAGCATCTCACCATGCATCAATTAATTAACCATTGGTATTTATAAAATTCTCCTCACAAAATTATTTCTCAACCTATTAGAAAATAAAATACATTTGCACGATTTTTAAAAATTAAATTATGATACGGATAAATTTTCTTTTGGCCGTTGTTTTGCTATCTGCTTTAGGCATAGCACAAACCAATACCGCAGTTAGACCGGGCGAAACCTTGGTTTTCGACGCCTCTTACAATATGAGTGGACTTGGCACCAACCTGGCCGAAGTCACTTTAAGTACCGAAACGGTTAAAACTTCAAAATCTACATTAATGCATTTACGCTGCAGTGCGGCAACCTTTACCAAATGGGATTCCTTTTTTAAAATCCGTGATCTATATGAATCCTATGTAAATCCAAACACTTTAGCGCCTAGCTTATATAAAAGGAATATCTCTGAAGGGGGATATGAAAAAGAAGAGAAATATGTCTACCTCCCTTCCACAAAAAAAATAAACACCACCAAAATTCGTAAAGGAAAAAAGGAAGAAGGAACTATTACCTACAAAAATGGCATTGATGATGTGGTTACCACCCTATATAAAATTAGAAATGCAGACTTTGGCAAAATGAAAGTCGGTGAAAGTAAGTCGTTCTCTATTTTGTTCGATGCCAAGGAAATTCCAGTTTCCCTTAAAGACTTAGGTAAAGAAACGGTTAAAGCAGGGCCCTTGGGAAATAAGACCTGTTATAAGATGTCGATTTCCGCGGCTACGGACAAACTGAAGGGCAAGGACAAGAATTTGGTCTGGTTTACAGCCGACGAAAGAAAAATACCCGTGATGATGCGTTTTAGCATCCCTGTGGGAACAGGTGAACTGACCTTGAAAAAAGCAACTGACAACTCTAAATAATCAAAACATGAAAAAACTATTTTTAACCCTGTCCATTAGTATCACTATTTTAGCTTTGATCTTGGCTTTCCTTCCCATGGGATCCATTGCACTAATTCCTGCTTTAGCCGCAGTAACATTTTCTCTTCTAGCCTTTAAACTTAGCGATACTAAAACCTTCTTTATAAAAGGGTTATTAGGGATTGGTGTACTTTTGGTATTGGTTGGTCTTGGGAAAATGTTCTTTACTACAGAAGAAGTAATCATTGAAAAGGCCTATGAAGAAAAAATGGAAACTTCAAAAAAAGAAGCCCTAAAAGAACTAGAGGAATTGGAATTGGATTCTATTCAATAAACTTTGGCTACCCTAGAGATAAAACAAAAATCCCCTCCAGCTTTTGAAGGGAATTTTTAATTCAATATGATCTTATAACCCATTAAAACTTCGGTGCTCCTTTTTCTGTAATTCGTCTAGAGAAAGTGACTTAAAATACTCATAAACCTTTTTTAGTCCTTCTGCCCTTTCTACCATAGGTTCCCACCCCAAAATCTCCTTGGCCTTGGTGATATCCGGTTCTCTTTGCATTGGGTCATCTTGTGGTAAGGGCTTATAAATGATTTTTTGATCTGTTCCAGTTAATTTGATAATCTCTTCAGCAAATTGCTTGATAGTGGTTTCGTGTGGATTCCCAATATTGACGGGATTTGTATAATCACTCATCAATAAGCGATAGATTCCTTCAACTTGGTCGTCTATATAACAAAAAGATCGGGTTTGAGAACCGTCCCCAAAGACTGTTAAATCCTCCCCACGTAAGGCTTGCCCCATAAAAGCAGGTACTACTCTTCCGTCATTCAGACGCATTCTTGAACCATACGTATTAAAGATTCGCACAATACGCGTGTCTACACCATGGAAACGATGGTAGGCCATTGTAATAGCCTCCATAAATCGTTTCGCTTCATCATAAACGCCCCTAGGACCCACAGGACTAACATTCCCGTAATATTCTTCGCTCTGTGGATGCACTAATGGATCTCCATATACTTCCGAGGTAGATGCTACTAATATCCTAGCATTCTTTTCTTTGGCCACCCCTAATAAATTTAAGGTCCCCAAAGATCCTACTTTAAGGGTTTCAATGGGAATCTTTAAATAATCGATTGGACTTGCTGGAGAAGCAAAATGAAGTATATAATCTAACTCACCTAGAATATGTACAAATTTAGTCACATCGTGATGCTGGAACTCAAAATTTTCCAAACGAAACAGGTGTTCTATATTTTTGAGATCACCCGTAATTAGGTTGTCCATGCCAATAACATAGAATCCTTCTTTAATAAATCTATCACAGAGATGAGAACCCAAAAAGCCTGCAGCTCCAGTTATAAGAACCTTTTTCATTTTAAACGTTGTAACTATATTTAATATGCATTTTCCTCTCCGGATATGGCGTTTAATACTGTTTGGATAACAATTTTAATATCCATAAATAATGACCAGTTTTGAATATATAAACTATCGAATTTCAAGCCACCAAAACTTATTACTCAACAGCTATTTAATTTGTAATGTTTTTGTTACTCTATTTGGATATCGTTTTTTTACCTGCAACCTCAACCTTAGCCTTAATCTTATCCACCTTTCTTTTTAGAATTATTTTCTGCTTTAGGGTGCTAAAGTTATAATTATACTTAAAGAATATATATGCAAGGAAAACCACAACGGACACCAACATTATAACCATGCCAGTGTTTTTTGCCTTGCTTCCTAATACAATAAAAAGCATAACAAATATTAAATTAAAGCATCCAATTATAAAACTTGCTTGTTTATGGCTAAGCCCCCAATAATCAATCAAAACATGGTGTGTATGATTTCTGTCAGGAGAAAATGGGCTCTTTTTGTTTGCCAGCCTAATGGCAAAAACCCTAGCAGTATCAAAAAGTGGAACTATCAAAATACTAATCGCTATTAAGGGCGCATTTTCCAATAGGAAAGGGAGTTCTATATATGAATCTGGCTTAAGCGCTAAAAACTTCAATGTTAAAATACTAATAATAAAACCGACAATTAATGAGCCTGTGTCTCCCATAAAAATCTTTCTATTCGAGGAAATATTAAACCCCAAGAATGCCATTAAACTCGAATTCAAGGAAATTGCCAGCAAAGCATAAAAATATTCTTGAGTTAAATAGAATATAGTAGTGAAAATCACCATTATAACAATCCCAACTACAGAAGCTAATCCATCTATTCCATCAATAAGATTATAAGAATTAATAATGGTTATCATCATAAAACCAGCAATCCCTAAATACAAATAATGAGGTATTTCATAGATATTTAAAAATCCGTTGAGAGAATAAATTATGAAGCTATCATTTGTCAAGATAAACGTTACGGCAACAATTTGCGCTATAAGCTTTGTTCCCGCAGACAAAACAACAAGGTCGTCTTTTAAACCAACAATAAAGAGAATTGTGATACCGGGTATAATGTACATTGCCTCATTAGAGATACTATAACCTTTAATAAAAAAAAGCGCGAAAATAAGCGTATAAAAAAACGCAACCCCACCTAAAGTTGGTGTTTTGTTTAAATGAGAACTTCTTTTGTTAGGATCATCCATTAATCTCTTATGCTCAACCACACCTATTATTTTAGGTATTGTTAAATAAGTAAGGAGAAATGCTCCAATAAATAATGCTATGGCGGTTTCGAGAAAATACATCTTGCTATTTTAAATTTTTAAGACATTGCCTATTAATTTTTATTCTTTCGATATCAAAAATCCAACCCCATTTATTAAAATATTTTATTGCTGATATGATGTGGTATTTAAACATTTTTAAATTTTTAAAAGACGCTTTTTCAAAATTATGATAAATTTTAACATTAGGATAAAAAACTGTATTATACCTTTTATGTATTCTTCTACTTAAATCAACATCTTCCATGTACATAAAAAATCGTTCATCAAATCCGCCAATTTCCGATAAAACCTCTGTTCTGCAAAACATAAAACAACCGGACAAATAAGGAACATTAATAATCTTATTGTATCCTGTAAATTTTAATTCCGATTTTTCTTTGATTTTTTTAACAAAATTAAATTTCGAAAAGAACCTTCTAAAAAATAAACCAGAAGGTGAGGGCAATAGGCGACATAGATGTTGTATAGAACCATTAGGGTATAAAACCAATGGCATCATTAATCCAATATTTGGATGAATTTCACCATATTCAAATAACGTATTGGTTACTTCTTTATCAAAATAAATATCTGGATTCAAAATAAGATGATATTTTGACTTTAAATCTATTGCTTTTAATATTGCAATGTTATGAGAAGTCCCAAAACCAGGATTTGAAGGATTATGAAAATAATCTATCCTATTGTCAGTGGCAATATCCCTTAATCTATCTGAATAAGAATTATCTATGAGGAATAGTTTTACGTTTAAAGTTGTATTTAAAAAACTATCAATAACTCTTTTTAACATTTCTGCATTATTGTCGTATAAAACTATACAGCCAGTAATATTTATATCCATTTCAAAAAATCATAGTTAATTAATATCAAATAAATAATATTATTTGTGCTGCCTGAATTTTAATACCCTTAATATTAATTGAATTAATATTTCCCATCGTAATAACAATTTTTCAGATAAAGAAAAATTGCTTTTTTGCCCAGTCATAGAGACGTTATTTTCGTGTCTCCGATAATAAATTAATGGTTCTTTTATGTAATAGGTTTTACCTACGCAACTAGCCATTAAACCCAGCCACATATCGTGCATTGGGATTTTTTTTGGAAATGGCAGAGTACTTTTTAACAGTCTCGATTGGAAAGCAATAGTTGCTCCGATATAATTGTTTTTAAATAGATTTTTAAATCCCCCTAGGTTTTCAAGCTTCTTATTAAATAATAACTTATCAGACTCTCGAGGGTTTTCGCTAAATATGGTGGCATTAGAAAAAACTAGTGTGTGGTTTTTTAAGAAAGGTAGTGTTCTTGTTACTTTATTATCGTTCCAGATATCATCTTGATCAGATAAAAATATGATGTCTCCTTCTGAATGATATAATGCATTCTCAAAATTAAAAATTAAATTCCTATGTATTGAATGATACAGCTTTATCCTTCTATCATCGTAGGACTTAATAATGTTAATTGTACTATCCTTGGATCCATCATCTGATATTATTAATTCATCATCTGAACCAAGTTGTCTCAAAATAGAATCAATTTGTTCTTTTAAATATCTTTCTCCATTATATGTTGCCATACAGACTGAAATCTTCATTTTGTTTTTAATTATTAAATATTATTCACAAACGATTATTTTGATTTCAGAAATGAATAATAGTATGTAAAAATAAAAGAAAACTTTTTATGTTTCAACGTTAGGACTATTGCTCTTATCCCAACGAGAAGCGAATAAGTTAACCAATCTGACTTAAACTCTTTTTCAATATTTCTAGCGCCCTCACAAAAAAATTTAAATCTTGTTAATTGGCTCTTGTAAGACACCTCGTCATTAGAGAAGTCCTGAATACATCTAGCATCTAAGACATAAAAATATTTATACTTTTTTCTAAACCGTTCTATAAATTGGAAATCACCAAAATCAAGCTTCACATTATTATTATAACCTCCAGCATCAATAAATGAACTAATATCAATTAACATTCCACTATTAACAGGTGATAATTTATCTAAACTATGAATTCCTTCGGATATTTTTTTAATATAGAAACCTCTTTTGAACTTATATCTACAAGGTGAGAATATTTTGCCACTTTTTAGTTCTAAAACGGGAACAAATAATTTAATCTCAGGATACTTTGATACTGCCTTTTGGCATGTTTCCAACAAGTTTACTGGCAACAAGGTATCTTGATCTAATAACAGCACCCAACATTTTTTGTTTTTTGCCGCATATAAAGCCCCCTCATTGTATGCTCTACTAACACCCGAATTATTAGGGTCGTGCATATAATAAATTGTTATTCCTTTGTGGTAATTTATTTTTTGTGACACAGGAGAGTTATCATAAACAAATATATCAAGGTTTGAATCATCTGTTCTCATTTCCAAAATAGAACGAAATGATTCACACTCGTGAATAGCCTTATTATATACAACTATTATAATACTTAAAGAAGTAATGAATTTATTCATAATAACTAACAGAAATATTGAATTCTTTAATCAAATTAAATTATAATTACTTTATTTTTTAAATATCAACAAGGGCATTGATTATAATATAAATTTAATAACACAAACTAATTTCTGCATGAATCCGCTCCTTGAGCTGCAAAAATTGAAAGCAAAAAGCTTATCAAATATGCTGGAGTTGCTGTTTTTAAAGGAGATTCAATAAACATAAGCATCAAAATTATAAAGAATATTAACAGCATCGGTTTATTAAAATCCAATCCAAATTTATTAAGTAGGTAAAATAAGGTTAAAATTATTAAGGTAGTTCCTATTATCCCATTTTCAAGTAAATATGTAAGGTATTGGTTATGAGGATGATTTAAATCTAAAATATTTTCAAACCCTGCCTCTTTTACCATCTGAGGGTTTTTAATGATTTTTTCAGATGCCCCTGTACCAAAACCGAACCAAATTTTGTCTTTAAATGCGGTCCATGATATTTTCCATAATTGTGCTCTCATAATATCAAAAGCACCCATAAAGTATGTGGCAACACCTCCAATTATAATACATAATGGAGCTATTAGTTTTGCTAAGAAATTTGTGTTAATCCTATACAGTAAAGGTATTAAAAAGAATATTATAATTGCAAATCTAGAGCCTATCAGTATAATAAAAATTAAGCTTAAAATATAATAAACAATGGTATAGTTTCTTGTTATTTCTTTCCGCTTAAAGAGGTCTTGTAAAAACACTGATCCTATTAAAATAAAAAAAGCAAGGAACGTAGGATGATCATAATAAAGCCAATACAATGTTCTATTAGCATATATCTTGATGTGTATAAAATAATTATATATATCTATATTGTAATAAAATCCTTTGTCAAGAATCAAAACCAACCAACTAACAATAGTTAAAGACATAATAATTAAAAAAATATTTGTAAATGTTTTCTTAATTTGGGTAATTTTTACGGAATAATTGGATATTGAAAATATTACCGGAAATATGACGAATCCAAATGTTTTATCTATACTTGAAAAATTATCATCCTGAATGAAAAACATAGGAATTACAAACAACATTGTTATAGCCAGAAGTGCCGGTTTTAATTTAATTTTAATGTTAATATAAAAATGATAAAATGCATAAAACAACATCAAGATTGACGTGAAAGAAACCCATGCAGTTTTAAGTGGAATAGAGCACAAAAATAAAGAGATCAGAAATAAACCATAATCTCTATCCTTAATTAATTTATATAGCCATTTATAGATTGGGGTAAAAAATAAAATTATAAAGGGGAGCACAAGTAATAATACCCAAAACCATTTTGGATATATAAGCTCATTAACTGGGTTAAAATTTATATAAGGATCGAAAGCTTTGCTGCAATTATTAATATACATTATTCCCTTAGATAAATCGATTGAGGTTATATCTGATTTATATCCTATTTGTTTAAATATTTCACCTCCATTTAAATGAAATATTGTTTTCCTTTTCGAAATTAGCTTTATAGATTTAATTTGAACATTTGATAAACCCCTGTCTTTACCAAAATCCAAACGGATATATTTCAAGTGCTCTTTTCCTTTTAGTTTGAAAAAAAAATTAATAAGATTTGAGCCCTGTTTTAGTGCTCTATGGGCCATATGATTCGAATTAAAATCTGATCCAGAGTCATAATATAACTGCATACTACTATCCGAATTATATATTGCCTCTACTTCGAGTGTGTATTCTTGTTGAGACAACGAAACTTTTAAAAAATACCCAAAAACTAAATTAAAAAATAGAGCAGCAATCATTGCCAAAAAAACCCTATTTAAAAAAGATATGTTCCTAATTGTCTTCATTTTTAATATCACACTACGAAACATCCATGGAGTTTTTATTTAAGACTTTAAAAGACACCCAAGAAATCAACAATAATGACAGTCCAATAGGATTATTAAAGAATGGGTTTGTAAATGAAAGCAAAAAAGTAAATACTACACTTAAGAAAAAAGCCTTTCTAATCTCATATTGATTCCTTTCCATTTTGAATTCATTATATAAAACTATAAAAAAGATTATCCATAAAAATAAGCCGATAACACCCTGCTTATGAAAAACCTCTAAATAAGCGATTTCAAAATGAACTTCTCTTATTGGTACGCCAATTCCAAACCCATGGCCTATTAAAAAACTAACAGGATTGATCTTTTTAAATACTTGCTCTATTTGTAGGAATCTTACAGAATCACTGATTACCTTATTACCCATATCTGCATTGCTAAAAAAATTTAAACTTAACAATAAAACAACAGTGGTAAGAAAAAGTATTTTTAAATTAAGTCTTAACAAGAGAGGGATCCCATAATATAGAGCATAAATAAGACCAAAAATTACTATGAACCCCCTTGTGCCCGATAATATCATAGCTATTATTATGGTTATGATAGGAACTAATTTTTTATTGGAATTAGAACAATGAATCCAAAATATTAGACCTACAACCATGAAAAAGAATCCTTTATAAAAAAACAACCCTGATTCTCCTCTAAAGAAAAAGTCCGAAGAAGATATTTCAGTATTTACGTAAGAATAGAATACACTAAAATCTAATTTATTGAAGTAAAAAAGAATTTGAATGAAAATATAGACCAAAGCAATATAAAAGCTTGTTCTTTTGAGAATTGAAATAATAAGTTGAATCCTTTTAGTTGAATCTATGTAGTAACTAAAAAAAAGAATACTAAAGAAATAAGACAATGGCTTTACATCTTCGATTATAAAACTAATTTCTGCCCCGTTAACTAATCCTATAAGCGAATTTAATATTAAAACTATTATTGCTATTGATAATACTACAATGACATATTTTGGAATTTTTCTCTTATAAATATATAGTACTAGAACAAATACTATATTTATAAAAAATAATATTATTCTCAATGTAAGGGGGCCTAATTCAAATACGCGACCACCTCCTCCTATGAAAAGTTCTATAAGAGTAAATATAAATATGAATTTTAGAATTAATCTCACAGCTTTTGTCACTTTATAACTATAACTCGATCTTTTGGGCAAAATAATACATCCCAGATAATAGAAAAATCTCAGAAATGACCATTGATATTGACGTTCCAATATAACTATACCAATAGGTTAAGGGAAAAACTAGACCTAAATTAATCAGTGCTGTCATCAAGAGAACTCTAAAAAATAATCTATCCTTTCCTAAATTCAATAGTATCTGTGTGCCAAATAAATTATTAAGGAACACACATAGAGGTATTATTAATATAATTCTTAAGGTTAAAACCACTTGTTGTATTACTGAATTAAACATAATTAAAACAATGTTTTCCGCAAAAAGAAAAATCGACACTATAATTATTAAATAAAGACCTGTTCCAATTTTGGCAATTTTATGAATTCGACTTATTATCAAAATTGGATTTTTTTGTATATTTTTTGAAATATACGGAAACATTGCACTTACAATAGGTGTTTGTAATGCAGACAAGGCTCTAATAATTTTCTCTGCACTTGAAAAATACCCTACTTCAATATTACCAGTAAAAAACCCCAAAATCAAAATATTACTATTAGAAAAAAAAGTGATTTTCAATTGAGAAAGAAAAATAAACCATCCATCCTTTAAATAGGTTTTTAAAACGCTAATGGGCTGATTTGATAATGTTATTTTAAACGATTTTTTTATAATTAGAAAGGAAAGAAGACCTGATATAATGTAGCCCGCTGATGTGAAAATTGGCACTAACAAATAATCTTCTTTTTTAGTGACAAAAATAAAAATAAGAACTGTAAAAGAGACCTTAGTAATTAGGTTAAGAATTGTCATGTATTTCATTCTTTCCATTCCTTGAAAAAGCCATGTTGGCAATAACGCATTACCTATTACAACACCAAATGTAAGATAGTATATTTCATAGTTATCCCTTAAAACCTTGAAGCTAAAAATAATCATCGTCATAATTAAAAAACTAAACAAAAGAAGTATTAGTTTAATAATCATGACCGAATTATATATTTCAATAATTTTTGTTTGATTATTTCTGTGTATTGCAATTTCCCTGGTCGCCGTTAAATTAAATCCATAGTCCGTAATTACCTGAAAGTAATAAACAAATGCTGCTGAAAAGGCTATTAGTCCATATAATTCCATGCCAAGAATTCGAACTAAATATGGTAATATAACCAGTGGTAGTACAAGATTAATACCCTGAAGTGCACTCAAGGAAATGAAACTAGAAAGTAGTGTTCTATTATCCTGGTCCTTAAAAAGTCGTTTAATTCGTTCTATAAGTTTCATATGCTGGGTTTAGGACGAATTAATAGGCTTTACTATAATAAAATAAATGAATGATTATTTATGGAAAATGCCTATTTGATAAGCGGAAGAACTTTATTCAGACTATCCTTCCATTCTTCCGTTTCAACTTTGAATATATTTTTAAATTTAGATTTGTCCATAACACTGAATTCAGGCCTTTTAGCAGGTGTTGGAAATTCCAAAGTAGTTATAGGTGTTATATGTATTTCGTTTCCAATTTTGTCGAAAATAGCTTTAGCAAAATCATACCAACTTGCAACTCCTTCATTACTATAATGATATAGTCCATATCTCACCTTTTTTGAACTTACTATTTTCAATATTACAGAAGCCAAGTCTCCAGCATATGTAGGTGAACCCAATTGATCATTTACAACGCTTATTTCCTTTCTTTCTTTTCCCAAACGCAACATTGTTTTAACAAAATTATGTCCGTATTCTGAATAAACCCATGAGGTTCGTATGATGAAATAATGTTCCAAAATTTCCTGAACATAATGCTCTCCCTTTAATTTAGATGCCCCATAAACGTTTTTTGGGTTTGGAATATCTTCCTCAGTATAAGGTGTTCTTTTAGCTCCGTCAAACACAAAATCAGTAGAAATATGTATTAGGATAGTCTTATGCTCTTTACAACCCTCTGCCAAATACTTTACAGCTTCAGCATTTACTAAAAACGCTTTTTCCTGATCTGTTTCTGCTTTGTCTACGGCTGTATAGGCCGCACAATTAATGCAATAGTCAAATTTTTCGCTTTCAAATAAGGTCTCTATACCTGCCTTAGAAGTTATATCTAAATCAGTTGATGATTTAAAATGAAAATCATAGTTCGGAAAACGAATAGCAACATCCTGTAAACATCTTCCTAATTGTCCCTTAGCTCCGGTAACTAAAATTTTGATGAATTTATTAATTGGTTCTTCCATTATAAAGATGCAATTTGCATTGTAGGAAGTTCCAAATCTTTTTCAGACACCTTTATTTCGTTTAATGGTATTTGCCAGTCAATATTTAATCTCGGGTCATTGTAAACAATTCCCCCTTCAGATGCTTTATTATAAAAATTATCACACTTATAAAAAAACTCTGCTGTTTCACTTAATACAGAAAAGCCATGCCCAAAGCCTTTTGGAATAAACAGTTGCTTTTTATTTTCGGCAGATAATTCAATCGAGAAATGTTGCCCAAAAGTTGGGGAGCCTTTTCTTAAATCTACAGCAACATCCAATACCCTTCCACTAAGCACACGTACCAATTTAGCTTGGGTAAACTTGCCTTGTTGATAATGTATTGCCCTTACTACTCCTTTTGAAGAGTAAGATTGATTGTCTTGCACAAATGATACTTCTTCACCTATTGCTTCATTAAAGTTTTTAGCATTAAAACTTTCAAAGAAATATCCTCGTTCATCTTTAAATAAAGTAGGTTCTAAAATAAAGCACCCCTTTAACTCCGTTTCTGTTACTTTCATTAATTCTTATTCAATATTCCTAATAAATTTTTACCATATCCGCTCTTCATTAGAGGTTCTGCCAAAGCAATAAATTGCTCCTTACTTATATATCCCATTTCATAAGCAGCGCCTTCTATGGCTCCTATTTTTAGGCCTTGTCTTTCCTCAATTACTTCTACAAACTGAGAGGCCTGCATTAAAGATGCAAATGTTCCGGTATCTAACCAAGCCGTGCCCCTATCTAAAATACTAACATTAAGCTTGTTTCTTTCCAAATACACCTTATTTACATCAGTAATTTCGAGCTCTCCCCTATGACTTGGAGGTATATTCTTTGCGATTTCTACAACATCATTGTCATAAAAATAGATTCCTGGAACTGCATAATTTGATTTTGGGTTTTCTGGCTTTTCTTCAATGCTAATGGCTTTTCCGTCAGCATCAAACTCTACTACACCATATCGTTCAGGATCATGAACCCTATATGCATAGATGATTCCTCCATCAGGATCACTATTTGCTTGTAGCAATTTCGCCAATCCTGAACCATAAAATATGTTATCTCCTAAAATCAAAGCCACCTTATCATCACCGATAAATTCCTCCCCAATAATAAAAGCTTCAGCAAGTCCATTAGGAGCTTCTTGTACAGCATATTGAAAGGTAGAACCGTACTTGGTGCCGTCACCTAATAGATCCTTAAAAAGCGGAAGGTCTTTAGGAGTAGAAATTATCAATATTTCCTTAATCCCCGCATACATCAAAGTAGACAAAGGATAGTAAATCATAGGCTTGTCGTAAATGGGCATTAACTGTTTACTAACACTCAACGTAAGTGGGTGCAACCTAGTTCCTGAACCTCCTGCCAAAATTATTCCTTTCATATTGAATATGTTTTAATGGTATTGTTTTTTATAATAATCCTGATAAGTTCCAAAAGTGACATTATTTAACCAAACTTCATTTTCCAAATACCAATCAATTGTTCTTTCCAATCCTTCTTCAAATGTAACCGAAGGCTTCCACCCTAATTCTTTATTTATTTTATTTGCGTCTATGGCATAACGCAAATCATGGCCTGGCCTATCTTTTACATAGGTAATCAACTCCTCACTTTTGCCACTATCCCTTCCTAATTTGGCGTCCATTATCTTACACAATAATTTTACCAAGTCTATATTTTTCCACTCGTTGAATCCGCCTATATTATACGTTTCGGTATTTCTACCTTTATGAAAAACCAAATCAATCGCTCTAGCGTGGTCTTCTACATATAACCAATCACGGGTATAATTTCCATCGCCATAAACTGGCAATGGTTTTTCCTGAATAATGTTATTAATAAATAAGGGGATTAATTTTTCAGGAAAATGATTGGGCCCGTAATTGTTGGAACAATTTGTAATCACATATGGCAGACCATAAGTTTCCCCGTACGCCCTTACAAAATGGTCTGAACTTGCCTTGGATGCAGAATAAGGTGAATTAGGGTCATAAGAGGTTGATTCCGTAAAAAGTCCAGTTTCACCCAGACTCCCATATACCTCATCCGTACTAATATGATAAAAGCGTTTTCCTTGGAAATCATTTTTCCATAATTCTTTAGCAGCATTCAATAGATTCATTGTTCCGATAACATTTGTTTTTACAAATGCCAATGGGTCTGTTATTGATCTGTCAACATGCGATTCTGCCGCCAAATGAATAACCCCATCAAATTTAAACTTTTTAAAAAGTGTATTTATAAAGTTAGCATCGGTGATATCTGCTTTGATAAAAGTGTAATTAGGGGCATTTTCTATATCTTTTAAATTTTCTAAGTTGCCAGCATAGGTCAGTGCGTCTAAATTAAAGATTTGATACTTTGGATATATATTCACCAATCTACGAACTACATGAGACCCTATAAATCCGGCTCCCCCGGTTATTAAAATTTTCATACTTTATTTTATTTAAATTTCTTTAGGTATTTGTTTAATTCCAAAACACTTAATATCAATAGCAGAACACCAATAAAACCAAATGGTATCCAAAACTTAAAACTATCCAATATCCCTTTTATCTCTACTCCACTTTTAGGGAAAGATGAGATCACATTTAGGATACTTGATTTATTAGCTCGTTCTTCATTGATGAGAACTAAGCCATTTTTTAAATCCTCAATTTTATTAATCAGTGCCAATTCTCTATTATCCTTACCGCCATTTTCTCCTAAACTGATATTTGTGCCTTGCATTAGTTTGTCCGCTTCCTTAATCATCACTCGTTTATACAACAACTGCAAGGAATCAATTTCAGTAACTTGCTTTTTAAGTAGGCTGTCTTGAAGATTAAGATTTATATCACTTATGTCCTTTTGTAAGCTGAAATAATCGTTATTAGAAATTGAATTAATGATTGCTGGTTGGATTTTTTTGGCGATACTATTGTCCGTTGCCGTTACTGAAATGGTGTGAAAACGGGCATCAAAGGAATTAAAATTCAAAATATACTTTTCCATGTCAATGGCTTTTTGGGTAGTTGTGTCTAAACTCCTCACAAACCTATCGAACAAAAGTATCTTCTGATTTTCATCGGAATAGGATTCCACTGTAAATTCTATTATGTGACTGGCTTCTAAAGTGGTAATATTCATAACCTCTGCCAATGTTGTAGAATCTTGTGTCTCTGCCAATTCATTATAAAAATTAACGTTGTTGTATAATTGCTGTACACTGTTAAAATTGGGTTCTACCACCATAGTAGAAATATATTTAAGTTCTTTAATGATATCCAAATAAACTCCAATAGCCAGGCCTACCATAGCTGCTATAGCAAACTTTAAAAAATGCTTTTGGATGAAGAGTAAAAAATGGATGATAATATTGAAAATCCCCTTAAAGATATTCCCAATAAAATTAAAAAACTTTCTAAAGCCATTGCCAATCAATTGGAACAATTGGCCTAAATCTACTTCCTCAGAAGATGAATTGTTATTTACCGGTTGCTGGTTAGCCATATGCTATGAATTAAATATTTGTGTTAGTATTTTATCTGTGATCAAATAAGTTGGCTTTACGCCTGTAGTCCCCAAGCCTCCAGAGGCCAGAGTGCTTCCTGTCTCCAAAGGATTATCTGACGCATAATAGGCATAGCGTACTTTTACATCTTCCCGTATGCTCTTACGCACTTTGGAAGCTGCTTGTATCGCTTTTTGATAGTGCACCCCTTCCATCTCCAAACCTATGACATTCCAAGTGGATTCATGGAAGAATTTCAAAATATCCTTATTCTGTAAAGACGTTCCCAATACCGTGATCATGGCGCCTTCCAATACCTTAAGTCCGTTGCCTTCAAAATCTTTGGCGCTGAACTCGTTCTTAAAAGGATAATTATCTGCCGTACCTTCAAAAATATGGGAGGTTGGAATCATCAGATCTCCTTTGCCGCCTTCCAAGATCCCCGCCTTTCCCATAATGGAAATAGAAGCTACATCTAAGAATACCTCTTGGTTTTTTTTCTTTTTATAAGGTTTTAAAAACTCATCAATAGTTTCATAAGCTTGTTCCCCGAACGCATAGTCCATTACAAAAATAACAGGCTTTTTATCATCAGGAATTCCTTCCCTTAATTCAAAGCAGCAGACATCCTTTCCTAATTTGGCGGTATCAAATATTTGCACATCTATATTGGTACCTGAAGTATCATCCACAGTAAGCATTCCATTTTTCTTCGCCACAGATGTCACCTTGTTTCTCAATGCCCCATTTTCAGGTGAACTAAGTGCTTCATAAATTTCCAATTCTGGTTTGTTTCCAAATTCTTTTACAAGGGCATTTTTGGCAAATAGCGAATTCATGACACTATGCATATTCGCACTGATAATGTGAATTGGCCTTTTCAAAAGTCCATGCTCATTCAAACATTCCTTAATTGCGTTGGCCCATCGTTCTCCATGAATGTGGTGACCCAGGCGCTCCCGTAAAAGAGGGGTAAAGGTAATAGCCCTTTTATCACCAGTAATTTCTTCCTCTATAGCTAGTTTCCCTAACCAATAAACAATCTTAAGAAATCGATCTGGTTCTGTTTTTGTAGCAAATTTTTTGTGTATTTCTATGGCTTCCGTAAAAGACCTTCCCAATATATTGGCTGTATGAATCAATGCCACCTCCCTTTCTGTTTGGGTCAATTTATTCTTTGAAATGGCCTCCTCCAATTTCATCCAGTCCCTAATGGTCCTATCGGTATCCTCTATTAAAACCCTTTTGGCTATTTTTTGGGACTCGACAAACAAAAAGGTAAGATGGGTAAGGATGTCATAAATGTCCGAACGTCCCCTGGTAATTTCAATATTCATCTGCTCATCGTCTATACGATAGCAGTTTCTTCTTCTTTTGGGAGGAATAATTGCCTTGAAATGTGATTTTGCATAGCCTTCATCAGATGTAAGGTTTATAAACCTGCACTGTTCAATTCCTTCTGGCAAACGTTCCAAGACATAAATCAATCCGTTCAACTCTGTCTTTTCTTCCGCAATAGAACCGTAAATCTCTGGTCGCAATTGCAATAAGGCATTTCTCAGGGTCTCCCCTGAAACGCCCATTGGTTTGTAAAACCCTCTATTGAATAGGTGGCGCATGGTAATATATAACCGCTCAATAGCATTGGTAGACTCTTGAGCTCTCGTTGTATGTTTTAATTTATTCATAATTCTGCTGGCAAAATTACGGTTATTATTTAGGATATCCCATAAGTGCGCTTATTTTCTAAAATAGGATTGTTACTAGTCTATTGTATAGGCCTTTAGGGCACCGGCTACCTTCCTGTCGTTAGATAATCGTTGCACCTTATTCTGCCCTCCTAATTTGCCCAAGGATTTCATATATTCATTGAACCCTCCTTGTTTGATTGGAGTTACTTTTAGGGTTTGGAGTACCTTCCCCTCTATCAAATCAAAATAGTAACTGTTCTGATCCTGCAGTTCCTTATCCAGTATTTTTATAAACGTTACAAGATCTGTTGGCTCCTTTTCAAATTCCACCAACCATTCATGATAGGGCAACTGATTTCCTTCTGGTGCAATCTGTGGGGCTACGGTAAATTCGTTGATTCTGGCATCTGATGCCGAGATCGCCTTTCGCATGGCCTCTTCTACTTCCTTGCCAATTATATGCTCCCCAAAGGCAGAAATAAAATGTTTAATCCTTCCGGATACAATAATTTTATAAGGTTTTAAGGAAATAAACTGAACAGTATCTCCCAGATTATAGGCCCATAACCCAGCATTGGTAGAAATAATCATCACATAATTCACTCCGATTTCAACGTCCTTTAAAGTCAATCGTTGCGCACCTTTTTCAAAAAACTCATCTGATTTTACAAACTCGTAAAAGATTCCCGAATCCAACAAAAGAAGCATGCCCTTTTCCTTTTGGGAATTTTGATAGGCAAAAAAACCTTCACTGGCAGGGAAAAGCTCTATACTATCTACTTTTTTGCCCATTAAGTTCTCAAATTTTGCCCGGTAGGGTTCAAAGTTTACACCCCCGTAGATAAAAAGCTGGAAGTTCTTAAAAAGCTCACCAACCTTCTTCCCTGATTTTTGGTTCAATTTTTCAAAGTACATCTGCACCCATGAAGGAATCCCTGCAATAACAGTCATATCCTCCTGTTCCGTCTCCTTTACAATCTCATTGACCTTTGTTTCCCAATCTTCAATGCAATTGGTTTTCCAAGATGGGAGTCGATTTTTTTGCAGATAGGCAGGCACATAATGGGCGGAGATTCCAGATAACCTTCCCAATTTAATGCCATTTTTTTCATGTAACTCCGGACTTCCCTGTAGGAATATCATTTTACCGGTCACAAAATCGGCATTCCCCGTCTCATCAATATAATTCAAGATGGCATTTCTGGAGGCCTCTATCTGGTATTTGATAGACTCATCGGTAATAGGGATGTATTTAGCACCTGAAGTAGTGCCAGAGGTTTTTGCAAAATAGGCAGGTTTCCCCGGCCACAAAATATCTTCTTTACCCGCTACTACCTCATCAACATACGGTTTTAATTCTTCATAATCCCTAATAGGGACATTATTAGAAAAATCTGAATATGATTTTATGGCATCGAAGTTATGGTCTTGACCAAATTTTGTATGCTGTGCCTTTTTAATCAATTGAGCAAAGACCTTTTCTTGTGCCTGTAATGGGTTATTAATCCATTTGGCGTTCCTCTTTGAAATTCGTCTTGCAAAAATCCGCGCTGCAAAAGACTTTAGTGACATAGCTTATTTATTTAAAATCGATATAATCCAAAGGGTTAACCGGACCACCATTGTTCCAAAGTTCAAAATGAAGATGCGGTCCAGTAGTTAATTCTCCTGTGTTACCTACAGAGGCAATGACCTCTCCGGCCCTGACCATATCTCCCTGTTGTTTGTTTAGAGAACCATTGTGTTTGTAAACAGACAATAAGCCTTCTTTATGTTCTAAAATAATGACGTATCCTGTATCTGCTGTCCATTCTGCAAAAATAACCATCCCATCTGCTACGGCCTTTACAGGTGTATTAGTAACTGCAACCACATCTACAGCATAGTGCTTCTTCTGTGGATTATATTCTTGGGTAATGGTTCCCCCTACAGGAGGAAAAAGCACAAGGTTCACATCTTTGATATCTCTTTCGAACAAACTGTACTTGTCTTCCATTTCAACTTGTTCCCTCAATAAGGAATCTTCTCGTATAGGAGTAAGGTCTATGGAAGATGGATCCAACTTGAACTGTTCGAACAAAGAATCTCTATTTACTTGGTTATTTGCTATATCACCATTAAGTACCATTCTAATATTATCTAAATACTTGTTGGTGTAATTTAAAACGGTGACTAAGGAATCTGTCTTATAGGTTAATTCAGTGGCTTGTCTTTTTAATTTAGTTGAAGAATAGCCAGGAATATACTCTCTTAAAGGTGTGAAGGCGATAAGTACCGTTGTAAACGCAATAAGGGCCACAATAAAAAGGGAGCCCGTAACAAAAACATTTAATCGGCTCAATTTAAAGGAGATTTTTTCTTCAAAAGTGTTTTCATTAAGTATCACCAAGCGATACTTATGTAAAAGCTTCTTTTTTATTTCCTTTCTTTTTTCACCTTTATTGGCCATAGTCTACAAATATAATGTTACTCTCGAATAATTAAGAGCAGATTTAATAATTCTACCATAGACATATAATCCATCGTTAAAATGTATACGCTTATTAATAGGATTTGGTTTACATCGTTAAATTAGTATTTCCTTTATAATAATAACGGATTACTTGTTACTTTTTTAGTACATTTGTAGTCTATTTAAATCATCTGAAATGATATCTTCAAACATTTTTTTAGCAGTTGGCCCTTGGCAAATAGTTATTGTGGTTTTGGTTATTCTTTTATTGTTCGGTGGAAAGAAAATTCCGGAATTAATGCGTGGACTTGGGAGCGGAATTAAAGAATTTAAGGACGCCTCAAAGGAAGATGATACCCCAAATGACAAGATCGAAGAAAAAAAATAAGTTTATATATTCTAAAAAACCAGACGCCCCTTGTGGGTGTTTTTTTTGTTTTAACATCTACTATTCTTTGGCTGCTAATGCCATAATTGCATTAAAAAATATTTAATGCCATCCTTACAAGAGTTTGTGGAAATCCCTCTTTTCTTTGAGAATAGCAATCTTTACCATCTACCTCTTAACCATAAATCCCTTGTTTACGACAAAATGCATCACTTTCACAACAAAAAGTAATTGGATGGTACTTCATCCGCTAAATTCGTAGTTTAAAGATAATAGGGATTTAAACTTGCTGAAAATCAGAACACTATGCCAACCCAATAAATAAGTTGGTTTTTACGTTATCATTCCAAGATCTTTAAACCAATAATCCCAACAAATAGCTGCATCGATGAAAAACCTTCTTACAGCCTATATTTTTTTGATCGCTGCAATTTGCAGTGCGCAGGGTATAGAGAAGAATTATATGGCAAGCAATGGTGATTATGCTGCACTTACCCGTGTTAATAAGACCACATTTCGTAATTCCTCTGTACCTAACAAGAGAGTTTCTGGAGAGGCGTTTAAAAGAGCAGCGACTAAAAACAATATCCATAGTAGAACTTTCTATAACCTGAAAGGTGCAGGTGAAGGGTATTATATTGTAACCGGAGTATTTTCCGATTTAATCAACGCTAAAAAATTAGTTCAAAAACTTAAAGGGAAAGGATTTTCCGCTGGATTTATAAAGAATTCTGAAAATAGCCTTAATTATGTCTATTTGGCTCAATATGAATCTTTAGACCAAGCAATTGAGTCCTGTAACTCCAAATTAAATGGCTCCTATACTGAACCTCTTTGGTTGATGAATGTTGATAATGGCGGAAAAGCCAATAAAATAGACTTAAAGGACAAGACAACATCTCCGATTCCATCATCTCCTGTTGAGGCTGGGACAAAAACTCCCCTGCAGGAGACAAAACCATTAAAAAACAATTCCAAGAGCGAACAAGAATTGTCCATAGACGAAGTTACCTATGATATGCTCAATACTGTTGATGAGGTGGAGGACGAAAAACCCAAAAGAAGGACTAATAGAAGGCAAATAACCTATTCCAAAGAAAAAGACAACCCCAATACTAGCCGACTGATTCAAAAAGCGGATGAGTACTTTAATAAAATGTGGTATGCAGAAGCTGCCGAACTTTATGAAGAGGCTTTAAAAAAGGATTCTAAAAATTACTCCTTTGCCGTACTTCAAAAAGCGGGTGATGCCTATTATTACAATACCGATATGCCCAAGGCCTATTATTGGTACAATATCCTATATGAACGTTATGAGAAAGATCTTTCTCCTGATCAATTGTTTAAATATGCCCATACCTTAAAGGGTACAGGAAAATATGCTCGATCTAAGCGTTTGATGCGTCTTTATGATCAAAACATGAAGTCTAATAAGCCTAATAATACCAGGACAGCACTGAACGCAGAAAAGAAAGAAGCTGTACTGGATAACATCTTAACTAAAGAACAGGATTTTGGTTTAAAGAATTTGGCTATTAACACAAAGTATTCTGAATTTTCACCTATGTTTCACAATGGAGATGAAATAGTCTTTGCCTCCGCTAAGGATTCTTCCTTTTTAAAAACCAGGAGGTATAAATGGAACAATCAACCCTATTTAGATCTGTACGTATCCAAAATAAATGGTGAATCACAAGATTTAAAAAGCGCCATTAAATTTTCAAAAAAAATTAACACGAAGTATCATGAGGCTTCGGTTACGTTTACTCCAGATAATATGACCATGTATTTTACCAGAAATAATTATGGTAAAAAATTAAAAAGAGATCAAAACGGAATTAACAACCTGAAAATATACCGATCAGTTAAAGTGGATGGTGAATGGACAGAAGCAGAGGAAGTGCCCTTCAATAGTGATGAATACTCCACGGGCCATCCCGCCCTAAGTCCAGACGGGAAACAACTATACTTTGTTTCCGACATGCCCGGAAGCATTGGTCAGACAGATATTTTTGTTGTGGACGTTTTGGAAAACGGACAATATTCTGCACCAAAAAATCTTGGCCCAGGAATTAATACAGAACAAAAGGAAATGTTCCCGTTTATAAATGACAAAAAGCTTTACTTCTCCTCTAACGGTCATATAGGTCTGGGGGGTCTAGATGTATATGAAGTTGCTTACGACGAGGAAGGTTTTAAAGAAGTATTGAATATGGGGCAGCCCATCAACAGCAATAAAGACGATTTTTCTTATATCGTAAATGAAGAAAACCAAAAAGGCTATTTCGCGTCTAACCGAAAAGGTGGAAAAGGAGATGATGATATCTATTCCTTTAAGCGTTTGTTGGTAGAAGAAGTAGTGCCAAACCAAAATGCCATTGCTGGAGTTGTTACGGAGCTAATTACAGGAGACGTAATGCCACAAAGTTTGGTCTCCTTATTAGACGAAAACAACATCAAACTAAAAGAGGTCGTTACTAGGGACGATGGTACCTTTGTTTTTGAAGATTTAGATGGGAATACCAAATACGTCTTAAAAATTACCCAAGACTCCTATTTTGATCAAGAATTTCCTGTAACCACTAAAGATAATGAATTGATAAATGTGGATGTTTCCATTAAAAAGCTAAAAGACCTCATTGCCATTGAAAATGGGATAAGGAAACTCAAGACCGACATTATCTATTTCGACTTTGATAAATTCAATATTAGAACCGATGCAAGTTTAGAGTTAGATAAGGTGGTAAGTGTCATGAACGAATATCCCGATATGGTGATAAAGATTGAATCCCACACCGATTCTAGAGGTAATGATGTTTACAATAAATACCTATCGGACAGAAGGGCAAAATCAACCAGAGATTATATAATTTCGAAGGGTATTAACGCTACAAGAATAGAAAGTGCAATTGGGTATGGTGAAGAGCAATTGATAAATGAATGTACAAATAGGGTTCCTTGTTCTGGAACGAAGCACGAATTAAACAGACGGTCGGAAATTATTATAGTGAATATGTAAATTATTCAATAGCTATACTTATTTGTTTTTTATAGCACAATTAAACTAAAGTTTTAAGGCCCAAATAATAAATCAATAGCTTTATTATTTGGGCCTATATTTTAACACTTACTTAAAATATTCATTGTAGTATCCTAGTCCTCAGTTTATATACTCCTAATTATTAGCCTACCACAATTTGAATCACAGGCCCTATTTCCGTTTATCTGATTTTTTATTCCTTTCGTCTTAACAGTTTATCGAATATAATTACACTTCATCATTTAGTATACAATATTCGTATTTTCATCCGCAGAAGCGACCATTTAAGCTAGTAATTTTCGTTAGCTCCCATATGTCCCCGACCTTTGTTTTAACTTAATCTTAAAACGTGGGGTATGACAAAACTATTACTTATCAAAGAAATTTATTTAGAAGGATTTAGAAATATAGGACATCTCATCTTAAAGAACTACCTAAAGGTGTTTTCTTGGGTTTGTTTTACATTAATCGCAGTTGCCATGTACGCTTTGGTTTTCAGAATGTCAACAGGATTTGTTTGGGATTAATTAAATTCCAATAGCATATATAAAACCCCTATGGAAATATCCATAGGGGTTTTTTTATGTCCTTCACCAAATGTTATTCTCTCTTAAGAGGAACAGTTCCTCAATGTCTCTATGAAATTAAATATATCCGAAACAAATTGAAGCCTCATTAGTGTTTAGTCACTAAACACCATTTTATCGATTCAATTAACCAATTGTTATTCAACAGACTACACCGTTCGTCTTACAAAAAAACCCATTCATAGATTAAATTTATTGGGGCCTTTCGTACACCTGTTTTATCCTCACTTAAGCCATTAAATTATAAATACACGTACAGTAGAATTACCTTTATAAGGTATTAATCCGAAAAAATACGATTATGAGCAAACTACTACTTGTTAAAGAAATATATCTTGAGGGTTTTAAAAACCTAGGAAATTTACTTATCAAAAACTATTTTAAGGCACTCTCATGGTTTTGCTTTGGATTGTTTGCAGTTGTGGTTTATGCCTTTATTTTTAGATTGATAACGGGCTATGCCTTCGATTAAAAAAGTAACATCTTTAAAATACTATTTTTCCACAAAAATGGTTACGTATATGTTTCTGAATTAAAATAAAGGGTCGCTGCAGTGGCCCTTTATTAATGGATCCTGTCCATAAATACTAATTAGCCAGAAAAAGCATTGCCTTAGTTGCCATTTGCTCTCATAGCAGCCTAAAACACCTTTAAAGCCCATGAGATAATTACCCCCATTAAAACAAAAAAGCGACCCGTGTAGGTCGCTCTTGTTTTAGTTTTTATACATGTACCCTATTTTTTAGGAATATCAAATTTGACAGATTTCAAAATGGCTTCTAGTTCAAACATATAATCTCTTTTCTCTGTAGAAGGAGCAAATGTAAAGCCTTCTATGACCAGTTTTCTATCATTCGCCTCATCATTGATAATATAGGATAAAAATGGCCCCGCCATTGGATAGCCATTCATCTCCCAGATACCTTTTACCTCAACAGCCATTTTACCAGCAATTACAACAGGAGAAACATAGGGAGAAAAAGCCTTTTCCGTCATCATATACGTCACTTTTCCTGGAACATCTGGTCCGGGGATATATTTTTTACCAATGGAATCCCTCATAGCAACAATATCCTTGACAAAGGTGGCGTCACTTGAAAAACTATCTTCTGGCATACTATAAACAATAATATTCATATTCCCTTTCTGGATTTGCCTATCTATCCAAACAAAATTATCCTCTTGCTTACCAACCTTATAGGCTGAGGGCATGGATAAGGTTATTCCAAATTTTTCTTCGAGGACTTTTTCTTTATTCACAGATCTTAGAAATCTCTTTTGAGCTTCTGAAATTTCCACTGACTTAAAAGCCTCAATTATCTCTGCAGCATTCTCATCTAAGTTATCGATGATTTCAGCATCTGTACTTCCCTTTATCACAGCAACTTTTTGTGGCCTTGCATACATATCAGTTTTGATGTGCCCTAAGTTCAAGGAATCCTTAGCGACAAACAATACAGACCTAGTGTTTCTTACGGCTCCCGTAAAAACATTTAAGGACATATGGTTTATTGTAAATAAAGGCTCTTCCCAAGAAAGGCCAAGAACAGGCGCAGCAAAGTATTCTCTAACCTTATCGCCTACAGGCCCTTTCCAAAGCTCATTGTCCATGACTACGGACACCGAATTTATAGACCCAATTGATTCTGGTTTGTACTCTATCTTTTTTCCCTCCTTACAAGAAGTAACTGCCATTAAAAGAACAAGAAGAAGTGTTCCTGATTTTTTCATTTTGGTTTTAGTATTTAGGTTTAACAACTGCACAATTTTAATTTAGCGCCAATTTTAATGTCATTCCCTCTAATACCGTTCCATTCTCGTAAATTTTCAATACTAATTCCAGGATATTTTTTCGAAATGGTCCAAAGCGAATCCCCACTCTTTACTGTATGGATCTTTGTGTCGCTTGCTATTGCTGACTTTGTTGCATTATTTGATGATGAAGATGATGTCCTAGAAACATTTGAAGCTACAGGGTTTTTTGCATAGATAGTGAGTCGTTGTCCTATCCTCACAGTATTACCCCTTAATCCATTCCATTGTCTTATTTGGCTTACCCCAACACCATGTCTTTCTGCAATTCTTCCCAAATAATCCCCACTTCTAACTTTATAGACGATCCTATCTTGTGCCTTAACTAGATCTGGCAAAGGTTTCTCCTCTGTTTCCAGTTCTGTTTTTACATGTGCATAAATAGCCGTCTCGTTAGCTACAAATTTACCCATGGCCTCTCTTGGCAATCGCAACACATAATTTTTTCCTTCTACATATGGAATAACATCTAATTTATAGGAAGGATTTAATATTTGTAGTTCTTCAATAGAAACATCTACCAACTCAGAAATCTGATTAAAAGTGATAAGGTTTTTAACATGCACCGTATCGGTATCAAAAATTGGTCTTTCAATCCTCTCTCGCTGCAAACCGTGTTCTTCAGCATATTCAAAAATGTACATAGCCGCTAAAAATGCAGGCACATATCCTGCTGTTTCCCTAGGGAGGTTTCTTCTTATATTCCAATAGTTGGTATATCCTCCAGATCTTCTAATTGCCTTATTCACATTCCCTGGTCCTGAATTATAGGCAGCTAAAGCCAAGTCCCAATCGTTAAAAATACCATGAAGTTTAGATAGATATTTTGCCGCTGCTTTGGTAGAGGCAATTGGGTCACTGCGTTCATCCACATAACTGCTCACATCTAAGTCATACATCTTTCCCGTGCTGTACATAAATTGCCATAAGCCTGTAGCCCCAACTCTGGATCTCGCCCTAGGGTTTAAGGCCGACTCAATAATGGCCAAATACTTCAACTCCAATGGCACGTTGTAACTATCCAGTTCCTGTTCAAACATAGGGAAGTAAAACTGACTTACCTTTAGCATGCGCTGCATCAATCCTCTTTTTCTAGTTAAAAATGTCTTTATAACATTTTCAAGAGATGGGTTGTAGGCGATGTTAAAGGGCGTCTTTTGATCCAATATCTTCAATCTAGCCTTAAGTGTCTCCGTATCTAAATCGTAATGGTAAAGTGAATCTACTTCCAAATTGGTTACAGTGCTGTAAATGGAATCAAAAAGACTTTGGTTTTCGTAGAGTTCCTTTAGCCACAATTTGTCATATTTAGCAGTATCGTTCCTATCGGACAAATTATATTTGTTGCTAACCTTGACCAATATGGCTGGAGAATCCTCCAATTGTCCAGGAGATTCCATGAGTTCCATTTGTTCAACCCCTTCCATATCCATAGCAACGGTATCTACGGAAGCCTCTTGAACTACGTTATTCTTTCGTTGTTTTTTACGCGCACCTTCCTTTTCCTGTGCCATAGCAGACACCGCTAAAAGGCAACAAAGCACTAGACCAATGTTTTTTAATTTCATCATAAGCTTTCTTCAATTTAAAATGGGAAGCGACGAAAATCGTACAAATTTTTCAAAGATTAAAACATAACCTCTTAAAGTATTTGTAAACGAACTTTCTTATACTTTTTATAACGATTCTAATCCTCTAATATTGCGGCAATTCCGGGTAAAACCTTTCCTTCCAGACTTTCTAACATTGCCCCACCACCAGTAGAAACATAACTTACCTTTTCCTCAAAACCAAACTGTTTTACCGCCGCAACAGAATCTCCTCCACCAACTAGGGAAAATGCTCCTTTACTAGTGGCCTCATCTATATAATTACCTATTGCTATGGTGCCTTTGGCAAAACTATCCATTTCAAAAACTCCAATAGGACCATTCCACAAAATGGTCTTACTTTCTAAGATAACCTCTTTAAAATTAGCCAACGTTTTTGGACCTGCATCCAATCCTTGCCATCCATCCGGTATAGCATCTACAGCTACAATTTTGGTGTTGGCATCATTGCTGAAACTGTCAGCCGCCAAAACATCCACCGGAATATGGACTTTTACTCCTTTTTGTTTGGCCTGTTTTAGAATATCCAAAGCCAATTCCATCTTATCATCTTCACATATAGAATCTCCTACTTTTCCTCCTTTTGCTTTGATAAAAGTATAGGTCATACCTCCTCCAATAATCAAATGGTCTACTTTGCTAAGTATGTTCTCTATGATAGTAATTTTAGAAGAAACCTTAGAACCCCCTAAAATAGCAGTTACCGGCTTTTCTCCCGTTCTCATTACTTTTTCAATCGCCTCAATTTCCTTGGCCATCAAACTTCCAAAACATCTTTTTTCTTTAAAAAATTGAGCCACAACGGTAGTAGAGGCATGTGCCCTATGAGCCGTTCCAAAGGCATCGTTTACATAAATGTCCCCTAACTTTGAAAGTTTCTCTGCAAATTCCCTGTCTCCTTTTTCTTCTTCGGCATGAAAACGAAGGTTTTCTAGCATCAATACCTCACCATCCTTTAGATCGGCAACTGCTTTCTCCGCGACTTCACCAACACAATCATTGACAAATTTTACCTGTACACCAATGATTTCAGAAACCTTATCTAAAATGTGGCCCAAAGACATCTCTGCATTAGGGGTGCCATGTGGTCTACCATAATGGCTCATTAAAACTGCACTTCCTCCATCTTCTAAAACCTTGATGATTGTTGGTTTAGCAGCTTCAATCCTATTGGAATCTGTTACCTTAAAATCTGCATCCAAAGGAACATTGAAATCAACACGGATTAAGGCTTTTTTATTTTTAAAATTAAAATCATTAATGGTTTTCATCTTTACAAGAATTTTTTTGAGAAAAGCAAATGTAAAGATTTCTCTAGTATGTTTAAACCAGGGAAGCATATTCTTTAGGGTTCCGGCACAAAACTACCTGTTGTTGATTACTTTATAACCAGTTGGCAACCAACCCCTTTAAAAATGCTCTTGGTCCATTGAAAGTGACATTGGTGTTGCTATTATGGAAGAACAGGCAAATAAACTATATTTGACCTATGCTTTTCAAAGACATTTTAGGACTATCCCATATAAAAAAACACTTAACCTTCAGTGCTGATGCGGGTCGTATTCCGCACGCCCAGTTATTTGTTGGTCAAGAAGGTTGTGGAACATTACCCATGGCCATGGCATATGCGCAATATGTCATTTGTGCAAATACTCAAGGAGAGAATACAGGAGATCATACCGCCTGTAACGCAAAATGCAACTCCATATCACATCCCGATGTTCATTTCGCTTTTCCTGTATCCAATAGCGATAAGATAAAGAGTCACGCCGTTAGTAACCATTATATGGAGGAATGGCGAGAGTTTCTAAGGGATCAGCCTTATGGCAATCTCTTCGATTGGTACCGACTTATCGGCATAGAAAAAAAACAGGGGATGATTGGCGTGGATGAAGCACAGGAGGTCGTGAAAAAACTAGCCCTTAAATCCTATGAAGGAGGATATAAGGTGATGATTATTTGGATGGCCGATAGAATGAATAATTCTGCAGCAAATAAATTGTTAAAACTAATAGAGGAGCCTCCTGCGAAGACTGTTTTTATTCTGATTGCAGAAGAGGAGGAACAAATTATACAGACGATACGTTCCAGATGTCAGATTTTGCACTTTCCCCCATTGGCCGAAGAGGTTATTGCCCAAGGGCTATTGGAAAAGGGCCTTAGTAAAGAAGAGGCCTTGCGAATTTCCCATGAAGCTGATGGTAATTTTAAGAAGGCATTGGATTTGATGAACCAAGATTCTGAAGATCTAGTTTTTGAAAGATGGTTTGTACAATGGGTGAGGAGTGCTTTTAAGGCAAAAGGCAACAAAGCTGCCATTCATGATCTTATCCTATGGAGCGAAGAGGTCGCCAAAACGGGAAGGGAAACACAAAAAAAATTTATGCTTTACTGCCTTGCGATTATGAGACAGGCTATGTTGACCAATTACAATGTGTCTGAACTGACTTATATGAAAATTCATGTAGAAGGTTTCCAGTTGGCAAAATTTGCCCCATTTATACATGAAAACAATATTCAACAGATTACTCAGGAACTGGAAGCTGCCATCTATCATATAGAACGCAACGGGAACTCTAAAATAATACTGACAGACCTATCTATAAAACTTACGCGATTACTTCATAAGAAGGCCGCATAATCCCAATAAACCTAATTTTTTAAACTTAAGTCTAATATGGAAAACATTACTAATAATGCTACAGAAATACTATTATTACTTTTCTTATTAATTACCTTTTTACAAAGTGGTATTGATAAACTAATCGATTGGAAGGGCAACCTATCATGGTTAACTGGCCATTTCGCTGAAACACCTCTAAAAAATATGGTTCCTATGTTATTGGGCATCGTGGTGGTCACGGAAATGATTGCAGGGGTCCTGTCTGCCGTTGGTTTGTTCCAATTAGCCATGGTAGGAGAAAGTCAGCTTGCATTTTATAGTGCCATTATATCCTGTGCAGCCCTGTTAATGTTGTTGTTTGGACAACGAATAGCCAAAGACTACGAAGGGGCAAAGACCATTGCAGTATATTTTATCCCTGCCATCTTTTTGGTTTTCTTATTACAGGCATAAAAATGAACATTTATACTTTTTAACCTCGAAATCTTATAAAATAAAAAAACCGTCCAGTTGGACGGTTTTTTTTGAGGCATCGAGCAGATTCGAACTGCTGTACAAGCTTTTGCAGAGCTCTGCCTAGCCACTCGGCCACGATGCCAATTTTGGATTGCAAATCTACAAAAATTAATTCTAAAAAAAATTAATTTTAAAGTAGTTTTCTTTAAACCGAACCAAGTGTTACGGTTCCTTCCCTAATGATCAAAAAAGAGGAATTCCCTTCTTTATAATTAAAAACGGTCTTAAGAATTTAAGACCGTTTTTGTTTGAGGCATCGAGTGGACTCGAACCACTATAAAGGTCCTTGCGGGACCCCGTCTATCCATTTCGACCACAATGCCAATTACTAAAACAAATGTACTTTAATTTCTAACTTTACAAAAACGAACCGTTGTTTTTCAACGAATTCTTTGCAAATTTATCGAGACCATTTCTACATCTCCACCTATAGGGGGGTTAATTTTGGAGACAGAGATTTTTATTTCTTCTACCATAGCAAGTTCAGAAAAAACTCTATCCACAATTCGCTTTGCGACATGTTCTAAGAGTTTCGCCCTAATCTTCATCTCTTCCTTTACAATGCGATTGAGGTGCACATAATCTACGGTATCCAATAAATTATCTGATTGTGACGCTTTGGTAAGATCGGCCACGACCTCAAGGTCCACTCTGTAATCGCTTCCTATGATTGCTTCTTCTTGGAGGCAGCCATGATGACCATAAGCTTTAATGTTACTTAATTTTACTTTTCCCACAATCGTTCTAAATTTCAACAAATTTAATCCAATTGTATGGAATAGTTAGTACATACACCTGCAATTACTAAGCCCTTGAAAAAGGTCTACCCCTAAGGTGACCACGTGTGTCCCAGAACTAAACCCTAATATCTCATTCAATATTACTTGGTAGGAATATCCAAAATAGAAATTGTTCTTCTTAAAACCAACGATAGGAGCAATATAAAGAGGATTCCCTATCTGATCATTAAGAAAACGGTAGTTTACCCCTGCGTAATAGTAATCCTCAAAATCATACCATCGGAATTTTAAGTTTAAGTCGGTTACGGAACGCCCATCACTTTCAAAGTATTGAAAGAAGACAGAGGGTTCTATCTCCATATCACTATTCTTGCTCTTTTTATATCTGTATCCTGTGTAAATATAGTAGTTCCTAAGCCTATTGGGCTCAAAAACAGGATTGAACTTGGTTAAATCCTTATCCAACAAGTTAGACGCATTGACACTCATATAAAATTTATCCTTCCGATATAAGAACCCTACGTCAAAGTTGTGGTTGGTCGTGGATCGGTCATCTGTTACGGAAGCATCATTATTATCCCTAAAATTTTCAATATCGATTCGGAACTGATTAAAATTATAGGAGATACCGAAGGATAAAAACTGATCATCGTACCTGTCTAGTGTTAAATGGTGCGCAAAAGAAAGCCTGGCTCCGCGTTGCTTGGTCTCCCCATTGCTGTCATTGTACAAGAGTATTCCTGCGCCCGACTTTTCGCCAACCCTGGCATCTGCAGCCAAAGATTGAGTATCCGGCGCATCTTTGATGCCTACCCATTGGGTAAGCCCATTGATCCTGATCTTGATATGATCCCCAATACCCGAATAGGTAGGGGAAATAACGAAAGGGTTATCCGCCAAATATTGGGAAAGCTGGGGTAGGGTCAGCTCCTGTCCTCTGGAGGCCAGCGCAACAAAAAGCAACACTAGGGTTAACACCGTATTTCGCATAATTCTACTTAGGTTAAGTCTTTTTATCTATATAGGGTAAAGTGTCCTACAAATTCTCTGTCATCTTCTTCTCCCTTCAATTTGAGGACGTACCAATAATCACCGGTCGGTAGCTCTGCTTCTCTGTAGAGACCATCCCATCCCTGATCATTTAATCTCATTCTGTACACCTCTCTACCATAACGGTCAAATATTATGGTTAGTATGTTGGGCCATGATTCTTCATTCCTTGGTTTCCAGAAGTCGTTTTGCCCGTCTCCATCAGGAGTAAAGAAATTTGGAATTTCAATATCTATAAATTCTATAAATATCTGTTGGGAAACCTCACAGCCATTTTCATCCACTACGGTTACCGTATAGGTGTCAGTTCTGTTAATGAAGAACGTAGTATCCGATCCCCTATCCCTATCCCCTAGATAGAAGGTATAATTTTGTCTTCCTCCTGTTGCAACCGCTGTTATTTCATTGATGTTATTTTGTTCCAATACTAGCATTAAAGGTTCGTATTGTTCAATCTCAAAATTAATGGTCCTGATACATCCATTGGCATGGGAAACCGTAATATAATGTTGGCCTGGGGTAATATTGGTAAAGTTGGGATCCAATACCATGTCCGCTGGATCCGTTGAATCCAAGGCGTATAATACATCACCAGAAACTGATGCATCCTCCAAAGTAAGAATAATGGAGGCCTCTGGCATAGCCTCTGTACACTCGTATACAGGGGCTATTACAGCGTTTAGATTAACTCCCTCCTCTATCTCAACGATGATGTTGGTTTCACAGCCTTGACTATCTTTTACAAAGATTACATAGGTCCCTGCCCCCAAATCGGTGAACGATGTTTGACCAGGCACAAAATCCGATGGATTATTAGAGTTGAAGGCCGCACTATATGGTGCTGTTCCACCTGTAATATTAATCGCTATGGATCCATCTTCGCTACCGGCACAAATTTCTGATTGAACCGAGGTAGTAGTTACTTCCACAGGAAGTGGTGCTACAATCTCAAGATCAAATATAAATGGCAAACAACCATTAGAATCCTGTGCAATGATAGTATAGGTTCCAGGCACCAAGTCTGTAAACACATTTTTAGTGCTAAACTGATTCAGGTTTGGGGATATAGCATACTGATATGTACCGGTACCACCTACCAAACCAACTTCTATGCTGCCAAAATCAGTAGCACATATTGGATTATTTACAATTGGGGTGTTAGCTGTCAAAACATTTCCTTCAGTGATGACTACTTGTTCCCTATCCATACAATCCTGACTGTCCACTTGAATATAATACGTCCCCGCAGTCAAATTGTTGAAGATAGTACTGCTTTGGGCAGGTCTAATCACTGTGATCTGATCTTGTGCAAATAAGGTATAAGAATAGTTTCCTAATCCTCCAATGGCCCTTACTTGGATCAGACCTGTGGCCTCCCCATAACATCCCACATTAACAATAGTCTGAGGTGTAATAACCAGTTCCGGTACTGCGTCTACAGTTACCGTATTCGATACGTTTGAAATACATCCATTGGCATCCCTAATAAAGTATTGATAAGCACCTACCGCCATATTGGTAAACGATACGGTACTTCCGCCCATTGGCGTAAACACTCCAGAGGCTAAGGTGCTATAGCTATAAGGCGCAGTGCCTCCGATGGCTGTCAGCCTAAGATCGGCACCAACAGTACAGGTATTCAACGTCGTTATTACCAAAGAGGCCGTCACTTTTGAAGGTTCGTTTATTAATACGGTTGCCGTGGTAAAATCACAGTTCCAACTATCTGTAACTGTCACTGAATAGTTTCCTGCTGGTAGATCGTTAAAGATATTCGACGTTTGTGGCGCACCAACCAATCCTTGATCCAAAAAGTTAAGGATGTAGTTATATCTCGCAGTAGAATCCAGAGCGGGTCTTCCCCCACCTGTAACCGTAGTGGTTATTTGACCTCCAAAATCGCCTTCACATAAAATTGTTGCGGTTGCTAATGCAGTTGCTGTAATTTGGGTAGGCTGCACCAAGGTTTCTGTTGAGAAAACCTCACATCCGTTCAAATCCCTAACATATATCTCATAGGTGCCTGCTGATAGTCCGCCAAAAATATTATTAGTGCTAAAAGATCCTGCCGCTGGTGGTGTTCCTTGAGCGATGGCATAAGTATATGTGCCCCATCCTCCAAATGCGTTGGCCGTTATTTGTCCTGGTTCAGTACAGCTTATCTCAATAGAAATGTCTGTATTCAATTGAAGAGGACTGCTTGGTGATTTTATATTAATGGTATTTGAAACATCATCACAGAACGGTGTGCCGGTAGCTATAACATTTACATAATAGTTGCCTGCCGGTAACCCAGTAATACTTATTGGGTTCGTTGAGGTGTTTGATGTAACAATACCGGTCAACGCCGTGCCATTGGATCTGAATACCTGATAGGTATATGATCCTCCATAATTGTTTACCTGTAAGGACATCACACCATCGGAATCTCCGAAACAGGTTACTGGTGTTATAGGGGATGCTACTACCTCAATTACATCGAAAGGTGCAATGGTATATGGAGAAGTCGAGAAATAACAACCTGTTACATTATCTGTTACCCTGAACACATAGTCCCCTAGGGCTGTTAGCGTGAAGTCTGCTGTCTGATTTCCTGCTCCAGGAGTCACCGTATAGGTTCCTATAGGCAAGAGATCGAAAGTAAAATCACCAGAACCACCAGCTACGTTAACGCGTACTGTTTCATCATTACTGCAGGTAATCGCTGTTTGCTGTATGAAATTAACAGCCGTAATTTTTGGCAGTGGATTAATGGAGACCAAGGTAGTATTGGTACAACCATTGTCATCCTTAACGGTCACGGTAATATTCTGTACCACGCCGGTATCCGTGATAGCGAAGGTATTGGAATTAACAAAATTAACTCCATTGATGCTATACGTATACGGTGCAGTTCCGTTGGAACCTGTGGCCGTAATTATTGCTTGTGCTACCGAATTATTTGCATTACAAGCAAACTCAGTATTTGTGGCGCTAATTGTTACAGGTAATGGTTCTGTAATAGTTACGGTTTGAGCACCTATACAGTTCCTATCAGAGGTAACCGTAATATCATACGTTCCTGCCGCCAAGTCTGTAAACAAACTGCTAGTTTGAGTAAAGGTAGTTACCCCATCAAAAATTGTAAAGATATAAGGCGGGTTAGTGTTGGAAGCATCCAAGATGACCTGTATAGATCCATCGGCACCACCGTTACAGGAAATGTCTTCCTGTGTATAGGTAAATACTACTGGAGAGGGTGTTTCCAAAGAAACAACTGCCTGTAAATCACATCCTGAACCACCATTATCGCGAACAATCGCAGTATAGCTGCCTGGTGCCAATCCTGTAAACAAATTGGAAGCCTGAGGAGTTCCACCTATAACACTGGTCCCTGTATTGTCCAATAAATCATAAACATAATTACCTGACCCTCCTGCTGCCGTAATGGTAATTTCACCATCATTAAGCGCACACGAAGGTTGCACTGTGGCCTGAGGCGTTGCTCCTAAAGGAGGCAATATAACCATTGGTGCAGTAGCAATACAGCCATTAGCGTCTCTTACGGAAACGGTATAGTTTCCTGGGGCAGATACAGTAAGCGTGGCACTGGTTTGGAAGCCATTTCCAACGCTATACCTTAAAGGTCCAATACCCGTTCCGGTAGCCGTGAAAGTATATGAAGTTCCATTTGAAATACACTGGTTATCTGCATAAGCTGGAACCGTTACTGTTGGCAATGGATCTTCATTTACTGTTACAGTAATAAACGTAAAGCATCCTCTGGAGTCCATTACATAAACATCATAATTTGCAGGGTATGTCGCAGGATTCAACGTTGCGTTTGCGCTACCTGAATAGTCTCCTAAGACGGGCACATTCCCAGATGTCACAAAAGCATAGGTATAACCTGGGGTTCCCCCATTAGCTCTTACACTTACCTGTGCACCAATATTACAATTTGCATTGGTGTTGTTGATCTCCAATAAACTTAACGCTGCACTAGGTGAAGCAATGGTCACTGTATTTGTAATATCATCACAAAAAGGTGTATCTATTGCGATAACCCTTACCGTATAGTTCCCCGCTGGTAATCCAGAAATTGACCTTGGGTTGCTTGAGGTGTTTGATGCCATCACTCCTGTTACAGAAGCCCCGGCTCCATCCAATACTTCGTAGGTGTAATTCCCTAAATAATTATTCACCTGAAGGCTCAATTCACCATCCGAGTCCCCAAAACAGGTTACTGGAGTAATGGCTGTTGCCTTAACATCTATAATATCGTAAGGTGCTATGGTATAAGGAGCTGTTGTATAATAACATCCCGTTACATTATCCGTAACTCTAAAGGTGTAATCTCCAACGGCCGTTAACGTAAAGTTGGCAGTATTGAAGCCCGATCCCGGAGTAACCGTGGCAGTTCCCATAGGTAATAAATCAAAGGTGAAATCTCCAGAACCTCCGGTCACTGTTAACCTTACTACCTCATCATTGGCACAAGTAATTGCCGTTTGTTGGGTAAACGTTACATCAGTGATCACCGGAAGTGGATCTATCGTTTGTGACAATGGAGCAACAATGGTGCATCCTTTGTTATCCTTAACGTTCACTGTAAAATTACCTGCAACATTGGTTACATAGGTGTATCTGTTCTTGGCAACTCCTGTTCCTTCAAAATAAGCCCCTCCATTAATACTAAAGAAGTAAGGTCCTGTTCCAGTAGTAGGATCCACAGTAATATCAAAAGAAGCTGTTTGCCCAGTATTATTGACATCACATGCAAAATCGATCACATTACTTATAGAAGCCACTAATTGCATTGGTTCCAATATAGTCACCTGATCGGTGGCCTCACAGTTCCTGTTTGAGGTTACTGTGATATTGTAAACCCCTGGATTCAACCCGGAGAAGAACCCTGTGCTTTGGGTAATTGCTGGATCTGTTCCGTTATCTATGGTATAGGTATACGGAGGATTGTCATTTACTCCAGCACTTGGAGCAACCAAGCTCACATTTATGGTGCCATCGGCAGCACCAAAACAGCTAATATCCGTTTTTTGGGTAGTTTGTAAGGTTACCAGTGTAGGTTCTTCCAAAATTACCTGTATTTCCTTGGTGCAATTAGCAGGATTTCCTAAAGTATTGTCCGTTACACGAACCACATAGGTGCCAAAGCCCACACCAGTAAATTGGCTTCCAACTGGAGCAATTCCGGTTGGGGTAATTCCATCCGCTTCAAATAATTCTACAGTATTAACTCCAGATCCACCGGTTACGGCAAAGTCAATGATCCCATCGTTTGCAATACATGTAGGCTGCGTATTTACCGTAGCGGTAAATTCAAGTTCAGGACTAATGGTAATCGATTCTATTTCTCCACAACCATTAGCATCCAAGACCTCAATATCGTAAGACCCTGAAGACAGGTTACTAAAAGTGTATGGGAAAGCATTTATATTTTGGAAAGCATTACCAACTATTCTAATTCTATAAGGGGCAACACCTGTATTAATCGCGTCCAAACTTACATTTATTGAGAAGCTACCTTCGTCTTCACACTCATCAACAATCGCCAATGAAATATCAGGTCTGGTATCCTCGGTAATGATAATGTCCAAGACTTGGGAAATACAACCATTGGCATCTTGGGCATACACATCCCAATTAGCTCCGATGGTATAATCCAAACTTAAGGTTTCGTCTTCTGGGAAAGTTACTGGCATGGCGGCGCCATCCAAAACCACTGCATAGGTATATGGGCCTTTTCCTCCACTTGCCTGTACCACAACAATGGCATTCTCATTACAGTTGTCCGGGGTGTTGCTTACCTCAACAACTACAACCTCTTCTGGAGCATCAATGGTCACAGAATTGGAACCTTCTATACAGAAAGGATTCTGTGTTTCTGTTACCTCAACGGTATAAATACCAGCTGGCAACGTTTGTAGAATTACATAATTAAAGGGATCCGATACCGCATTGGAACTTCCAGCGGCTCCTGCCACAGGATTCCCTGCATTATCCAAAACTCTATAATCAAAGGTTCCTATATAGCCCGCTATGTTAATTTGCATTTGTCCGTCAGAACTATCACTACAAGTTGCATCTGTTACTAAAGAAGCGGTTACGGCTATAAGGTCATATGGTGCCACATTGTGTTCTACAATTACAGAACAGTTCGTAGTCGTATCCAAAACCTCATACACATAATTGCCAGGAGCAGTTAGTATAATATTGGTTGGGTCCAAAACTACATTACCACTTGGCAATTCTGTATACGTGTAGTTACCAGAACCATTGGCAGGAACAATTTCTATAACCTCTTGACCATTGCTACAATTAATAGCCTGTAGTTGGTCTATGGTAGCTGTTACCTTTTGTCTGGCAGGTATGGCCACTGATGTAGAAACTGTACAACCATTATCATCCTTAACAATAACACTCACATCTGGAGATCCGTAAGCAACCATATAGGTGTCGGATCCCTGAAAAGAACCGCCGTTAAAGCTATACAAGTAAGGGCCTGTACCGGATAGGTTACCAAAAGTATCATCATTAATTGTTACAGATACAGTACTGGCATTATCATCACAGGTATAATCCGAGGCAGTGGCAGTGATTGCCAATTGTGATGGTTCATTAACCGTTATGGTCTCATCATGGGTACATCCTTTCGCAGAAATTACGGTTACTGTATACGTTCCTTCTAAAAGGCCGGCAAAGATATTAGAGTTTTGTGTAGTAGTCCCACCATCCAAACTGTATTGGTAAGGAGTATCTAAATTTCCTGCATCCAATGCTACCGTAATGGTTCCATCGGCACCTCCATAACAGCTCACATCTGTTTCAGAAAGGGAAAATATAGGGTTGGTTGGGGCATCAATAGTAATAGAAACACTCTTGCTACAACCTGTAATATTATCTAAAATATCAAAATCATAAGTGCCACTAGTCAATCCAGTAAAAACTGGATCATTTATCTGGGTCGGACCAACTGGATTGGTTTGGGTAAATGTAAAATCATTGGATCCACCGTCAGTAATAATGGTAACCTCAGCACTATTTGCAGGGGTGCACTGTTCTTCTGCCGTTAGCGTCGCCATAGCGAATAACGGTGGATGGATGGTTATTGCTTCAGCTGCTTCTCCACAACCACTTGAATCCACCACTCTTATGGTATGGGTACCTGAAGATAAGTTGGAAACCAATACACTATCCCCGGAGACATTTAGGTTTACCGGTTCCAAGGCACCGCCGTCTACACTCATATAATAAGGAAATACCCCATCGTTATCCAAGGTCACTTCAATTTCATATGAACCTTCAATAGCACAGGCCGTTGTCAAGTCAATTGAAATGGTAGATTCTGGTTCCAAATTATTGGTTACGGCATCCGATACAATACAATTATTGGCATCCTTTACATAAATGATATAGTCCCCATATTCTACGTTCGCATAATTCTGTGAAATCCACCCTGGACTGGATGCCGTTGGTGCGGCGTCCGCTGGAGTCAGGAATTGATATTGATAAGGTGAAGTGCCGTAAGTTGCTGTACCGGTAATAATACCCTCATTTGGTAGGCAGTTGTCATCTTTTACAGATGCAGCTGTAAGTTCCAATAAGACCGAAGATTCATCAATGGTAAAACGTTCTGAACCCACAGAACAATCCGCATACGCGCCACCTACTTCTTTGAAAAGGATATAGTAAATTCCAGGTCCCAATGGTCCCAAGTCTGTTACACTTACAGGTCCTGCTGGAGGGTTTACTGGAGAACTGTTTGAAATACCTGTAGATATGTTAGATTGTGAATTGAATATTTCATAGGAAACAGCAGTGGCGCCACCATCATAATTATCAAAACTAAAAGATATCGATCCATCTGCAGCTCCTTTACAAGAAACATTGGAAACCGGTTCCAAAATGTATGTCAAATTTGAAGGGGTATCGATCGGCGCATCCGCAGTTTCAAAATAATAACAATTATTGGTAATATCCCTTACCACAAAGGTATACGTTACCCCAGGGATCAACCCGGTAAATGTGGCCGTATCGCCACTAGGAACGTCTGGAGCCTGATAGGAAGTGGCATATGGTGTACTATAGCTGTCCAAAATGGCAAACTCATAATTTCCACTACCTCCGGATGTTGGAGAAACAGATACGGATGCAGTTCCTCCTGCTGTACAATCAGCTGTTATGGCAGAAACATCTATATCCAGATCATCTGGTGGGGAGGCAATAATATCTGTTTTGCGCAATGAACACCCGTTGGCATCCACCACATCAATTTCATAAATACCAAATTCTAAAATAGTAAAAGTGTGATCTTCACCACCAGAAGTAGTGTCGTATTGCTGAGAGTATCCATTGTTACCCGTTAAGAAATAGCTGAATTCAGCCGTTCCTCCTGTTAGGTTTTCAACAGTGATAGCTCCATTAACTATTCCACCCGCATCACATTGTATCGGAGTTACAGAATAATCATAGGCTATTGGATCTGGTTGCCCAATGGTAATGGCAAAAGGATTGGAAGCACACCCTTTACTATCGGTAATAGTAACCTCATAATTCCCTGCAGGTAAACCTGCAGTTTGATTTCCGTAATTAGTTGGTGTTCCAATTTCAATAACTTCCGTTGTAAACGGTCCAATTCCTTTGGACCTATCTATCGTAATGTTCAACATACCTGTAGCATCTCCATTACATAATGGATCCGTTGCCGTTACAGACAATTCAGGTTGTTCTGTGGGGCTAACAGTGATTGTGTTGGAAAATGCATCACAACCATAATCATCATATACCCTAAAAATATAGTCCCCTGCAGTATTGGTGCTAAAGCTAAAAGTAGCTCCCGTTATTGCTCCTCCTAGTATAAAGGTGGCACCTCCATCAGTGCTATACTCATAACGATCATATGGGGTATACCCACCATCAATTGCAACATCAATTACGGCGTCGGTTGTTGCAGAACAGGTTATGCCCTTAGTTAATACTGCACTTGCTACAATTAACCTTCTGGGTACTACTATTTGTAAGGTAATCGCCTCACAACCGTAAGCATCTATAACATCAAAATCATAGGTTCCGGGTATTAACCCGTTAAAGATGTTGCTTAATTGATAAGCACCTCCATTAACCCTATATCGATAAGGACTTTGGCCAGCAGATGCGTCTAAAATGATTGACACTCCATCGGCATCATAACAAAGGTCCGAGCTACCGTTTAAAACTAAATTAGGTGCTGAAGCTGGAGAAATGGAAATAGGTTTGTTCACAACACATCCATTGGCATCCATTACATAAACGGTATAATCGCCAGCCGGAACGTTACTAAAAACCCTATTCCCTTGATAAGGCACTATGGTAACTGTACTAGTGGCATCCATTAATTGGTATTGGTAGGAACTCCAGCCCCCCGTGGCATTTACCGTAATCGCAGCATTGTTCAAACAGGTCACATCTGTATTGGTTGTACTAAAATCCAAGGCAAGGAATGGCTCACTGATCACAGCTGGTGCAGAAGCCATACACGTAGTGGTATCATCAGTTACGTTTATGCTATAGGAGTCGGCAGCAACTCCTATAACTGGAATAGGAGTAGTCTGGAAAATATTGTTTTCAAATTGTACAATCGTGCCAAAACTATTTGTAACGGTATAGCTGTAGGTGGACACAAAGTCACTTACCGTGAAGGCAAATTCTCCGTCAGAATCCCCTTTACAGGTCACATTTTTGACCAATTGGTACAACAAACTAACCTTAGGTATGGTATTGACGGTATAGGACTCCTGTACCGTACACCCTTTGGCATCGGTCACCTTAAACGTATAAGTGCCTGGGGTAAGTGCTGTAAATGTAGGATCATTTCCATTGTTTCTATAGCTCAGAGCCGGGGCTATCAGCTCATAGGTAAAAGGTCCGTTCCCATTAGTTACACTCACCGTTAGGTTACTAACTTCTGCAGGACAAGTCATCGCCGTGGATGCGAAAGAAAGATCGGTTGGGGCATTTAGTGGATCGATAGTTTCTGTACTTGTAACAGTACAATTATTGGCGTCCCTTGCTGTAATGGTATACGTCCCGGCAGTTAATCCAGAAAAAGAAGTTCCAAGTCCAAAATTTACACCATCAATACTATAGGCATAAGGAGCAGTTCCTCCCCCTGCACTAGTCACATCTATGGTAGCAGAACCCGTAGTACAAGTATAATCTTGTGAAACAGCCGTTGTCAACGTTAGGGCTGGTGGGTCTGTTAAAGTAACCGTTCCAGTAGTCTGGCATCCCTTAGCATCCGTAATGGTATAATTATAATTCCCCGCAGCCAAACCAGAATAAACGGTTTGGGTTGATGGGGTGCTTCCGTTAAAAACAATCTGGTAAGGTGGTGTTCCACCTGTAACGCCCAAATTTACAGATCCGTCAGCAGAGCCAGCGCAACGTGGTTCTGTTACCACTGGTGCTGCTGTTGGAGGGACATTGCTGCTAACTATAATAGTATTTGAGGTAATGGTACAACCAGAACCATCGCTAATGATAAACTCATAAGAACCTGCGGTTCCTGTTGTGTACGTAAAAGGTATTGTTGGAACAGCAGTACTTGCCTGGAATGGAGCGCCATCCAAAAGAACTTCATAAGTAAACGTGCTGGTTCCCCCAGAAATTGATACCCTAATTTGTGCGTCAGGGGAGGCAGTACAATCCATATCCTTTACCAAAGTAGCATTTACAGTAAGGGTAGGATTCACAGTAATTGTTTCTGAATCCGTACAGTTCTTACTGTCTATAACATCTACGATATAGGTGCCAGGAGCCAATCCTGAAAAGACATTGCTAGATTGGTATGCTCCACCATTCACGCTATATTGGAAGGGAGCTTGTCCACCTGAAGCTACTGTTGCGGTAATGGTAAGCCCTGTGGAGGCATCATAGCATAAACTATTGGCACTTATGGTAAGATCTGGTGCAATAATAGGATTTAATGTAAATGTACTGGTGACAGCACATCCATTCACATCGGTTACAGCTACATTATAAGGTGCAGAAGTATCCAATAAGCCGCCAAAAGTACCGGTATTATTGAACGTTATAGCTCCACTAGGATCTGTAATCTCATAGGTATAGCCTCCCCATCCACCAGAAACGGTAATAGCAACGGAACCAGACACTGTTCCACTAGGGGAACAAGTGGGATCGGTAACTGCAATAGCGTCTATTGTCAATAGTGTAGCCGGTTCGCTAACGGTGATGGTCGTAGTATCGGAACACAAGGTAGTTTCATCTGTGATCACGATGATATAATCATCAGCAACCAAACCATTTATTGTTGTTGTAGTCGCCGTTTGATTAGTTACGGGGGTCCCGCCGTTTATAGTATATTGGTATGTGGAAGTAAAACCAGAGGCATCAAAAGAGATGACCCCATCAGCTGCTCCCAAACAAGTTACGTTACTAACCAAAGTGCCGGTAATAGTAATAGGAGTTACAGGCGATATGGTAAAGGTTTCGGTATATGCACATCCATTGGCATCCGTCACCAAAAAGGTGTACGTGTCTGGTGCCAATCCTGCAAACATATTACTGTTTCCGTTATTGAACGCTGTAGGTGCCGTAATCTCATAGGTAATTAACCCTGTACCTCCTGTAACAGTTAAGGTTACGTCAGATGTTTGCGCAGGGCAATTTGGTGCTGTTGCACTAAAAGCTATATCTCTTGGTGGGTCTAAAGCAGGTATGATGATACTATTGGTAACAAATGTACACCCACTAGCATCCCTTACGGTAATGGTATAGGTGCCATCTGTTAAATTGGTAAAAGTATCTGACCCTCCAAAAGTAACACCATCAATACTGTAGGTGTAAGGAGCTGTTCCTCCCATAACATTTTGTGCTTGAATTATGCCATCTTGCAAACAAGTATATGGTTGCGTCAATACGGCATCAGCGGCAATAGGGTTTGGAGTTGTTAGGGTAACACTATCGGTATAGGTACATCCTTTGCTATCCTCTACAACATAGGTGTAGGTTCCAGCTCCCAAGCCTGTATATAGGGTTTGGGCAGAGAGGCCCATACCATTAAAATCTACTTGGTATGCCGGTGTTCCAAAATTACCATCTATGATTATTTCGACACTACCGTTAGTAGCGCCGTCGCAATCTGGATCAATAGCATTATGGATTGCAACAGGGGTCGTAATAGGATCCACAATCACAGTGGTCTGAGCCGTACACCCTTCAGAATCAGTAATAGTAAAGATAAAAGTATCGTCGGTTGAGGTAGTATACGTAATCGTATTTCCAATAACGGCGGTGCTTGCACCCCCATTTATTTGATATGAATACCCAGCATATCCTCCATTAATAGTGATGTCGATTACCGCATCTGGGGAGGCACTACAATCCAATTCCTTTGTCAAAACTGAAGCTACTGTCAATTGTGGTTCCACAACAACAGTGTTTGAAGTAGCTGTACAACCATAGGCATCCCTTACCACTACGGTATAAGATCCTGGAGTCAGGTTGTTGAATACATTTCCATTTTGGGCAGGTGCCCCATTTAAACTGTAGGTATATGGGGTAACGCCAGCGGTAGCCGTAGCGGTTAAACTAACGCCTGTTGAAGGTGAATAACATAGATCCGTAGTAGGATCTAAGGTTACTGTGGGATTTACAGGAGCGGTTATAGTAAAGGTATTGGTAACAATGCAACCCCCAGCATCCACAACACTTACGGTGTAGGTGCCTGTCTGAGTAAGCCCAGAAAAAACATTACTTGCTTTTGGTCCAAGAACACTTGCATCCGGTTGTGTCAATTGATAGGTATACCCTCCCCACCCATTGGAAGCTGAGATGGAAACTGATCCATTGGCCGCACAGGTTAGAGGTGAAACAGTAAAAGTGAATCCTAGGGCTGCCGAAGGTTCATTAACGGTAATGGTCGCGGTGTCTGCACAAGCCGTGGCTTCATCCGTTACCACAATGATGTAGTCGCCGGCAATAAGACCGGTAAGATTTATAGTGGGAGAAGACTGTCCGGTGATAGCTGTTCCTCCATTAATGGTATATTGATAGGTGGTGCCAAATCCGGCTACATTAAAATCAATTGCCCCATCATTGCCGCCAAAACAACTCACATTGTTCACTAGAGCTCCATTAACCGCTATATAGGTTATGTCATTGATGGTATAGTTTTCGGTATAGGTACAGTTATTCTCATCGGTTACCTCAAAGGTGTAAGTGCCAACAGCCAATCCGTTGAAAGTTGCTGTAACTCCGTCCGTCGAATCTGCATTTTTTACAGACGGACTCGTCATACGGTAAGTCAACGCACCTGAGCCTCCTGAAGTACTTAGTGTAACGTTAGAGGTAGGGGTTGCACATGTAATTTGAGTTGCGCTAAAAATTAGATCTGTAGGTGCGCTTAACGGATCAATAATTATTTGTGGTAAGGAGATAACACAAGCAGGGTTGTTGGTATCCCTAATACTCGGAGAATAAATCCCATCTGTTAAATTAGAATATGTTGTAGTCGCACCAAAGGTAACCCCGTCTATACTATATTCATAGCTTCCAGAACCACCTGTGATCCCTAAAAAGGAAATGATCCCATTTTGAAGGCAGGTATAGTTTTGTGTCAAGGTAGCGGTGGCTGTTATTTCTGCAGCTGGCTGTATGGTAATGGGGTAAAAATAATCACAGTCTCGGTTCCCCTTTTTTAATCGAACATAAAGCACATAATCTCCTGGAGACAAATCAGAAAAATTGCTGCTCGGAAAGAAATTTACATTATCTATACTATATTCTAGATTATATCCATTGTCATTTATAAGATTTACACTTATCGTTCCATCGTTGGCATTAAAACAAGTCTCATCGGTAGAATTTACAGTGTATTCTGCTTCTTCCTCCAAGGCAATGGTTACAGGGTTGGAAATGGCAGCACAGTTGTTTCCATCTAAAACAACATATTGATACGTGCCCTGCTCCCCTATCTTTACATCAAATATTACACTGGTTTGAAATTCCGATGCAGGTATATCGTTAATTTCGTTGTAAAGTGGTCCTCCAACTCCGCTCTCGTTAATATAACTCCAAATTGCATAATAATACTGTCCAGAGCCTCCTGCTCCTTTTACTTGTATATTTCCTTCCTTACAGCTCACATTTTGGGAAACCACTGCCGAAGCACTCATTGTAGAGTTGGATGCAATGGAAACATCTTGAGAATAAGAACACCCATCATCTGTTGTGGCAACGATAGTATAGTCTCCAATATTTACGGAGGCAAAGGTGTAATTATTATCATCTGAAGGGCCAAATGAGTCAACTAATGACCCACCCTGTCTTAATTCATAATAGTATTGGGGATCAACATCGTTTACAGATATGCTAATACTTCCCTTATCATTTATACATAATGGATCTGTCTTAGTAACATTTACGGAGAAATTTCTTTGGAATATATCAATACTATTAACAACAAAGATACATGGATTGGTAGATACATTCTGTTGTCTAATATATACATTATATGATCCAGGAGTTACAATATCAAATACACCCGTAGTGTTTGAGGAACTCCAATCGTTTTGATCTAGGCTATACTCATAACTGCCGGGAACATTGGTAATGGTAATATTTCCTGGTTGCCCACACATGATATCCTTTTTAATGACATCAGGAGAAAGTATGTTTTCATATACTTTAAAGTTGAAACGATTGGAACACCCATTCTCATAACTTACAACAAAACGGAAAGTTCCTTCCTCGGTTGCTATATAATCCTCTGTAGTGGCAACGGTATTCCAAACACAAGATGCGTTAGTGGTCACACAATTGTCAGAGGCTGGGGCAGAACAACTCCCCTCATCTAATTTTTGCCATGCAAAAGAAATAGCATCTGTAAAAGTGGTTTCTATTAATCGCTCATCATTGGCACCGCACAAAAATATTTTAGGAAGTGATGAACCATCATTGGAACATGTATCTACAATATCCGCATAAGGAATTACTGGATTTGGAACATTGTTACTAAAGGGAACCACCTCTATCACCTCGTCAAAAGTCAAACAAGGTGCAGGAGCCGTTTTAGTTACTGTATAGGTGCCCAGTTGGGTAACCACTATGCTTTGGGTATTTCCAACAACAGTGCCATTTTGATTCCTCCACTCATACGTGTCAAAACCTGTACCTGCGGTCAACGTAGCCGTACTTCCGCATAAATATTGTTCTCTAGTAAAATCACAATCTTCTAGATTTACCAAAAAGTTAGTCGCACCTGGAACTGCATAACCGCAATTGTCAAACTTGGAGACACTTGGGTCATCGGTAATGATATTATTGTTAAAAGATCCGCTATATGTGGCATATGCAGTGTTTTGTATGATGTTGGAACAGGCGTCCCTTAATCTGTAGCAATCCGGAACCACCCTTACCTTTAGCTTTATGGTGTATTGTGGGTCTCCCTTTTGTACAAATTCGTTGGGTACAGTAAAAACAATTTCATGATTAACATCATCATAAACATATGTAATAGCTTGTCCATTAATAGGAGGGGGCAGTACCAGACCACTTGGAAGAAAATCCACATTGGTGGGCAGCGCATCCTTTAAAGTGAAATTTACCGCATCATCATTTCCTATGTTTTGAAACTTCAGAATATAGAACATTTCCTGTCCTAGGGTTACGTCGGCGTTGGCAATGTTATTGCCCATGACGTCCTCTACATTTTTAGTAACATCTATCTCCGGTTCAATTATTTCTACATTAAAAGAATTGAAAAAAGGATAATATTGATCCCCTGTTGACGTGAACCTAAAAGTAGCAGCACTTTCTGAATTGGGCAAAGTGGCATTGACGGGATTGTCCAAGAAAAAGAAATCTGTGTCGTACCCAAGTGTATTGGTGCTGTTGGGGTTTCTGTTGTTGACCGATACTCCATTTAAGGTGATGTTACTGTTAAAGAAGTTGTCCGCCGGGTTGGTTGCATTGCTCAACTGGGTAAATGTTGCTTTACTGGCTGCTTTTATACTAAGTTGGTCTCCACTAATTCTAAAATCCCCCTCAAGGGCCGCAACACCAATATTTGCTTTTACCGGACCTGCCGGGATGGTTTCAAAACCAGTATAGTTAACATTCACGGTTGGATTGGCTCCGTTTACCCTTGCAAAGCCATCAAATGTTGTTATCAATTTTCCTGTAACGGTAGGGTTTTCATACGCAACAACCAAGGTCCAGCCTGCGGCAGCACCACCGGATACTCCGTTACCAATAATAGATCTCACATTGGCAATAGTATAGGTCCCCTGTGGATTGGCAAGACCAGACAATATAGAGGTCACATCTGCATAACAGGCATAAGGGCTATTTGTTCTCATGGACGCGTCCGTACTGGTAAAGCCATCGTACAACACCTCGTTAGCCGTAATATCAACATAGGTACCCCCTGGTACCTTTAATTTTACTCTATTAAAATCAGTTTGCCTTCCTGTACCAATACTCTGCCCGCCCTGTGCGCTAGGATAGGTCGCAGACCAATAAAGCCCTGCATATCTAATCTGGTTACATTCCGGGGAAGGATAGGTTAAATTAGCACTACTTGAGCTAAATGTTGATGTGTCCCCATCCACATCAATATACTGCATGTTTTTGTAGTCATTGTAATTATTTGCTCCTCCGGATTCTGCATTACCATTTCCATTGGTGCTCAAGTTGTTGTAGGCGTTATTAGGCCTTGTTGTACCCGAACCACCGTCACGGTTAATAATGTTATTTGCAATAAAGGTCAGGTCTCCTTTAATATTATCCTGGTATCGTACCTGAAAATTATTAAATTCCTGTGAAAATCCAGCATACCCGAAAAGGATGACAATGGCCAGGACTATTTTTGAAAATAAGGTAACTTTCATTCGGCTAATTCATTTGTTAAAACCCACACGATCCATTTCTGGTAGATATGCGTTTTTGTTATTTTGAATTGCAGGAAGTTGGATTTGGTATCGCTTTTTTCATTGAGAAAACCATGGGGAAGTTCCAAAACCCTAACAATCAATAACAAATATTGTATATAATACTTAGGCTAAGAAGTTATTGTTGTAGGGAGGTAAAATTATGTTGTGAAACACATTTTACGTATGGTTTGATCTCTTTTTCTATAAAATGGGGCAATAATGAGAATTCGACAAAATGCAGTAATTAACGGTAAACGGGTGTTCTTCACCTATTTTGGCGTAGTAAGGACGACCTAGCTATAAAATTTGAATAAGAAAAATGGGATAGATCCTAAAGGAATTTGGGCATGAAACTGAATTTCTGTTACTTAATTTCTATCTCTTTTACAACTACCTATTTAATCAAATTACACCCCTTTTCAATTCATTTGATTTCTCCTTTTTAAGCTATAAGAGAAGGGGTAACCTTCATGATCCACATTTTCTGATCATAAGCCCGATTGATTTTAGAGTAATAGGATACCAAAGCATTGTTCCAAGAACCATGCTTTTTAAGATATACGTAGCGATAGTTGTTTTTTGGATTGATAAAGTAACTTGCGTTCAAGCCTTGGGCATTCAACATTTTCACAAAGCGGTTGGCATTGTTTGGATTAGAGAACACATTGGCAATAATATAGTAACCAGAATCCACACCGTTAATTTTAAAGGCCTGGGTTGATGGTGTATTGGAAGTCACCCTGTCCTTTGCAACGATATTCTTTTGAAGTACGTCAACTCCGTATTTCGTAGATTGCTTCTTGATTTTGCTCACATTGTCCACATAGGCCTTATCCGCATCGTTATATTTATTGTTGTCCACGTTCATGATCCATTTGTCCCCTGCATAGGTGCCATCCACGTTGGATTTATAAGCTGCAACGGCCTCTTGCCAGGTATCGAAACGCTTCAAATAAACATATTTTAAGCCATTGTTCTTATTGGTGAAATAATCTGCTTCTAAGCCTTTCGTGTTAAGATCTACCACAAATTTATTGAGGTAGTGTTCTCCCTTGTATACGTTGGCCACTACATAATACCCATCTGCAACACCATCAAGATCTTGGAACCTCCTACTTTTAATATTATTTTGTTTGGTCACTTGGGTAAACTCATCCTCAACTATTGCTTTTCTAGAAACCACTTCGTCCCTAACTCGCTCCCTCGGATTTATACCATTTGTATTTTTAGTTTCAGAATATGTAATTATCCTTTTAAAATCGTCCCTTACGGAAGGTTGTTCTGTACTAACCTCAATTTTAGAATTCTCTGCAAGAACATTATCGTTATTTAAGAAATACATACTTTTGGCCTTTTCTTCCAGATCTGGTCGCTTTCCTTGGGTTTCGTTGCGGACCATGCGCATCACCATTTCAAATCGCTTTTCCAAATCGGTCTTTCTATTCTCCTCTAAGGAATCTTGACGGAACATGAGCTCTGCAAGTATTTCATTGTTTTCGGCCAATGCCATTTTTAATTTTTCTATTTCGTCATCCTTAGATGTTACTGCCTCATCTATATTTATTTCTTCCTCCAAACTGGCTAACTCTTCTTCTTCTTGATCTTCCAACATTACCCGATCCTCTGTAAGGTTAGGTGTAAAGGAATACGCAAAGGAAATCTCATGGGTAACCCCAAAATTGTCAAAATTATTAGATAACCCTTTTTCCATTGTATATCCTAGGGATAAGCGTTTATTCAAATTAAATCCTATTCCAGCCGCAGCTCCATAGAAATCGTCATATCCCGCTTGTACCCACCCTAGCTTTGGAAGGTCTAAAATAAGACTTCCGCCCAATACAACCTCATTTTCACCTACTTTGCGAACTCTGGCCATAGGCATCAAACGCGAAGATTCCATAATCCCGCTTTGGTTATTAAACTGATGGGTATATTGTAAATGTCCTGAAAAGGTTTTCTCGTTGAACTGAGTAACGGACTGACTGCTCTTCATATTATAATCGAAGAGATTTTCCGCAAACAGACCAAAATCGAATTTACCATAAGAAATATTAAATCCAGGTTGTACAGACAGTAGAGAACTGTCTTGAAAACCATTCAATAAAGGATCTTCTTCTATGGGATTGGACCTGTTTCGATCAAAGCCACTGTTGTAATAAGATACGTTAGCACCAAAGGTAAAGTTACTTTTATCACTTAATTTAATCCCATAGGCGTAATTCGCCAAAACTCCATAATTGCTAATAATGCCTTCCCTTTGGGTGTAAAGGCTCAAGCCCAACCCGGATCTATCATCTATACGTCCACTATAGCTTAAAAAATAGGTTTGATTGTTATCATTAAAAGATACTGATTGGTTTCTGTGTAAAAGATTCACATAGGATTTGTCTTCCCTTACCGTAGAAAAAGTAGGGTTAATCAGAAACCGATTAAACTTCAGTAAGTTTTGTGCTGGGACATCATAGGCCACAAAAGGGTTCTCCTCCTGTGCTCCGACCTTGGTCAGAACCATAATGAACAATAGCATATATATAATGGGTTGCTTAAACATAATCTTTATCGTATGATAGTTATGGTGCCTTGTTTTAAAACCTCTTTACTGGTTTTTATTTTATAATAAAAAACCATATTCTGTTTCTTAAAGGCAATTGTGGATTCTGGCCAGTTGTTCTGGTAATCGAAAACATTTAATATGACCTCCCCCTTTGCGTTATATATCAATACATTGATATCCTTATTCCTAGAATAAGTGTTGGGAATGATCCATTGGTCATTGATACCATCGCCATTAACGGTTATTACATTGGGCACCTTGAATATATCTTGTAATACCACCGTAATTTGCTTAGTTATTTCACAGTTCTCTATATTGGCAATCAATAAATAACTGCCCTCTTCGGTAAAGGTCACAGATGCCGAATCACTCAATAAAACGTTGTTTATATCCACCCATTGGTAGGCTGTTCCACCACTTGCCGTAACTGTTTTAGATCCTCCAGTTGGGAACACAACCGTATTAGGCGAATCTAACGTAATCAACGAATCATCCAATGGTGAAATAGTTATCTCATTAGAAGGCAAAGGACAACCGTTTCTATACACAACCAATTGGTATTTTCCCGTTTCTGAAACATTCAACGTTTCGGTTAAACTATTTAAATCTACCCCATCCTTGATCCAATCAAAGGTGGTTGAGGATAGATCTGTTGTTGTGCTAATAGTGATAAATTCAGCATCATTACAACTTACCAAACTACTAGCGGTAATCGCTAAAGTTTCATTTACCAAAAGCAAAACACTTAAGGTGTTAGAAGTAGGACTATACGTTTCTACAACAGCATCTAATTCATAAATACCATTTTCAGAAATATCCGTTAAGCTAATTGAACTAGCAGTGGCGCCGTTGACTCCTATACCATCTTTTTTCCATTGATATGTAAAGTTTCCGATAAGTTCAGAAGTGACGTCGGTTTTAACTCCTTGAGTATCTAGCGCATTTATAGTTGCTACGCCCAAAACTATACTATTGTTCTTACAATCTTCATATTCAGCGGTATAGGCTATGGTAATTTCAAAAGAGGCCGGAATTACAACAGTTGTAATTTCAGAATCAATGGCAGTAGCGGCACACGCACCACCACTTTGTGAAACCCTTGCAAAATACCCTCCAGGTTGATTGACATTTAATGTATTGCTTATTTGACCCGCTAAAATAACTCCATCCTTATACCATTGGTAAACAGGGGAAGAAGCAGAGGTGGTCACAGAAAGTGTTTTAGTTTGACTCGGCAATAAAACAATATTAGGGTCATTATTTCTGGTTACAGTAAAATCGCCTGCATTTGTAATAGTTACCCCTGAAGAACGCTCCAAACAAGTGCCATCTCCATCTATCTCTACCGCATATTCGCCTTCAAAACCGGGAATTGAGGCATCAACGGCGTAGGTATGTGCGTCAACAGTAGGCCCTGTAACGGCTGTTCCATTTTTAAACCAAGTATAGGACAGCCCTTGACCCATTATATTTGCTTCTAAAGTTTCAGTTTCGCCACTACACAATGCTGTTTTAGAAGGGGTATTTAGCGCAATTCCTAAACTTGCCCCTGTGGTAATTTCAATATCATTAGATAAGGTATTGGCAGAACCAGAACATAAAGAACCATAATCCACTTCAACCATATAAATACCGGCCTGAGTTATTGTTATAGTATGACTTTTCTCTGCAAGAGGTGTTCCACTCCTATACCAATTATACCGATAAGTCTGTGGATTTGTTACATTGTGTACGGCTAAGGTTGCGCTATTACCGTCGCAAAGTTCTATGGTGCCTCCCGAAGGGATATTCCCGTTTCCGTTTGGACTAATCAATAAAGAAGATTTAAAATCTATATAATACATTGAAAAAGCGTCTGAAGCCGGACTTGTTTTTGCCGGGCTTGTACTTACTACTCTTAATTTATAACCATCACCCCTTGCAGTATTGGGTAATTCAAATCTAAAATCAAAATTAAATGTGGTGTTCTTTGTATTGTCGGATGCCAGTTGGGTAGGAGTAGTGAAACTTCCATTCGCATCGGATAATTCTAATATAAAAGAGTTGTTGCTATTAACTAGTGGCGTGTTCCAAGTAAACTTTACAAAGTATTCATTAAAATCTGAAGAGGCACAAACAGCGGTCCAAGGACTATTACCCGCTATATTTGGGTTGTCCGCAGGAATCGGTTTATTTAGGGTTTGTGCTATGGCATGTGACCATCCCAATAATAAAAAGGCAATTAGAATAATGTATGGCCTAATATTTTTTTTTGATCTCATAATCTGGGTTTATTCATAGAACTACTAGGAAAATCTTTTACATAATTGGTATATAAAAGACTTTAGATTGTTAATAAAACCTTGATAACCTTATAGCTCTATGGTATATAACAACAAATATTGTATTTAATTATAGCCCTGAAAACTTAATGTTGTCTTAGGGATTAATTCTGTTGTGAAACCCTTTTATTACAGGGTCATCTGTTTTTCTTCCATGTGATCACCGCATTTTTGCTACATTTGTGCTCTTAATACAAATACATGAGCGAAACATCTAGGTCTCTTAATTTTATAGAGCACATTATTGATGAGGATTTAGCCAATGGCTTCTCCAAAGAAAAACTTCGATTTCGATTTCCACCAGAACCCAATGGGTACCTACACATTGGGCACGCCAGCTCCATTTGTTTAAATTTTGGACTAGGATTGCGTTATGATGCACCCGTAAACCTAAGGTTCGATGATACTAATCCTGCCAAGGAAGAACAGGAGTATGTAGACGCCATAAAAAAAGATGTAGAATGGCTTGGTTTTGAATGGGATACCGAATGTTATGCGTCAGATTACTTTCAGCAATTGTACGATTGGGCCATAAAGCTCATAAAAGAAAATAAAGCCTATGTGGATAGCCAGTCGTCTGAGGATGTCGCCAAACAAAAAGGCACCCCTACAGAACCTGGAACGAATAGCCCGTTTAGGGAAAGGTCCATAGACGAGAATCTAAACCTTTTTAAAGCCATGAAAGATGGTGATTTTAAAGAAGGTCAACACGTTTTGCGAGCTAAAATAGATATGTCGTCCTCTAATATGTTGATGAGGGATCCCATTCTATATAGAATACTTCATAAGGCTCATCATCGTACCAATACCGATTGGTGTATTTATCCAATGTATGATTGGACGCATGGAGAAAGTGATTACATAGAGAACGTTTCCCATTCCTTGTGTACGTTGGAATTTGCAATGCACAGAGAACTTTACGATTGGTTCTTAAATCAAGTCGTTGAACCCAATAACGTCCGCCCAAAACAAAGGGAATTTGCAAGAAGAAACCTGAGTCACACCATTGTTAGTAAACGCAAGTTATTACAATTGGTAGAGCAAAATGTGGTAACAGGGTGGGACGATCCTAGAATGCCTACCATTTCTGGATTAAGAAGAAGGGGATATACCCCGGAATCCATTCGAAACTTTGTGGATACCATAGGGATTGCAAAAAGGGAAAATGTGGTAGATGTTTCCTTGTTAGAATTTTGTGTTAGGGAGCACCTCAATAAAATAGCACCCCGCGTAATGGCTGTTTTAGATCCAGTCAAATTAATCATTACCAATTATCCTGAAGGAGAGGTAGAATGGCTTGAAGCGGAAAACAATCCAGAAGACGATTCAGCTGGATACCGAACAGTACCATTTTCGAAAGAACTTTATATTGAACAAGATGATTTTAAGGAAGAGGCAAATCGGAAGTTTTTTAGGCTAAAATTAGGAGGCGAAGTCCGACTCAAAAATGGCTATATCATAAAAGCGGAGCGTTGTACCAAGGATGCAGCTGGTACTATTACAGAAATACAATGTACTTACGATCCAAAAAGCAAAAGTGGAAGCGGTACAGAAGAAAGTCTTAGAAAGGTAAAAGGAACATTACATTGGGTTTCAGCAGCCCATGCTCTACCGGCAGAAATCAGATTATACGATCGTCTTTTTACAGATGCCACACCTGACGCCTATAAAGAAAAGGATTTTATGGATTTTGTAAATCCAAATTCACTAGAGATTATAACTGGCTATGTGGAACCAAGTTTAAAAGAGGCACAAATCGGTGATATTTTCCAATTCCAACGTTTGGGTTATTTCAATATTGAAAAAGATGCCACTCCTGAAAGGCTAGTATTCAACCGCACAGTTGGTTTAAGGGATACGTGGGGTAAAATTCAAGAAAAAGAATAATATAGCCATTTCCTATCCGTAGAAACATACCAATGGTTATTTTTTATCAAAAAGAATTAATTTTAAGCCCCTCTCAGGGGCTTTTTAATTTATTACTGGGCGATTGTGTCCCTCTGTTTAATACCTCATTACATAGTCCTAGAATGACCATATTGAGAATACAGTCAAAAATTTTATGGATGAAATCAATTTATCCACGCTTGCCTCTTCACTTTAGGATTGAAAGGCAATTTCAAAAACATTTTACTCCCCTTGTCTTTTCTCGATTAATTTTGATTTAACCGATTCTTAACAGTGAGTTTAGAGATTTGATGGTATCTTTTAAGCTAAATAGAATATTAATCTTTAAATTTAAACACATGTCAGACAATACAGGAAATACATTCTTAGCTCTATTAACAGGTGCCGCAATAGGTGTTGCTGTAGGAATACTATACGCTCCAGATAAAGGAACTAAGACCAGAAAAAAAATAAAGAAAAAAGCGATGGATACCACAAAAGACGTAACCGAACGCGTTTCTCACCTAACAGATGAACTTACTAAAACTGCAGATGCCAAAAAAGTAGATTTTGAAAAAAAGTTAGAACAAACGATTTCTAGCATGAGTTATAAGGCAGATGATATTATTGTAACTTTAGAGAAGAAATTGGAAGAGTTAAGGCAAAAAAATGCCCAACTGCAGAAATAAACGCTTATGGCTTTTGAAGAATTAAAAGAAAATCTTTCCGAAGCAGACGCAAATGCAAGAGCCTTTGTAGAGCACAGTAAGGAATATTATCAACTTAAAACCTTCAAGGTTTTAATGAAAGTGGTTACCTCTCTCATTAAAATGTTGTTATTGGGATCTATTGCCCTATTGGCCCTTTTTATTCTGTCATTCGCAGCCGCTTATGGCATAGGACAGGCCTTAGACAATATCTTTTACGGGTTCTTGTGCGTGGGTATGTTTTATATACTGCTAGGCGTATTAGTTTATTTGATGAAAGACAAGTTAAATAAACCACTGTTGGAAAAATTTTCTGAATTTTATTTTGAAGAGATATGATTGCCAAGAAATATAGCTCATTTGAGGAGATAGATGACCGATTAAAAATCTTACGATTACAAAGAGATATTAGTAGGGAGTCTTTGAAATTCAATTTAAAAAAATCAAAGGAAACATTTTACCCTTCCCATATATTTGGAGAGTTTAGTGGCGTAATTCAAAAAGTCTTACTTTCTTTTGTGCTGAAAAAAGTAATTAAAAAATTTACTTAAGTTTCAAAAGAAATATCTCAACTAAAAACCCATCTTATCCCTTTTCAAATAAGATGGGTTCCTTAATTTCAATTGTACAGCTTACTATTTTCTGGTCTTCTTAGTTTCCTTGGGAGCTACTATCTTGTTTTTCATAGATTCTCCTATCATATTGCTTGCCGTAAAAGAAGCCACCATATTGTTCAGCATATCACTTCCAGCCTGTGGTGAATTAGGCAATAAAATTAAGTTGCTGTTTGTAGCTTCACCTATAGACTGCAAGGTGTCGTAGTGTTGTGTAACCACAATTAAGGCCGAGGCCTCTTGGGAGTTAATGCCCACCTTATTTAACACTTCTACAGACTCTTCTAAACCTCGAGCAATTTCACGCCTCTGGTCTGCAATACCCTGCCCCTGCAATCTTTTGCTTTCCGCCTCGGCCTTCGCCTTTTCTACTATAAGGATACGCGCAGCATCCCCTTCAAATTGCGCTGCAATCTTTTCCCTTTCAGAAGCGTTGATCCTGTTCATTGCTTCTTTTACCTGAGCATCTGGGTCTATATCTGTAACAAGAGTTTTAATAATATCGTATCCATAGTCTAACATGGCATCCTGTAACTCTGTTTTAACTGCTATAGCAATGTCATCCTTCTTTACAAACACGTCATCCAATTTCATTTTTGGTACTTCTGCACGCACAACGTCAAAAACATAGGAAGTAATCTGATCATGTGGATATTCTAGCTGATAGAAAGCCTCGTAAACTTTTTCTTTAAGGACCACATACTGAACAGATATCTTTAATTTAACGAAAACATCATCTAGTGTCTTGGTCTCTACAATCACATCCAATTGTTGAATTTTAAGACCCATTCTTGCCGCAATTCGATCTATTAATGGCAATTTCATTTGTAGACCAGACGTTCTAATGCTCTGGAATTTGCCAAAACGTTCTATGATTATTGCCGTTTGTTGCTTTACTGTAAAAAAGGATGAAAAAAGAATCACCAGACCAATTAATAAGATTGGAATCAATACATAACTACCCATGACTATAAGATTTAAATTAATTATATGAATTTACAAAACACATCTCAGTATCTGTCGTAAAAAATTGCAATTGTTATAAATAATGCTGAGATATTAAGTATGAGCCATTTACTTTTAGGACAACTTATAGCGCCAAAAAATCAGTTAAAAAAGAGTTTTGCTACATCAGGTTCATTAAAGTATCATGTAAGGCTTACAATGGCATTTTTAATACGACCAATTGCCTCTTCTTTACCAATGAGCCCGAGAATATCGAAAACGTGTGGCCCTTTCATATCTCCAACTAAAACTAAACGCAACGGGGGCATTACCTTTCCAAAAGAAAGCCCCTCAACATCGATCCATTCCTTAACAATGTTCTCTACATTTTCTGAAGAAAAATCGTCAATCCCAACCAATACGCTTACTAGTAAATTTAATATTTCCGGCGTGTCATTCTTCCATTGTTTTTTCACTACCTTTTGCTCGTATATGGTAGGAGCTACAAAAAAATAATCCCCTAGTTCCCAAAATTCCTTTACAAAAGTGGCCCTTTCTTTTATTAAAGTAATTATTTCAGTAATATTTTTTAAATCATTAGAATGTAGAATATTAGGGCGTTCCTTTTTTAAAATATCTCTAAATAATACCGCTAGTTCTTCCGCACTTTTTCCCTGTAGGTAGTGGTGGTTATACCATTTGGTCTTTTCAGGATCAAATCTTGCTCCCGACTTATGAACTCTTTCCAAGGTAAAAACCTCTGTTAGTTCATTTAAACTAAAGATCTCCTGTTCTGTTCCTGGATTCCAGCCCAAAAGCGCCAAAAAGTTTATCACAGCTTCCGGAAAATATCCTTCCTCTTTATACCCCTTTGATTGGTTCCATGCTAATGGAAATACTGGAAATCCTAATTTTTCACCGTCTCGCTTACTCAACTTCCCTTTCCCAACAGGCTTCATAATTAACGGTAAATGGGCAAATTCAGGTGCATCCCATCCAAAGGCGTCATATAACTGTTGATGAAGGGCTAAGGATGGTAGCCATTCTTCACCGCGGATCACGTGTGAAATTTCCATGAGGTGGTCATCTACAATATTTGCCAAATGATACGTGGGCATGCCATCACTTTTAAATAACACCTTATCATCTAATACATTGGTGTCTATTTCTATTGTTCCCCTGATGATGTCCTCCAGAGACAACTTTTGATCTTGGGGCGATTTAAAACGGATAACATAATCCTTTCCTGAGTTTAATTTACTCTCAACATCCTTTTTGGAAAGGGAAAGCGAATTAATTAATTTTTCCCTATTATGCCAATTGTATATAAAGGTCTTGCCTTTTTCCTCATGGTCTTTTCTATGGGCATCCAACTCTTCAGTTGTATCAAACCCATAATAAGCATGTCCATTAGTTACTAACTGATCCGCATATTTTTTGTAAATAGGCTTTCTTTCACTTTGTCTATATGGGCCGTAATTGCCTTCCTTACCCGGCCCCTCATCAAATGGGATGTTGCACCAGTTTAGAGCGTCTATAATATATGCTTCAGCACCCTCTACATATCTATTCTGATCCGTATCTTCTATTCGCAGTATAAAATCTCCTTTGTGTTTCTTCGCAAATAAATAATTGAAAAGGGCCGTTCTAACTCCTCCAATATGTAAAGCCCCAGTTGGACTAGGTGCAAAGCGCACACGTACTCTTTTGGTCATAATACTATTTTAAAAACACAAAGATAGGGCTTGTAGTGCCAAGAAAAAACATTTTAGCAGTAGGTCTAGAAACAACATTGTGGAGATGTAATACAATTGATAATAAATATAAAAGTTGCAAAGAAACATATCTAATTTTACTTTGATTCATCTAACAGACTGCTTATTGTGTACTTTAAATATTTCCACGCCAATGACATCCAAAACCTTTATTCCATCCATAACAATGCGTAGGTCTGCTTTTTAACAGATTTTTAAACCATTTTTTTAAGCAATCAGGTATCTTGGTATAAAATACTTCTGATTTTGAATAGTTTCAGTACGATTATTGACAAACTAAACCGTTTTACAATGCGGTATTATACTAGAGTATTATTAAAAGGTTCACTCCTTTTTTTGTCTCTAGGGCTTATTTTTATGTTACTAATTTTGGGGCTAGAAGATCTACTTTGGCTAGACTCAAATGGGCGATTCCTGCTATTCCTGATTTTTATTACCTTTGAATCCTTTTTGTTGTTTCAGTATATCCTGACCCCTTTATTTTATCTCTTCCGCATAAAAAAAGGAATTAATAACAAAGAAGCATCTTTACTCATTGGTAAACATTTTCCTGAAGTAGGGGATAAGTTGTACAATCTATTGGAATTAGTGGATGATCCCGTCCAATCAGAACTTCTTTTAGCTAGTATTGACCAAAGATCCGATAACTTAAAAAGTGTGCCTTTTGCCAAAGCGATAAACTATAAAGAAGGTTTTGCCTATGGTAAATACCTACTTATTCCCATAGTTCTTTTAGGGACCCTTTTGTTAACAGGGAACTTGAATTCATTTTTTGGATCTTATGATAGGGTTGTTAACTATAAACTAGCCTATGAACCACCCGCTCCTTTCGCATTTAGACTATTAAATAACTCCCTTAGCGTTTTAGAGAGTGAGCCCTTAAATATACAGGTCATTACTGAAGGTAAAATAAGACCCCTTGAAGTGTTTATGGTGATGGACGGGAAAGAAATGCTATTAAAAATGCAAAACGGAGTTTATAACTACACCCTAAGCACTCCTTTAAAATCTAATGAATTTTATTTTAAATCAAACGATGTAAAATCTGCTATTTTCAACATAAATGCGCTTAAATCACCAGTTATGCAGTCGTTTAATATGCTTTTAGAATTTCCAAAATACCTGAATAAACCCACTGAATTGATTAACAGTGGTGGTAATGCAACCATTCCAGAAGGCACCAAAATAAAATGGAATATTGTAGGCGAGCACATTAATCTTATTACATTAAAAACGAAGGACACCTCCTTGAAATTTATAAAAAACAGTACTAATCACACATTAAGCCAAAAAATATATAAAGAGCTTTCATATACTCTTTCTTCTTCCAATTCCAATGTAAAAGATTATGAAGCCTTGGCTTATACTATAAATGTCATCAGAGATGCGAATCCATCCATAGCTGTGGACGAGGTAAAAGATTCATTAAACCCCAACATTTCATTTTTTCTAGGCGAGGCCTCAGATGATTATGGTATATCCCAAATAATTCTAGTTTGCTATCCTCAAAACAATTCAGACAAAAAACAGCTAATTAAGCTCCCAACATCTAAGTCCAATTTTGATAAATTTTATTATACATTTCCTAGTGGACTCAATTTAAAGCCTGGACAAAATTACGATTTCTACTTCCAAGTTACAGACAATGATGCTATTCATAAAGGCAAATCAACTAAAAGCGAAGTTTTTAGTATCACCGTATTAAATGCTGACCAACTAAACAATAGGGAGCTTGAAAACCAGCAAGCAATTATTAAAAACATGGATAAATCCTTAACCAAATTTAAAAACCAAAGAGAAAAATTAGAAGAACTAAATAAAGAACAAAAAGAAAAATCTAACCTGAATTTTAATGATCAAAACCAAATTTCTGATTTTCTTCAAAACCAACAGCAACAAGAAAAATTAATGCAAAAATTTAGCAAACAGCTTAATGAAAATTTAGAAAAGACCGGTCAGGATAAAGAGATGAATAAATTACTTCAGGAACGATTGGAGCGACAGGAAATTGAGGCTAAAAAGAATGAAAAATTATTAAGAGAACTAAATAATATTGCTGATAAAATAAACAAGGAAGAACTCACTGAGCGTTTAGAGCAAATAGCTAAAAAACAACAAAATAGCGAACGTAACTTAGAGCAATTATTAGAGCTTACCAAACGCTATTACGTCACAGAAAAAGCATCGCAATTAGCTAAGGATTTGGAGAAACTTTCTGATCGTCAAGACATACTATCCAAATTGGATGTTACATCCGAATTTTCAATAAAAGAACAAAATATACTAAATGAGACATTTAAAAATTTGGATAAAGAATTGGAGGAACTACAGAAAGATAATAAAACCCTTAAAAATCCAATCTCTTTGGAAATAGATTCCAACAAGAAAGAACAGATTAAGAACGATCAAAACGATGCTTTAGAAGAATTAAAGAAAACAAAAAGCACCGAACAGTCTTTGGACTCAGAGGAGAAAGTAAAAAAAGAAAACAGAGCGTCAAAAAAACAAAAGTCGGCCTCAGATAAAATGCAACAAATGAGCGAAGCGTTGCAGGAATCTTCCTCTTCAAGTGGAGGCGGATCCACTATCACAGAAGACGCAGAAATGCTTAGGCAAATTCTGGATAATCTTTTAGTTTTTTCCTTCAAACAGGAAAAATTATACAACAAGCTAGAACAAATAGACGTTGATGTAGCACAAGCTTCAAAAACAATACGGGACCAACAAGAGCTCAAAAACTTATTTGAGCATGTAGACGATAGTTTATTTGCGCTTTCATTAAGAAGAATTGAGCTATCAGAAATCGTTAACGAACAGATCACAGAGGTCTATTACAATATAAATAAGACCCTAGAAAATTTAGCAGAAAGCAGAACCTACCAATCACTTTCTGCTCAGCAATATGTGCTAACGGCATCCAACACCCTGGCTGACATTTTAGCCAATATTTTAGGCAATATGCAGCAAAGCATGCAATCTGGAAAAGGCTCTAGTTCCGGAGATGGGGAACAAGGCTTTCAGTTACCAGACATTATAAAAGGGCAGGGGGCATTGAAAGATAAAATGGGCCAAGGCGGCAAAAGTCCCTCCGCAAAAGGTCAAGGGGAAGGAGAAGGCAAAGGAACCAAAAAAGGAAAAGGACAACAAGAAGGCCAGGGCGGGGAAGGAGAAGACGGCCAACAAGGAGAGGGTAACGTTGATGGAAATGGCAAAAACGGCTTTAAAAACGGTTTAGCCGGACCGGGTCGTAATGAAAATAATGAGAAAGAATTACAAGAAATCTATCAGATTTACAAAGAACAACAATTATTAAGAGAACAGCTTGCACAACAGTTATTGGACATGATTAACAAAGAAGACCGTGATTTAACCAAAAAATTGCTTCAGCAGATGGAGAATTTTGAAAACGATCTTTTGGAAAATGGCATCACTAAACGCGGTATGGAAAAAATGAATACTATACAACATGAATTAATGAAGCTTGAAAACGCTGTTTTAAAACAAGGACAAAAATCTGAACGAGAAAGCAACACCAACAATCGTAATTTTACCAACCCTATTACGACCAAACCATCAGAGTTAGAGAATTATAGGAACGATGTCGAAATTTTAAATAGACAAGCATTACCTTTGCGGCAAATTTACAAAGAGAAGGTAAAAACCTATTTTAAAAGAAATGATTGATTTTCACTTTGAAACTGATTTTAAGCTAGAGGATGTATCCAAGTATTCCGATTGGGCGGCTAGAATAATAACAACCAACAAGAGAAAGCACTCCCAAATTGACTATATATTTTGTGATGACAACTATCTCTTAGATCTCAATCAAAAATATCTTAACCACAACACCTACACAGATATCATCACTTTTGATTACACTGAGCAGAAGGTAATAGGGGGGGATGTTTTTATTTCAGTAGATAGGTTAAAAGAAAACGCCTCGAAATTCAAAGTAGATTTTAAGGATGAGTTATTGCGTGTTATGTCTCATGGAATATTACATCTAATGGGATACAAAGATAAATCGGAAGAAGATTCTCTGTTGATGAGACAAAAAGAAACTGAATGTATCAATATGTTCCACGTGGAACAATAAGCAAAATATATGTTTGATAAAGAGTATGATGTAATTGTGGTAGGCGGCGGGCATGCAGGAGCAGAAGCAGCAGCGGCAGCGGCAAACCTGGGTTCTAAAACCTTGCTAGTTACGATGAACCTACAGACCATTGGTCAAATGTCCTGTAATCCTGCCATGGGAGGAATCGCTAAAGGCCAAATTGTAAGAGAGATTGATGCCCTTGGAGGATATAGCGGGATTGTAAGTGACAAGTCAGCCATACAATTCAAGATGCTCAATAAATCTAAAGGACCAGCCATGTGGAGTCCAAGAACACAAAACGACAGAATGCGTTTTGCGGAAGAATGGAGAATAGCCTTAGAAAAAACACCTAACGTTGATTTCTATCAAGACATGGTTTCCGGCTTACTAATGGAAGGAATAAAAATAGTAGGCGTCAAAACTTCCTTAGGTCTTAGTATCAGAAGTAAGGCAGTAGTACTAACAAATGGCACTTTTTTAAATGGACTAATACATATAGGTGACAAACAATTTGGAGGCGGTAGATCCGGAGAAAAAGCATCTACAGGCATTACAGAACAATTAGTTTCCCTAGGATTTGAAAGCGGCCGTATGAAAACAGGTACGCCTCCTAGGGTAGACGGTAGATCCTTAGATTATTCTAAAATGATTATACAGCCCGGCGATCCTATTCCGGAAAAATTTTCATATACCCCAACAACTCCCCTAAAACTACAGCGGGATTGTCATATGACACACACCAGTCAATTAGTTCATGACCTCTTAAAAGAAGGCTTTGACAGATCCCCTATGTTCAATGGACGGATTAAAAGTTTAGGGCCAAGATACTGTCCATCCATTGAGGATAAAATAAATCGCTTCGCAGATAAAGACAGTCATCAACTATTTGTTGAACCAGAAGGCTGGAACACCGTGGAGGTTTACGTTAATGGTTTTTCTACTTCTTTACCGGAAGATGTCCAATACAAAGCATTAAAGTCAGTCGTTGGATTTGAGAACGTGAAATTCTTTAGACCTGGATACGCTATAGAGTACGATTACTTCCAACCGACACAATTAAAACACACCTTAGAAACAAAGCTAATTGATAATTTATACTTTGCCGGACAAATAAACGGAACCACTGGTTATGAAGAGGCAGCTTCTCAAGGTTTGATGGCAGGAATTAATGCCCATTTAAAAATTAACGAAAAGGAAAACTTTATTCTTAAAAGGGACGAAGCCTATATTGGTGTACTAATAGATGACCTTATAACCAAAGGAACAGAAGAACCATATCGCATGTTTACATCTAGGGCAGAATACAGAACCCTATTAAGACAGGACAATGCAGACTTACGATTGACGCCCAGAAGCTACGCCATTGGTTTAGCAAATGAAGATCAATTAAAAAGAATGGAAGAAAAAGAAAATAACTCTAATAAGTTCATTGACTTTTTCAGGGAAACAAGTGTTACTGCGGAAGATATTAACCCTATTCTAGAAAGCGTTGGTTCGGCCCTTGTAAATCAAACTGGAAAAATGTTTAAAGTCTTTTCTCGTCCAAATGTTACAATGGACCATATGCTTCAATTAGAAAATGTTTCTAAATTCGTTGCTGAAGGAGATTTCAAAAGAGATGTGTTAGAACAAACCGAAATACAAGTAAAATATTCTGGGTATATCTCTAAAGAAAAAAATAACGCCGACAAACTTCAACGCCTAGAGAATATAAAAATCCCAGACAACTTTGATTATTCTAAGCTAAAATCCCTTTCATTTGAAGCACGAGAAAAACTGAACGCCATAAGACCGGTTACCATCTCACAAGCCTCTAGAATTAGTGGCGTATCACCAAGCGACATAAGTGTCCTATTAGTCTTTATGGGAAGATAAAATTATTTATTCTTCAACTAACAAAAAAAGGATTGTTCCACGTGGAACAATCCTTTTTTTTTACAAGCATATAGTATATTCCTTACGCCCACGACCTCGACCAGACCTCTTATAAATATAAATTAAAATGTTTTAGATGAAACGTTAAGCCATCACCTATCTTTAATAGCACATAAAAATATTTTTACATTCACTTGATCAAAGTATATTTGCATTCCTAACAATACTTAATTATGCCTATGCATCCTAACTTAATAGTAAAAGATCACAGTATAAGCCAAGAAGAATTCACGTTAATATATAATGATGAATTGGAGTACTATAGTACCCATCCCATTCCAAATGATCTAACTACCTATTATGAAAGTGAGGCATACATATCACATACCGACTCATCCAAATCTATTCAGGATAAAATCTACCAATATGTAAAGAAGATTAATCTTAAAAACAAGATAAACTTAATAAACAGCTTTTCATCTGAATGTAGTACTATTTTAGATGTAGGCGCTGGTACAGGCGACTTTTTAAATGAAGCTCGGAAGAATGGTTGGAACATAAGCGGAATAGAACCAAATATCAAGGCAAGAAATTTAGCAGCTAACAAGAATATTCAACTTTTAAATTCCTTAGATGATCTCAACCTTCAAAAATATGATGTTATAACGTTGTGGCATGTACTAGAACATATACCGAATTTACACGAACATATAGCAAAACTTAAGCTGTTATTAAAACCAAATGGAACCCTTATTATTGCAGTACCCAATTTCAAGAGCTACGATGCAAAACATTACAAGGGTTATTGGGCCGCTTTTGACGTACCCAGACATCTTCATCATTTTTCACGAAACAGCATGAGTAGAATATTTTCTAAATATCATCTTTCTATTAGGCTTACCAAACCCATGCTCTTTGATGCGTATTATGTATCCCTATTATCTGAAAAGTACAGCAATAATAACAACAACTATATTAAAGCTTTTTTAATAGGCTTCATTTCAAATATCTATGGTTTCTTTACTAAAGAGTATTCTTCCCTCATATATATATTAAAAACGAGCTGAAACTTATTTAAGGCTCCTATACGACGCTATCTAACAATCCAAGCCCCCTTACATATGCCATATTATTAAACGCTGTACGAAAGCCCCTAAATTGCTAAAAAAATATAAGTAGAACCAATAAATATATAAGTCGTCATAGTTAAAATCTATAAACCACAAATTCAAAAAAATGACCTCTTAAAACCTGTACACATGTGATACGATATTCAAAAAGCTTTTCTAATTTAGCCAGCATAAAAATGATAAAAATGAAACAACTAATTTTCAGTGCTATTGTAATGACATTCGTAGGATGCCAACAAAATAAAATAGCCTTTGTAGATAATGTAAAATTAATGGATGAATATCAAGAAAAATTAGATATGGAATCCAAATTTAAAATCAAAGCAGAAACGTTGAACAAAAGACGAGATAGTATTTCCCAAGCCTTTCAATTAGAAGCACAAACCTTCCAAACAAAAGCCGATAAGATGCCTGCAGACCAAGCTCAACAAGAATATGGCATGTTACAGCAAAGAGGACAACTAATAGGACAACAGTTACAACAACAAGAACAACAGCTGCAAGCATCTAGTCAAACTGAAATGGACAGTATCATAAGTACAGTAAAAAAAGAAATAAAGGCCTTTGGAAAAGATAAAGGATATACTTTTATACTTGGTGGAGGTGAAGGTGGAAGTGTTTTATACGGTCAGGAAGGTAAAAATGTAACAAAAGAAGTCCTTACTATTCTAAACGACAAATACAAAAAGTAATTCACAAAAAGTAATACAAAAGCCCAACTAACCACAGTTGGGCTTTTTTTATTCCCTAATCATTTCTATACCTCTTTCTATACTAAGTTTGTCCTTAGGGAGAAAACCCTTTACTATCAGAATCATTCCACAAATAATTAGAACACATCCCAATCCTTTTTTAATCCTATAAATTCTTGGTGCAGTAAGCTTCTTTCGAAGTTGTTTAGCCAAAAGTATTTTGAATAAATCAGTTACCATATAAGCCCCAATCATAGATGAAAAGAAAACGACCAATCTTTTTGGCTCATTATCCAAGCTTGGTCCAACGACTATTAGTACACCCAACCAAAATACTAAAACTCCTATATTTATAAAATTAAGTAAGAACCCTTTAATAAAAAGCCCTAAATAATCGCCCTTGGTTGTTTTAAGCCTAGTCTCCTTATGTTTTACCCCCCTCTTTAAAATAATAACCAATCCGTACACTAATAAGATTGCTCCACCAAATACATATAATCCAGGCTGGTTACTTAGATTTTCCAACAATTGAAAACTACTGAAATAAGCTACAGTTAGAAAAATGATATCTGCTATTATTACACCAAGATCAAAGCACACCGCCGCTCTAAAACCGCGCAATGCACTGGTCTCTAACAAAACAAAAAATACCGGACCTATCATAAAGCTTAGAAAAAAACCTAAGGGGATAGCTGCCTGAATATCTTCTAACATAGTGCTTTACATTTTCCTGATGGTACCACCAAAAACAGTTTTTTCTTCAATCTTGGAAGGATTACCATACACCAATACCTCACCACCTGCCTTTACCACAGCTTTTACATAATTGCTTGCATTTACAGAAGCCCTTGAACCTGCATTTACATTAACGGTGCTAAATTTTGTTTTGAAATCCTTGCCTTCGTAAATACCTCCTGTATTTATAAGTACGTCTTGGTTATCAGAGAATCCTGAAGCCTGTATAATACCTCCTGTTACCGTTTTAACCAACAATTGTTCAACCTGTGCCTTTACAATAATCTGAGCACCTTCCTGTGCCTTTAATTCTAATACTTCCTGTTTAATAATGTCATCCGAAGTAAGTCTGGCATCTTCGTTCACATCAAGTACTAATAATTTTTCAGTATAATATACATCAACAAACGTCCTATATCCGCTAAATATCTTATCAACTTCCATCCGAATCTTTAATACCCCCTCATTATTCACAATGGCTACTTTCTTTGTATTAACGCCTGTAATCACCGCTTTATTTACTGAGGACCTAATCAAGTTAACAGAAATACCATCAAAAGCCTTAATCTCTTTAAACTTCTGTAATTCTTGGGTAATCTTCTCCGTTTGCGCACCCAACAAATGAGTCCCAAAACAAATGAAGAATAACCAAAATACATATTTCATTCCTTTTGCTTTAAATTAAGAATAGCTATAAATACAAATACTATTCGAAAGAAAAATTTGTTATGCCTTACCCAAAAGAGAAAAGTCTAAATGACGCTTCATTAAATCCGTATTTTTAACCATAACCAACACTTCATCCCCTAATTGGTATGATTTTTTTGTTTTCTCTCCTATAATGGCATACTCCTTATCATCAAATGTATAATAATCATCCTTTATATCCCTTATTCGTACCATGCCCTCACATTTATTTTCTATGATCTCAACGTATATTCCCCATTCTGTAACTCCTGATATTACTCCGATAAATTCCTGGTCCTTGTGATCTTCCATAAATTTAATCTGCATATACTTAATAGAGTCCCTCTCTGCGCTTGCGGCCAAAGATTCCATATTAGATGAATGTTTACATTTTTCCTCGTATACTTCTGTTTTCGCCGTACTACCTCCATCTAAATAGTGTTGTAACAAACGATGCACCATTATATCTGGATATCTCCTAATTGGAGAAGTGAAATGGGTATAGTAATCAAATGCTAAACCATAATGTCCAATGTTGTCCGTTGTATAGATGGCTTTACTCATACTCCTTATAGCTAAAGTATCCACTAAATTTTGCTCTTTCTTACCTCTAACATCTTCTAGAAGCTTATTTAACGAGTCACTAATGTCTTTTTTACTTTTAAAGTTAAGACTATGACCAAAACGAGATATTATCCCATTTAATGCCATAAGCTTATCTTCATTAGGCTCATCATGTATTCTATATACAAATGTTTTTGTTGGCTTCTGTTTTCCAATAAACTCAGCAACCTTTTTATTAGCCAAAAGCATGAATTCCTCTATTAATTTATTAGCATCCTTGCTTTCTTTAAAGTAAACCCCTTCAGGTTCACTATTCTCATTTAAATTAAATCTAACTTCAACTTTATCAAATGATATAGCTCCCGAAATCATTCGCTTTTCCCTTAGAATCTTTGCTAACTTATCAAATGTCAAAGTAGCATTAACTACTTCCTCATCCACATTATAACCGTCACCTCTAATAGAAACTTCTTTAGGAATAGTTCCACTAGCATTTTCTATAATATACTGGGCTTCTTCATAAGCAAACCTTTCATTACTATTAATAACTGTTCTTCCAAACCACTCACTTTTTAAAATAGCGTTTTCATCCAACTCAAATATGGCAGAAAAAGTATATTTTTCTTCGTTAGGTCGCAAGGAACAGGCATTATTAGATAACACCTCAGGTAACATAGGGACCACACGATCAACAAGATAAACAGAGGTGGCCCTTTCGTAAGCTTCATCATCCAAAATAGTATCTGTTTTCAAATAATGAGAAACATCTGCTATATGCACACCTATTTCATAATTACCATTATCGAGCTTCTGAAAAGATAGTGCATCATCAAAATCTTTAGCATCCCTAGGATCAATAGTAAATGTTAAAACATTACGCATGTCCCTTCTTTTGGCAATTTCATCTTCTTTTATAGAGGTATCTAATGTATCCGCAAAATGTTCTACTTCTAGAGGAAACTCATAGGGTAAACCATACTCAGCAAGAATGGAATGTATCTCTGTATTATGCTCCCCAGGTTTACCAAGAACCTCAGTAATCTCTCCCATAGGAGAATCCCTATCCTCAGGCCAATCCACTATTTTAACAATAACCTTATCACCATCATTTGCTTTACCCACCTTATCCAAAGACACAAATATATCTGTATACATTCTATGATCAGTAGGCCTAATAAATGCAAACGTCTTTTGAAGATCTACAATACCTACAAACGTTGTTTTTTTTCTTTCAATTATCTTAGTAATCTCACCTTCTAGTTTTCTTCCTCTTCTCCTAGGGTAGATATAAACATCAACCTGATCTCCATGAAAAGCCTTTTTGAGTTTGTTAAAGGGAACAAATACATCATCCTCTAATCCTTCCACTATTATATAGGCATTACCTCTTCCAGTAATATCTACACGGCCCGTGTGATAGCTTTTTGTACTTGGAACTGCCATATATTGCCCTTTACCTTCTTCTAGTATCCGCTTTTTCTCCTTAAGTTCTACAAGCTTTTTAATGAGTTCATTTCTGCCGTTACCTTCAGTAATATTAAGTTTTTCAGCTATCTGTTTATAATTAAAGCTTTTACCTTCTCCATTTTCTAAAACGGTAAAAATGCCTTTTGTTATCTCATTTCTCTTCTGGCTTTTTGACCTTTTATCCTTCTTTGACATTAATTTCTTTATTTTTGGAAAATTACAAATTATAATCCATTGAAGCTTATTGAAAACTTCAACTTAACTTAATCATAAGATAAAACATATGATGTTATAAACATATATAGTATAATATTATATTTATTTTCTTAATTTAAAAAAACAATGGTGGTTATTATGGGTTGTTGATAGCGTATATAAAAAATAGCTCAAAAGATTGTTATCTATATAAATGAATACTTGTTGACAATTTATACACCTGTTATATTCTTAATTTTATCTTAAAAATCAAGTTATTATAAATTTCATTAACGATTATTCATAACCGTTATCAACATCATTTTTTTAATAAGTTGATTTGTAAATAATGTTAACTTCGAAGAAGAAACCTTTAATATCTTTTTCCTATTTAATGAGAAGTAAATAATGCTAAATCCAATTAATTTTCTAATGGAATATAAAGGAAAGAAATAAAAATTTAGTCGTTACTTTTTATTAGGGTGTTATTAACAATTAGCATTAAAACGTAAGTCGCATAATTACAGCAAGTTTGATAAAACTTAAAATTTATGTTGTTAACAACCTCTATTATGTGGTATAAGCATAGGTTATTGTACATTTGTGAAGGATTAAAATGATTTTGTTATGAAAATAGCCATTGGAAATGACCACGCAGGTACAGAATATAAATTAGCTATTATAGGACTCCTAAAGTCTATGAAAATTGAGGTACAAAATTATGGTACCGACGGCACAGATAGTGTGGATTATCCAGATTTTGTGCATCCCGTTTCTAGTGATGTTGAAAGTGGAGAAGTGGATTTTGGTATTATAATTTGTGGTAGTGGTAATGGAGCTTCCATGACTGCTAATAAACATCAGAAGATACGTTGTGCACTTTGCTGGAATAAAGAGATAGTAGTTTTAGCAAGAGAACACAATGATGCCAATATTCTAAGTTTGCCTGCTAGATATATTTCATTACCACAAGCATTAGATATGGTAAAGGCTTTCTTGGAAACTCAGTTTGAAGGCGGTAGACATGAGAGAAGAATTGAAAAAATTCCATGTTTATAAACATGATCAAACGACACACGTTTTTTACAGTTTGATATGAAATTAGAAATAAAAAAATTTCAAGAACTAACAAGCCAAGAATTATACGATATACTTCAATTAAGAAGTGAAGTTTTTGTGGTGGAGCAGGATTGCGTATACCAAGATTTGGACGGTAAGGATAAAAAGGCACTACATATTATTGGTTATAAGGATGATAAGGTAGTAGCATATACCCGTATTTTTAGAAGTGGGGATTATTTCCATGAAGCAAGTATTGGGAGGGTAGTTGTAAAACCTTTGGAACGGAAATTTGGATATGGAGTTGAGATAATGAAAGCATCCATTGCAGCCGTTGAGAATTTATTTAAGGAGACCACCATTCATCTTTCAGCACAGTGTTATCTCAAAAATTTTTATAATTCACTTGGATTTAAAGAAGTAGGAGCAGAATATTTAGAAGATGGTATTCCACATATTGGAATGACTAGAAACAAATAAAGGAGGTATATACCTCCTTTAACAATTTTAAATAAGCACTTTTTATACTTTCATTAAGTGATCTCCACCCATATTGAGATCTTCCATTAGCGTATTTGTAAATTTATAATGACCCTTAGTGGTTATGATTTTGAAACGATTGCTCTTCATTCTGCTCAGGGTATCCAAGAATAACCATTTTGATTTAAGAAGCGAATGTTTTTCTGATTTAAGACTGATATCAAAAAAGTATTTTCTACCATTTTTAATGGCAACAATGTCTGGAGTAACATGCATTCCACTACTCTTTTTTAAATAGGATTTAGGGTGTTCGAAGCCTTCCAAATCTGCCTTTATGGATTCGAAGCCCCTAGATTCTAAATGGCGTATTGATTTTTTTAAAAATTCCTGGTTTTCTAGCTTTTCCGACTGTATCATACCTGTTAAGGTACTACAAAATATTTAAAACACAAATTTAAATATTTGATTAACAGTATTTTAACGAATAAAAACGATATAACTATACCTTTAAAAGGAACAACCTCTGCTTTACGGGATATAATTAAACAGATATTGTTTTCACAATTTAAACTAACGTTTTACAGGGTATATATTTGCATACAAAAACGGCAAAACAACTTTTAATGACTATTTCGGCATTTTTAGAAAAAATAAGGAATAATCCTTCAAGAATATCATTTAAGAATACCATGAATGTAATAGAGAATAATTACAATTTTGTGCCAGTAAGGTTCATCAACGGAAAGCTGGTAAACGAGGAAGGATAGAATTCCGGATCCTGTAAGATTTTTTCTTTTGCTAAACTCCATGCTTTGAACAAAAAAGAAACTTTGGTTTGTTTTGGAGGCTATTATAGGATTGATGTACTACAGAATCCGGATAAGGATGATCATCAAAATATACGGAGTTTTATAGAGACAGGGTGGGACGCCATCTCTTTTGAAAAAGAGGCGCTTACCAAAAAATAACTGTTTTATAAGGAAAATACGTCATTGATATTCGCGACCTGAAAACCGTTAAATATAACTTTTTTATATGCTTCGCTATTCTTATCCAACAACGGATTAGTGTGGTTTAAATGGATAAAATAGATTTTGGCTTTTTCCTTAGGAGAAAAGTTTTTAAAGAGAGCCATGCTCTCAATAACAAAGGGATGTGGAATTTCTGCCATGTTCCTATTGTTCAATTCTTCACTATCGTAGAAGGTGGCATCAATAAAGGCAAGGTCTACCTTGGAAATAGCCTCTATGATATTGGTATCCCATCTATTCCATTTATCGATATCTGGTATAAATAACACTTTTTTATTGGGACCTATTATGGTATAACCAACGGTTTCAGAATACTCATCTCTATGCGGCACTGTAAAAGGAACAACAGTTAGATGGTCTGTTAGTCTCTCCTCTTGCATATTGGATAATTTTTGAAGGGTAATATTATTAGTGTTCACTAGCTGGCTCCAAGGACCATTATTTTCTAAGAAGGTCTTCATTTTTGGCATAGTAAAAACAGGAATATTTTTGGAATTCATTGCTTCCTTACCTAGGTATATAAGACCCGTATAGTGTCCAATATGCGCATGGCTTAGGAAGATACCATCGGGAGTTTCCCCTGGGATAGACAAGTCGTAGTTCTTAAGTGCTTTAATCTGTTTAGAAATATCTGGGGTGGCCTCAAAGAGGTATTTCTTTTTATGATCTGAGTCTATTACACCCAAAGAGACCACTTTTCTGTCAATATTTGGATTAAAAAATAAATTTTCACAACAAGCCTTGGTACATGCAATATGGGGAGAACCTGCATCTTGGATAGTTCCCAAAATAATCAAGGAAACCTGATTTGAAATTAGGGGAATAGCACCTGAATCTATTACTGATGTAGACCTAGATGTATTCTTTTCTTTGCATGAAACGAGGGCCAACACTATGATTAGAACAACATGTAAAGTTTTCATACTATTCAATTTTAATTTTGTATTTAACCAAAAGTCCAAGAGCCCCTTCGATTGAGAATTTGGCATTTTTTAATTTATTCCTATCTAAATCAATTTGTATGTGATAGGATGTAGAAAAGTTCGATTTTTCTAAATTGGCCCTATCAAATAAGGCATTTCTAAGATTACATTGGTCAAAAGTTGCTTCAAGTAGAGTTACTCCTGTAAAATCTACCCCTTCTAGATTGCAATGTGCAAATTTTGTGTGGGAGAGATTTTTCTGATAAAAGGAGGATAATTGCAGGTTGCATCCTGTAAAACTTACCTGAAATAAAAATTCATCTATTTCATCAAAACGCAGCCCCATAAGTTTACAATCTTTAAATACCACATCTCGAAAAGCAGCTTTTTTAGATGTGCTATGCTAAAATTACAATCGGTAAAAGTACATTCCACAAATACCATATTGGATAAATAACATTCTGAAAAAATGCAGTTATCGAAGGAACAATATTCATAGGTTGCTTTTTTTAGCGTGGATTCTAGAAAATTGATCCCTTTAAAGGCTCCCTCCTCAATATATGTGTCCATTGCTGTCCTTATTTTTAATATGTTACCAATAATGATAGGCTCTCTGTTTATTGGAGGTTTTAGTCTTTTATTTTGTTTTTTAAATGATCGGATAAACGAAGGGAAAGGGCTACTAATGTCAGGGTTGGATTAGGTGCGCCAGAGGTGGTATAACAGCCAGACCCGGCCACATAAAGATTAGATATCCTATGCACCTTGCAGTTGGCGTCCACTACGCCTTGCTTTGGATCATTAGCCATTCTTGTGGTGCCCATATGATGCCATCCTCCATTAACTGTCTCTGGGAAAGAATTGTCATTAGGATCTTGAAGAAACTCTAAAAGACGTACTCTGCCCAAATTGCATATTCCCATTTGTTGACCGATTAGTTCATATATTTTACGGATACTTCTTTTGTCCAAGCTCGTAAGTTCCCAATGAAGGTTAGCTCTAGGTACCCCTAGCGCATCTAGTTCTGAGCCCAGGGTCACTCGGGAATTGGGGTTTGGTGCCTGTTCTATTCTAGTATTCAATTGATATGCTTTGGAAATGGCACCTTTATTCTCTTTTTTAGCCTTTTCCGCGGCCAATTCCCAATCTTGCAACATACTCTTCATGGCTTTTTTAGGATCTTCATCTGCCCAAGTATCCAGTCTAGATTTTTGAAGCCTGCCAATAGTTAATGGAACCAAGGAAGCAGTACCATTCAAAATACGGTGTTCTTGCTGCATTTTTTCAGAAATGGCCAATTCTGCACTAGCTTTAGTTTTTCCAAATGTCCATGAATAGAGATCTGTTGGAAAGGGCTTTGACAGCCAAAGTTCGGCAGACGGCACTTCCAAATGCTCCATAAAATAACGTCCCACAAGGTCGTTATCATTTCCCAACCCATTTTGGACAATGGACTTAGATGCTAATAAAAGTCGAGCATTTTGAATGGCTCCACAAGCCATTATAAAATATTTGGCTCTCACAGTATGGGTCTTACCCGCAAGATTTTTAAGTGTTGCTTTCCCAATATGATTCCCATTGAGATTGGCATTTATTTCGGTGACATTCGCATAGGTATAGAGATGTATATTTGAGGCATCTGTAATGGTATCTTTATAGAGTTTTCCAAAACGAGCCAAGCTATATTGCCACATTTTGTTCCAAACCACATTTTTGTCCAAAGGGAGTGGGTTCAGATTTGGAATAACCCTTTGCCAATACTCAAAATCGTAATTGTAAGGGCCTAGTTGTAAGGTTTCATGTGCTTTTTTGTAGTATGGATCTAAGTCTTTTTTGGTAATAGGCCAACCGCTGTTTGGCACCCAATCACGTTCCATAAAATCTATGTCATCAAATGGTGAGCACATGCCCGCCCAATGTCCTGTTGTTCCTCCAAAATAATGTAATCTGCTAGATTTTAAAGGATAATATTTTTGGCCAGAAGTTTCCCCTGCATAAGAATCTTGTATTTCATCTTCATATTCAAACCCACCACCCTCTAAGAGGATTACCTTAAACGGAGAATTAATCCAATCTAGCGCTATGCTTACGCCGGCAGCACCAGCTCCAATGATACATATGTCACCTTCTATGACAGTATTGGCCTCCAGGTCTCTTGAGTCTATATGCATTTTAGGATTGATTTAATTCTGAAGTTGAAAAAAGGGCACATTGTATAGCCTCTGTTTCTGAGAGGATCCAACCGTCCAGAACAACTGTATTCCCAGTTTGGAAGTCTTTTTTAACGGTCGCCTCCAAAATAATTTCTAGATCCCTATTTTCCCTGTCTTTGTTTTCAATAAGAAAATTTTGTAATTTTTTTTTCAGCTTAATCTTGGGGAACTGCTCGCTGTAGATTCTTCCTATAGTAACAATATCTGAAGTTTCTAAAATAGAAGTCAGAATTCTTGGCTCATAAAGAAGATTTTTCCTTAAATTTCTGTTATTCCAAATATAGTAGGAAGGAATGGCCACAGTTGCTACTCCGGCCAAGGAAAGTAAAAAGAAATTACGTCTTTTCATCTTGGTTGATTTTTATGAGGAAAAGTTACGAATATCCCAGAAGCCCAAGCAATTTTTAAAAAAGATTTTAGGAGGGTGACGAAAACGGAACCAAATCACACTAAATATAAAAAATATTCTCAAAAACATGAATATCTTCAAGGTCGTAGAAATCCGGAAACTGACTCTACCGAATATCAGGGAGGTAAAAAAGGTTAAATGTATGTTATTTTGTTTAACAAAAACAAAATATATATAAACATTTTGTAAATTCACCACTTACATGTTAATATCAACTTAAGAAAGTGTGTACTCCAAAAATTAATACATAAATTGCTATGTTCGGATTGTTCAAAAAGAAATCAGAAAAAGAAGTTCTTCAGGAAAAATATCAAAAACTAATGAAGGAGGCTCACGCCCTTTCCACCACAAATAGAAAGCAAAGTGATGAAAAAGTTTTTGAAGCTGAAGAAATTATGAAGAAATTGGAACAATTGGATTGATATTAAAAATAAATAATAAATAATTCTTCTATGGATATAATGGATAGAGCTTTGGAGTTTGAACAACGCAAAACTTCATTCAAATCTACTAACGACCGTATTGTTGCCTCTCGAGAGGTTAAGGAACTTATCCTTGGACTCAATGAGGTTTACAAGGAAAAAAAGGACAGTGGGATCATGGATCTCATGAAGCGTCTGACCGTTATCAAACAAAAAATAGAAAAGCGCCTAAAAGGTAATTTGTCAGCATAAAATTACGGTCATGCATCCCTTAAAAACTTTAGCCAAGAAATTGGTATTGAATAAAATTCCTATGGATATTAATCAGCCGGTAAAAGATTCGACCATATACACTATTGAAATAAATGCTTTGAATGGAAATCCAATTCATTTGGATAAATTTAAGGGAAAAAAGCTGCTTTTCGTAAATGTAGCTTCTAAGTGTGGGTATACAAAACAATATGGCCCATTACAAAAATTACAAGACGCCTTTGGAGATAAATTAGTCATCATAGGATGTCCTTGTAATCAGTTTGGTTCTCAAGAGCCTGGAAATGCAGAGCAGATTAAGGATTTTTGTGAACGTAATTACGGGGTTAATTTTTTAATGACAGAGAAGTTAGAGGTTAAAGGTGATCAACAGCATCCTCTTTACCAGTGGCTGACAAAAAAAGATAAAAACGGGAATAAGAGTTCCAATGTTAAATGGAACTTTCAAAAATATTTGTTGGATGAAAAAGGCCAATTATTAGAAATGTTCGAATCTTCTATCGATCCCTTGAGTTCAAAAATCACCGATTTTTTAAAGTAGTATAAGCTATTGGCACATGTCACCAAGATAATATGAGTAGCACAAAAAAACCAGATCAGATTGTTTTTGATGAGGAAAGTCAACGTTATGATGCGGCTTTAAAACCTTACGCTACCGGAGTGGGGGCTCCTAAAATTACTGCGACGGATACCGTTGCCTGGAAAAACAGGAACATTCATAAGGTCAATCATCAGATCAACACCAAGTATGTTGAACTAAAGGCGGCCTATGATGAGATGATGGAACAGTTTGAATATAACAACCTTATTTATGGGGCTCGTTTTAATTTTGAACCTGTAATAGGTTCTACCTATCATTTATATAGGAATAAAAAAGAAGAACCCTTTTTATCGGTGATAGCACCTCACGAGTGTAATTTTGATTTTGTGGGTAGTTTTAGGTTAAACGCAGATCAGATGTGGGAGAAGGCTAACGTAGGATTAAAACAAGTAAAATAATTGAATGAGGACAGAATTTAATGAGAGAGAACTAGATAGGATTATAGAAATGGCATGGGAGGACCGAACGCCTTTTGAAGCCATCGAATTTCAGTTTGAAATTCCCGAAAAGGAAGTTATAAAATTGATGCGGACCAATCTTAAAGAAGGTAGTTTTAAGCGTTGGAGAAAGAGGGTGAATAGCGGTGTTAGCCAAAAGCATCTAAAGAAGCGTAACCCTGAGATAAGCAGATTCAAATGTTCCCGTCAAAAAGCCATTTCCGGAAATAAAATAAGTAAAAGGTAATTTTCTTTTAAAATAAAACCCGGGTTTAGCCGGGTTCTAGCAGTGGTGTTTATTTATTGATCAGCAGATAAATTATTTTGATACTTATTGCCGTTCCATGGCAATTACCTTACTGCTAAGTCCGCTTAAGTCTTCCCGAAATATCCAGAGTTCTGTTCGCGTACCCTTAGTGGTCTCATTCATCACACTTATAAATTCTTCCCAGCTATGTTCACCATGAACAGCTTCGAAATCCTTTGGAAAAGTATCTTCCCTTCCCAGAAAACCCATTTTATCAAAAAAATCAACATAGGCAAAATCCCCGCCTTCCTTCGCACTAGGCATTTCATTGGTATACATGCCATAGGACTCGGTGGGATATTTAGATTTCATCACGGTGGCAATTTTATCTAACTGCTCTAAAAACTGCTCTATTTTAAAGGGTACCACGTCTAGCATCATAACCTTTAAATATTTTAAATTGAAATCTTTTGGAAAGTTGGAAAGGGCTGCATGAAACCTCCAATAGGTTTGATTTCCTTCTGCCATGGTATAAGGCAACACATTCGCATTCCAATCCTCATCATGACCTGCCTTTGCTGGTCTTGCGTCCATGGCACTCCAAGTTAATGGTCCCATGACCCACATGTATTTACCAACATTGGGTCCATTAGAAATCCAATATACTCTTGCTCCATAGGTACCAGCTGCGTGAAACATTTTGTTATGTGCGGCAACACCTTTTTCGAATTCTTTAATTTTTGTAGGATTTACTGTAATCATACCGTTCTCAATTACGGCATATTCAGTTGCACCCTGTGCCATTACTAATACTGGTATTAGTAATAATGTAAAGAGTAGTTTTTTCATTTGTTTTTATATTTAAAAGTTATTGTTTATTTGTAGGCTATAGCGGCGCTTGTAGGCCCTATTAATGGCATTACCTCGGTTCGCACAAAGCCCGCCTCATGTGCCCAGCGGTTAAATTTAGAGGCCGTATAATCGTACCCTTCATACGTTTCAATCAGCATGTTCAAAGACATTAATAGCCCAAAAACATTCTCATTTCTATCGTCGTCAATTAGGTTCTCTAATACTACTAAAGCGCCACCTTTTGGCAAGGCCTGGTATGCTTTGGAAATCAATAATTTTTTATCCCTTGTGCCCCAATCATGAAGTATGTTGCCCATTGTGATTATATCAACACTTGGGAAATCTTCATTAAAAAAATTACCGGAAACAATATTTATTCTCGGGGAAAAGTCCATTTCCTCTAATTTTTCCTTTGCGATTTCAGATACTTTGGGAAGGTCAAAGGAGATACATTTCATATGAGGATGAAGGGTAGAAACTTGTATGGATAATTCGCAACCAGCCCCACCGATATCACAAAGTGTTTTATGATCCGAAAAATCAAAGTTCTTTGCAAAAGCAGTAAAATTAGCCATTTGAAATCCTCCCATAGCACTAATAAACTGACGCAGTCTTTGTTCATTGGAATATAAGACCTCGAAAAGGGGCATGTTGCTATTTTTAACCTCATTCTGTGGAAGTCCTGTTTTTAAAGCATCCTCTAAATTATTCCAAAAGGGATATAATCTGTTATTGCCCATCTCCAGCATACCCCCTATGTAGGTTGCTTTATTTTTATCAAGATAAAAATCAGTTTCTGCCGTATTGGTATATGTGGCTGTTTCTAACAACCCCTTTCTTTTTAAGAATCCAAGGGCTACCAATGCATCTAAATAGTCGTAGATACTTCGTTCATTCAATTCTAAATGTTCCTTTATTTCCTCTGCAGATAGTGTGCCCTTTGCTAATAGGGTGAATAATCCAAGATTTACAGCAGTTAAAAGGGTTTTTGAGGCCCAAAATCCCATTCCCGTCTCTATAATCTTTGAAGGGCTTATTTCAGTTTTTATTTTTGTGTCCATAGCTTACTTTTTTAGGGTTAAAATGCTGGGGATGTTTTTTCTAAACGATGATGGGGGCATATCATATCGTTGCACACATTTTTATAAATGCTTTTTAAAAAACCTAACGTACTCTCTGATTTTTTCCCCCCGAAAACAAATCAAAATAGCATAGCCGTTAGGTTTGTTATAATTCCTTATTTGGGTGTTGGCATGGTATACCCCAACTGTTCGTATACTTCCAAATTATCTGAAAAAACATTTTCTTGAACCGCCTTACCTTCTGGGTTAAACGTCCAAACACTCAAGCCATTGGTTTTGATTTTTTTATTCACGGCCGGATTGCCCATAAATTCTCCTGTGTTGGTTCCTGTTACTGTCCAATCTATATAGGCTGTATTTCCTGTAATAACTGTTTTATTTATAGCTACTTTAAAGTCTGGGAAGGCATTATGATATAGATCCATGAAACCTCCGTACTCAGCCTGATTATTGGCCACACGGATACCATTTCCATTCCTCACAAAGTCTTTAACTGTGACGGATGTAAAAAGTGATTTATCATTTTTGTTCCATGCCTCCGTAACTTTTTGAATAGAGGCTTGGATTTCTTTTTCATCAGCAGACGCGTTATGTAGCGTGTTTATTTCCATGACAAAATCTGCCATATTATACATACCAAACTCTTCTTGTACCTTCCCATCTTCCACATTTATACTTAGATGTACAGGAAATGTAATTTCCTTTCCATTGGCAGCAAAGACCCCTCTCCAATTTCCCCAAAAATTAACCCAAGTCTTACCTTCATCGGTTACTACTTTTTCATAGTAAATTGGGGCATCTTCAAATTCATAGGAGGAGAGGGCAGAAAGATTGGCTTTAAAATTATCTCTTATTTCTAATGGTGTAGCCGAAATGTTTTCCCAAGTATTGTGATGAATCTTTGCGGTATCCGCAAAATGTGTGATCCAGGTTTCCCAATCGCCTGCTTCATAATCCTGAACCATTTGCTTCACTAAGTCTATTTCTGGCCCTGTAGTAGAATAACGTTCAGGGGCTTTGCTTTGGCATGCGACAAAAAGGATGGCAATGATCCCAATAATGATTAGTTTTTTCATGATTTATTTATTTAATGGTTTATTTTAAATACATGTTAATCTTCTCCTCCAAGGGGTTTGGATTACTTCATATCGGTTTTAGGATTGGGAGGGTTTAAATGATACCCTAATTGCTGCAAAAGGCTCAACTCATTGAAATACGTGTCTTCTTTGGTTAAAATCCCCTCCTTATTAAATGTTATTTGGCTGATACCTCCAATTCTTACTTTTTTATCCGTAGGGGGATACTCGCCGTAAACCCCAGAGTTTAGTCCTGTAAAATTCCAATTGATAAAGGCGTTTTCTTCAGCGAGGTATACATTTTCCAATGAAACTTCTAGATCAGGAAAGCCCTTTATAAAAACATTGATGTGTGCTTTTAATTCATTTTGTGAGGCTACCACTTTTATGCCGTTTAAAGTGCGGATAAAACCCGTTCCGGTTATGCCCTCCAAAGCTTCAACATTATTAAGGTTCCAAACAGTGGTGATATAGATACTAATATTTTTTATAACATTTTGCTCAGTTTGTATTCTTTCCTTTTCCGTTTGCATGGATATTCCGGTACAGGAATAGCCTATAAAAAAGAAGAATATAAAAAAGGAAAATAGGGCTCTCATAAGGCAAAAATTAATTGGATAAACTATTGGGGAAATAGTTTGGGCTAGTTAAGGAATAACTTTTATTCTCTAAAAACAACCACCTTAGGACGAGTGCCACTTATTTGTTCCCGAAATAGGGTATTTTATTATCGAAAGATTTACGTTATTAATAATTGTACCTTTAGATACCTTGGGTCTTATTTGTAAAGTATTATAAATCAATGGAAAGAGCTATTCTAAAATTGATAATGACCTTGTTGTTGTCCTTTGTGAACAATACGATTTCCTATGGTCAAATCTTCGATTTTGATAGAGAACCTCCCTACAACCAAATTTTTGTTGATACTGATAATTTTGGAATTTCCTACCTAGATGAATTAGAAGAAGGTCTTTCGTCTATAACCAACGATACTATAAAATTAAAAGTCATAAACGATCTTGCGTATTATTGGCACACCAGAAACCTTAACACGGCGTTGGAATTCAGCAAAAAAGGCATATTGCTAGCAGAGCGATTGGGGAATACCCAATGGGAAGGAAGGTTACTAGTGACCCAGGGAGCTATCTTGCTTCGCATGGAGAATTTGAATGTAGCAGAACAGCAATTGGAAGCTGCCAAGACCAAAGTAATAAAAGAAGACCTTCCTTTTTTAAACACCCAACTTGGATATGTTTTTGAACGCAGGGGCGATTTGGGAAAAGCCGCAGATTATGCGATGGAAACCTTGCGGTTAGGGGAAGCCCTAAACGATAAATGGGCCCAAGCCCAAGGCTACAGTGATTTAAGTAACCTTTTTTGGAAACAATCTAAGTTTAAAATAGGGTTAAAAAATGGCCTCACTTCGGTTAATCTATTTAAGGAAAGGGGAATTACGGACCTTGATTATGGCTTTGCACTTTATGTGGTAGGAAATAATTATTTAGGGTTGGAGGATTATACAAGCGCGTTGAAGTATTATGAGCAATCTATTGTTATAGGGCAACGATATGGATTTTATAATAATTTGGCAGATGTTTATATATCGTTGATAGACCTTTATTCTTTTCTTGGGAAATTTAATAAGGGAGAGCAGGCGACCAGTTCGGCTATCAAATATTCCCAATTGCTAGATAATCAGTTTTTATTGATGCGCTCATGGCTATCACAGGGAAAACTTCAAAATTTACAGGGTAAATATATATCGGCCATTGAAAGTTTGGAACAATGTTTATCTATAGCAACGGACGAATTTGGGGATGTTTTTTATTTAAGTCAGGCTTACGAGGCATTGGGAAAGGCACATGCTGGCAACCACAATTACCAAGAAGCATATTCCGCTTTTGAGGAGTACGACAAATTGGAAAAGGAAATTTTTACCGCTGAAGCTGATCAACGAATTTCCTTACTTCAAACGCAGTTTGAAGTTGCCCAAAAGGAAAATACGATTCAATTACAGGAAACCAAATTGAAGCAACAAAATACGCGACAGGTATTTATGGTGATAACTATTGCCTTGTCTATGATGTTTTTGGGATTTGGATACATGGCGATTAAGGCGAACAGAAAAAAAAATAAAAAGCTACAAGAACAAAACAAGGAAAAGGAGTATTTGATTAAGGAGGTTCATCATAGGGTCAAAAATAATCTAGAAATTGTCTCTAGTTTGTTAGCGCTACAGGCTTCCCACTTGGAGAACAGTAAGCTGACCTTCTCATTGCAAGAAATACAAAACAGGGTATATTCTATGAGTATGATTCACCAACGATTATATCAGGATAGGAATATAGCTGCCATTGATATGGGTGATTACTTTAGTGATCTAGGAACACACGTATTAGAATCTTTTGGGGCAGAAGAAAGGATTAACATCAATTATAAAATTCAGAATATTAGTCTTGATATGGACACGGCTGTACCCATTGGCCTTATTGTAAATGAATTGCTGACTAACAGTTTTAAGTATGCATTTCCAAACAACATGAACGGAACAATAGGGCTGTTTATGCAGCTTGAAAACACCAGACTAATAGTGTTACAGGTCGCCGATAATGGGGTGGGCCAATCTAAAGAAGAACATGAGAAAACCAAAGGTTTTGGAAAGCAATTAATAGACTTACTGGTGCAACAATTGGGCGGAAAACTCACCTATGAGCATACCAATAACGGCACAAAGGCAATCTTAAAATTTAGTCGGATACAACCCTAAATGGTCTGTAAGCGTTCCATTAAATTTTTCCGATATGTTTTGCTTAATGGCACCGCTTTTTTTGAGATGACCACATGTGTATTAGCAACCTCGTCTACTTGTGACAGGTTGATTACAAACGACCTATGAATACGGATAAAATGTTCTTGGGGCAATTTTTTATCCATTTCCTTTAATGTAATGACCAACAAAAAGGATTTATTGCAGCAATAAATCCTTGAATAGTTTCTTTCTGCCTCTATATATTGTATGTCCTTGATAATGATTTTTACCATTTTATCATTATGCCTTACAAAAATGCGGTCTTCCAACATAATTGGTGAATTAGCAGCCTTTGGCAATGAATTATTGGGACGCATAGGCTGCAAATGATTACTAGCGGTAAGTTCAATAGCATGTTGTAAATCTAATTTTTTAAAGGGCTTGGAAATGAAGGCATGTGGATGGGTATTCTTTGCGCGTCTAAAATGTAAATCATCTGTGTTAGCAGTTAGAAAGATGATAGCAAGATTGTAAAGCTCCTTTATTTTTTCAGCGGTTTCAATTCCGTCTAACGTGCCTTTTAACTGAATATCTAATAGGACAATATCTGCACGATGTTCTTTTAAATGCGCCAAAGCTTCTTCTCCCCTAGGGAATATACCTCCAATTTCGTAACCAAGATTTTGTAGTTGTAGGGAGATATTAGCGGCAATCAGCATCTCATCCTCTACAATAAGAATTTTTATAACTTCCCCCATCGGTATCAGATTTTAGTAATTTATAGGGGAATTTGGCATCAAACAGTATAGTAAGATACATATAATCAGTAAAATAGCGACAATAATTGAAGTGTTTTTTATGCGCTTATAAAGAGTGTAGAAAATAAGTAGCGTTACAATTATGCTGTAACTTTAAGTCCACTTGGAAATGGGCGATATGCGTAATATTGTAATACCTCCTCAATAGCCATTCTTAAAGCATCATTAATAGGAACAATAATATTCCCCATTCTAAAGTCGATTTGTGAGAGATTCATATAATAATCGGTAAAAATGGGCACATGTAATTCTTTGGTAATTTCTTCAGATGCCTTTTGGTAGTTTTCTTTTTGCCCTTCTTTGATTATTTTGCAAGTAGCTAAGCGTAACTGCCCCACCTTATCTCTATTGGCTCCATAACCAAAAAGACGACAGATTAATCCACGGTATTTGTATTGGCTACAGCTACCATTGTTACCGCCAAAAAGTGAAACTGGGTTATACAAAAGACATAGGGTAGAGGATCGTTCCTTTAAGATCTCCAAGGTTTCTTCTGCTTTCCCTGTCAAAAAAAGATGGAATGCCCACGGTAGAAACTCTAAAGGAGACGCATCAATGTCTGGTTTGGTACAACATTTTCCACAGCCGGCGACGCAATGTAGTTTGGTGTGGGATTGGAATTCGGAAATTTCTTTTTCAAGTTGACCGTACAATGCTTCAACTGCTAATACCCTAGATTCTATGGTCATTTATTTTTTGGGCGAATGTACGCCATTAAATGTCACATAGTTTAAAATATTTAAGTGCATTACATCTTAGAGTACACAACTTATATTATTGGTTATCAAGACCAATCATAGAATTTTATTGCTTTTTTCATCTTCTCATAGGCATTGCATCTATGGCGTCAAAAAGTTCTTGACAACTAAGAAATGTGGTCTTGCGTAATTTGTTGCCACCATCCAAACCCACCAAAATGATTTCGTAAGGGGTCTTTGTTTTCTTATTTCTTTCATACAACTGTCTTGATTGCTGCCAATTATGGTCCGATAAGCCAATGGTGTACCTATTTGGTTGTATTTGATATACCATAAGTTTTCTGTCATTCAATCCTTTTTTATGGGCATTTAATTCAGCCATCTGTTGTATATAAACATCCTCTGATAAGGTCTTCACAAGGATCAATAACAACCTATTTTTCCACTTGAAGGATGATGGTTCTTGTGCCTGAAGAAGGGGTAATCCCATGACCATTAATGTGAACAACACAATAGCGCTACTTTTGCTGTAGGGGTCAGTTAATTTTTTGGTATTCGTAATCATAACAGTTAATTTTTTTGGTCAAAAAAAGCCCGTCGTTGAAGACGGGCTGATACGGTACTAAAAAGTGGAGAAATCAGATAAATTATAGTACTGTTACATTTACTGCGTTCACTCCTTTTTTACCTTCCTTTAGTTCAAATTCTACTGCATCACCTTCACGGATTTCATCAATTAATCCTGAAATGTGAACGAAGTGTTCTTTTTTTGAACCTTCCTCAACGATAAAACCAAATCCCTTGGATTCGTTGAAGAATTTTACAGTGCCTTTACTCATGACGAAAATTAAATATGTTGGATTAAAAATAATACAAATATTTAATTGTTTTCTTTTTTCAATATTATTTTTTTAGACAAGCAGCTAAGGCTCCGCGCTTTAAAATATCATTATTTATTCATGAGTTGTTGAAAGAGTTCTACATACTTACCCATATGAAATCCGTCAACAAGGCCATGATGCACATGAATTGAGACGGGCATTGTTTTTATGTCATTGGTTTCTGTCATTTTTCCAAAGGATATTTTGGGAATACTGTCTTTTGTGCTAAATCTTCTGGCATGTGAAAATGCCGTGAATTTCAACCAAGGCAAGGAGGAATAGTGGACCACTGCGTCAGAGTTTGTAGTGGGCACTAAATTGCTCGTTTTTTGCACCCTTTTTATTTCCTTTTGAGCTTCTTTCTGAAAGGTTCCAAAATCTTGATAAAAATTGATATAACTAAAACCAAAAGTTCCATTTGGTCTATCAATGGTGGCGGAGGCAGATATTATATCATGTATAACTACCCTATTCTGGTCATCAATTCTAAATTTAAATTCTTGAATTTTGTTGACAGCCGTGATCGATTTGTGTAGGTACCACAAAAAGAAGGAAACGTTGGATGCTTTCGCTTTAGCATAGGCAATGGAGCAATCAATATCTACTGTAATTCCCCAAAATGGTTCTTCAAATCCGTTGAAAAAATGAAAATGATCTCTTCTGTTCCAGGTCTCCAAATCCAAATAAGTTTCCATATTTTGTTATCGAAATTTAGTACGCTATTTTGTTGGTTTTATTGGCCCACTGCTCAAAAACTTTCACCCCTTCTTTTCTTAAAAGGCACACAAATTTTATTTCTCGGTCTCCCATGTCCTTTTTCAGCTCGTCGTAAATAAATTGGTCATCGAATTGTACGGCGGCGGCATCTTCACGGTCGCAAGCAAAAAAGACTTGTTTTAGATGTGCCCAATAGATAGCTCCCAAGCACATAGGGCAGGGCTCGCATGATGTATATATGGTGCAACCGTCCAATTGGGCAGTTCCAATCTTTTCACAGGCACGCCTAATGGCAACAATTTCAGCATGGGCGGTAGGGTCATTTGTAGACGTTACTCTATTGTAACCTTCTGCAACAATTTCATTATTTTTCACAATGACCGCTCCAAAGGGTCCACCAGCATTCGCATTCATTCCTTCAGCAGATAAATGGATTGCCCTACGCATAAAATATTCGTCTCTTTTTGTCATGTTATATTTTATTTTTAAAGAAAGTGACCAAGGCTTTCTTTTTTTTGCATGAATTGATACAACAAAGGACACAATAAGTCATGGGATTTACCCTATGTGTCACGTATTAATTGCTTTCTTTTACATGGGTTTTGAACCATTGGAGGTAACGTTCTAGACGATCCTTTACAAAAGTTGGACGTCTGATTCCATGATGCTCTCCGGGATAAACCACCAATTGGGTTTCCCTTCCCAATCTCTTCATGGCCTGGTACATCTGTTCGGAATTTAGAATAGGCACGTTCCAATCTTTTTCTCCCCCAATCCACAATGTTGGTGTGGTGATGTTAGCAACCTGATTGAAAGGCGAAATTTTCTCCCAAGCTTCCGCATTTTCCCAAGGTAACCCCAGCTCTAATTCCCAAGTCAGCTGGTAGTGATCATGCCCATAATTGGCCCGGTATAAGCCTTCACTAGCTCCTGAAACGGCCCCTTTGAATCGATCTGTTTTTGTGATGACATAATTAGTAAGGATTCCACCATAAGACCAGCCCCCTACTCCCAATTTAGAAGGATCTGCGTACCCTTGTCCTATCACATAATCAACTGCGGCCATAACATCTTGGTAATCCTTATTCCCCCAATCGGCAAAAAGGGCCTCTGAGAATGCTTGGCCATATCCAGAAGAACCTCTTGGGTTAATTAGGAGGGTCACGTAGCCATTGGCAGCGTACAATTGAGGCTCTACATCGTATTCAAATTGATATTGGCTTACAGGCCCTCCATGTATCCAAAGAATGGTAGGGTACTTTTTAGTTGTATCAAAACCAATTGGTTTCACAACAAAGCCTTCTATTTCTGTACCATCGGCACTTTTAAAGTTTATTTTTTCTATGCTAGGTTTCTCTATATTATCCAACAACCCATCGTTTAGTGAGGTAATTTTTTTTAAGGTGTTTGTAAAACTGTACACCTCAAACGGCTGGTTTGCCTTGCCTAATAAAGGGATGATAAGGTCCGCTTTTAGGTCATAGTCGGATATGCTAATATCCCCTTGGATCACCCTTTTGAAATTTTTTCCTGTAGGTTCAATGGAAGAAAGAATACTTGTGCCGCTTTCCTCTAAAATAAAATAAATGAGCTTCCCATCGTCTGAGAAGGTTGGCTTACTTATATTTCGGTCTAACCCTTCGGCTAGCAGAGTCGGTTGTCCCCCATCCACAGGGATAATAGCTAGTTTTTGGGTGGCGTACCAAATTGCCTTCTTATCAGTAACGGTTCTATACACTATGTGCTTACCGTCTGGACTCCACTGAGGATAAAAATCGGAATTTGAATTGGTAGTGACTTGCTTTAAAGACTTCCCTTTATTGGTATTGTTGGCATTTACAATCCAGATATCGTTATTCGAATTTCCATCAGGGTTATCCGATCTATTGCTGGTAAAGGCAATTTGAGTTCCGTCTGGGCTCCAAACAGGATCTTCGTCATCAAAATCCCCAGAGGTTAGCTGCCTAGGTATAGAATCGCCAAGGATCATTGTATACAGGTGGGTTCTGTATCTGTCCAGATACCCTTGATAATCTTGTTTAAATTGTAGACGGTCCACGACATAGGGCTTGGGTTTTTTGTCATCCTCTTTGTCTTTTGTAAGTTCCTCAGGCTTGGGATCTTTAATGCTCAAAAGCAACTGCTTGCCTTTTGGCGACCATTCGTGAGAAGAAACCCCTTGGAGAGTTTTTGTGAGCTGTTCAGCTTCACCACCTTGACGGTTCATGGTCCAAACTTGAGTTTTATCGCCCTCTTTTTTTGAGGCCAGAAAGGAGAGGTATTTGTTATCAGGGCTCCATTTGGGTTCTGAGGCAGAATAACCCTTTGCAGTCATCGGGATGGCTTCCCCACCTTTTGACGGAACCATCCAAATTCTGGTCTCCCAAGAATCTTCCTTTAAATCCATTTCAGATACCGTAAAAGCCACCCATATTCCGTCCGGACTGAGTACCGGATTTTTAACTGATTTAAGGTGCATAAGCTCCTCAATCGTTACGGGTTTTTTCCCCAAGTGGGTTTGACTCATTAAAGGATAGGTTAAAAACATGCTAAGGCATAGCAGTAGAAGGTGTTTGGATATCATAGTGTTTTTTTTTAAAAAAAATATTACCCAAGATATAAAATATAACGATGATAAGATATTATTTCTATAGCCATATAAAAAGCAAAAAGGCTAGAACAAATCCTAACCTTTTTATCACTAATTTGTTAATCCTATTTCAAGATTATTTCAGGATATCCTTATATTTGGAAGTGTCGGCTAACAATGCCTTGGCTGCCAAAATTGCATCATCATGACCAAGGTAATAGTCATAAAGACCTTCTCTGTAGAAATAGCGTTTGATGATTTCGTCCTCTAAATTTTTCTCAAGTTCGTTTTTATAAGTGTCTAAAGCGGTGAGCTTACTTTTGTTTATTTGCAACAGTAAGTTTTTAAGTCCGTCTTCAACTTCTGTTCCATAGATGGCTTTTTCTTCGGGGGTCATGGCTTCTTTTAAAGCCTTTTCCGTTTTGGTCTCAAAGCTAAAAGAACTTTGGTTTACAAAGGTTTTAAAAGCCTGAAAGTTGGTATCGGAAAAACTAAAATCAGATGGACTATTCAATTTATTTTGATAGTAAAATTGAGTAGCGAAATCAAAAATTACATTACTATTTATTAGGCCTTCTGTTAGGGCATTGGTTCGTAAAGCGCTTATCTCTATATCAGGCAAAACGCCTCCCCCATCTTGTACTTTACGACCATTACGTGTTTTAAAGTCGGTAAACTTGGTGTTTTTTACCGCTCTTCCATCCTGGTCACGGTTCCAATAATCCAGAGATTGGATACATCTACCTGAGGAAGTATAATAGCGAGAAATGGTTACCTTCAACTGTGTTCCATAAGTAAGTTTTAGCGGTCTTTGCACTAGCCCTTTTCCAAAGCTTCTAGCTCCCATGATTACGGCACGATCCAAATCCTGTAAACTTCCTGAAACAATCTCACTAGCTGACGCACTTCTGCCATTGACCAAGACAACAAGTGGTATACTTTCATCTACGGGCTGATTTTTTGTATGGTATTCCCTATTGAATTTTTTGACTTTAGATTTTGTGGTGACTACCAGTTCTCCTTTTGGAATAAAAAGATTGGTTACATTAATGGCCTCTGAAAGTAAACCCCCAGGATTACCTCTGAGGTCTAATATAATTTTTTCAGCTCCTTCATTTTTTAAATTGATCAAGGCCTCTTTTGTCTGATCAGATGCTTTCTGATTAAACTTTGCCAATACGATATATCCTGTCTTGGCATCTACCATTTTATAATAAGGAACCGCGTCCACTTCAATAGCTTCTCTAACAATAGTGGTTGTACTGGTTTGTCCCTGTCTTTTATAAGTCACTTCTATAGAGGTATTATTAGCTCCTTTTAAAAGTTCGCTTCCATCATCCTTAAATTCAGAGATGCCAATATCTCCTATTTTGATGATTTCATCCCCCGCTTTTAAACCGGCTTTATCTGCAGGATAGTTTTTGTAGGGCTCTATGACCACTAATTTATCCTTATAGGACCTTACAATGGCACCAATACCTGAATATTCGCCTGCATTATTGATTTTATAAGCCTCAACATCCTGTTCATTCAAAAATTTGGTATAGGGATCAAGACCTTCCAACATATTTTTAATGGCATTGTCCATGAGTTCTGCAGGATTGGTCTCATCCACATAGTTCATGTTCAGCTCTTTAAACAAGGTGGTGAAAATTTCTATCTGCTTGGCAATTTCAAAGAAATCACTTTTAAAACTGGACCCTACTACAAGAAACACGAGGGCTATAATAGGGATAAGAACCTTTTTTTTAATTGAGCTTTTCATGATTCTCTTTTATTATAAGTTTTTTAAAAAGGAGCTTAAAGGTAGCTTCCAAATGCTCATAAGTGGGCATATCTTTACCAAGGTATAAAAACATAAACGCATAGTCGCCCACTATGTTGTTAAAAATTAAAGGTTTGTTTAAACGATAACATTCGCGCATCAGCCTTTTTATCCGATTTCTATTTACGGCACTTTTGAAATTTCTTTTCGATGCGGTAACCCCTGTTTTAATTTTAGAACCATCATCATGTACAGTTTTAAGATAGATGAGTTTTACGGGATAATTGGAAACACTTTTCCCTTCAGCAAACAACTGTTCGATGAGCTTCTTACTCTTTAATTTTTCTTTTTTATGGAGTGTAAATGACATGGTGGCGTAAAAGTAAAAATAAAAACCACAGCTTCTAATTTATGACATACATCATAGGTCAAAAATTCAAAGGAGGTTAATTTGTAAGAGGATTTAATTAAGCTACAGAACATCAATAAAAAAGAAAGAGAATGGGAGAATTACATGTAGAGGCATTACTGAAGAGCCCAAATAATTCCAAGTACATAAAACAGCTACTAACGGATATAGAAGCCTTGGAGCATATGCTGCAAAACGATATGTTCGAGAAAACCCCCATCCGTATTGGGGGTGAACAGGAATTCTGTTTGGTAGACAGGGCATGGCAACCTTCAAATAAGGCCTTGGAAATTTTAGAGAAAATAAATGATCCCCATTTTACCACGGAAATAGCTTTGTACAATTTGGAGATCAATCTGGATCCCTTGGCTTTAAAAGGCTTTTGTTTTTCAGATATGCACAGGCAATTGGATGACTTATTGAAAATGGCAGAAGAGGTCGCAGAAAAACACAGTAATAAAATTATTCTTACTGGAATACTCCCCACAATAACCCAAAAACACTTAGATCTCCCTTATATGACCCCAATTAAGCGCTATCAAATATTGAACGAGGCTGTAAAGGAGATGCGAAAAAACGATTTTGAACTTCATATCAAAGGAGTGGATGAGCTCAATGTACACCATGATTCCGTGTTATACGAAGGGTGCAATACCAGTTACCAATCTCATTTGCAGATAGATCCTGATGATTTTAGGGATACTTATAATTGGTCACAAGCCATTGCCGGACCGTTACTGGCTATATGCACCAACGCACCCATGCTTATGGGAAGGGAACTATGGCAAGAAACACGGATTGCCCTTTTTACCCAAAGTGTAGATACAAGGGCAAGCACCTTTTTACTGAATGAAAGGGAGGCAAGGGTAAATTTTGGTAACGACTGGGCCAAAGGAAGCATTGTGGATTTCTATAAGGAATCCATTGTAGGTTTCAGGAGTATGTTGACCACAAATTTCGAGACCGATAGCTTGAGCGAACTGAAGGCAGGTAAAACACCAAAACTGAGGGCCCTTAACTTGCACAATGGTACGGTATACAAATGGAACCGACTCTGTTATGGGGCTTCCAAGGGCAAACCACATGTACGTATTGAAAACCGGTATATTCCTTCCGGACCCACCACAGACGATGAAATTGCCAATATGATGTTTTGGGTGGGCATAATGAGGGGAAGGCCAAAAAAGTACAATGACGTCCACACCAAAATGGATTTTAAGGATGTAAAGACCAATTTTTACAATGCTGCCAGATATGGGATGGCGGCCCAATTCTATTGGGGCGAAAAATTAGTCTCCAGCCAAGACCTGCTCATGGATCAACTATTACCTATGGCCTATAGAGGGTTGTACGCAATGGACGTAGCACCTGAAGATGCGGAACATTATTTGACCATCATTGAGAAAAGGATAAAATCTTACAATGGATCCAGATGGACGGTACAGGCATATCGAAAATTAAGAAAAGAGCACAAATCCCTGAATGCCTTGGTAATTTTAACAGCATCTATGTATCAACAGCAAAAGAAAGGGTATACTGTTGATGCTTGGGAATTGCCAAGGGGAGATGAACACATTATCCAACAAGAATTCTCTAAAGTAGGTCAGGCCATGAACACCAAAGCCATAACCGCTCAAGAAAACGACAGTGCGGAATTGGTGTTGAAAATGATGCAGTGGAAAAACATACACCATGTGCCTATTCTTGACAATAATTTGGATTTGGTAGGACTATTGACCTGGACAGATGTAGAACAGTTTTTGGGAAAACCAGGAGAGCTGGAACAGAGTATTCGAGATATAATGAAGACACAACTAATTACTATTACCGAGGATGAGCAATTGGCCAAGGCAAAGAGCGTTATGCAATCCAAAGCTATTAACTGCCTTCCCGTGGTGCGTGGAAAAAAACTAGTGGGCATTATTACTATCAACGACCTATGAACTTTTTAACATTCAAGGGTCAGGAAGAAAGGCTTATTGGCCATTTGAAAGGGAATCAAAATGGGCCTACTTTAGTTTTTTTGGTGGAATTCACGGCAACAAACCCTCTGGCTGTAGGGCGATCCAAGAAGTATTTCAAAAAAGAACCCCATTTAAAACACCTTAGATAGGGCTTTAAACGGGGTCGTATCGTATACCCTAAAAAGGGCATTAATGAACTCTTTAAGGGTGCTAGTTAGTTTTATTCCTCTTTTTGGAAGAAATTATTTTCCCTATCTATATCCGCCATTAGTTGTGACGGATCAAGGACAACTGCCTTTACTTCGCCTACCGGTTTGTCTATAGTGAAATCATAGGTAGGATATGCCCATGGCCAATCTGGCAAAACCGTTCTGTTCAAAGTAGGATATGGGTTTTCTTTTTCGCCCCTCATCATTCTTAAAGGCGCATAAAAAGTTTCTTGGCTACCGTCTTCATAAACAACAAGAATATCCTGCGGCATTGGCATAAGCCCTATTCTTTCTAGGGTTACTTTGGTCTTACCGTCCATCTCCTCTACGGCTTTTATGCCATAATCAATGGTATTTGTGGTCTGTGTCCAATCTATCAGATACCAATCCAGTTCTATCCCTGATACTTTTTCTGCACTTCTTTTAATATCATTGGGGGTTGGGTGCTTAAATTTAAAGTCGTCATAATATTTATGAAGGGTTTCCATTAATTTTTCTTGCCCGATCACATATCCTAATTGTGCCAAAAATATTTCTCCTTTGCTATAGGCAGTAACCCCATAGGCAAAATTTAAGGCATATCTATCAGAGTGCGTTGTCTGAGGCTGTTCTTTTCCAGAAGCCACTAATCTGTAGTACCCTTTATAGGCACCCTCAAATGGATTGTCTTTTTTCTCGCCCATAAACTCGTTCATGTAAAGGCCAGAAATAAAAGAGGTAAATCCTTCATCCATCCATTCGTGCTTGGACTCATTTGAAGCCAAAATATGTTGGAACCAGGAGTGAGCCATTTCATGAGCCGTAACCCCTACCAAGCTTCCAAAAGAACGTTCTCCGGTTATCAAGGTGCTCATGGCATATTCCATTCCACCATCACCACCTTGGATTACGGAATATTGATCATAAGGGTATTTACCTACATTTTTACTAAAAAACGCCATCATTTCAGCGGTCTTAGGCTGAAGTTTTTTCCAGTTTTCTATTATTTCTGGGTTGTTCTTATAAAGGAAATGAAGCATTGGCCCATTTTCTACCTGTAGCGTATCATGAAGGTAATCAGGATCTGCTGCCCACATAAAATCGTGCACCATGGGTGCCTTAAAATGCCAAGTCAATGTTTTTCCTTTCTGCTTTTTTACTTTAGTCCCTTGGGCTTCATATCCATGACCAATTTCTTGTGGGTTTTGTAAATATCCTGAGCCTCCTATTACATACTTCTTATCTATGGTTAAAGAGACGTCAAAGTCTCCCCATACGCCATGGAATTCTCTAGCGATATAAGGATCTGCATGCCATCCTTCAAAATCATATTCTGCCAATTTTGGATACCATTGACTCATAGATAGTGCAACGCCTTCAGCATTGTTCCTTCCTGATCGTCTAATTTGAATAGGAACCTGTCCATTGAAATTCATTTCAAAAGTGGTCTTAGCACCTGGCTGAATAGGATTTGCTAATTCTACTACAAGAACCGTCCCTTCCTCTACAAATGAGGTTTCTGCCCCATCTTGCGTTAAGGAAGTTACCTTTAGATATCCTATTTCTTCTGGGGTAAGCGGAGCTATCCTACTCTTGCCATCTACAAACATTCTACTATCTGGGTCTTCAACATCCTGCAGTCTGATATCCATTTCACTACCTGGTTGAAAGGCATTGAAAAATAGGTGGTAATATACCCTGTCTAAAACATCAGGGGAATTATTGGTATAAACCAACGTCTGCGTTCCGGTGTACCGGAAATTTTCCACATCCATATCCACCTTCATGGTGTAATCTACATGCTGTTGCCAATAACTGGTATTATTTTGAGCCCACAAGGAGGTGGACACTGAAATTATGGCCATAAAAAGCCCTAACACTAAACCTTTATTATCCTTCATTTGTTATAGTTTGATTTTTCCTTTAGATACTTGTTCTGCTAATATTAATGCATTGTAAGCATTGGCCATTTTTCCAGATTTGGAAATTTTATTAAATGGGCTGGCTTTAGATGGGTCACCGTCCAAAATAACAGATGTATTGGTTGTAATCCCCGACTGCATGATGATCTTTTTTACTTGAGGGGCGCTGAGGTCAGGGTATTGGGAACGGATAAGTGCTGCTATTCCCGCTACAGCTGGTGCCGCCATGGAAGTGCCTCCCAAAAACGCGTACTCATTGTTTGGAACCGTAGAGTAGATAGCCGCTCCGGGAGCAAAAACATCTACATTTATAACTCCATAGTTAGAAAATGAGGCTACCATTTCACCACCATATTTACTGGTCAAAGCACCAACGGTGATAACGTTGTCGGCTATTTCAGCTCCGTTATTAACCTGATCATTGGGAAAGTTTGGGTTCTTTGGATCATCCAAATTAAGTCCGTCGTTACCTGCGGCATGTACAAAAAGCACATCCTTAGAGGCTGCATATTTAATGGCATCGTATACCCAATCGGCATTTGGGGAAAATGACTTTCCAAAACTACCGTTAATAATTTTAGCACCATTATCCACTGCATAACGTATTCCCAAGGCTATATCCTTATCGTATTCATCTCCATTAGGAACCGCACGGATACTCATTATGGCCACATTGTTTGCTACGCCATTGGCACCTTTTCCGTTATTGCGTTCAGCAGCAATAATACCAGCTACATGGGTACCATGGTTTTCCTCTTCCATCCTGTTTTTTGGATTACCATTACCGTAGGTAGTATCCATTAAATTATAGGGGTCATCGCCAACTGTAGTCCTTCCATTAAAGGCTACATTGAGGTTGTAGTTAAGACTTTCGGAAAAGTGTTTAATTCCGTTTTCAAGCTCCTTCATCACTTCTGGGATGTTTTCCCCATAGTTGAACATTTGAAGCAATATGCCTACATGTTGTTGCATAGAAGCGTCATCTGTTTTAATGGCCGATACATCTGTTTTGGTATATTCTTCCTTACCTAATTTTTCTTTTACTGCCACATCGGCATTTTTTACCGCTTGGAATATTTGTTCGTACTGTTGTTTGCTTTGCAAGGCCTCGGTATAGGCATTGTCTAATTTGGCTTTGGCCCTAGCCTGTAAATTGGCATCCCCAATCTTTTTAGAGACTATTCGGGTGTGTTCTAGTTGTTCATTATAAGATTCTCCTAGAAAGTTATAACCTTGGAGATCATCAATGTAACCGTTATTATCGTCATCTTTTCCATTCCCTGCAATTTCAGCTGTGTTGGACCAAATAACAGCTTTTAGGTCCTCATGATCTAAGTCTATTCCAGAATCTAAAACTGCTACGATAACTTTTTCTCCTTTTTTAGTTCCTATTATATCACTATAGGCCCTGTCCACACTCATTCCGGGAATGGTATCGTACAATAGGTCTGTATGTCCCCAATTCCTTTTTTGTGCTTCCGTAAGTTCCGCAACTTTTAAAGGAACGGCATCTATGTTTTCAATGGGAGTAGAGATTAATCCAGTAGAACCACCGCACCCAATCAAAAAAACTGAGGCTGAACACAGTCCCCAAAAAGACTTAGAAAATGTAATTGTCATTAGTTGAAATAATTTATTGAGTTAGTTAAAAATTGCATCAAAGGAATGGATGTCTTTTAAGCGTACCCCTTTTTCCGTTTGTTGAAGGGTACATATTTCATTGTGCGCATCGTGTTCCAAAAAAATATGGAAGTTATTCTTTGCGGCATTGTCTAAAAAGAGTTCTTTTTCGCCCATGGTCAACAAGGGCCTCGTGTCATAACCCATAACATAGGGCAAAGGAATATGCCCAGCTGTAGCAAGCAGATCTGCGGCAAAGACCAAAGTTTTACCTTTGTATTCTATGTGAGGGATCATTTGTTTGTCCGTATGCCCATCTACAAATAAGACACCAAAACCGAGTTCTGATTTATGCATAAAAGGGGAATTGCTTCTTTCAAGGAATTTGAGCTGTCCGCTTTCTTGCATGGGTAACAGATTTTCTTTAAGGAAGGAAGCTTTCTCCCTAGGGTTTGGATTAGTAGCCCATTTCCAGTGGTCTTCATTGGTCCAGAAAGTCGCGTTTTTAAAAGCGGGTTCATAGCCCGTTCTGTCCTTGTTCCATTGGATACTTCCCCCACAATGGTCAAAGTGTAAATGGGTCATGAACACATCGGTAATATCATCCCTATGAAATCCCAATTTATTGAGAGAGTTGTCTAAAGAATGATCCCCCCATTGGTAATAATAACTGAAGAATTTATCTGACTGTTTGTTGCCCATTCCCGTATCTATAAGGATCAAGCGGTTCCCATCTTCAATTAAGAGGCACCTTGCGGCGATATCTATCATATTATTGGAATCTGCTGGATTGGTCTTGTTCCAAATGGATTTTGGTACGACCCCAAACATGGCCCCTCCGTCTAATTTAAAATTCCCTGCTTCAATAGGATATAATTTCATAGGCTCAAAACAATTGACGCAAATTAAGAAAAGCAAATAGGATTATATTCATAAAGCGCACTTTATTAGTGGTTTTTTAACATTTTTCAACTAATTTTCATTGCGATTTACGGTCTTAGATTTCTATGGTAAAAATAAATTTTTTTGTTGTGGGGCAATAAAGATATTACGGAGTGCAATGTCATAAATACTTGGGGGTGAGTCAGATTATTGATTAGATTTAAGGGTTGATTTAATTGAGGTAAAATGGATGAAATAGTAGAGCAGGTAATGCATCATTTTAAATTTCCGTTGGAAAAGCCTGTGCTCATTTTTTCATTGATACTATTTGTCATTTTAATGGTACCCATTCTAATGAACAAATTAAGGATTCCAGGAATAATAGGCTTAATTATTTCAGGGGCTATCATTGGTCCTAATGGTTTTAATTTATTGGAGAAAAGTCTCTTTGTAGATCTGTTTTCCACTATTGGACTTTTATATATCATGTTCATTGCAGGATTAGATCTGGATCTAAATGATTTTAAAACCAACAGGAATAAAAGCATTTGGTTTGGGCTATTTACTTTTAGTATCCCTTTGGGACTTGGTTTTCCTGTGTGTTATTATTTTTTAGGATACGACTTTAATGCGAGTTTATTGACTGCTAGCATGTTCGCAACACACACTTTGGTTACCTATCCCATCGTAAGCAAGCTAGGAATCACCAAAAATCAAGAGGTTGCTATCACGGTGGGAGGAACTATTTTAACCGACACTGCAGTGCTCATTATTTTAGCAGTACTTGTTGGGTCTCATGAAGGAAGTTTAACCTATGTTTTTTGGCTTAAACTCTTTATTTCGCTATTTATTTTTATGCTGATTATGTTTGGGGTAGTCCCTCGGGTTTCCAAATGGTTTTTTAAAAAATTGGAAAGTGAAAAACACTCCCATTATATTTTTGTTTTGGCCATTGTCTTTTTTGCGGCTTTCTTGGCTGAATTGGCAGGGGTGGAACCAATTATAGGGGCATTTGTTGCCGGATTAGCACTTAACAGGCTTATCCCTCACTCATCTGTTCTTATGAATCGTATAGAATTTATAGGAAATGCCTTGTTTATACCTTTTTTCTTGATCAGTGTTGGAATGCTGGTAGATTTTAGCGTCATCTTAAGTGGTCCAATGGCGTTGATCGTAGCCGCAACATTAACAGTAGTGGCTCTTTTAGGTAAGTGGTTGGCTGCTTATTTTACACAGGTGATATTTAAGTATTCGAAGCTGCAAAGGAGACTTATTTTTGGACTCAGTAGTTCCCACGCGGCAGCAACCTTAGCCGTTATATTAGTGGGATATAAGGCTAAAATTTTGGATGAAAATATTTTGAACGGCACAGTAATCTTAATTTTGGTTACTTGTATTGTAGCCTCTTTTGTTACGGAACGAGCCGCAAAAAATTTGGTGATAGACATGGAAGACAATACTCATTCTTATGCCAAAAACCAACAAATAAACGAACATATTGTATTGGCCATAGCCAACAATATTAACTTAGAAAAGGCTTTGGATTTTGCCCTTCTAATCAAGGATAAAAAATCTAGTTACCCGCTGTCTATTCTTACTGTAGTTCCCAATAATATGGAGGCGGAAAGGAATATCACCAGAGCAAGACAGAAATTAAAGCAATTGATAGACCATGCCACTGCCTCAGAAACACGAGCAGAGGTAATAGCGGCAATAGATTTCAATATTTTTAGTGGCATTGCCAGAACAGCCCGTGAAATAATGGCAAATATTATTATTCTTGGGTGGCCTCAACGCACAGGGATCATTGATCAGTTTTTTGGAAAGAAATTGGAAGTGATTCTCGCTAACACCAACAAAACAATATTTGTTTGTCATTTTGCAAAGCCTTTATCCAATCACAAAAGACTAGTTGTGGTTTTACCCCCATTGGCAGAATTGGAACAGGGATTCGATATTTGGATGGGTAAGCTCAACAAACTGGCTACAGAGCTAGGTATAGGCATTTTATTTTATTGTAATATGGAGACCGAGAATGCAATTGGGAGATATACAAAAAGGCATAAGATCTCTCGGAAAAACAGATTTCATACCCTTGAAATTTGGGAATCCTTTTTAGAAGGAAAGCAGGATATAGAAAGAGATGATTTACTGCTATTTATTTCGTCAAGGAGAATTGGCATCTCCCATCTTTCTTTGATGGAAAACCTAACAGCAAAACTGGAAGAAAAGTATTTGGATAATAGCAAAATTATCATTTATCCATAGCTTTTTAATGAGGTTTTTTAGAAGAATGGTCTTACCCTTTTAGGGTTTGGGATCATACGAACTTGTATTCCAAGTGTAGTCCTAAAAAAATCATACTTCTACTTCAAAAGGCTGTAAGACATGGATTAACTGTTGGGCAAAATAGATCATCGCCTTTATTTCCTGTACACTTAATAGGCGCTCCTTTTTTTGAATCAATAACGTTGTGCCGTTAGACTCAACATGGTAATAGGGGTTACTTTCAAAAAACAGTATAAGCTCGTCGGTGAACAGCCCTTCCAATGCGGGAATGTCTTCGCCACTCAAATAAAATCGCCTGTTAAAGTCGGGATGGTTTTCTATGTGCATATCCTCAAATCCTGCCAAGTGATAAACAAAATGAAGAAGCCCTTCCCTATCCAAAGAAAATATGGGAATGGTGTTTTGTAAATGAACATGTACAATAGTTGTCTTTACTACTTCCTTAGCGATGAACTCTCCCTCAGTAAATTCAACATCAAATACGTTGAATATGCCATTGGGGTCAGATAAATGGTTATAGGAATAATTAATTTTTCGGGTTTTGAAAAATACAAAATGTTCCAGGAAAAGGGTGTCAGTGCTTTTCTTTGGAATATAACCCCAATGATACTCTTTAGCTGTTGCCTTTAGCTGATTTTGACGTTTTGTGAAATAGCGCTCTATAGGTTTTAAGGCTCGGAAAGGTAAAATTTTCCGAATGGCAAAAGGATGCTTGGAGTCGGCCTCATGTTTGTCTAGTCCAATAATCTCTAAACTTCCGCCTTTACCAGCAAAGGTGTCAGCATAATTTGCTAGCCCCTCCATCACGGTATGATCTACGAAACTGCACATAGAGAGGTCTAGAATGACATCTTCAGATTCGGGAATCATATCCAATTTGTACTTCAGTTTGTAGAAATTGAGAAAACTGCAAAAATATTTAACACTTACATAGTAGCTTCCTCCGATGTGCTCCTTAAAAAGCAGCACATTTGGTTTAAATAAATGACTGAAGAATAATCCAAAGCTTTTATTAATCAAAATATGAATCAAAATGGTGATTAAGATTCCGGCACTAATTCCGGTAATTAGATTGGTTAACAATGTAGTGATTAACGTGGTGAGAAAAATGGCAATTTGCTCTTTTCCTATTTTGGCTATTTTGCGAAAATTTTTGGGAGTGGCTAATTTATAGCCCGTGAATACCAAGATAGCAGCTAGGGCTGCTAAGGGAATTTTGCGTAGCTGTTCTTGAAAAAGGAGGACAAAGAGCACCAAGAATAGGCTATGAAAAAGATTAGAAGATCTATTGGTGGCACCGTTGTTCACGTTTACAGAACTTCTTGCAATGACAGTGACAACATTTAACCCTCCCAGAAGACCACTTGCGATAGTTGCTAATCCTAATGCTTTTAAATCTTTATTTACATTGGACCTTCTATTCTCTGGATCTAATTTGTCCACTGCTTTAATGCTCAATAAGGACTCTATACTTGAAATTAAGGTTATAGCAAAAACAACAATCAAAAATTCTTTTTTAAGGACTAATGAAAAATCAGGGAAGGCCAAACTAGAGAATACGTTATTGGGAATGTTCACTAAAAATGAAGCTTTCAAAGGATAAGGAACGTTTAAGGGCACCAATATATAACTGAATCCTACTGTAAGGATCAAGATCCACATTGGAGCCGGAATCAATTGAAAGTATCGGTTTCTAATTTTAGAATAATAAATCATTATTAAAAGACTCAATATCCCAATTCCACCAGCAATATGTTCTGCATTGTTGTTTGAATTTAGTAGTTCCATTATCCCCGTAGGGATTTGAAGCAAAAGAGATAGTATACTTCCATGCTCATTATTGTGCCCAATCATGATATGAAATTGTTTAGCAAGTATACCCAAACCTATGGCTGCGAGCATCCCTTCTATGGCAGAGGCAGGAAAGAAATCTGCCAATTTTCCCATTTTTAAAAATCCTAAGAGTAGCATTAAAATTCCCGAAAACACTATGGCCGCCAACGTAAATAGATATCCTTGGTACAGATCACCATTGGCAAGGGTAGTTATGGCTCCCAATAAAACAATCACTAAGCCGTTGCCAGGACCAGTAACGGTTACATTGGACCCACCGAGAATAGAAACCACAATACCGCCCACAACAGCAGCTATGATACCAGAAATTGGGGGAGCATCACTCGCTATCGCCAACCCTAGTCCAAGAGGTAGGGCAATAAGAGAAACCACAAACCCTGAAAAAATGTTCTTAGGTAAGGAATAGATAAAATTTTTAGTCTGGCTTGTATTTCTTGGTGTCACGGTTGGCTTCGTATAATCAATAAATCGGTTGGTAAATCGGATAAAATATATTCAATGTCATGTGGAAAAATACGGTTAAAAACAGATGATTTTGATGGTGCATTCATAACCAACAGGTCAGCACGAACTACTTCGGCGTAATGGCCTATAGAATACCCTCTTTTCCCAAATATACTTTGATTCTTAATTTTTATGGACTGTGTAAATATTTTTGGAAGAGCACTGACAATTTTGCGGACCCTAGATTCTTCTCTGTGCTTTAAACGCTCCTTTATAATGGAGGCTTTTTTAAGGGAACGATCATCTTCAACGGCTACATGAATCTCTTTGTTTAAAATTTCCTCTACGATGGTAATTTGTTTTGCTCCTAGGGTATTGGCTACATAGAAGGCGCTAGCTATGGTTTTGGAAGTGTTTGGAGCATTTAGGCCATTAACCACCAAGTGGTTGCAAGCTACGCGTATTTCAGAAGGTCTTATAAGCAAGAGAACAGAACAGGAAACCTGTCGCGTTAATTTCCTGGCTATGGATCCTACATAAAACCTGTACATATTTTCATGCTGGAGGGCTCCCAGTATCAAAAGATCAATTTTGAAATCAACACAGGCCTGGCGGATCGTCTTTATTGGTTTTCCATCTTTCCATTGTATTTCTATTGAAAGACCACTGGGCTCTATTTCTTTTAATAAAGAATGAATTTCGTCTTCTTTCTCCTTTGTTCTTTCCCCTACATGGATCAAAATTAATGTGGCGTTAAAAAGATGTGCGATTCGGGTGGTCTCTAATAGGTTTATTTTGAGTTTTGGAGAGAATGCAAAACCAAATAAAATTTTCTTAAAAGATTGGTGCCCATCGTTCATAAATCCCGTTTGGGCCTCAAGATAACAAATATTAAACTAGAGCACTATCAGGAAGAGTTATAGCACACATTTTTAAAATAAAAACATTAAATTTCACAAAAAAATTGAATGGTTGAATTAGCGGGAATAATTATACTTGGAATTCTGGCCCAATGGGTGGCATGGAGATTAAAACTACCTGCTATTTTACCCCTTATTTTAATTGGTCTTTTCGTTGGACCTGTATCAACCCTGCTAACTGAGAATGGCGAAAAATGGATAGAGCCTATCTGGAATGGCGAAAAGGGATTGTTTCCCGGAGATGGACTTTATTATTTTGTTTCCTTGGCCATCAGTATTATTCTTTTTGAGGGTGGGCTAACATTGAGGCGCTCGGAAATTGCGAATGTAGGTCCTGTGATAACCAAGTTGATAACCCTAGGTTCTTTAGTGACATTTTTTGGAGCCGGTATTTCGGCTCATTTTATATTTGGATTAAGCTGGCAAATTTCTTTTTTGATTTCCGGCCTTATTATTGTAACCGGTCCAACGGTCATAACCCCAATCCTTAGGAATATCCCCTTAAAAAAAGATGTCTCTGCGGTTTTGAAGTGGGAAGGGATACTTATAGATCCAATTGGCGCATTAGTGGCGGTATTGGTATTTGAATTTATAAGTGTTGGAGAGGGGGAGGCCTATACACAAACAGCATTGGTTGAATTTGGGAAAATCCTCTTATTTGGAACTACCTTCGGATTTACATTTGCACATGCCTTGGCCTTTGCTATCAAAAAGAATTTCATACCCCACTACCTACTTAATGTGGTGTCGCTTTCAGTGGTCTTATTGGTCTTTGTAGAATCGGATATATTTGCACATGAATCAGGGTTACTGGCGGTTGTGGTCATGGGCCTTGTAATGGGAAACATTAACCTTCCAAATCTTAAGGAATTATTATATTTCAAAGAATCCTTAAGTGTATTATTGATATCTATCTTATTCATAGTGTTGGCAGCCAATATCAACTTACAGGAATTGGAGCTTATTTTTAATTGGCAAATGGTAGTACTTTTAGCCATAATCGTTTTTGTGATTAGACCCTTGGGCGTATTTCTCAGTTCTGCTGGATCTGATCTTAATTTTAAGGAAAAACTATTCATAAGCTGGGTAGGCCCGCGGGGAATTGTTGCCGCGGGTATTGCTTCGCTTTTTGGCTCCAAATTATTGGCCAATGGGGAACCCGGAGCCGAATATATAACACCTGTTGTATTTACTGTAGTTTTGGGGACGGTGTTATTAAATGCAACTACGGCCCGATTATTTGCCAAATTGGTTGGGGTGTTTTTGACCAAGTCGGAAGGTATATTGATTATTGGGGCATCCAAGGCTTCTAGGTTAATTGCCGGGTACCTGCAAAAGAATCAACGCCATGTTGTGCTTATAGATAACAACCAATCTAATGTAGAGAAGGCAAAAAAAATGGGATTAGAGGCCATGACGGCAAATATCTATTCTGATTCTCTTACCGATAATATTGAATTGAATGATATGGGATACTTAATGGCTCTTACAGGAAATTCTGATATCAATATGTTCGCCATTAAAAAATTTAAAGATCAGTTTGGGGAAAATGGTTCTTTTCGATTGGTTTCGGGAGATGAGATGAACGATCCAGAAAACAACCCCAAAGAAGGCCTTTTTTCCCATACAGATGATTTCATTAAACTAATGGAGGCATCTAGGCTATATCCATCAATTCACGAGGTAGAGGTTAATGACAAGGAACATTACGAAGGACTGATTGAAATTACCAAATCGGATAAAAACATGGTGCCTATATTCTTAAAGACGAAGAATGGCGATTTAAAGATTATTCCTTCTTTTAGTAAAGAGTTTGAAGATATAGGAGAAGGGTCTAAATTGGTCTATCTCGGAAAAATAATGGAATCGGATAAGGACAATGACGATCGGTAAGAAGATCCGTAGGGTAAGTGAATTAAAAAACCCCCAAGAATTATTCTTGGGGGTTTTCTTTTAATCGTTAAGCTTTAATACGGCCATAAACGCCTGCTGAGGTATTTCTACGTTACCAACTAGACGCATTCGCTTCTTACCTTTCTTTTGTTTTTCCAAAAGTTTACGTTTACGGGAAATATCCCCTCCATAACATTTTGCCGTTACATCTTTACGGAGTGCTTTAATAGTTTCGCGCGAAATAATTTTTGCTCCAATAGCTGCCTGAATTGGAATATCGAATTGTTGCCTAGGAATCAATTCCTTTAACTTTTCACACATCTTTTTACCGATATTGGCGGCATTATCAGCATGAATCAAGGAAGAAAGGGCATCCACAGGTTGGGCATTCAATAGAATGTCTACACGCACTAATTTTGAAGTGCGCATCCCAATAGGTGAATAATCAAAAGAGGCATATCCTTTAGAGACTGTTTTTAATCTGTCATAGAAGTCAAAAACTATTTCTGCCAATGGCATATCAAAAGACAATTCCACACGTTCAGGTGTCAAATAAGTCTGATGCGTAATAACGCCCCTTTTGTCTATACATAGGGACATTACGTTTCCTACAAAATCGGACTTGGTGATAATAGTAGCTTTTATATAGGGCTCTTCAACATGATCCAAAGTAGAAGGGTCTGGAAGATCCGTTGGGTTGTTCACAATTACTGGAACCGTTGGGTCCTTGCGGGAGAAGGCATGGTAACTTACGTTGGGCACTGTGGTGATCACGGTCATATCAAACTCACGCTCCAAGCGTTCCTGAATAATTTCCATGTGTAGCATGCCCAGGAAGCCACAACGGAATCCAAAACCTAGGGCCGCACTACTTTCAGGTAAAAACACCAAGGAAGCATCGTTCAACTGCAGCTTCTCCATAGATGAGCGCAATTCTTCAAAATCTTCTGTGTCCACGGGATAAATTCCAGCAAAAACCATTGGTTTTACATCTTCGAACCCACTGATCGGGTTTATTGTTGGTTTGGCAAAATCCGTAATAGTATCACCTACCTTTACTTCCTTCGCGTCTTTTATTCCTGTAATCAGATAGCCCACATCCCCTGCTTTTATCACCTGCTTAGGATGTTGCGTAAGTTTTAAGGTACCCACTTCGTCTGCAAAATAGCTCTTGCCAGTGGCAACAAATTTTATTTTCTGTCCTTTTTTTATTTCTCCGTTAATGACCCTAAAATACGTTTCAACCCCTCTGAAGGGATTATAAACAGAATCGAAAACCAAAGCCTGTAATGGTTCATCCACAACTCCCTTAGGAGCGGGAATACGCTCAATAATAGCCGTAAGGATTTCTTGAATTCCCAAACCTGTTTTGGCACTAGCCGGAATTACATCTTCGTGTTTGCAACCCAATAATTCAACAATATCATCCGTCACCTCTTCGGGATTGGCGCTGGGGAGATCTACCTTGTTCAAAACAGGTATAATTTCCAAGTCGTTTTCCAAAGCCAAATAAAGGTTGGAAATGGTTTGTGCCTGTATGCTCTGTGCGGCATCAACAATAAGTAATGCCCCTTCACATGCAGCAATAGACCTAGAGACCTCATAGGAGAAATCAACATGGCCCGGGGTATCTATCAAATTTAGGACATACTGTTCCCCATTATGCGTGTAGTCCATTTGTATGGCATGGCTCTTTATGGTTATTCCACGTTCTCTTTCTAGATCCATACTGTCCAAAAGTTGGTCTTGCTTTTCACGATCTGTCACGGAGCCTGTAAATTCCAATAATCTATCTGCCAAGGTACTCTTGCCATGGTCTATATGCGCAATAATGCAGAAGTTTCTAATGTTCTTCATAAATGATGTAGCTGAAATGGCCTATTCAACACGTTTTAAGCCGATGCAAATATACTTTATTTGACCTGCATAAAATATCGGTTCCCAAGAAATTAGCTCGAAACGGCTAGAATGGAGTTAATAATCGCAGAGATTACAAATTTTGTAGTAGTTCACTTCAGAAATTTTCTTAGCTTTGGTGACCAACCTCAAAATCTTGAAATTTAGCTTCTTAGTTTTGATCATGTCCCTGATCATGCCGTTATGCCTATCTGCCCAAACCTTTGAGGTTACTGGGGCCGTAAAAGATAGAAATAATGAAGCGGTGGGCTTTGCCAATGTCCTTTTGCTTCAAGTATCCGATTCTACCGTAATAATGGGAGCCTCTACCGATGAGGCGGGTAAGTTTTTTATCTCCAATGTACAGCCTAGGACTTATTTTGTAAAAGCGAGTTACATAGGTTCAACCTCCAATTTAATAGCAGTAGATGTTAAGGAAAACGTTGCTATTGGGACAATAATCATAGAGGATAGTTCTATTGATTTAGATGGGGTGGAAGTGATAGCGAATAATCCAACGGTGGTCCGAAAGTCGGATCGCTTGATCTTTAATATAGAAAATACGATTGCCTCCTTGGGGAATTCATGGGATGTATTAAGGAAAACACCTGGGGTAATTATGGTGAATGACCAATTGAAAATTAAAAACCAGACCCCAACGATATATTTAAATAACAGAAAAGTACAACTTACCAATACCGAAATAAAAAACTTATTGGAGGGCATCTCTGGGACAAATATAAAATCTGTTGAGGTAATCATGAACCCGCCTGCAAGTTATGATGCTGAGGGAGGGCCCATATTAAATATTATCACTAGTAAGAATATCTCCCCAGGCTATAAAGGAAGTGTCAATGGGGATTATATACAGGCCATTTATCCGAAATACAACTTTGGGACCAGCCATTATTTTAAAACTGATAAATTAAGTGTTTTCGCCAACTATTCCATCAGTCCCAGAAAGGAATACAAGGACAATAACGGGTATATAAATTTTATTGACGACAATGGGGTATTTGCCAGATGGCAGACATTTTTTAATAGGACTACCAGATCTGTAGCACAAAATGCAAACCTTATATTGGACTACACAATTGATGATAGAAACTCTTTAAATATCACCTCCAATTTAGCAGTTTCTCCAAACAAGACCTTTGATAATACATCTGAAAACTTCATACGGAATGCCCAGAATATACTGGACTCTACCTTTGTTTCTAGGAGTAACCTCAATAATGACCAGTTCAATCTGGCGGTGGACTTAAATTATGTCCACCGATTTAAAAAAGAAGGAGCTACGCTGTCTTTGAATGCACATTATACGGATTATCATGTAGACCAAAATCAAATAGTATCTTCTGATTATTTTGATAGTAATAACAGTTTTATTAGGAATTTCAGCTTCCTTACCAATTCTGATCAAAACATACAGATTTACACAGGTCAGGCAGACTATGCAGCAACCTTTGGTAGTTTGTCTTTTGAAAGTGGCGGTAAATTTTCCAATATCAATTCTAGGAGTGGTTTAGACTATTTTAACGTTGTTGGCAACAACCAAATCAGGAACAGTTCCCTATCAGATATCTATGATTATGACGAGATGGTATTGGCAGGGTATATTACCATGGTACAGAACTGGGACAAGTTTTCTCTTAAGGCAGGACTGAGAGGTGAACAGACCAACGCTGAAGGAAGATCTTTTAGCGTCACGGAAATCAATACACAGGATTACTTTGAGCTTTTCCCCTCCTTATACCTCCTGTATACCCAATCTGACAATCATTCTTTAGCCTTTGATTACGGTCGTAAACTATCCAGACCCAAATACCAGGATCTGAATCCGTTTCTTTATTTTTTAAATGAAAATAATTTTAATCAGGGAAATCCCAACTTAAGGCCTAATTTTAGCCATAATTTTAATTTTAACTATACCTATAAAGGTGCGTATTTCTTGGATTTATACTACAAGGATAATGGCGCGTATATATCTACACTTAGCTTTCAGAACAACCAGAATCAAACACTTCGAGAAGTGCGACAGAATGCCCTTGAAAGCACTTCCTACGGGGTAGACCTCACCTATATCAAATCTATTACCAAAAATTGGTTTCTTATTGCTATTAGTTCCTTGTTTCATGAAGACGAAACCTTTTTAGCGGTAGAGAGCGGAAATATTCCAGTGACCAATGAAGTAGAAGGAGTGTTTTTATGGTTGGGCAATAATTTGACCCTTTCCAAGGATGGTACCTTCACAGGGGAATTGGGGCTTAATTATTTGTCCAAGTTCCTTTTGGGGTCCTACATGATCTCAGAAACCACCAACCTAACCTTTGGACTTCGTAAAACACTATGGAATAACAGGGCTACCATTTCACTCTCTTCTGAAGATATTTTAGGAAGGGCCAATGGAACACTTACCTCTACATATTTGAACCAAGACAATTCCTATTTACCCAGACCTGAGACCCAATTCATTCGTTTTGGATTTACTTATAATTTCGGAAACTTCGGATTGAAAGACAGCAATAGAACCATCGATAAAATAGAGCGGGATCGGTTAGGCGTCAATTAAACTTCTTATGTAAGAGATATTTACTATTTTTGCATTCCTAAAATAGAAAAGGGTTTGCCAAAAATAGGAGATATTCAACTGCCAGATTTTCCATTGCTTTTAGCGCCAATGGAAGATGTTAGTGATCCACCTTTCCGTGCCTTATGCAAGGAACAAGGTGCAGATGTGGTGTATACAGAATTCATCTCATCGGAAGGCTTAATTCGTGATGCCGCAAAAAGTGTCATGAAATTGGATATTTACGAAAGAGAACGCCCTGTGGGTATTCAGATTTTTGGAGCAGAACTAGATTCCATGTTGCAATCCATAGATATCGTGGAAAAATCTAATCCAGACATCATCGATATCAATTTTGGTTGTCCTGTAAAAAAGGTAGTGTCCAAAAATGCCGGGGCCGGAATTTTAAAGGACATCCCCTTGATGATAAAGCTTACGGAGGAAATGGTGAAACGTACCCACTTACCCATAACGGTGAAGACCAGATTGGGTTGGGATAGCGATTCCATAAAAATAGTTGAGGTTGCGGAGCGCTTGCAGGATGTGGGCATTAAGGCAATTTCCATACACGGCCGAACTAGGGTACAAATGTATAAGGGAAGTGCTGATTGGGGACCTATTGCAGCGGTTAAGAACAACCCCAGAATGCATATTCCAATTTTTGGGAACGGAGATGTGGACACGCCAGAAATGGCCATGAAAATGCGTGATGAATATGGATTGGATGGCGCCATGATAGGACGTGCTAGTATCGGATATCCTTGGTTCTTTAATGAGGTGAAGCATTATTTTAAGACAGGAACGCATAAAGATCCCCCCACCATGGAAGAGCGGGTTTCCGCTGCCCGCAGACACCTGCAGATGGCTATTGATTGGAAAGGTGAAAAACTTGGAGTCTTTGAAACTAGAAGGCACTATACTAATTATTTTAAAGGTATTCCCAATTTTAAGGAATACAGAATGAAAATGGTGACCAGTGACGAAGCCGAAGATGTCTTTGCTGCCTTTGATGAGGTAATGGAAATGTTTGGAGATTACCAGTTCACTACCGTATAAAAAATAAGATTTTTTACTGAATTGATTTAGAGAACAGTTATACTGATTATCAATCCAACTAGCGAGCGATCAATTTTTTATTGATTCTACTGCTTGCAATTTTAGAGGCGATGATCCCTAGGACCACGATAGTGGACAGAACAATTCCAACATTAAGTAATTTATATTCCACTGGGTAGGCTAGGGAGGGTGTTATTTTTAACCATCCAAATACAAGTTGTGACCAGATTAATAAGGAGGCCATAAGGACGCCGATACATCCACCAACACTGGTAACTAAAACACCCTGAACGAAATAGATATGTCTTAGTTCTTTTATGGTGGTTCCTAAACTGTATAGGGTTTTGGAATTCTGTTGTTTATCCAAAATCATCATGATAATTGCGCCTACCACATTAAATAGGGCAATAATAAGCACCAAAGTGAAAATAAGATACGTGGCCAAATTTTCGGTATTCAACATTTTATAGAGGGTGCTATTGAGTTCCCTTCTGTCTTTGAGAATGATGGAATTGGGAAATATCTTGTTGATCGCCTCCCGGGTTTGTAAAACATCTGCAGTTTCGTCTAACTTAAAATTTATGCCTGATACTTGGGTACTGTCCTTTTCTAAAAGGGCCTGAACCAAGGAGAGTTCGGAAAAGACATATTTTTTATCCAGATTTTCCTCAATATAGTAGATACCGCTTACGATGACTTCTAATTGGTTATAAGGTTTGCTTCGAAGGGACTGCTGGGAGATAGAACCTTTGCCTGGTTTAGGTGCTAGTACAATTAAAGGACTTCTATAATTGTTAGTGCTCAACCCTAAAAGATTGGCAATACCTATACCTATAACTCCATGCTGCTGGTCCAATTCCCAATTCCCAAAATAGATGGTACTATCCATGGAGGTAACATTACCATAATTGCTGTCCACCCCTTTTATGTATGCCACATGGCTTTTCTGGTTATGGGTAAGATACACACGCTCTTCTAATTCTTTGGAATAGGAGGCTATTCCATTAATGTTTTTTAGTTGGGTTTCTTGATCGGAAGAAACGCTGAAAAACTTCCCAGAGGTGGGCTGAGCTTTGAGGTCTGGATCAACAGTATTGCTAAAAGAAAGACTAAACGTTTTTAGTCCAGCAAAGCCGGAAAGCACTACAAAAAGGGCTGCTGATCCAATAACGATGACCAAGAAAGTAATAAAATTGATGATATTTACTGCATTTTGGCTGCTTTTAGATCTAACATACCGCTGTGCGATGTAAAAGGGAAAATTCAATCTTAGGATTTTTTTCTTTTTTCCAAGAGATCTGGATTGGATATTGGGTTTTCCTCCCCTTTCAAGGATTTTTCAATATTGTCTATATATTCCAAGGAATCATCCAAGAAAAAGGAAAGTTCAGGAATTCTTCTCAACTGGTGTCTTGTTCGTTGGGCCAATTCGTGTCTAATCAAGGCCTGATTGCTTTTCATTCCTTCTAAGAGCTCTTTTGCATCTTTCGTAGGGAATATGCTCACATATATTTTGGCCATGGACAGGTCTGTCGGCACGTTTACTTTTGATACTGAAATCAACGTTCCTCTTAACCCTCCATCAATCGCTGCGCGCTGCAGAATATCTACAATATCCTTTTGGATAACGCCTGCTATCTTTTTTTGTCGTTGTGTTTCCATGGGACAAAAATACGCACAATATGTGTATTTTAGCCTTATACTTAATATATACTGATATAAATTAGCGATATATGAATAAAATTGAGCATTTGGGAATTGCTGTAAAGGACTTGGAAACCTCCAATATTCTGTTTGAAAAACTATTGGGTACACCTCATTACAAAATGGAGGAGGTATTGACTGAAGGGGTAAAAACGTCTTTCTTTAAGGTAGGCCTTAATAAAATTGAACTATTGGAAGCCACGAGCATAGATAGCCCAATTGCTAAATTTTTAGAGAAGAAGGGGGAGGGGATCCATCATGTTGCTTTTGAGGTAGATGATATAGTAATGGAGATAGAAAGACTTAAGAAAGAGGGCTTTACTGTCCTAAATGAGGTGCCTAAAAAAGGAGCCGATAATAAGTTGGTTGCCTTCGTGCATCCAAAAACAACCAATGGGGTTTTAGTAGAGCTCTGTCAGGAAATAATAGATTAATTTCAATAATGCGTTTAGGGTGAGATTTTGCTTGCAACGTATAAAAATAAATAGTAATATTGCAACCGCAATTTGCGGGTCCTATAGCTCAGTTGGTTAGAGCACCTGACTCATAATCAGGTGGTCCCTGGTTCGAGCCCAGGTGGGACCACAGAAATTGAATCCAATCTAGTCTTCTAGGTTGGATTTTTTGTTTCAAGGCCAGTGTATATAGGACATAACTGCACTATATGCATTAACGGCACTTCCCGTTAAAAAGTCAACTTGTCAAGTTATTTTATTGAAATTAGGTACCCCATTAGGTACCCCATTTTAAAAACTAGGTCCCCCACTTTCTAAATTGTATGCCAATTGTTTAACATTAAAATCAATTGGTCATGAATCAAAACAATTTATCAGTCCTTTTCCTATTAAAAAAAGAGAAAACCAACAAACAAGGAACCTGTCCAGTCTATTGTAGGATCACTTATTTAAAAAAGAGAAAACAATTTTCATCAGGGGAGTTTATCAATCCTTCAGATTGGAATGCCAAACAACAAAAGGCAACATCTAAAACCATTGTCAACCAACAAATCAACCTACAGCTGGAAATTATAACGGCCAACGTTAAAAAGGCATATTTACAACTACAATTGACAGGCTTTGAATTTTCTGTCGAAGATATTTTTAACAACTATATTGGAAAACCAACTGCCAAGGAGGTAGGAACAATCCAGTATTTCAAAGAATTTCTAGACAAAAATAAGAAGCTCGTTGGGATAGATATCCAATTGGGAACATGGAAAAAATTCAATTATGCCCACCTACAGGTAAAGGATTTCATTAAATGGAAATATGGCAAACATGACCATCCTTTGAGCAAACTAAAGCTTCAATTCCTTTATGATTTTGAATACTATTTAAAAACGGAACGGAAACAAAGCCAAGTAACCATTAATAAAGCCATTCAGCGGTTCAGAAACCCCATTAAGGAGTCCGTAGCTGAAGGATATCTAGCTAAGGACCCCTTTACCATGCACAAGCCAGGAAGGGTCAAAAAAGAGGTTGTATTTCTTTCTGTAGATGAATTGGATAAGTTGGAAAAACATCTATTTACGCAACCCAGATTAGATTTGGTCAAAGACCTCTTTATTTTATTGCAATTACTGCACTTGAAGGACCAGTCAAAGGCATTACAGAGGTTTGTGTAAAACCACATTCCTTTGCCCAACTGTCAAAATCTGCTGCAGAAAAGTCAAAGCCTTCAGGTGTCTCAATATTCATATTTAATGACATCATTAGACCAAAAGCGTTTTCACTTCGATTATCGTCAATAATATTTTCAATTACTACTAATGCTCCTCCTTTTGGTAGAGCGTTGTAGGCCTTTTTTATAAGCATTTTCTTGTCTTGTGTTCCCCAGTCGTGAAGAATGTTCCCCATTGTAATTACATCAGCTTTTGGAAGATCTTCATTTAAAAAGTCACCTGATTTTATCAATACTCTATCACTTAGCCCCATCATCTTAATGTTTTCCATGGCAACAGGTTCTACTGGGGGCAAGTCGAAGGAAATACAATTCATATGTTCATTATTCATGGCTATCTGAGCGGCAAGGTACCCTCCCGCACCTCCTACGTCACAATGAGTTTTGTATTTAGTAAAGTCAAATTCTTTAGAAAACATCATGAAATTACCCATTTGAATGCCACCCATAGCTTTCAAAAATTCTCTTAATTTTTGCTCATCAGCATATAATGTTTCAAATATTGGAGCGCCCCCTGTTTTGGTCTCATTTTGGGGTTTTCCTGTTTTTAATCCTTCCTCAAGATCATTCCAAAAAGGATATAAGCGATTATTTGACATTTCAAGCATTCCACCAACATAGCTTGGTTTATTCTTGTCGAGAAACAGGTCTGTATCTTCTGCGTTACTATACAGGGAAGTTTCTTTTAACCCACTTCTCTTCAGAAACCCTAGTGCCACTAAAGTGTCTAAGAAATCATAAAGACCTCTTTCATGTAAACCTAATTTTTCTTTAATATTTTTACCTGATAATTCCTCTTTTGCCAGATGGGTAAATAGGCCCATGTTTACTGCTGTTAGTAATGTTTTAGATGCCCAAAACCCCATCCCAATTTGCATTATATTTGAGGGGTTTATTTGTTTTTCTGTCATTGTTTTCATTTCCTTCAATTTTTGCTAATAATTTTATATATAAAATATGTTATATACATCGCAAATATATTATATATAACTTTTATAAAGAAGTTGATTCACTATTTACTCTTCGAGACATAGACTTTTTGATTGTCTTATAGCCTTTAGGGTTACATTCTAAGAGTAGTTTTAATCTATATATGTTAACATAGGAAACCCTAAATCTTATTAAAGACTGTTTAAAAAAAATTCAAATATTTTCAAAATATTTTTCAATTCATCAAAACGTAAGCGCTCTAACCTAAAGTCAACCCCACAATCTTTTAGATTTTCGGGATACCCCCGCTTAGCACATTTTAATAGTCTTAAAAATTAAGAACTATGGTTACAATCGTAGATTACAGAACCTATCAAAAAGAAGATGGGTCAGAATTCCACGCACTTGTGGTACAAGAAAGAGTAGAAGCTGTCAAAAGGTTGATTATTCATTTAAAAAAATGGAACATAAAAAAAGTAGTGGATTATGCACCCACTACTTTTTTTAGTTTTGAAAAACTGTGTTATATTAAATTGCAAATATTTGGTTTCTTTTGATTTCAAAATCTGACCATCTAATTTTCTTTGTGTTCTTAAAGATTGTAACTAGACTGTTCTTTTTATTTTCTAAACTTGATTGATTGATGAATGGTTTCATGATAATTGATTTTATGTTACCCTAGGGCTATCTGAATCTTCTTTTGGCGTTCCATATATTCATTCTGGAAGATTCTCCTGTTGATCTTAATTGATGTTTGTTAATAGTTTCCATGTTGTTTAATTTATGTGGTTATATATTGTTTGAATTGTTTTGGGCAGTATTTTAGTGATATCTCCTTTTGCTATTCCAGGTCTTACTGGTTGAGATTCTTACTGTTTGCGTAGCGTAATGTTTGTTTGACGTTTCCATTATAATGATTTTTAAAAGTTTATAAATTCTTATATACCCACTAGACGGTTGAATTATTAATTTGTTACAGTACTATGCTATAAATAGTACTATTTTAAGCAATATTTAACATTTGTTTTATTATAAAAGTTCTATTTGGGATGGTTGAGGGTAATTTGGGTTGATCTATTTACAGATTTATAGAAAAAAATCCAATCAGTTATTTTGTGTTACCTGTTTCCCTGTGCATTAAATGGTTCTTTGCTAGTTTTTTTAATTAACGAATCGGAGGCATTAAAGTAAATAGGGATCATTGTAAGTATTAATAAATCTATAACTCACAATATTGTTAGAAAAACATTTGCGTCCACTGTGCTTCTTTATAATGATGTGCCTATGGAGGTAGTAAGTGAGTTGTTGGGACATTCCAGTATGAAGATTACCCAGGAGTAATATGGGAAGGTGGTCCAAAAACAAGTTGGGGAAGAGATGAAAAGGATTTCTAGGAAGCTGAGATAATGTATTCTGTATTTTTATTGGCCTTTTAACTAAGCTACTTTTAGGCCAATAATTATAGTTCTTTTTATAGTTTATATAGTTAAAAAATCATAAGAATTTGTATATTCTTTATTGGGTTGGAGAGGTAATAATTCTTTAGGAATGAGAGGATGGTCAATTTCTATTTCAATACCACGAAGCCATGCTAACTTAGCATAGCCTAGAGCTGGAAAAGACAACAAATCACGTCTTAAAGGATAAATACCATTTGTTTTCTTGTGGTTTCTCGGTAACAATAGAAAATGTAAAAGTTCTTCAATTTTTCCTTTATCATTTTCCAAAATCGCCTTTAAAATCTCCCCGTCAGATTCTTTGAAATCGTATTGCTTATGCTTTTTAAAAAAAGTATCTAATAGGGAAAAGGCCTTTTCATCTTTATTATTTAATATATGTTGTATTACAATACTTAAGGAACCTCTTTTTAAGTAATAGGATTCATTTTTGTAAGTAGAATTTACAAAGGCATTGAATAAATTATTAGAGTCGCTTAATAATGTGTATATAACACTTGGGTTCATTCCCATTGGAGACTCATGATTAAAATCATCCTCAAATTGCTTCTTATATAAATTAACTTTGCCATATAAATAAAAACATTGTTTTGCCTTTACTAAATCTTTCTCGACAAAAAGATAGTACCACGATAATCTTTCATTAACTCCTAATAAAGAACTTGCAACATACTTTTTAATATATTCAGGGTTTTTTAATTGTTGTATGAAGTTTTTTTCGTCTTCCTTTGCTTCAGAAAAACCTAGCTTTAAATAAGATTCAATATTTTCCATTTTTATTTAATTGTAAACACTAAAATTTCATCATTAACTTTATCTATTCCAGTAACTACCTTTGTTATTTTCCCTTGGTTTTTGCCATTTTCAATTAAAGTAGCCAAATTTTTAATTTCTTGAGAAGTATTCGGCAGTTTCATCCTTGCAATTACATTGTCAATCCATCCATCTGTCATCTGAGTAAAAGGTAGCGAAGTGGTTGGAGGACTCAATTTCACCGCTCCACTATTTACTTGTTTTACCTCGTTAATGATAATATCTATTACATTGTCAAGTGCATCTTTTTTAACGTAAACACCATCAAAACCATTGTTGTCGCTAATTGTATTTAAATTGTGGAAATAATTATTGAAAATAGCCTAAAGATTAATATTAGTAATTGCTCTTGCAACTTCTATTTTATTATTTTTCTGCCAATTCAAATAATTATCATAGTTAAATTCCTCCCCATTAGAGGTAGTCTTCATGAATTTATCAAACAAAGATTCATAGTACTTTTTTGCAATATTGAAATCATTAAGTTGACCTTTAAACTTTTTTGATAAATCCACATTTTTAGAAATAAAGGATTCCAGTAAGAAATCTAATCTAACCCAGTAAGTATGGTCACTTCCTATCCAGGCTTCAAACCCTTCCCAGCGTTGTTCAGTATATTTTATCTCAACCTTGTTTTTCATTTTAATAGAAATGACTTATTTAGTATATGTATACGTAATATGATTAAATGAATAACCCAAGCCACCTTGAGAAGTTGGTTTTGTTAACAATTAATGTTCTCTGCCAAAAAATGATAAAGAATCGTCTAGTTTGAAAATAGTAGACGGTAAGTTTGGGTTAGATATAACTCTTATAACGTCATTTCTTCCAGTAGTTTCTCTTAGCCAAGATTCATTGATTTTATTCCATCTACGTTTTTACTAGATTTAGACAATTTTGACAGTATGATATTTTTCGTTCCAACCCATTAAGATCATATTATCCAATTATTGTTGTTGTTTTTCCCGGTGTAGTAATTATATCACCACCAAAACCAGAATATCTAAAAGTCATAATATTATTTGATATTCTTGCAACTTCAACTCCATTCTTTGTTATGATTTTTACTGAACTTAAAAAACTAACCCCTTTAAATCCTGATTTAATGGCATTACCCACCTGCGCGAATACTTGCCAGTGTATCTTTCCCTGAATTAAACACACCACCTCTAGGTGGGACCACAGAAATTGAATCCAATCTAGTCTTCTAGGTTGGATTTTTTTGTTTTGGGAAAATAAACAAAGCTCTTACAGAGAAAAGCAAGAAGTCTATTCTAAATAGATATTAAGGTCAGGGATTGACAAAGGCCTCAATTGGAGGCAACGCCATTATTAAAATTATTCAGGGTTGTGGCAAAGGAATGTCCAACCTCATGAAAAAAATCTTTTGGGAAAACATCGAAGAAGAGAAAGACTAGAAAACCAATTGCGATAAGCATGAGGCCAATGCAAATTTTGTCTGTTATTATTTTTGTCTTAGCACCCATATTTTTGGTTTTTGAGACTAGTAAGATAGATAAAATATATTTATTTAACAAATTTTTAAGAATTATACTTTACTCGCGCCCTTAATATACTAGTTGTTTCTGGGTTAAATAGGAAGAGGTGGGTGACAGTGGAATGCTATCTAAATAAAATCAAGACTGCTCCGATAGCGGTTAATATCAAGATCATTTTACGATAAAAGTCATCTTTTATAATTTTCACTAAGCGTATGCCTATGATAAATCCGAGTAGAATTCCAGGGACTAATCTTAGGTTAATCATTAAAGTATCTAGAGTAATGGTTTCCCAAACGAAAACATGAAAAGGGAGTTTAAACAGGTTGGTGATTAGAAATAAGGTGGCTGCGGTTCCAATAAATTGATTTTTTGGCAACCTCATGGCCAAGAAAAATATATTAGAAAAGGCTCCTGCCAAATTGCCAATCATGGTGGTTATCCCAGCAATAGTTCCTATAAAGCCAGCAAAGGCCCAGTGGGTAGGTACGTTTTTCGATTTCTTTAGATCCCACCAGTACATCATACCTACGCTAAAGAGAATAATACCAGCCATACCCAATCTAAATGTATTTTCGGGTAAGTCCTTGCCAATCCAAACCCCAATTAGTACTCCTAGAACCATCCAAGGGAGAAATTGGAATATATACTTCCATTGGGTATGTCTTTTGTAATACATTACAGCAATAATATCACTGACCACCAATAGGGGTACCAAGATTCCGGTAGATTCCTTTGCCCCAAAGGCAAGGGCCATTAAGGTCACCTGTATTATGGCAATTCCCTTTATCCCTGCTTTCGAAATCCCCAAAACACAGGTAGCAGTTAATGCAAGTGCCCAGGAGGTAGTGGAAATATCTAAAATTGACAGGAGGGCCATAAGAAGGGTTGGTGTTCAAAAGTAAAAATAGCCGAAATAATAATGACACCTAGCCTTTACGAAATATTTCAAGGTATTGGCATTAAATATTAAGGCTTTATCGGTTTCACTAATTGGTGCCAAAGGCCCAATAGGTGAATTCTGGAAAAACCTTGGCCCAGGTTTTTAAATTGTGTTTTCCGCCATTTAATTCTACATAGGTGATATCCCCGGGAAAGGAGTACCCTTTTTCTTGTAATTCTTTGATAACATCAGTGGTATCGTCTATAGAATCTATGACACCATTGTTATTTCGATCCGCCGTCTCATCTTCAGTTCCACATTGGAGCCAAAATTTAAGGTGTGGATTATAGGTTCCTTTTTTAACAACATCCAGTACAATTCGGCTCCTATCAGCAACATCGTTATTGGTATATGCTTTATTACGCCACCAAAATGACCCACTAAATACACCCACCTTTCCAAAGTATTGAGCATTGTTGTATACGATATCAAAAGCTGACAATCCACCCAAAGACATGCCACAGTATACCCAATCCTGAGCATCTTTGGAAACTTTAAATTCCGTTCTTAAAAATGGGATAAATTCCTCTATCAAGAATTTTGAATAGTTCACGGCCTTGGCTCCGCGTCCTTTGAAATCTGGGGAAGATGCCGTACCGTATTCTTGAATACGATTGTTATTCGCCTCAATGCCTACGTAGACGAAAGGTCTACCTGTTTTTGAGGAAAATGCAGAAGGAAGGGTTTTTTCTAACTCCAAATTCACAAAATCCTGTCCATCGTTCATCAATAAAACGGGGAAGGGTGTTTCTGAATCCTTGTAATGGGGAGGGGCAACCAATCTAAAAGTAACTTTTCTACCAAGATATTTGGAATAGAGGCTCCCTTTTAATCCAATAAATTCACTTTCAAATTGCATTTTTTCTTCAATAGGTCTGCAAGTATAACAATTCCTTAAAAAACCATTGCAATTGATGGGGGGTTGTATGGCTTTTTTAACATTTTTAAATTATATTTAGTTCTATGGCAGAAATACAAAACATTCAATATTATTCCAACACATTAGATAGAAATATCAATCTAGAAGTGACTGGACATTGGGGATATCCTATTTTGTTGTTTCCTACCTCTGGGGGTTCCTATACCCAAAATACTGATTTTGGACTTAATCAATCCGTGATACATTTTATTGAGCAAGGGTGGATCAAGATTTACAATGTAGAGACCTTAGATATGCTCACTTTTTATGACAACCAGCTGTCATCGGAATTAAAAATTCAACGGTATGAATTATTTATGAAATTTCTCCAAAGGGAATTGATTCCTTATATTAAGATGCAATGTAACACCGAGCGTATTGCTGTTGGGGGTTGCAGTTTTGGGGGATATCACGCGGGGAACACTGCTTTTAGATTTCCGGATTTGGTCTCTCATCTATTTTCTATGTCGGGGGTTTTTAATATAAGAAACTTTACACCTCTGTCTGATGACATGGCCATATATTTTAATTGTCCGGATGAGTTTATGCGGAATGAAGAGGCTTGGAAATACAGCCATATGGAGATTGTCCTGAGCACCTCGGATTGGGATAGTTGCAGGACAAAAAATATTCATATGTCCCATGTGTTAAATGAAAAGGGGATACGTCATTGGTATGATGAAAAAAAATGGATAGAACACGATTGGCCCCTTTGGAAAATGGTGTTTCCAGAATATGTGGAACGATTCTTTAAAACGTAAAATAAAAACTTAAAATATATAGATTATGGCTAAGAAAGTGGGAATATTGTTTGGGATGGAAGACACCTTTCCTTGGGAATTTATAAATAAAGTTAACGAATTAGGCAAAGGTAAAGTTGTTGCTGAGCCTGTAAAAATTGATAAGGTTCAGCAAGGTATCGATTATGGGTATCACGTTATTTTTGATAGAATTTCCCAAGAAGTTCCTTTCTATAGAGCATATCTAAAGAACGCTTCCCTCATGGGCACAACAATTATCAACAATCCATTTTGGTGGAGTGCAGACGAGAAGTTTTTCAATAACTGCTTGTCCATACAATTGGGGGTTCCTGTACCAAAGACCATTCTTTTACCATCCAAGGATAGACCGGACGATACAACGGAAAAGTCATTTCGTAATCTTGAAGCGCCCTTAGATTGGGATTATATTTTTAACTACATTGGTTTTCCTGCCTATATGAAGCCACACTCAGGCGGGGGTTGGAAAAATGTGTACAGGGTGGACAATCCCGATGATTTTTTCAACAAATATGGGGAAACAGGTCAGTTGGTAATGATGCTACAGGAAGAAATTGTTTTTGAGGATTATTACAGGGTGTATTGTTTGGGTCAAAAATATGTACATATTATGCCCTATGAGCCTAGGAACGAACCTCATTTGCGCTATGTGACTACTCCAAAAACAACTGGAGCCGAACATAAAAAGTTGATGAAAACAATCCATGATTATACCTTATTGCTGAACAAGGCCTTGGGATATGATTTTAACACGGTAGAATTTGCAGTGCGAAACGGGGTACCAATAGCCATAGATTTTTGCAACCCAGCACCGGATGCAGATGTTAACTCAGTGGGTCAGGAGAATTTTGAATGGATCGTGGAGCATTCTGCCAAATTGGCCATTGAAATGGCCAATGCACACAACCCCAAACAAAACAATAGTAGCTGGGGTACTTTTGTCCAGAATGCGGTAACACCGCCTAAGAAAGAACCAATAAAAAGTAAGTTAAAATCTGCTGCCGAAGCGAAAAAAGCAGTAGTAAAAAAGGAGCCAACTAAAGGCAAAGGTGCGCTACAGAAAGCTGTGAAAATAGCTGCAAAAAAAGAAGCGCCAAAGAAAGTAACACCTAAAAAAGCGGCTCCAAAGAAGACTACTAAAAAATAATTTTGTGTCCAAGTCCACTTGATGGTGAGGGTAGGGGTATCTAATTTTAACAAGGTAACAGTTCTATGAAAAAGTTCACGCTGGGAATTGAAGAGGAATTTCAAATTTTGGATAGCGATACGTTGACGCTCAGATCGCATATGTCCAAAATTTACGAAGGAGGAAAGGTACTCCTAAAGGAAAGAATAAAGGAAGAAATGCACCAGGCCGTAGTTGAAATGGGCACCAATATTTGTGAAAATATCCAACAAGCGCGGGATGAGGTCTCTTACTTAAGGCAACAGGTCATTGCATTGGCCGGGGCCGAAGGACTTAAGGTGGCTGCAGCGGGGACGCATCCTTTTTCGCACTGGAGTGATCAGTTAATCACTCCTGATCCTAGATATGATGCCCTAATTGAAGAAATGAAGGATGTAGCTAGGTCCAACCTAATTTTTGGTTTACATGTTCATGTGGGGATACCCAGTAGGGAAGAGGGTCTACAGATTATGAACGTGGCACGGTACTTTTTACCACACCTTTATGCCTTGTCTACCAACTCTCCTTTTTGGGAAGCCAGAGAAACGGGGTTTAAGTCGTACCGATCTAAAATCTTTGATAAATTCCCACGCACCGGAATCCCGCCCTATTTTTCCAGTGTGGCCGAATACGATAAGTTTGTGGATATACTTGTAAAAACAAACTGTATAGATAACGGCAAAAAAATCTGGTGGGATATTCGTTTGCATCCTTTCTACCCAACGGTAGAATTTAGGATTTGTGATATGGTTCAGACCGTTGATGAAGTCATCTGTATTGCCGCCATCATGCAATGTATTATTGCTAAGCTGCACAGGCTACACCAGAAGAACCAAAGCTTTAGATCGTATCGCAGGGTATTGATTAACGAGAACAAATGGCGGGCCGCAAGATGGGGGATGGAGGCCAAACTAATCGATTTTGGTAAGGAGGAAGAAGTGCCTTTTGAAGTGTTGATTCAGGAACTATTGGAATTCATAGATGATGTGGTGGATGAATTGGAATGTAGAAAAGAAGTAAATTTTGTATATCAAATGTTGGAACAAGGATCTGGAGCCGATAGGCAGCTAAAGGTTTTTAATGAAACGAATGATTTAAAGGAAGTAATTAAATATGTGGTTGACCAGACCTCGTTGGGAATTTAATTTAACCTGGTTTTCAGAGAGATAAGAAGTAAAAATAGTAATTTTACCATCTTGAAAAAGAAAGATTTAATGAAGAGGAACTATAACATTGCAGTGCTCGACCTTAATGCAGGCCAAACAAACGAGGGTATGCGCTGCATTAAGAAGTTGGTAGAGCAATTTTTGTCCCAAGAAGACATTAATGGGCAGTATACTGTATTTGAAGTGCGCAATGCCACAGAGTTACCGGATATTGCTAATTACGATATTTTTATCTCCTCAGGAGGCCCGGGAGCTCCCTTTATTGCAGATGAAAAATGGGAAAAGCTGTATTTCGCATTTTTAGATGCTGCTTTAGCTCACAATGAGCAATATCAAAATAAAAAACATCTTTTTTTAATATGCCATTCTTTTCAATTGGCATGTTTACATTGGGATTTGGCCAAGGTGAACAAGCGTAAGTCCACCTCTTTTGGGGTTATGCCCATACACAAGACAAAAGACGGACTTACAGAGCCCTTATTTGAAGGATTAAAAAATCCATTTTTTGCTGTGGATTCTAGGGATTATCAGGTGGTGAAGCCGAAGTATAACAAATTGGAGAAATTTGGTGCAAAAATATTATGTAAAGAAAAAATAAGACCGCATATCCCTCTTGAAAGAGCCGTAATGGCTATACGTTTTTCCCAAGAGATATTTGGAGTACAATTTCATCCTGAAGCCGATTCGGAGGGGATGTTAAAATATTTCAATAGAGAGGATAAAAAATCACTAGTCATTAAGCATCACGGAAAGAAAAAGTTTCAAAATATGCTTGAACACCTAGAGGATGAGGACAAAATTGTAAAAACACATAAGACCATGATTCCGACTTTTCTTAAACGGGCGGCCTTATCCCTTAAGGAATCAAAATTACTGCCCATATGATAAAAGAGGTTCGCGAAACGTTTAATGATAATTTTAAACAGGAGTATTACAATAGTCTTAAAAACGATCTAGCGCAGACAGTTGGTGAACCATGCGCATTCCGCATTTCGGAAACCCCTTTTTTTATCAGTAAAGAGCTTAAACAAGAAGTATTTGATGCGTGCGATTCTATTATAGAACAATTATGGAAAATTGACTTTGGGGAGATACGGAAAAAATTCATCCCGAAAGAACTTCAATCTCCTTCAACCTTGGGAAACCCACATTTTCTTGCTATAGATTTTGGACTTTGCGATGACGGGCAAGGTGGGATAGCTCCTAAATTGATTGAACTTCAATCGTTTCCTTCTCTATTTATGTATCAATCCTTATTAGGGAATGCTTTTCTAAAAAATTATCCACAAATTCCCAAGGAAGGTTTTCATTTCTATTTTAATGATCTAAATGATATCAGCTATTTGGCAGATTTAAAACGGGTAATTATTGGAGATGATCAGCCAGAACATGTCGTTCTCTTGGAAATCTATCCCGAGAAACAGAAAACTAGGATGGACTTTTGGGCTACAAAGCAAGCTCTAGGCATAGAGGTACTTTGTTTGACAAAAGTTATTAAGGAAGGAAAAAAGTTGTTCTACGAAAAGGACGGTAAGAAGATACAGATTAACCGTATTTATAACCGGGTGATCCTGGACGAGCTCCTTCAGATGCCAGATTTAAAAACAGATTTCAACCTTACCGATGATGTGGACGTAGAATGGGTGTCGCATCCCGATTGGTTTTTTATGATCTCCAAATGTATCATGCCCTTGCTGACTCATAAAAACATTCCCCAATCTTTTTATTTAAATGATTTTCCCAAGGACTTGGATTTGGCCAACTATGTTTTAAAGCCCTTGTTTTCCTTTGCCGGAAAAGGAATTAATTTAAATCCTACTTTTAAATTTATTGAAGGCATAAAGGATAAACACAACTATATTCTGCAGTCCAAGGTGAAGTACGCCCCAATCATTAAAACGCCAAGCGGGGCCAATTCTAAAGTAGAACTACGCATTTTATATACTTGGAATGATACTAATAATCGACTAATGCCGGTTATTAATCTCACCCGAATGAACAAAGGAGATTTGATTAATGTGTCTTATTTGTCCAATGATGACTGGGTAGGCTCTTCCATCTCCTTTTTTGAAGATTAGTTTTGGATTTATAAAGGCAGTAGGCTAATACTTTAAACTCTCAAATACATTTTAGCTAGGGAAATCTATTGTTGAAGCCCCATCAATCTGGAGACATATTTTCCGATAACATCAAATTCCAAATTAACCACAGTTCCAACCTTGTAGGTGTTAAACCTTGTATGTTCATAGGTGTAGGGGATTATGGCCACGCTAAACAGGTTCTTTTTGGAATCTACTACTGTTAAACTAGTGCCGTCTATGGTTATAGATCCTTTTTCTATGGTCACATTGTTTTTTGAAGGTTCGTATTCAAAAGTAAAAAACCAGCTTCCATCTTTTTGGTTAATGGCAATACAGGTGCCTGTTTGGTCCACATGTCCCTGTACTAGGTGTCCGTCTAGCCTAGAACCCAGAATCATGGCACGTTCTAGGTTCACTGATTCCCCTTCTATTAGATGGTTCAGGTTGGTTTTCTGTAACGTTTCTTCTATGGCCGTTACTGTATATGTTTCGCCATTTAGGGCAACCACCGTTAAGCAAACACCGTTATGGGCAACACTTTGGTCTATTTTAAGTTCGTGGGTAATGGAAGAATTGACGCTAATATGCAAATTTCCACCGTCTTTTTTTAATTGTTTCACTTCCCCTAAAGTTTCAATAATCCCGGTAAACATGTGTCGTTTTAATTAAGTAGTTTTGTAGTGTAAAATTAGACATAAAGGTAAAGATACCATGCAGGAAAGCGAAAAAATAAAACTTGGCATATCCATCGGTGATTTTAATGGGATTGGATGCGAGGTTGTTCTCAAAACCTTTGAGGATGTAAGAATGTTAGATTTTTGCACGCCCATTATTTTTGCCTCCAACAAGGTGATTTCTTTTCAAAAGAACGAGCTCGGTATAGAGATTAATTATAACGGAATACAGGAGGTGTCTAAAGCTTTAGATGGTAAGATCAATGTGATGAATGTATGGAAGGAGACTCCAGAGATCAAATTTGGCGAGGCCACGGCAGAAGGAGGGGAATACGCTCTAAAGTCACTTGTTGCAGCCGTAGATGCCCTTAAAAAGGATGAAATAGATGTATTGGTAACGGCCCCAATTAATAAAAATAATATTCAATCCAAGGACTTCAATTTCCCTGGACATACGGATTATTTGGCTAAGGAATTGGAAGGAGAAAGCCTGATGTTCATGGTTACAGACGACTTAAAAGTGGGATTGTTAACCGATCATGTTGCGGTTAAGGATGCGCCTGCTGCCATCAATGCAAAACTGGTAAAGAGCAAAATTAAGATCATAGAGAATTCGTTGAAAATGGATTTTGGGATTCGAAAACCACGTATTGCGCTATTGGGTATTAACCCGCATAGTGGGGACAATGGCGTTATTGGCAAGGAGGATGATGAGGTGTTAAAGCCAGTAATCAAAGATTTTATGGACGCAGGACATTTGGTCTACGGGCCATATTCTGCAGATAGCTTTTTCGGTTCAGATGGGTATAAAAATTTTGACGCCATCCTTGCTGCATATCACGATCAGGGACTTATTCCTTTCAAAACCCTTTCATTTGGAAAAGGTGTAAATTATACCGCTGGTCTTCGAAAAGTAAGGACTTCTCCTGACCATGGAACGGCTTATGAAATAGCGGGCAAGGGAAAGGCAGACCACAGTTCTTTTAAAGAAGCAGTTTTTGCTGCCCTACAAATATTCAAGAACAGAGAGGAGTACATGGATTTAACAAGTAATCCATTGAAAAAGCAGAAATTAAAACCCACAAGATAATTGTATCTTTGAAAATTATTTGACCTTTGAAATCTTCCAAAAAGGTAAAAAGTTGTGCCAATTGGCATTAGGGTCAAAAAAGAGGCATATTTAAGCTGTAAAAAGTTTGGAATTATTAAATTAATAGTATCTTTGCACCCGCCTTTTAGGTGGGCGGATACTCTAAACCAGTGTTAAACATGACGAAGCATAAGGAATTTGCTATTCCTTTTTCAGGATTGAAGCAGGGGAAGCATGAGTTTGAGTTTAAAATTAAAAATGAGTTCTTTGAATCTTTTGAGTACGATGATATCAATGGCGCTGACATAGGTCTACGTGTTACATTGAATAAAATGAGTACAATGTTGGAATTGGAGATGCATTCCAAGGGAACGGTTAACGTAAACTGCGACATCACCAACGAACCATTTGATCAAAAAATCGCATCCTCTCTAGAGTTGGTAGTGAAATTTGGGGATGAGTACAATGACGAGAATGATGAGATATTAATTATTCCCCATGGGGATCATCTGATCAACATTGCCCAATATGTTTACGAAATGTTGGTTTTGGCCATCCCGCAAAAAAGAGTGCATCCAGGAGTTCTGGATGGAACCTTGGAATCGGAAGTCATTGATAAGTTAGAAGAGTTACAACCAAAAGAGGTTAAAGAAAATAAAGGAAATAATACAGATCCCAGGTGGGATGCTTTAAAAAAGTTATTAAAAGATAAATAAGGTTTACCATGGCACATCCAAAAAGAAAGATTTCAAAAACCAGAAGAGATAAAAGGAGAACTCATTACAAAGCAGTAGCTCCAACAATTGCTAAAGATCCAACCACTGGAGAAATGCATTTATACCACAGAGCTCACTGGCATGAAGGTAAATTATACTACAGAGGTCAAATTTTAATTGACAAAACTGAGGAAGCTGCGGCTTAATTAGGTTTTCATATAATATCGAACTCCCACTTTAAAAGAGTGGGAGTTTTTTTATGGCACAGGGTCAAAATCAAAAACTGGAACTTTTAACCTTGAAAGTCCTAAAAAATCATTAATTTTCACCACTTTTGAAGCATTTTTTAATGTTTTTGATTCAAAATCAGATTTAGGATGAACAAATTATCAGCAGCTATTACCGCTGTGGGAGCATATGTTCCTGACTTCATTTTGACCAATAAGTTATTGGAAGAGATGGTAGATACCAATGATGAATGGATAACCAGCAGAACAGGAATCAAAGAAAGAAGAATTTTAAAAAAGGAAGGTGCAGGAACCTCTTATATGGCCATTAAGGCAGCAGAGGAACTTATTCAAAAAAGAAATCTGGACCCAACAGAAATAGATATGATCATAGTGGCTACGGCAACCCCTGATCTACAGGTTTCATGTACCGCAGCCTACGTGGCTTCTGAAATTGGTGCAACTAATGCTTTTGGATACGACCTTCAGGCGGCCTGTTCCAGTTTTTTGTTCGGTATGTCCACAGCCTCAAGTTATATTGTTTCTGGACGTTATAAGAAAGTACTCCTTATTGGAGCGGATAAAATGTCTTCCATAATAGACTATACAGATAGGACTACATGTATTATTTTTGGTGACGGTGCCGGTGCGGCATTATTTGAGCCCAATGAGGAAGGTCTCGGACTTCAAGATGAATATTTAAGAACGGATGGTGTGGGTAGAAACTTCTTGAAAATTGATGCGGGAGGATCACAACTGCCAACTTCATTGGAAACAGTACAGAATCGCCAGCACTATGTTTACCAAGATGGTAAATCGGTCTTTAAATTTGCCGTTTCTAATATGGCAGACGCCGCTGCAAAAATAATGGAACGGAACAATCTTTCAGATAATGACGTAACATGGTTATTGCCACATCAAGCCAACATGAGAATTATTAACGCTACGGCAAGCCGAATGGGTCTAGATGATTCCAAAGTATTGGTGAACATTGAAAAATATGGAAATACTACCTCTGCTACATTACCACTATTAATGGCTGATTTTGAGAAAAAATTCAAAAAAGGTGATAATTTAGTATTTGCCGCTTTCGGTGGTGGGTTCACTTGGGGGTCCATCTATTTAAAATGGGCGTACAATTCATAATAAACTGACTAACTCATTAATAGAATTAAAATTAAATCGAATTCCATGGATATTAAAGAAATTCAAAACTTAATTAAATTTGTGGCTAAATCGGGTGCCAGCGAAGTAAAACTGGAAATGGATGACATAAAGATCACCATCCGTACAGGAGCAGCAGGTTCTGGTTTCGAGACCACCTATGTACAACAGGTCCCAATGGGTCAAAATCAAATGGCGCCTATGCAAGCTGCCCCTGCAGTTGAGGCCCCTGTATCAGAAGCAGCGCCAGAAAAAGTTGATGAAAACGCGAAATACATTACTATAAAATCCCCTATTATAGGAACCTTTTATAGAAAACCATCTCCTGATAAGCCTCTTTTCGTAGAGGTAGGAAGCGTTATCAATAAAGGTGATGTTCTTTGTGTAATTGAAGCAATGAAATTATTCAATGATATTGAATCTGAAGTTTCTGGTAAAATTGTGAAGATTCTAGTGGATGATTCTTCTCCTGTAGAATTTGATCAACCTTTGTTTTTGGTAGACCCGTCATGAGAATTTTTAAATACTGAATTTTAAATGACAAATTGTTTTGGTCATTTAAAATCATTTAAAATTTAGAATTCAAAATTTAAAACTTCAAAAGATGTTTAAAAAAATACTTATTGCCAATAGGGGTGAAATAGCACTGCGTATTATCAGGACTTGCAAGGAAATGGGAATAAAAACGGTTGCGGTTTATTCTAAGGCAGATGAAGAGAGCTTACATGTGAGGTTTGCCGACGAAGCAGTTTGTATTGGGCCGCCCCCGAGTAGTGAATCTTATTTAAAAATACCGAATATCATTGCTGCGGCCGAAATCACCAATGCAGATGCCATTCATCCTGGATATGGTTTCCTATCTGAAAATTCCAAGTTTTCAAGAATCTGTGCAGAGCACGATATTAAGTTTATTGGTGCTTCTGGAGATCAGATTGATAAGATGGGAGATAAGGCAACAGCCAAAGAAACCATGGTAAAGGCTGGAGTGCCTATCGTACCTGGGTCAAAAGGACTTTTAAAATCAGTGGAGGATGCCAAAAAGGTAGCCAAGGTAGTTGGTTACCCCGTTATGATCAAAGCTACCGCTGGTGGTGGAGGTAAAGGGATGCGAGCTGTTTGGAAAGAGGAAGATCTTGAAAAATTGTACAATAGCGCAGTCCAAGAAGCTTCGGCTGCCTTTGGAAATGGGGCTATGTACATGGAGAAATTGATAGAAGAGCCAAGACATATCGAAATACAGATTGTTGGTGATCAATATGGGAAGGCATGTCATCTTTCCGAAAGGGATTGTTCCATACAAAGGCGTCACCAAAAGCTTACCGAAGAGACCCCTTCTCCTTTTATGACCGATAAATTGCGGGATGATATGGGTAAGGCCGCTATAAAAGCTGCTGAATTTATAAAATATGAAGGTGCAGGGACCATTGAATTTTTAGTGGATAAGCATAGGAATTTCTATTTTATGGAGATGAATACCCGTATTCAGGTAGAGCACCCAATCACAGAACAGGTCATTGATTATGATTTGATCCGTGAACAAATATTGGTTGCTGCAGGTGTTCCAATTTCAGGAAAGAATTATATCCCTAAGTTACACTCGATAGAGTGCCGTATCAATGCAGAGGATCCTTATAATGGTTTTAGGCCATCACCTGGAAAAATCACCACATTGCATACGCCTGGAGGACATGGTATCCGTTTAGATACCCATGTTTATAGTGGATACACCATACCGCCAAATTACGATTCCATGATTGCTAAGCTAATAACAACGGCCCAGACGAGAGAGGAAGCCATCAATAAAATGAAGCGTGCACTGGATGAGTTTGTGATCGAGGGAATTAAAACAACCATTCCTTTCCACAGACAGTTAATGGACCATCCAGATTATTTGGCCGGGAACTATACCACCAAATTCATGGAAAGTTGGGTTATGGATCCACCAATAGAAGAATAATATAAGAACTCCGGCATTGACCGGAGTTTTTTTTGCTTCATAATTAAGTTAAATAAATGATTTAGAGAATCATTTAAGCCGCCAACTTAGTTCTTGCTAAATGGATATCCCTTATTTTTATCACTATTAAAAAAACAGCTTCACGTGAAATTAAGTTACTGGGAATATAAAACATGGTTATCCAATATAGATTTCACCATTGTTGGTAGCGGAATTGTAGGGCTTAACTGTGCATTACACCTTAAAAAACGCTTTCCCTCCGCTAAGATATTGGTTTTGGAAAAAGGGATTTTACCCCAAGGTGCAAGTACTAAGAATGCCGGGTTTGCCTGCTTTGGAAGTATCTCTGAGATATTGGCTGATCTAAAACAACATACGGAGGATGAAGTCTTGCAATTGGTTAAAAAGCGATGGGATGGCGTACAACTGTTGCGTCAGAATATTGGCGATGTCAACATGGATTTTCAGAATCATGGAGGGCATGAGGTGTTTATGGAGGCCCACACAGAATTACATCAAAGTTGTTTAGAAAATATTGGTAAGGTAAACCAATTGCTCGCTCCTGTATTTGGAAATGACGGGTTTCAGGCTCATCCTAATAGTTTTAATTTTACGGGAATACAAGAACAATACATTACCAATACTTTCGAATCACAAATAGATACGGGCAAGATGATAGCTGCCTTATTGCAGAAAGTACAAAAGGCTGGGGTGGTTATCTTAAATGCCATCCAAGTTGAAGCTTTCGAAGATGCTCAGGGATATGTAGCTGTAAAGACAGATCAGTTCGAATTTAAGACTGATAAGTTGTTGGTTGCAACCAACGGCTTTGCCTCCCAATTGATACATGAAGATGTGCAGCCTGCCCGAGCACAAGTACTTGTAACCAAACCTATAGAAAATTTAAAGATCCTAGGGACTTTTCATCTAGATGAAGGATATTATTATTTTAGGAATATAGAAGACCGGATACTTTTTGGTGGAGGCCGTAATTTGGATTTTAAAGGAGAGGAAACCACGTCCTTAGAACAGACCGAATTGATACAAAATAAATTGGACGATATTCTGAAGCATATCATATTGCCCAACACCCCATTTGAGGTGGACCAAAGATGGAGTGGTATAATGGGTATGGGAACACAAAAGTGCCCCATTATCAAACAAATCTCGGAAAATGTTTCTTGTGGAGTACGACTGGGAGGTATGGGAATTGCCATTGGAAGTCTAATTGGCAAAGAACTCGCAGAACTCGTTTAAGGAATCAACATGGGAATAGATCCGCTAAAACAAGAGCTTTATAACCATTGCCAAGACTATATTCAAAATAGGTTAGGGCGTATTCAAAAAAATATTCAGGAAATACAAGAGGCCTTGGGCTCCGAGACCAAGAGTAGTGCGGGAGACAAACATGAAACAGGTCGGGCTATGATACAATTGGAGCGTGAAAACTTAGGGGTCCAATTGTCGGAGATTCAAAAAGTCCAAGAACTCTTCAAACGTGTACCTCTCACAGGGCGATCAAAAACGGCTTCTTTGGGCAGTTTGGTCATAACCAATATAAGTAGATATTATTTGGCTGTTAGCGCGGGAGAAGTATTTATAAACGGGGAAGCTTATTATGCGATTTCACCTAATACTCCCATTGGTAAGTTAGTATTGGGAAAAACTGAAAATGAAATAATGGTGTTTAATGGGAAGGAAATCCTAATCAAGGAAATTATTTAGGCCCATTATTCCAATTTGGGTTTGCCTCTTAAAGTTTTCTTCTGAGCTTTTTTTAGCTTCGATTTTAAGCGCTTTTCTACTGCCGAACGTTTAGGCTTAGTTTTCCTTCTTTTTTTGGCTACCGTTAAGGAAGTTCTAATGAGGTCTAAAAACTTCTGAATAACCAGTTCCTTGTTTTTATGTTGGCTACGGCTCTCGTCAGACTGTAATATCAGTATATTTTCTTTAGTGAGTCGGCTTCCCATCTTGGTATAGATCCGATCTTTTTCATTGTCAGATAGGGCGTTGGAGGCTGTAACATTAAAATAAAGCTCCACTTTAGAGGAGACTTTATTCACGTGTTGCCCGCCCGCACCACTGCTTCTTACCGCCTTAAATTCCAATTCCTGTACGATGCGTTCTTTCTCCAATGGCTAGGCTATTCGTGCGTTAATAGTTTCAAGAGCCACATTTAGATAGACCTTAGTTTCTGCTTTTAAGCTTTCTTTTGAGGTAAAGGACAATACTTCTCCGTCATCAGTTAGGCCTTCGAGGAGGTAGTGGCTTCCTTTAAAAAAAGATTTTTTTACACGTACCCGTAATCCTGATTTATCCGAAATCTGAAATTCATGGGGATATATTAAAATGGATTTGTTGATTTTGGCATATTGTTTTAACAATTGGATGGGTACTATGTTGACTTCCCCAAAGAGGGATGCTGTATATATATTTTTTGGTTGTCGGTATATGTTCTTAGGGGTATCATGAGCTAGTATTTCTTGGTCCTTCAGTACGATCAACTGATCAGCGTAAGGCAAAACGTCCTCCATGTCATGCGTGGCAACCAAACAAGTGATTCCTTTGCGCTTTAAATAGGTGAAAAGGTTTTTTCTAAAACTGTTCGTTCTAAAGTGATCAATATGGCTAAAAGGCTCATCTAGCAATAATACTTCCGGTTCTTGAGCCAATACACGGGCCAATGCCACACGCTGTTGTTGTCCGCCACTCAAGGATTTAATTTTAGTCTTGGCAAATTCTTCCATTTCTATCATTTCCAGAAGTTGGTCTGTCCGCTCTTTTAACTCTTCAGGATAAAAAACAGAAAGATATTTGCTTACGTTCTCTTCTACGGTGGTGTAAGGCATTAAGTCAAAATCCTGTGATAGATATTTCATGTATTTTTCTCCAGGAACCAGATTAAAATCGGGCCCTAGAACTTGTTTGTCATTCCATGATATGGCACCAGTATGGGGCTGGAGCAATCCGTAAACAATTTTTAATAGGGTACTCTTACCACACCCACTTTCTCCAATGATGGAAAGGTGTTCCCCTTTTCCAACGGTAAAGTTGAGGTCTTTTAACACCACTTTTTCTGTGTACCCAAAGGAAATAGAATTAACATTTAGCATGGTATAAAATTACTCTAAAAAAGGGTTATGATTAAATTGTAATAAAAAAATCCGCTCCCTTGGGGAACGGATTTTTTTTGTTAAGGATAAACATCCTTAGTCTTTAAACTTTTTTAATACGGCTTGGTTAGGTAATTGTTCAAAACCCATATTGTATAGGGTAAAGCCATAAATGTCTGCGTACTGTTCTATGGTTTTGCTCACTGGTGTTCCTGCACCATGGCCCGCGTTCGTTTCAATACGGATTAAGGTGGGGTTATTTCCACTTTGGTTTTCCTGTAATTCCGCGGCAAATTTGAAGCTGTGTGCTGGCACTACGCGATCATCGTGATCTCCTGTAGTGACCAAGGTTGCTGGATATGAAGTGCCTTTTTTTACGTTGTGGACCGGGGAATAACTTTTAAGATATTCAAACATTTCCTTGTTATCTGCGGAAGTACCGTAATCGTAGGCCCATCCTGCACCGGCTGTGAAGGTGTGATAGCGCAACATATCTAGAACTCCTACTGCTGGTAAAGCTACTTTCATAAGATCTGGGCGTTGGGTCATTGTAGCCCCGACCAATAAGCCACCGTTAGAACCACCGCTTATGGCCAGATAGTCCGAAGACGTATACTTGTTCTCGATAAGATATTCTGCTGCAGCTATAAAATCATCAAAGACATTTTGTTTTTTGGTCTTGATACCGGCATCGTGCCATTTTTTACCATATTCCCCACCTCCGCGAAGGTTTGGTACTGCGTAAACGCCTCCTTGCTCCATCCAAACGGCATTAACGATACTAAAAGACGGGGTTAGACTAATATTAAATCCTCCATAGCCATATAAAATAGTCGGGTTTTTACCATTGAGTTCCAATCCCTTTTTGTAGGTAATGATCATGGGTACTTTGGTTCCATCCTTAGAGTTGTAAAACACTTGCTTGGATTCATAATCGTTTGGGTTAAAGTCGATTTCTGGTTTCCAATATTGAACATATTCCCCTGTTTCCACATTGTACTTATAAGATGATCCTGGAGTATTATAATTGGTGAAAGAAAAATAGAATTCTTTATCCTCTTTTTTGCCTCCAAAACCACTAGCACTCCCCATTCCAGGAAGTTTTACTTCACGGATCATTTTGCCGTTATAGTCGTATTGGTATACTTTGGAAATGGCATCTACCATATAATCCGCGAAGAAATAGCCCCCTCCTGTGCTTGGGCTAAGAACGTTTTCTGTTTCTGGGATAAAATCCTTCCAATTTTGGGGCATTGGGTTTGCAGCATCCACCGTTACAATTTTTTGGTTGGGTGCATTCATATTGGTCATGATGTACAGTTTAGAACCTACATTTTCCATTATATAACTATCGGTGTCTGTATTGTCCAAGACTGTAATTAATTTGCTGTCGGGCCTGGTAAGGTCCTTCATCAATAATTTATTCCCAGAAGTTGAAGTACTTGGATAGATGAACAAATAGTGTTGATCTTCTGTTACGTTACCGCTAATATACCTGTGCTTTTCTTCTTGGGTACCTCCATAAATAAGTTCATCGCTTTTTTGAGGAGTTCCCAGTTTATGGTAATAAAGCTTGTGCTGATCTGTTTTTGCGGAAAGTTCACTTCCCTTGGGTTTGTCATAACTGGAATAGTAAAACCCATCGTTCCCTTTCCAGGAGACCCCGCTAAATTTAATATCGACTAGGGTATCTTCTACTATTTCTTTGGATACTGCATTCATGATGATGACCTTACGCCAATCACTACCACCTTCAGAAATGGAATAAGCTGCTAAAGAGCCGTCCTTGGTAAAGTTTAATCCTGCCAAAGAGGTGGTTCCATCCTCAGAAAAGGTATTAGGATTTAAGAATATCTCGGCCTCCCCATTTCCTTTTTGGCGGTATACTACATATTGGTTTTGTAAGCCATCATTTTTATAGTAATAGGTGTACTCTCCTTCATTAAAAGGGGATCCTAGTTTTTCATAGTTCCATAACTGTTCCAATCGATTTTTTAAATCGTTGCGGAAAGGTATTTTTTCCAAGTAGCCAAAAGTAGTTTCATTCTGGGCCTTAACCCATGCTTCTGTTTCAGCACTTCTATCATCTTCCAACCAGCGGTAAGGATCTTTAACTTCTGTGCCAAAATAAATGTTGGCAGTATCTACTTTTTTAGTGGCAGGGTAATTCACGGAAATCTTTTCTTTTTTAGGGGTGGTGTTGCAGGCAACAAGAAGCGTTACCGTTGCCAGGAGTATAAATGTTTTTTTCATTTTTTTAATTGCTTGGTCTGCTAAAAATAACAATAAAAAGCTTTTGGAATAAATCATTCCAAAATTATTTAACATTATTTATAAATTCTTGATTGTGATGCCCACTAGAGTAGCTTGTTTGCAATAAGATATTCCCCGATCTGAATGGCATTGGTAGCAGCTCCCTTTCTTAGGTTGTCTGCCACAATCCACATATTCAAGGAATTGGGTTGCGTCTCATCCCTGCGTATACGGCCAACAAAGACATCGTCCTTTCCATGGGCGTAAATGGGCATGGGGTAGGTGTTGGTGTCCGTGTTGTCCTGTACGACCACTCCTGGGGTTTTACTCAGTATTTTTCTAACTTCCGATAGTTCAAAATCATTTTCAAATTCCACATTCACAGACTCTGAATGCCCACCTGAGGTAGGGATTCTTACTGCAGTTGCTGTCACAGCAAAAGAGCTATCGTTAAATATTTTTTGTGGTTCCTTGGCCAATTTCATTTCTTCTTTGGTGTATCCGTTTTCCAAGAATACATCGCAATGTGGTAGGGCATTTCTGCCTATGGGATAAGGATATGCCATCTCACCCTGAATACCAGCTATTTCATTTTCCAATTGCTGAACAGCTTTTATTCCTGTTCCTGAAACAGATTGGTAGGTAGAAACAACAATCCTTTTCATTTTGTACCTCTTATGCAAAGGGGCTAAAACCATGACCATCTGAATAGTAGAACAGTTTGGATTGGCAATGATTTTATCTTCATTAGTCAATTCATGTGCATTTATTTCAGGAACCACCAATTTTTTGGTCGGGTCCATACGCCAAGCTGAGGAATTGTCAATGACCGTAGTGCCAACGTCAGCAAATTTTGGAGCCCATTCTAAGGAGGTGTCTCCTCCTGCTGAAAATATAGCCAAATCTGGTTTAGCAGCAACTGCATCGCTTAAACCTATGATCGTGTATTCTTGTCCGTTATAGGCTAATTTTTTGCCAACAGATCTTTCGGAGGCTACCAATAATAGTTCGGATATGGGAAATTTGCGTTCTTTTAAAACGGTTAGCATTACTTCTCCTACCATCCCTGTGGCACCAACAACAGCTACTTTCATAGTTAATGAATTTTATGGGGACAAATGTACTTAAACTATGAGATTGAGCAATTATTATGAAAAAGAATAATCAAAATATAACAAAAAGTGGTATTTATAACAATCCAACAAACATTCGGTGCATACCTTGCCATTTTTCAATGATATTGGGAACTTCCAGTTTGAAGCTACCTGATATGTGAAAATTATTTTTTTGATAAAACTGGAGGGATTGTTTTTGGGTATCCATGGCTTCCAACCATAAAAGGGAACTTTGGCGAGCCTTACTCTGTTCTATGGTCCAATCTAATAGGCGTTGGCCAATTCCCAATCCATGGACCTCAGGGTCCAAATAAATTCTATGCAGTTTAGTGGCCGGTTTGCCAGGAAAGTCAACACATTCTTTTTCAAATTGGATTCGCAAAATTCCTACAAATTGGGTACGAAATACTATAAAATAGTAATCGGAACCCTCTTCGGCCAACTCTTGAGTCAGGTTGGGGACACTATAATTTTTTTCAAAATAAAACGCTCCATTGTCCGTCCATAAATGACGGTACACAGGCAGGTATATTTTTCTAATCACTTCCAATAATAACCCTTGGTCTTTCAGATAGATGGGCTTTAGGGAAATTTCTTTTGAAACTTGAATCATAAATAATGGCGAAAGTTGCAAAAATAGAATTTAAAAAAATAACCACCTAAAATGTTAGCGAAACGCTTTAGATGGCTTTGGTTATACTTCAGTAGTGTAGCGGTCCACCCTATAATCCATGAAAGGATTTGGATGGTAAATTGTGATTATTTTTTTGCGAGCAAATCTCTAATTTCCGTTAAAAGTTCTTCCTGACTTGGACCTTTAGGTGGAGCAGGTTCTGCCGCCTCTTCTTTCTTTTTGCTTTTCTCATAGGCCTTGAGGAAAAGATAAATGAAGAAACCTGCAATGACAAAATTGATTAAGGCTTGGACCAAATTTCCATAGGTCATAACGGCAGCTCCCGCTTCTTGGGCAATAGCTAAGCTTTCATAGCTATTGCCATCTAAGGCGATAAATTTTTGAGTAAAATCGGTTCCTCCGGTAATTATACCTACTACAGGCATAAGGATGTCATTAACCGCAGAGTTGACAATTTTACTGAATGCACCGCCAATAACAACAGCGGTAGCCAAACTGACAATGTCACCTTTCATTAGAAAGGATTTAAAATCTTTAAAAAAGCCCATTTATTTTTAGTTTAGGGGTTGATTGTACACCAAAGTAAACAAAATATAGAAAGTCACAAAATTTTAGTAATATCAGGAATCCAAGAAAATTCGTTTTACACGTTGGGAGATTCCAGTAAGCAATTCATAGGAAATGGTATTAGCCCTACTGGCCATTTTTTCTGCCGAGGTCTGTGGTCCAAAAACAATTACCTCGTCTCCTTCCTTACAATCAATTCCAGTGGCATCTACCATAATCATGTCCATGCAAACGTTGCCTAAAATAGGAGCCATTTTGCCATTGATAAAGACTTGTCCGTTGCCATTGCCATAAGGTCTGCCAATACCATCTGCGTGTCCAAGAGGCAAGGTAGCCGTAACTTTTCTTGAATCCACCTTAAAGGCCCGGTTATACCCTACACTTTCATTGGCTTCCAAGATATGAAGCTGTGAAATGATTGTTTTTAAGGTCGCAATTGGTCGCAATTCTGCATCTATAATGGCCTCATTTCCATAGCCATAAAGTCCAATACCGCTGCGCACCATATCAAATTGGGCCTCTGGATAATTGATAATCCCAGAGGTATTCAAAATATGATGTTTGGGTTCGTATCCCAGTCTTTCTCCAACTTCTAGGGCAATTTCTTTGAACGTGTTGATCTGCCCCAAGGTAAATTCTCGCTCATTCTTATCTTCTGTAGCCGCTAAATGGGAGAAAATAGAGACAACCTTTACCTCTTTTCTTAGGGTCAATTTATCAATCAGCCTAGCAACCTCTGCTTTTTTAAATCCCAAGCGGTTTAGACCAGTATTGAATTTTAGATGAATGGGATAATCCTTCTGACTGTGCTTTTTGGCCGCTTCCAAAAAGGCATCCAAAATATGTTCAGAATAGATACTCGGCTCTAGACATCGTTCTATAATGGTATCAAAACCGGAAGGAATGGGATGCAAAACTAGAATGGGCGATTTTATCCCTGCATCTCGCAAAACTTCACCTTCCTTGGCATATGCTACGGCAAAATAATCAATCCCTAAATCTTCCAGCTTCTGCGCTACCCTAACTGAGTCATTGCCGTAAGCAAAGGCTTTAACGACACCCAGAAATTTTGTGGAAGGTTTTATTTTGGACCTTATATATTGGTAATTGTGTTCTAGGGCACTTAGGTCTATTTCTAGGACCGTTTCTGTAGCTTTAGGCATCCGACCTTTTTTTATCCTGCTTAATTTCTTCTTCCTCTTTTACTTCTATATTCCGCACCCTTTCTTTTAGCATAGCCTTATAATACGCCGCCCTGCTCAAGGGCTCGTATTCATCCGTTTCACCAAGTAGGACTAATTTATCATTGGTAGATTTTCTAAAACTGTAGTTGGCTAAATTTCCTGTTCTCGTGCAGATGGCATGTACTTTGGTCACGTATTCAGCGGTCGCCATTAAGGCAGGCATGGGTCCAAAAGGGTTTCCCTTAAAGTCCATATCCAATCCAGCGACCAATACTCTTACGCCTCTGTTGGCCAAATCATTACAAACCGACACAATTTCATCATCAAAAAACTGGGCTTCATCTATGCCAACAACATCGCATCCATCTGCCAAAAGTCGAATATTCGCTGCCGCAGGCACTGGAGTAGATCTAATTTCATTTGCATCATGGGATACCACCATATCCTCATGGTATCGTGTATCCACAATTGGTTTAAAGATTTCCACTTTTTGCTTCGCAAATTGTGCTCTCTTAAGTCTCCTAATCAGTTCCTCGGTCTTGCCTGAGAACATGGAGCCGCAGATAACTTCTATCCAGCCGAATTGTTCTTTGTGGTTAACAGTATTTTCGAGAAACATTTTGTAATTTTAGACGAAAGTAATGTGTTTTTCGTTTCTATTTTAAAGAACCATAAAATTATTAAAAAATTGCACCCTTGGAGTTAGAAGGAAAAAAAAGTTGTAACTAAGGGTTAAATCGTTTATAATAGGGTAGATAAACCAAGAATTATTGAGGTGTTCACCGATATTAAAATAAAAAAAGATGAAAAGAAAACTAAAAGAAGAATTGGTTCGCATATCCACAGATATTATTACTTCTAGGGATCTGCACAATATTTCCGATATGTACGAAGCTGCTAGGGGATTATATGAGAAATTGGCAGTGCTTAAATTTATAGACGAAAGGTTGTCTGATGTAGAGGTAGACGCTTCCAAAAATGCTATGGTCGAAAAATTTGAGAAAATGGCTACAGCCGTTCTGGAGGGGAATTCGGCAGTTCCGGAAAGCAACCCACATCAAGAAGATATAATTATCCCGGGAATAGATACTATTAAGGACATGGTTTCTGAGATGCCCAATGGGAAAGGGATAGATGAGGTTTTGGCAGAGTTTATGGCCCAGCCCAATTATGCTAAGAACGACCAAGAGTTATTTGAACCACAAAAAAAAGAAACGCCAATTCCAGAATTCACAGCTCCATTACAGGGGAAAGCTGCAAAAGAGATTAAAGTAGACCTTAATGATCGTTTGGCTTTTGTAAAGCATTTATTTAACAATAGTACAGAAGACTATAATCGGGTGATTTCCCAATTAAATACTATTGCATCAGAGGAGCGATCAATTGCCTTTATAATTAATATGGTTAAACCAGATTATAACAATTGGGAAGGTAAAGAGCAGTATGCAGCTCGATTTATGGGATTGATAGAGCGGAGGTTTTCTTAAAAAGATTGACTATCATCAAAGACCGCAGCCGAAAATTGGGTTAACAATTTTCGGCTGCCTATTTTTGAACCTTTACACAATCACATGGGAAAATTATATATTGTTCCTACGCCAATTGGCAATTTGGAAGACATCACGCTTAGAGCATTGAGAATCCTTAAGGAGGTAGATCTAATTTTGGCAGAAGATACTAGAACCAGTGGTAAATTACTGCATCACTATTCCATAGGGACTCCAATGCAGAGCCATCACATGCACAATGAGCACAAAACTGTGGATGCCTTGGTTAAAAGGATGCAAGCAGGAGAAACCATGGCACTTATTTCAGATGCAGGGACGCCAGCAATTTCAGATCCAGGATTTCTACTGACTAGAGCCTGTGTGGAAAATGATATTGAAGTAGATTGCCTTCCTGGGGCGACAGCCTTTGTTCCAGCCTTGGTAAACAGTGGTCTTCCTAACGATAAATTTGTCTTTGAGGGCTTTTTACCAGTGAAAAAAGGAAGACAGACCCGCCTATTGTTATTGGCCGAAGAGACAAGGACCATCATATTTTACGAGTCACCTCATAAACTAATAAAGACACTGACCAATTTTGTGGAATATTTTGGATCGGAAAGGCCCGTTTCAGTTTCTAGGGAGCTTACAAAAATGTACGAAGAAACCGTTAGGGGAACAGTAACTGATGTTTTAGCTCACTATACCATCAAGCCCCCAAAGGGAGAGATTGTGATTGTGGTAGGAGGGAAAAATTAGTTACAGTGTTTTAAAAGGAATATGTTCAACGAATGTTAAATAAAAATTTGGCGATACCCACCCAACTACCACCTTTTGTGTTCTGCTTATCTTTCTTTGTTTAATAAGCATTCTATGGGTTGTAAATTTATATTTTGCATTATTCTATTAAATCTGTAGATCTACAAATTTAAATTTGCTACCACTAAACAATCCCTTGTCCGATAATTTGAGGTCGGGAATTACAAGTAGGGCCATAAAAGATAAAGTCATGAAGGGCGCCTTTAAGGTACAGCCCAATTTTTTGGACAGAGCATCTATTTCCTGGTACAATCTTCCCGTTTCCCAACCGTCCATATCGCTCATAATTCCAGCTACTGGAAGGGCTAGACTCTTTTGAACACCGGGTCCAATAGCGCAGATACCACCTCGGTTTTTTATAATGAGGTTTACGGCCTTACATATCTCCTCATCGGTAGTGCCCACAACAATAATATTATGGGAATCATGGGCTACTGAACTAGCGAGAGCCCCTTTTTTTAGACCAAAATTTTTGATAAACCCAATAGCGGGAGGTTTGTTGCTATACCGGTTTACTACGGCTATTTTTAAGATATCGGAGGCCGTGTTAGACTCCAAGTTGCCATTTTGAACTAGATTTTCTGCCTGGATTTCTCTGGTGATAAGTTCCCCATCCAAAGCTTCTATGACACGGATATGATCCCCAATGGCCTGGAGGAAAAAGTCTTCTTCTTTTTTCGGATGTACCTTAAAATTGTTTGGCGTCTCAAAAGGAATAGCCGCTATTTTTGAGTTACCGTTTTCTGCAACTAGTTCCCCATTGATATAGGTCTCAACTACCTTAAAATTCTTTAGGTCTTCCACAACAATAAAATCTGCTGCGTCACCTTCTTTAAGAAGGCCTACATCCATTTTGTAGTGTTTGGCAGGGTTGATGCAAGCTGCTTGTAGCACTTTAAAAACATCGATTCCCTTGGCGACGGCTCGTGCACAAAGTTGGTTTATATGACCCAAAATCAAATCATCGGGGTGTTTGTCATCCGAGCAAAACATCATTTGTTCAAAATGCTTAGGGAGTAAGGGGATAAGGGCTTCAAAATTTTTGGCAGCACTTCCCTCTCTAATGATCACCTTCATTCCCAATTCCAATTTTTCTTGCGCTTCCTCCATGGTAAAACATTCATGGTCCGTAGTAATGCCTGCTACATAATATTTCTGGGCTTCTTCGCCATGTAATCCTGGGGCATGACCGTCTACGGGTTTGTTGTAGTGTTTAGCCCAAGCAATTTTCTTTAAAACTTCCGTATCATTGAATAACACCCCTGGATAATTCATCATTTCGGCTAAATAATAGATGTCAGGGGAGGCTAAAAGCTCCTTTATCCCATCTGAATCTATCGTGGCGCCCGCTGTTTCAAAAGAGGTCGCAGGCACACATGACGGGGCTCCGAAATGAAACTTTAAATGGGATTTATTCCCGTTGGCAACCATAAAATGAACCCCTTCAGCTCCCAATACATTGGCAATTTCATGGGGGTCGGACACTGTGGCGACTGTACCATGAAGTACAGCTATCCTTGCAAACTCTGAAGGCACTAACATAGAACTCTCTATATGTATATGGGCATCTATAAAGCCAGGAAGGATGTAGTTTTTATGATTGTGCTCTTTTTTTTGAACGGATAAGATTTTACCGTTTTTTATAGTAACCTCTGCGGGAAATATACTTCTCTCTTCAATAGATACGAATTGGCCTAGAATTTTTTTCATCTAAATGTGTTTCCCTTTTTCCCAACCGTGTTTTCCTAAATAGTGCTCACCACTTTCCACGGCACCTTTTTCAATAGTGGTACCCATGGAATCGTTCCATCTATTGAGGTACCCGAAAAGGGAGATAACCCCTAACATTTCAACAATTTCACCCTCGTTCCAATAAGTGTATAAACGCTCTTTAATTATTTCGTCCACTGCATTAGGCACTTGTGAGGCCAACAATGAAAAATCTAATGCGGCCCTCTCAGCTTCAGAAAATGAGGGGTGGGTGCGATATTCCCAAATATGGTCCAATTGCTCCTGTTCTGCACCATAACGCTCTGCAGCCCTAATGGCATGTGCTTGGCAATACCTGCATCCAGTAGCGTTGCTACTGACCCATGCAATCATTCTTTTTAAGGCAGAAGTAACCCTTCCTTCGTTGGCCATAACGGCCTTGTTCAAATTGATAAATGCCTTTGATATAGCAGGTCTGTGTTGCATTGTCAACACCGAATTTGGGCAGAACCCAAGCGTCTCGTTAAAGAACTTTGCAAGTTCTTCGGTTTCGTTATCATGGGATGGGTCTAAGGGCGTGACTAATGGCATATTTGTATATTTATGTTGTATTTTTGAACACTACAAGTAACAAAAAAATTAAGATCATGACAAATCATATTTCTACCAAATGGCTCGGTAATATGGCCTTTGAAAGCACCAATCCATCAGGATTGAATCTTCGTATAGATGCAGGACCAGAGAATGGTGGGGAAGGAAACGGATACAGACCTAAAGCACTTATGTTAACGGCGTTGGCAGGATGTTCCGGATTAGATGTTGCCTCTATGATAAAGAAAATGAAATTAGAGGTTGATGAATTCCATATGGAGACCATCGCCAACCTCACCGAGGAGGATCCAAAATTCTATGATAAGGTGACCCTAGAATACCATTTTCATGGCAGTAATCTATTGGAACATAAACTACAAAGGGCCATTGATTTATCCATTGAGAAATATTGTGGTGTAATGGAGATGTTCAGAAAGTTTGCTGAACTTGAGGTCAAGACTATTTTTCACCATAAATAGGCGCTGTTAGTACTAATAGCAGCCTATTTAGGACCTAATTCATTTATTGGGAAAACCTTTTAACCTATACCAATGCTATGCGATGGACGCTAAAACCAAAACCAGAAGAATATAAAGTGATGGCGCTTGCCAATGAACTTAAAGTAGATCCGTTGGTAGCATTTTTATTGTTACAGCGTGGTATAGCTTCTTTTGAAGCAGCAAAATTATTTTTCAGACCTGAGTTGTCCCAACTGCACGACCCTTTTTTAATGAAGGATATGGATTTGGCAGTGCAGCGGATTGAAGAGGCTATTTCAGAAGGTGAAAACATCTTGGTGTATGGAGATTATGATGTGGATGGGACAACTTCGGTTGCCTTAATATCTTCTTATTTATTGCAGTACTATCCCAACGTTGCTACCTATATTCCTGATAGGTACGGAGAAGGTTATGGCGTTTCATATGCAGGGATTGATTTTGCGGAGGATAATGGGTTTACGTTAATCATTGCCTTGGATTGTGGGATCAAGGCCGTGGATAAAGTAGCTTATGCCAAAGAAAAGGGCATTGATTTTATCATCTGTGACCACCACCGGCCAGGAGATATATTACCTAATGCCATTGCAGTTTTAGACCCTAAACGCAATGACTGCAATTACCCTTACGATGAACTTTGCGGTTGCGGGGTAGGATTTAAGTTGATTCAGGCTCTAGGATCTAGGAAAGGGGAAACCATTGAAGACGTTATTCCTTTTTTAGATCTTGTGGCCACGGCTATAGGGGCAGATATAGTTCCTATTACAGGAGAGAACCGAGTGCTGGCTTATTTTGGTATGCAGGTCATTAATTCTAGTCCTAGAGCTGGTTTTAGGGCTATTATGCAACAAACAAAAAAACAGGAATTTACTATTACCGATGTGGTCTTTATCATCGCCCCTCGTATCAATGCAGCTGGAAGGATGGAACATGGGCAACACGCGGTTAATTTATTGAAGGAAACAGATTTGTTCCAAGCAGAAAAATTGGCTGCCGGGATAGAGAAATTTAATGCGGATAGACGGGAATTGGATCAGGAAATTACCCAAGAGGCCTTGTTGCAGATCCAACAAAATAAGGAGGAAGAAAGATATACTTCTGTAGTTTATAAGGATACTTGGCATAAGGGGGTCATTGGTATTGTGGCTTCCAGACTTACGGAAACCTATTATAGACCAACCTTGGTATTTACAAAAAGCGGCGACAAATTGGCCGCTTCGGCACGATCCGTTAAGGGATTTGATGTGTATAATGCGCTAGAAGATTGTGCAGATTGTATTGAACAGTTCGGAGGACATAAATACGCAGCCGGACTTACCCTTTTGGAAGAACAATACTCTGCCTTTAAAGCAAAGTTCGAAAAAGTGGTTTCAGAGACCATAGACGTTAACTTACTAACGCCAGAAATAGTGATAGATTCCCAAATTGATCTGGTAGATATTTCCCCTAAATTGATGCGGATATTGAAACAATTTGCTCCATTTGGACCAGAGAATTTAGCACCCGTATTCATGACAGATCATTTAAAGGATACTGGATATGCAAAAGGGGTAGGACAGGATGAAAAACACCTTAAACTAACTGCATCCCAATATGGTAATGGTGCTATTGGGGGTATAGGTTTTAGTTTAGGGGAGAAATTACACTTAGTTGCCAATCAACAATCCTTTAGTGCAGTATATTCCTTAGATGAAAATGAGTGGCAGGGCAATGTGAGCTTACAATTGAAGCTTAGGGACCTACGCTAGAAAAATGTCATCATAATTATCAATAATAAAAAGTTGATAATTGAAAGTTATTAAAAAAATAGAATATTTTTAAAAAAAACGGACCCAGACACTTCTGTCCAGGTCCTAAAACTAAACTAACTCAAACTTAAACCAACACATTTTTTAATTATTCCAATGTCGAAGATTACGCTTATAGGAATAATTACTTTTTAAGTGAGAAAATCCCCTAAACAACACCCTAGAGTGTTTCAATTATGTGGTTTAAATAAACTTATATAAAGATAAGTTGTTTTTAATGAATCTAAATAAGGTTTAATATAATTATAACACTTTCAGGGAGATAAAGTATCGACACATGCTATATTCCAATTCATTCGGAGATGAAATTATTCTTTACTGTCAAAAAGAAGAAGCCATTTCAGCCAATATTTGTTGAGAAGAATATGGAGGATTAACTAATTTTCTTTTGGTGTATACGTCTCTAAGGTTAGGGTCTGTCCGTCAAAAACGCCATAGGTGAAATATTGTATCCAATCGCCTAGGTTAATATAGTTCGATTGATCATTTAGTGCAATATGTAACGGTAGATGCCTATGGCCAAAAACAAAATAATCGTAATGGTCTTCTTCCAACTTTCTTTTGGCATATTGCACAAGCCACTCCTTTTCCGCTCCTAAAAATTTAGCATCATCGTCCCCAGAAATGAGTTTATTTTTCACGGATAGATATTTCCCCAATTTCACCCCCAAATCAGGATGTAGCCAATTGAAGACCCATTTAGAAACGGGATGTTTAAAAACTTTTTTCATTCTCTTAAACCCCTTGTCTTTGGGACCCAGACCATCACCATGCCCAATAAAAAACGTAGTATCGTTCAATTTAAATTGTTGGGGCTTATGGAAAACAGGGATGTTTAATTCTTCCTCAAAATAACCGTGCATCCAAAGATCGTGGTTGCCTACAAAAAAATAGATTGGAATTCCGGCATCTGTGATTTCTGCCAATTTTCCAAGCGTCCGGGTAAAGCCTTTAGGAACCACGGTCTTATATTCAAACCAAAAATCGAAAAGATCACCCAATAAAAAGATTGCAGCGGCATCTTTTTTCACATGGTCTAACCATGCAACAAATGTTTTTTCCCTCGGGAGACTAGCTTCCATAGTAGGCGCTCCCAAATGATTATCACTTGAGAAATAAACTTTCTTGCCCTTTGGAATTGTTATCTTCTCCATGGGCTTCATTAAAGGTTTTCACTGGCATACCACTCCGCAAAGGAAGACTCGGTTTCTTGTAGTTTTAAGGAATGCAAGAGGATATTTTTTGGCAGTCGCATCTTTATCTTATCCGCAAAATCCAAAACCATATTTTCACTGGTAGGCTGGTATTCCGCCAAAATTACATTATGGCCCCTTTTCATGAGTTCTTTGGCTAATTCTACATGAGGTGTATTTTTGTTAAAAACAGTAGCATGGTCAAATTGATCCACAATTTCTTCTTTTACAATCTTCTTTAAATCAGTAAAATCTATGACCATCCCCAATTTAACATGGGAGGTGTCTGTAATAGGCTTGCCAATGACTGTCACAGACAATTTATAACTATGTCCGTGAACGTTTCTGCACTTGCCATCATAGCCAAAAAGTGCGTGGCCTGTTTCGAAACTGAATTGCTTAGTAATCCTGATATTGCCCATATTGTTTATTTGCACTACAAAAGTATGGATTCTTGCAAAACCAAACGCTTTAGTTGTCCATCAAAAAGAATTTCCTTGAAAATTATTGATACCAATGATCTTTAAATGATGCTTCTATGAATGGCAAAATAGACGTTCTTTGTCTTTAAGCGATAGCTTTTGTAAATTGTTTTGGGCGATATATTTAGAATGAAGGTTTAAAGCATTAATAAATTACATTTGCGGGTTTTTTTAAAATATTGGATATGGAACTTTTTGAACATTCGGATTTTAAAGAGATCCCGCTTTATGAAGGGGTCATTAATGACCTATTGGCCCAAAAGTACAGCATTGTAGATGATTTCTTTTCCCCTGGGGAGATCTTGACCTTACGAAACAGTCTATTGTCCAAGTTTGAAGAAGATCAATTTAAGAAGGCAGCCATTGGGAGTGGAAGCAAGGAATTGATTGTAAAGTATATTCGGGGAGATTTTATACTTTGGATGGATGAAAAAGAACAGGAAGAGGCAGAAAAACTATTCTTCGCCAAAATAAACGAATTTGCCAATTATCTGAATCAAACCTGCTTTCTGGGAATCCTCCATAAAGAGTTTCATTACGCACTTTATCCGGAAGGTACCTTCTATAAGCGACATTTGGATACATTTCAAAATGACGATAGGCGCAAATTATCCATCGCACTTTACCTGAACGAACCTAATTGGCAACCTGAGTATGGGGGGAATCTAGCGATTTATATCCAAGAGGATGATGAAGAAAAGACCTTAGAGATATTGCCAATACAGGGGCGTATGGTCATCTTTGAGAGCCAAGAATTGGAGCACGAGGTGAAAACAGCCAATCAAAACAGATTGAGTATCACAGGATGGCTAAAGACCAGATAGTATTTATCTTTTAAATTTTTTTTGGTTTCTTACTCTGTTGACGAAATAAACTACCACTAAAATTAAGGCTAGGATCGGAAAAATGAAATTTCCGTTTAAGAATGATAATATATCCATACTATTGAATATGTATTGAGGTTGTTATTGCTTTTTTAGGAAGAGTGCTACAACGGCGGAGGTAACCACGCCCATGGTAAGGGCTCCGAAAGTTCCTTGTATCATATAGCTTTTAAGGTTAAAATAATTTTCGGCTCCCGCTTGGGTCATTTTCCCGGTCTCTACCATATAGCTGATGATATTAGGAAAAAAATCTGGGGCTATCCACATGCTGCCAATATACTGTGTTAATGGGGTTAGAATAGCCACCACGATACTGATAATGATGCCGCCTATAAAGCCTTGTTTCCAGGACATTTTACCCCCTAAATCCTTCTTTCTCTTTTCTTTTAGCGCTAGAACAAAGATTGCAATGGCCACAATGGCAAATAAATTGGTATAGATAAGCTGCTGGGCAATCAACTCATCATGCCAGCCCATGACTTTCTCAAAATACACCCAAACCAAGGAAGAAATGGCAAAAATAATACCCCATTTGATTTCTAAACTGTACTTTTTCACGGCTATAATTATGCTGTAAATATAAAAATTTATTTCTTGAATTTATCCAATGCTTGTTTGGTGAAATTAGAGAGTACTAATTTCCCAGAAAGCTCTGCCCTTTCCATTAACAAAGTATCCCAATGGGCAGTTCCTTCCCAAAGTATACTTTTCATGTCCATTAGGGCTTGTGGGTTATACGATGCCAAGTTTTCGGTAAATAGTTGCAACCCCTTGTCCATTTCCCTGCTGTTGGTAAATACCTTGGCAAAAAGGCCTTTTTCTTTACCCCAATAGGCATTCATCCATTCAGATGGTGCCAAAGAAAGTTCCGCCAGTCCGGCAATGCCTATTTTTCGTTCCACGGCAGGTGCAATAACAAAAGGACCGATACCTATAGCGAGTTCGGATAATCTAATTGCTGCATCTTCCACGGCAAAAGCATAATCACAGGCGGCAATTAGTCCAACACCACCTCCCACGGCCTTGCCCTGTACGCGTCCAACTATCAATTTCTTACAGGTACGCATGGCGTTGATTACATTGGCAAACCCGCTAAAAAATGCTTTTCCCTCTTCTAAATTGGAAACCGCCACTAGTTCATCAAACGAAGCACCGGCACAAAAGGCACGGTCCCCTTCTGATTTAAGGACGATTACGGAAACTTCTTCCTTGTTGGATAGTTCCTTCAATTCATCGGCAAGTCTTGCCAATAGTTCGGAAACAAACGAATTACTTGCAGGATGACCAAATTCTACGGTAGCGATTCTGTTTTCTATAAAAGTATATAAACTTCCATTTGTTCTTGTGGTACTCATAGTTATCATTTAGTCTATCCCAAAATTAGGTGTTTTGCAAGAGGGGGCGAAATTTCCTTCTAAATTTCCATACCAGAGCACCGCCCCGTATCGCCATCCAAACTAAGAATGCAATCCAAATACCACTAAACCCCCACCCAAAATATTTGGTTAGAAACAAGACCGGTACAAACCCTAAAAAGGTAGCAGACAATAATACATTTCTCAAGTACTTCATTTCTCCCATTCCTTTGAACATGCCATCTAGGACAAAAGCAATTGTATTAATCGGGAGGCTTAATATCAGGATAAAAAAGACCCCATAAAAAGTATTCAAAACAATAGTTTCGTTGGAGAAGAGTCTTCCAATTGGATAGTAAAAAACAAAAGCCAAAATGATCAAGACAATACTTACGGCCATGCCGTATAGTGTAATTTTTTTTGCCAATTTCCAAAGTCCGTTGTAATCTTTGGCACCCAACAACTTTCCGCCCATAATATTTCCAGCCGCCCCATAGCCATCAATAAAAAAGGAGGAGAACAGCCATAGGTTGATTGCTATGGTGTGTGCCCCAATGTAGCGGTCCCCGAGGGCGGCCGCCTCCCGAACAGCCAATATCAAAGCCGTGTTCAAGGCCAGTGCCCGGACAAATAAATTTAAACTCATCACCACTAATTTACCTAGTTCTGGATGCAAGGGAAAACGGAGCTTAAGACTAATATCGGTTTTGACAATCAAGAAAATAAAGGCCATGAATGCCATAACCCCTTGGGAAATTAAACTGGCATAGGCGGCTCCTTCCAAATACATGGGAGAGATGAACCCTTCCAAACCATAGACCAGTAAAAAGTCCAAAAATATGTTTAGTACCGCGCCAGTAATGGCTATGAGCATCGTCCAATAGGTGTTCTGAAGACCACGGAAAATTCCAAAAATAGCAAAAGTGAAGAGGGTCAGAGGAAAGCCCCACACCCTAATGGCATAGTATTTTACACAGTAATCTAAAATCTTCCCAGTGGCATTCAATAGGCGAAATATTTCCTCAATTACGAAAATGGTAGATAGTAGGATAACCAAACTAAGGGCAATATTCAAAAAAATTGCTTGAGCGGGCAATGACTTTACCTCTTCCAACCTTCCTGCACCCAAATATTGGGAAATAATTGCAGAGATGGCACTTCTTGTTTGTCCAAGAACCCAGATGAGCATGGATAGAAAGGAGCCTACGATACCCGCCGCCGCCAAGGATTCTAATCCATCAACAGGGATATTCCCTACAATGGCAGTATCCGTAATGGATAATATGGGTTCTGCTATTCCTGCAATGGTAGCGGGAATGGCGAGGTTGTTTATGGTCCTAAAATTGACGGCAGTTTTCAAATAAAAATGGGATTAAAGCACCAGTTCATAGCAATGAAAATGGTCAATGCTTTGTTTTGGGAAATAGATATCGCCCAGCTTTTGATAGCCTCTTATTTCATAAAAGAGCTGGTTGCGTTTGTTCTGGCTAAAGGTGTCCAATCGTATGGAGGCATACTTGTTTGCCCGACCTTGATTTTCGGCATAAGACATTAGCTGTTGGGCGTATCCTTTTTTTTGATGATCCGGATGCACTGCCAATCGATGGATATATAAATTATTATAGGATGGTGTTAGCCATTTGACGGGGATGTATTCCTGGTCCATATGGGTAGAAATAACAATGGTCCCCACAGGTTTTTCATCAATTTCCATGACATAGAGTTCTTTTCTTTGGATGTCATTTTCAAAAATGCTTATGGTAGGATAGGAAGGGCTCCATTGAAAAATATTGTTTTTGATCAATTGCGCTGCACATGCTTTTGTGATTGCAATTATGTCGGTCATTTCTCCTAACTTTGCGGGTCGGATCATGTGTAGATTTTAATTTAATTGTAAATTTAACTTATAAATTCGAAAAACCTTATTATGAAAAATATTTTGGTTCCTATAGGGACTTCTCCTGAAGCCCACGAAACATTGCAATATGCAGTTGACTTTGCCACTGAATTTTCCTCGAAGGTTTTTGTAATGGAGGTATTTAATGTGAAGGGTACCGGCGCCGGGACACTGGCCAACCTTCAAGAAAAAGTGGCCGAAAGTAGCAGGGAGCATTTGAAGAAGGTCATAGACAAGGTAGATGCTAAAGGTGTGGAAATTAAAATTGCCACCTATAATGGGGATTTAATAGACGGGTTGGTATCCATTGATGAGGAGTTGGGAATCGATTTGATAATTATCTCTCCTAGAAGCAACGATATAAAGGAAGAACTCTATTTGGGTAATACGTCTGGAAGGGTAGTAAAAAGAACGGATATCCCTACCTTGATCGTACCCAAAGGGACTGTTTTCAAGCCCTTTAAATCGATATTGACGGCATTTAAATCGGGCATTTTAAAAAGAAAACGAATTTTGGATCCGTTAGTGGGCATCCAAAAAAAGTTTGGTTCCAAGGTGAACTTATTAATGGTAAAAACCCCAGGATACACTGATGATGATCTTAAGATTAACACGGCCCTAATGGATATAAGCTCACAACTTACACTTACAGAAAACTCCACTACCTATATGGGGGTTTTAGAGCATTTTAGATCCCAACACCCGGATTTGCTTTGTGTATTCAGAAGAAAACGTGGATTTTTCAAGAATTTGTGGGAAAAAAATACGATTCCTAAGTCAGAATTTTATGCTCCAGTACCTGTATTGGTGCTAAGTGTGAAAAAAGATTAGTAAGGGTTGTTTTTTGTTGGAGATGCATTTTGATACCATGTGAAAAAGTATTTTCTTTGCCGCAGCCAAAAAGGGGGATTAGCTCAGCTGGCTAGAGCGCTTGCCTGGCAGGCAAGAGGTCACCGGTTCGACTCCGGTATTCTCCACTAGTAAATACGGGCCTTCACAGATGTGAGGGCTTTTTCATTTTTAGCAATGCACAGTTTGTGCACACTTTTGAAAACTCCTTCCTTTTGAGGTAAAATTTAACATTAATTGGTCTTATTTGTATTGAAAGAACTCATTTAAGTTTATTTAGCGTGGTATTTCCTACTTTTAGGATTGTTAAAATACATACTAATTAATGGCTTTATTTCAAACTTCCTTACTTAAAAATTACCTCAAGAAATTAGATGAATAACAGTTAGTTAGGCTATTGATGGTTTGGAATTCTTTTTTTTGCTTATAGCTGGTTTGGATTGAAAGATAAAATAAAACTTAAAAGCAAAAGTTTTGATAATGGGCTTAATAAATCTGTGTAAAAAGGAATGTTTTTTAATTTTTGTTGTGTCATAAACACAGCCCTAAGAAAGAAATTTATTTTTTTATAATTTTCGTATTAGAGCTTATTTACGATACTTGGAAACGGAAAATGATTTGTAATTGCAAAGGGATGCTTAGTGAGCTTAAAGCTTCAAAACCACTGTTTTCAATTTAAGATAAACAGTGCTTCACCATAGGAAGCCCCTTATTGAGTTCGGGGTTTTTTAAAATTTATTCTATATTTACGAGTAGCCAAACTTTTATTTTTACTTCTCTCCAAAAAGTTTTGATGAGGAAATGTTTGTCAAAATAGTGTCGATTTAATGTGCTAAAATGAAAAAGCGCAAACTTAGATTCTGGGGAATCTGGAATTTGAGTTTTGTTTTTTTTTGGTATAAGGATTTAAAGTTGATGACATTCCAATTTTAAAGTAAATCTCTCCGATAATCGCCATTATACACGGCATCATTTGAGAGCTATTTAAGCGAATGAGCAGGGCGAACTTAGAAAAAGCAAACCGTTAAATTAGATTTATTTTTCAACTGAATTAAGCTCCAGATTATAGAAAATAACGTCATTAATTAATGTATATTGAGAACGGAAAAATTCATATAGCACAACTAAACCGAATTATATTATGTTAAGACAACATCGCGTAATAATAGAAAACATAGCGCCTCAACTAGAATCTGGCAGTTTTTTTATCAAAAGGGTCGTAGGGGAAACGGTCACCGTTACAGCGGACGTGCTCCCTGATGGACATGATGTTATTCAGGTGGAAGTTTTATGCAGACATGAAAAGGATAAAAACACCTCAACTATTCATATGAGGCACCTTGGGAGCGATTTGTACTCTGCTTCCTTTACAGTTGACAAACAAGGATTTTATGAATATAGCGTAAGAGGATGGGTAGATTATGCCTTAAACTGGCAGCACGGTATTGAAGCTAAGTTAAAAGATGGGCAATATGTAAAAAGTGAGCTTTTAGATGGGATACAATATATTACCTACATTTCAAAAATGGTATCTTCCAGTGAGAAGGAAGAGGTGATCCAATGGATCAAGGAGTTTGAGGATGAGCATGCCTATGAAAGCGCAATAAAAACGGCTACTTCTAGAAAACTATCCCGAATGTTCCTTGAACATCCACAACGGTTATTTGTAAATACAAGTAAAACCTTACAGGTGTATGTAGATCGCAAAAAGGCAAATTTTAGTACCTGGTACGAATTTTTCCCTCGTTCAGCAGCATCGGAGATAGGAAAACACGGGACTTTCAAGGATTGTGAACGCCTATTGCCACGAATAGCAGGGATGGGATTTGACACCCTTTATTTTCCGCCTATTCATCCCATTGGCGAAAAAAACCGAAAGGGGAAGAACAATGCAACAAATGCCAAAGAAGGTGATTCCGGGGTGCCCTGGGCTATAGGATCCCATTTGGGAGGGCATAAGTCCATTCATCCAGAATTAGGGACAGAGGGTGATTTTAAGCATTTAATACAAAGGGCAAAAGATCATGGGATCGAAATAGCCATGGACCTGGCCTTTCAGGCGGCACCTGACCACCCTTACATTACGGACCACCCTGAGTGGTTTAGAAAAAGGCCTGACGGCACGATGCAATATGCCGAAAATCCGCCCAAAAAATATCAGGATATTGTCAATTTTTATTTTGAAACCAAAGCGTATAAAGAATTATGGGAAGAGTTGCTCAGCGTGGCACTGCATTGGGTCAATTGCGGGGTGACCATATTTAGGGTAGATAATCCCCATACAAAACCTTATTATTTTTGGGCATGGTTAATTAATGAGGTTAAAAAGAAACATCCTGAGGTGCTGTTCCTTGCTGAGGCATTTTCTAGACCAAAGGTAATGCAACAATTGGCCAAACAGGGTTTCTCACAATCCTATAGTTATTTTACTTGGAGGGTAGACAAAGGGGAGCTTATGGCATATTTAACCGAGCTCACACAGTCGGAAATGAAGGAATATTATCGACCTAATTTTTGGCCAAACACCCCAGATATAAACCCCTATCACCTTCAGGGCTCCAATGAGACAATGCATCTTATTAGATATGTTTTGGCGGGGACACTATGCGGTAATTTAGGGATTTATGGCCCGGTGTTTGAATATATGGTCTCAGACGCCATGCCAGGGAAAGAAGAATACCTAAATTGTGAAAAGTATGAGATTAGGCATTGGGATTGGACCATTGAAAATAAAATCACCTATCTGATCACAAAAATAAATGAGGCTCGTAAGAAGCATGCCTCCCTACAGCAGACCAATAATATTCAATTTTGTCATATAGAGAACAATAATTTGATTGCCTTTTATAAATGGAGCGATGATAGATCGGATGAGACTTTAACAGTTATTAGTCTAGATTCCCATCATGCTCAGCAAGGATTTGTACAGCTGCCGTTGTCATCTTTGGGATTTAATGCGGGGCATTCATTTTCCTTGAGGGATGCCATAACAGGAAATAGTTATAATTGGAGCACAGAGTGGAACTATGTAGAATTAAATCCTGCCTTACCATTTCATGTGTTTCATATAAATAAGTAAATAATGGGAAAAGCAAAGAAAGATACAATAGCACAACCCCCATATACTTTTGATACCCCATGGGAATCCTTAATGGAGGATGAAAGATTTACCAAGGCCTTTTTGTCAGATGTGCTGGAGAACTATATTGTGAAGCAGCGTTGGTATGGAGGTAAGTCCAGCAAGTTGAAATATATTGAACTTCAGAAATATTTTAGGATACAACAAAACGAAGAGGTCTATTATGGGTTGTTGTTAGAGGTCAATTTTGAAGAAGCTTTTTTTCAACATTATTTTTTACCTATTGCCTTTATTTCTGATGGCAGTTTTGATGAGAAGGAACGGATTTTGCCATTGTCCATAAAGAATCAGGAAGGATTTATCGTTGATGCCCTTAATCTTGAAGCGTTTAGAAAACTTGTTTTTGAGCGAATAGTAAATTCTGTTCCCAACGATACAACAAAGGTGAGGTACCACAAAAGCGTCAATTTCCACGACACCGAATATGTGTCTTCACGATTCATGGGAATGGAACAGAGTAATACCTCCATTATAATTAATGATAAATCTGTCATCAAATTCTTTAGACGTATTTATTCGGATAAAAATCCGGACTATGAAATGAGCTGTTTTCTTTCTGAGCATAAGGGATATAAGAACACCCCTGCTTACCAAGGGAGTATTAATGTGGTAGAAGATGACTTTAACATTACTGTGGCGCTTATGCAGGAATTGGTTCCCAATCAGGGAGATGCCTGGGACTATATGCTAAAAGAGGTTAAGAAGATCTATGGCAATCTCGAATATAAAAATATTAATATCACTAATTTACCCGAAGTACCCATTTTTGCCAGTCTTGCAATCAACGATGTACCGCATCAGATAATTGATTGGGCCGGACTCAACATCTTCCTTAAACTTCAAGTATTGGCCAAGCGTACAGCAGAAATGCACATTGCCTTGGGTTCTGAATTTGGAGACACTGCATTTACGCCAACCCACTTTAATGGAGACTATGAGGTATGGCTTAAGAATAGATTACTCTATCAATTCCAGAACCGATTGAATATTGTGGAGAACAACATGCATCGTTTAAAGGGCCTTTCTTTAGATCTTGGAAAGGAATTTTTAGAGCGGAAGAACGAAATACGAAAGCGGTTTGTCAATTTTGATTGGACTAAACTTAAGGGAGAACGTATACGAATTCACGGAGATTATCATTTAGGACAGATTTTAGTGAAAGATGATGATTTTTACTTATTGGATTTTGAAGGGGAGCCGGAAAGCACCATTAGAGACCGAAAGGTGAAACAACCTCCATTAAAGGATGTGGCAGGAATCTTCCGTTCCTTTCATTATGCTATATATTCAACTATATTTAGCCATGGAGAAGAATTCCCTTATAGTCAAGAAGAATTGATCAAGGCTGGGGAAATCTTGTATCGCTATTTTATAGGGGTATTTATGGGTAGTTACGTTGGATTGGTAAGGGAACATAATCTGAACATTGGGTACTCCCAAGAGCGTATCTTTATATTGAAGTACTGTATGTTAGAGAAAGCTGTTTACGAATTGGGATATGAAATGAATTCAAGGCCCCAATGGGCGGTAATTCCCCTGCAAGGGATATTGAGTATAATTAACGAGTCAAATTAGAAGAATACATGGGAAAAGTCATATCGCATAGTTTATTTTCAGAGTTCGATATAAACTTGTTCAAGGCAGGAAAACACTATAGGTTATACGATAAGTTAGGGTCGCATCCCATTGAGGTAAATGGAGAAAAGGGCACTTATTTTGCCGTTTGGGCACCTACGGCTAAATCTGTCTCGGTGGTAGGAAATTTCAATTATTGGCTTGAAGGTGACCATAAATTAAATGTGCGTTGGGATGGCAGTGGGATTTGGGAAGGTTTTGTACCAGGTGTTGGCCAGGGTACTGTTTATAAATACAAAATCCAATCCCATAACTATGATATGAAAACGGAAAAGGCAGATCCCTTTGCAAGATCATGTGAGCACCCTCCGAAAACCGCTTCCGTGGTTTGGGAGGACAGCTATAAATGGGAAGATACTGCTTGGATGGGTTATAGAGCTGACAAAAATGGACTGGATAGACCTTATGCCGTTTACGAGGTACATTTGGGATCTTGGAAAAAGAAAAATGACAAGGAATTTTTATCCTATTCCGAAATGGCCGAAGAGTTAGTGGCCTATGTGAAGGAAATGGGTTTTACACATGTAGAATTCATGCCTATCATGGAATTCCCATATGATCCATCATGGGGTTACCAACTTACTGGATATTTTGCCCCAACAAGCCGTTTTGGAAGTCCAGAAGAATTTAAATTATTGGTGGATAAAATGCACCAAAACGATATTGGGGTCATTTTGGATTGGGTACCCTCCCATTTCCCTGAAGATGCTCACGGACTTGGCTTTTTTGACGGTTCCCACTTATACGAACACCCGGATAGAAGAAAGGGATACCACCAAGATTGGAAGAGCTTAATCTTTAATTACGGACGAAACGAGGTGAAAGCTTTTTTGATTAGCAACGCCCTTTATTGGCTAGACCAGTATCACGTAGACGGCCTAAGGGTAGACGCTGTGGCCTCTATGCTTTATCTGGATTACTCCAGAGAGGATGGAGAATGGGAACCCAATATGTACGGAGGGAACGAAAATTTAGATGCTATAGCCTTTATAAAGGAGCTTAATGAAGAGGTGTATAAGAGTTTTGATGGGGTGCAGACCATTGCCGAAGAATCAACAGCCTTTCCAGGCGTATCTAAACCAATACATTTAGGGGGGTTAGGGTTTGGAATGAAATGGATGATGGGATGGATGCATGATACACTGACTTACTTTAAAAACGAACCCGTCTACAGGAAGCATCATCAGGATGATATTACTTTTAGTATGACGTATGCCTTTACAGAAAATTTCATGCTTCCCTTTTCCCACGATGAGGTGGTATATGGAAAGCAGTCACTTCTATATAGAATGCCTGGTGATGAATGGCAACGCTTTGCAAACCTAAGGTTGTTATTGGGGTATATGTATACCCATCCAGGCACCAATTTGTTGTTTATGGGTGCAGAATTCGGTCAGTCTTCCGAATGGGATTTCGAGACTAGTCTGGATTGGCATCTTCTACAATATGATTTCCATTCGGGGGTGCAACAAATGGTAAAAGATTTAAATGAAGTTTATAAAAGTTATCCTGCCCTTTATGAAAAGCAGTTTAGTCCCGAAGGTTTTCAATGGATCGATTATGGGGACGACGAGCATTCAGTTTTAACCTATACCAGAAAAGGGCACGACAAAAAAAATGACCTTTTCATTGCCTGTAATTTCACCCCAATACCAAGGGAGAGTTATCATATTGGAGTCCCAAAATCTGGCAAGTTCAAAGAAATCTTTAATAGTGATGACAAAAAGTACGGGGGTAGTGGGATGGTAAATACCAATATTAAGTCATCCAATACTCCATGGAATGGCCTCCAAAAATCAGTAAGAATTAACATTCCCCCGCTTGGGATTGTAATTTTCCAATAGGATCTATAATTTATATAGCGTAATTTGTTTTATATATTTTACTATGGCCCTGTCCAATTTTTCCTTTTTTTATGGGTTTAAATGGACAGGGCTACTCTTTAGATAGTATTTTGGTTTAGTGTTAGATACTTTCCTTTAAGAAAACAATAACGCAGAACATTTTTAATTGAGCTACCATAATTATAATTTCACGTAAAAGAAAGAGACATGCAAGATTTAAAGAATAAAGTAGCTTATATCACTGGAGGTTCCAAAGGAATTGGTTTTGGAGTGGCAGAACAATTACTAAAAGCTGGAATGAAGGTTGCCATTAGTGGACGAAATTTAGAATCGGTTCAAAAAGCGGCCAAAGAATTGGGTACTGCAGACAATGTATTGGCAATAGCATCGGATGTTGCCAAACACGTGGATGAGGAATTAGCAGTAAAAGACATATTGGAGAAATGGGGCCAATTGGATGTTGTGCTGGCAAATGCGGGTGTAGGACATTTTGCACCTGTAGATGAGCTCTCAGAGAACGATTGGCATCAAATGATAAATACCAATCTCAATGGAGTCTTCCACACCTTAAAAGCAACCGTAGAAGCTCTAAAGCGCTCTAAAGGGTATTATATTACTTTGGCTAGTTTGGCGGGTACAAATTTCTTTGCTAGTGGGGCAGGGTACAATGCCACAAAATTTGGCGTGGTTGGTTTTACACAAGCTGCCATGTTAGATTTGCGTAAATACGATATAAAAGTATCCACCATAATGCCAGGGTCGGTAGCTTCTCATTTTAATGACCATAAACCATCAGAGGCAGATGCATGGAAAATTCAACCTGAAGATATAGGGGAATTGGTGTTAGACCTTCTAAAAATGAATCCGAGAACCTTGCCTAGCAAGATTGAAGTGAGACCAACAAGACCGGATTTAAAATAAGAATATTAGATCTCTTTTTCAATAAAGGGAATATCCGGATTGCAAATTTCTAAAATCAGGGTTTCTAGGGCAGAGTGAAATAGGGTGATAGTTTCTTGGGTAATAACTATATCCTTGTTTCGGTCGCCTTTTTTTGGTTTGGTGGCAAAGCGCAGGAGGCCTTCTTTAAGGTTTTTAAACGAAATAATTCCTGCCTCCAACCTATGTATTGGTTGCTTACTATTGTACATATAAGCATAGCACAGTAATTGAAAAGCCTTGCTGAAATCGTAATTAGTGATCAGCTCTTTCCAGTCGTATACTTCCACATCTCTTGATGCTACCTTTCCCGTCTTATAGTCTATAATTCTGAGAATCCCGTCTCTTTCATCAATACGGTCCAACTTCCCTTTAAGGATTACAGGAAAAGGCAATCCTTTTATTTCCAACGTTGTATTCCAATTTTCTTCAAGGCCCAAAATCTTAATTTCATGGTCCTTTATCTCTTCAAGTTCAGCTTTAACGAAGTTTTCTATGTATTGCAGTACTACATGAAATGCTATTAAATTCTTGCCCCTGCTTATATCCCCATCGACATAATTTTTTACAAAGTGATTTTTAACTACTGTTTTGATCAAAGGAACCATAGAATGAAGCCCCTCCTTGGTCAGCTTTTTGCCAATAAAAGGAATATAAAGCTCTTCTAAGGAATCGTGGACAATAGTGCCAAATGTATTTGCAGCCACGTTTTCTTCTACTTCAGTTACGTCATCTATCCTTAAAATACTCCGTTTGTAAAAGTCTATAGGGTTCCGAATGTAGTTGGTCAAGGAAGAGGGCGAAAACCCCTTTTCGGCCAGACCTTTTATTTTTTGCATTAGTGGTCCATCTTTCGGTATGGTATAGACCTTTTTTATGGAGGTCTTTATTTCTGGAGAAGCTACTAGTTCTGTAATATCCTTACTTCTATTTTTATCTGTTAGTAATTGTGCTATCAGTCTACTTTTTTCACCTCCTTCTAGTACGTCAGGTTCCGTATTATACAAAATATAGACGTGTTTGGCACGTTGCAAAAGCCTGTAAAAATGGTAGGTGTATACCGCATCCTTTTCTTTGTAAGTAGGTAGGCCGTAGGCAATTTTTAGATCAAATGGCAAAAAGGAGTTGTTGTTTTTCCCAGAAGGTAGGATTCCTTCATTTACGGAAGTGAGGATTACTGTCTCAAAATCAAGATTCCTGCTTTCTAGCATTCCCATGATCTGAAGTCCTTTTAAGGGTTCTCCCCTAAAATCTAAGGTTTCCGATGATAATAACTCCTTATACAGACTAATGAGTGATCTCAGATCGGATATAAATGGGTATTGCCTTATCAATTCGGTCAATTGGTTGAATAGTTCGTGGAATCGGTATAAGTATTCCATTCCTAAATCTTGGCCTCCTATTTTAAAAGGATCTTTTAGGCCAATAATAACCTTGGAGCAAATTTCTAGAAACGAATTGATAGAATGGTCCTCTTTAAAAAAGAGATTGTGGATGTTGGAAATTTCCGAAGGAATAACAGAACAGATCTTGACATAGCTTATGTACGACCAATTTTTAGATTTTATCTCCTCACTTAATAAGTAGGAACCATCTACACCCTCTTCTGTCAAATAGATTTTTGTGTAAGGATGGGATAGAAAATTTAGAAGATCTTGAAAATACCACCCTTGAGGGTCTTTATTAGAGTGTAGTTCAAAGAATTGCGCAAAAAAACTTGCTAAGGGACTATTGTGCAAGGGATATCCCATGGTGATATTAACACCTTCAATAGTTTCTGGAACGGAATTCATAATAGGGTTCAGCAAGGTTTCATCCCCTAAGACAACAGCGGTATTTTTAAGTTGCTCTTTGCTAGTGCCATGTATTTTTTCTAAAAGATACCCTACATATTTTGCCTGAGTGACGTTTTTGGGCAGCCCTATAATCTGTATATCTTTCTTCTCGAGATAATTTTCTTTAACCCCTTTTTTAGGCTGGTTCAAAAGATAATTCCAAGTTTTAAAATGTTGCCGAATAAAATGTCCAGCGTCATGGATGTTATCTTCTAAAAAATAAGGATCTATGTCCCAGTATATCTCACCGGGAGAGGTTTCCAAAATATCTTGTATTATTTTGGATTCTGCCGTATTCAAAGCGTTAAAGCCAACAAAAACATGAATTGCTTTGGGCTTAGTTGCCAAATAGTCCTTTAATTGCTCAGTTGCCTTTCTATATACCAGACCTTGATGTCCAAGACCTTTTTTTAATAATGATGCATTAAATGCTTCGTACAGCCCTTGTAAATTATTCCAAAACTTTAAATAATCTGTTATCATTTTTGTCTTTCCTTCCTGTAAAGACCAATGGTCGATTTCTTTGATAGCTGATAAATGAGATAAAATAGCATTAGCATCCACAAGGTATCTGTCTATTTCATTGAAATCCTGTAAAAGTGTTTGTCCCCATTTAGAGAAGGCATAGAAATTTTCTTGTTCCCCTGAAGTTGTTTTGAGGTAACTCTCGTATAAATGAAATAATTGTTCGGTATTATTGGCATAGCTCAAATTAGCTATCTTTTCTACAAAGGTTTCTATACTATATATTTCTGGTGCAAAGACGGTTTTAGAAGTGGTTTTACTTATACTATTTTTCAAAAATGTCCCAGCTCTTTTACTAGGCAATACAAATGTTATTTCCTCGAGTGAGCCGTATTTCAGTAGGACCTCCTCCATTACTTCTTCAAGAAAACTCTTCATAGATACACAACTTAAAATAGGAGCATAAATATAGGGATATAAAAGAGTTTTTGGATGCAAATAGGAATGCTATCAAAAGAGCATTAAATAAAAAAAGCTCCGCGATTGCGGAGCTTTTAATTATGATTAAGAAATGATCTTGATTATGATTACTTGATCAAGTTAATTTCTACTCTTCTGTTTTGAGTTCTACCAGCTTTAGTATTGTTGGTAGCGAGTGGCTTATCTTCACCATATCCAATTGCATTTAACCTGTCAGCTCCGATACCTTCTTTTACTAAGAATTCTCTTACTGCATTAGCTCTTTCTTCGGATAATTTTTGGTTTAAAGAATTACTACCAACACTGTCAGTGTGTCCTTCAACTGTAAATTTAGAATTTGGAAATTCTTTCAAGATCAAGATGATATCTACCATTACTGAAGTAGAAGCAGCTTGAATAGAAGATTTTCCAGTGTCAAACAATATTGTTCTTGCATAGTCGTTCAATTTTTTCTGAACTTCCTCAGTTACTTCAGGACAACCCTTGTTAGCAACAGTTCCGGCAACTTCAGGACAAGAATCATCTTTATCCAATACACCATCTCCGTCAGTATCAGGCCAAGGACATCCTTTGTTTGCTGCGGGACCAGCTTCGCTAGGACAAGCATCATCTTTATCAGCAACACCATCACCGTCAGTATCAGGACATCCAGCTAAAGCAGGAAGACCGGCAACTGTAGGACAAGCGTCATCTTTATCAGCAACACCATCACCGTCAGTATCAGGACAACCGTTCATTTCTTTTGAACCAGCTTCGTTAGGACAAGCATCTTTGCTGTCTTCGATTCCATCACCGTCAGCATCAGGACATCCGTTGAAAATAGCTAGACCAGCAACTTCTGGACATGCATCGTCTTTGTCATAAATTCCATCATCGTCAGTATCAGTTCCACCAAATTTAATGGCGATACCAGCTAAATGTTGAAAATGTTTCACGCCGTAATCTTCAAAAGCGTGCTTGTAAGAAGTCTGTACAGTTAAACCGATGTTATCAGAAAACCAGTAGTTAAGACCAACACCTCCATTAACAGTTCCAGCACCTATTTCATTAACCCAAGTATAACCACCTCCGATTTCAACGAAAGGATCTAATTTTGTGTTTTTCAAAAAGGCATATTTAATAATACCGTCAGTAGCGTAGTGAGAAAGATCATCTGCTCTTAAATCTCCTAGCTTATCGATTCTATTTAAAGAACCTCTAACTCCAACAGAAAATCCGTCACCAACATATTTGGATACAGAAACATAGGAAATAGAAGGAAGAATATTCCAGTGATCAGTTACATTAAAATATTCGTTACCAAATGAGCTGTAAGCATCAGTTGGATAAACGTCAATTGCGTTAACACCAAAACTAACCTGCCATGGGTTGTTTTCGTCCTGCGCCTGTAAGTTGTTTACTCCTAACGCAAGTAGGGCCACAACTAATAATTTGCTAAGATGTTTCATGTATTAAAATTTAAGTTTAAGTGTTTATTAGCTGCAAATGTAAGTTGTTAAAAATTATTAACAAAATCAATTTCCTATTTTTTTTAACTAAATTGATTTGATGTATTAGGACTTTTAGATAACGTTTAAAGCTTTGCCAACCTCTGTAAATGCTTGAATTGCTGTATCTAAGTGTTCAATTTCATGTGCAGCAGAAAGCTGTACTCGGATTCTAGCTTTCCCTTTTGGTACAACAGGAAAGAAAAAACCTATGACGTAGATGCCTTTCTCCAAAAGCATTTCTGCCATTTGTTGTGAAAGTTTGGCATCATATAACATGACCGGAACAATGGCCGAATCTCCTTCAATGATATCGAAGCCGGCAGCTTTCATACCTTTCTTAAAATACGTCGTGTTTTTTTGAAGCTTGTCACGTAAAGAGGTATCTTTATCTAACATCTCAAATACCTTTATAGAGGCGCCTACAATAGTTGGGGCTAAAGAATTGGAGAAAAGATAAGGTCTGGATCGTTGCCTTAAAATTTCAATGATTTCCTTTTTACCTGTCGTGTACCCCCCCATGGCTCCTCCAAGGGCTTTTCCTAATGTTCCCGTGACAATATCAATTCTACCCATTGCCCCTTTCTCTTCAAGGGTGCCGCGTCCGGTTTCTCCAATAAATCCTGCAGAGTGACACTCATCTATCATTACCATCGCATCATATTTATCTGCAAGGTCACAGATCTTATCCAAAGGAGCCAAAAGGCCGTCCATGGAGAATACTCCATCAGTTACAATAATCTTAAAACGAGCTTCATCTGCATTAGCCTGTTTCAGTTGGGTTTCCAAATCTGCCATGTCATTATTGGCATAACGGTATCTCTTAGCTTTGCATAAACGCACTCCGTCAATAATTGACGCATGGTTAAGCGAGTCTGAAATTATAGCGTCCTCCGCCCCTAGTAGGGGTTCAAAAACTCCCCCGTTTGCATCAAAGGCCGCAGCATATAAGATAGTATCTTCCGTGCCATAAAAATCGGCAATCTTTTGTTCTAGTTCTTTATGGATGTCTTGGGTTCCACAAATAAAACGCACCGATGACATTCCAAAGCCATGGGTATCCAATGTATCCTTTGCGGCTTTTACTACTTCTGGGTGAGCAGAAAGGCCTAAATAATTGTTGGAGCAAAAGTTAATGACCTCTTGTCCTGTTGAAATTTTGATTACCGCTCCCTGAGCAGAGGTAATGACACGTTCCTTTTTATATAGACCGTCATCCTTTATGTTTTGTAATTCTTCTTGTAAATGTTTTTGAATACTTCCGTACATGTCATTAAGGTGTTAAATGAATTCTGGTGTTATGGTATCGTTAATATAAACGATAATCTTATTTTGAACCTTATAGTTCATAGCTTCCATGGCCAATTCATATTCATTGATTTGTGCATGGTGCGTCATACTTTTTAATCCTGTTTTGTAATCTATAATCGTCACTACTTTTTCTTGCAACACAATTCTATCTGGTCGCAAAATTAACCCGTTTTGGGTAATTATATCCCTTTCATTCCAAACAATTGCGTCGGAAAGGAAAAATTTTTCTAATTCGGGATGATGAACAATCTTTAGAAGTACGCCTTTAAGCGAGTCTATTTCTTGGTGGATAATTTGACCATTTCTTTGCATTAAGGTAAGGGCTGGTTCTACATCTACTTCAGTTTTGATTAAGCTCAACAACTGATGCAAGACGTTTCCTTGTTCAATGGCTATTTCTGCTCCTGATTCCCATAGCGATCCCGAGGTGGTGATGAGATTAAAACTTGGTCTATCCTTGTAAGTAAGAGCATAAGGTACGGGTGGTTGTTCTATCATCTGGTTTTCATTTTCCAATGCAAAGTTAAGCTCGCCAAACGAATATGTATTTTTGGAAAGATCCCATATTCCTTTTTCTTTTAAATAATGGATGAACAATCCTGAATAACAATCCGTTTTAAACTGCCCATCGTTTTTTAGGTCTTTCTTGGTGAGTATGTAAAGTGCATTTACGGCTCTGGTAAGCGCAACATATAAAACATTAAAGGCATCCAATTCTAATTTATGCTGCTCTTCCTCGTAGAGAAGGCTGGCCGTTTCCCCATAGTCTAATACCTCTTGTTTTTTATTCACCAAAAGTTCTCCAAAGCCATTGAAGGAATGCCCATCTACAGGGATCCATAATTTCGCGTCTATTTCTTTATAGATTTGTTCATTGGCATAAGGGAATATTACAATGGGAAATTCCAATCCTTTGGATTTATGAACGGTCATTATTTGAATTGCGTTCACACTTTCTGGGGCGGTAATGCTTAGTTTCTCTTTTTTCTTTTCCCAATAGGCTAGGAAAGAATGTGGGCTGGTTCCTTCTTTTTGCTCCACTTCCAGGACCGTATCCATTAAATAGGTAATATAAGCATCAGAATTTTCTATCAGATTGAATTGTTTTATGGCATGTTCCAATCCGTCATAAACCGAATGTTGTTTTAAGTATTTGGCATCAAAATCATAATCGTTTTTTAATAGAGCGCCTACTGCCGCTATATGTGATGCTATAAAATGATGATTGGGCCCTTTTTCTTCAGATAGAAAATAGAGTATTTCAAAAGCAATTTCCTTATTATTAGGGTCAATGGAATATTTCAGTAGGGCTATCAAAAATTGAACTTTTGGACTGCTGTTCAATAAAAGGGTTTCAGAAGAAATGATTGGAATACCTTCCTTCATGAGAAAGTCTGCCACTAAAATTCCGTGTTTACGGCTACGAGTAAGGATACAGATATCCTTTAATCCAAAATCCTTTTCCCTTACTTCTTTAATGGAATTGAGTACCTGTGCACAATAGTGTTCATTTTCGGTCATGTCTTCCGATTCCTCAATAAAGCCAATAGAGACTAAACCTCTCTTTTTGGAATTGTATTCTTGTTTATTTCCTTCAAGGAACAGGTGGTTGTAGGCCACATTATTTAGAAAGGAGCTTGTAATGGTAAAGAAATCATTATTAAATTTAATTACCTCTTCACAACTCCTGTAATTGGCAGGTAAATTTTTGGTGTCAGGGGAAAAAATAAACGGATTTTTTTCTAGATTGATTAGATTTAAAAATTGTTCTGCTTTCCCACCGCGCCATCTGTAAATAGCCTGCTTAGCATCACCTACTAATAACAAAGAACCTTTTTGCCCAAGAAGGTCCTCACTTTCCAAGGCATTCCCTATCAAAGGTATAAGATTGTTCCATTGCATCTGCGAAGTGTCCTGAAATTCATCTATAAAATAATGACGGTACTTTTCGCCCAGCCTCTCATAAATAAACGGGGCAGGCTGGTTTTTAATTTCTTCTGATATAATGCTGTTAAAAGAAGAGATTGGCAATTGGTCCCTTTCCAACTCCAACGCTTTTACCTCTTGCTGAATGGCATTTAACACTGTGAGCGGAACAATATTGTTGTAGGCGTTTTTATGGAACAACAGTGCTGTTGCTTCTCGCTTGATAATATGAAACAGTTCAGTGAATTGAGGATGGAGGGAATCCAAAACAGCCTTTGTAGTATTAGGGCATTTTTTCGTGTAAAGGGGCTCGTTTTCAAAATTTTGTTTCCATCCCGCCCTAAAGTCCATCACGAAATTTTTTTCGACAATCTTAGTAATAAATTTAGGGAAATAGCCCGATTTAAAATCAACGAACTCCAATCCATGGTTATTGATGATTTCCAAGATCTTTTGAGCAGAAGACAATAGTTTTTCTTCATTCTCGGTGATATTTGAACGTACTTTTTTCTTCAAAACCAAAAAATCCCCAATTTTCTTATCTGCAAGCTGTTTCAGATGATCTGAGTGGTTTTCATCAAAGAGTAACTTTCCAATTTTGGCTAAGTCCAAGCTTATGTCCCAACTCTTGTCCTCATTTGCTTTTTCCAAAGCAAAATCCAACAATACGTTTGTCAGTTCTTCATTGGTTCCCGCCTTGTTGATCAATCGCGCTATGGCTTCGTCTAAGAGGAGGGTAGTGTCTAAGATTACCTCAAAGTTTTGGGGTATCTTTAAATCCTTCGCAAAGGTACGGATAAGACGATGGGTGAATTTATCTATGGTGGACACATCAAAAAAAGCATAGTTGTGCAAGATTTCCTTTAAAGTTTTTTTAGCTTTTTTTTGAAGGTCTTCAGCACTCATTTGTAACTCTTCGGAAATGGTCAGAAACATCGGGGATGCGTCTTCTAAAGAAGTGGTCTCCCCAAAATTAAAAAGACTGCCTAAAATACGTTGTTTCATTTCATTCACCGCCTTATTGGTGAAGGTTATAGCCAATATTTGGCGAAAACTACGGTTGGAACTCGAAGCAAGAATAATTTTAAGATATTCCTTGGTTAGGGTAAACGTTTTGCCCGACCCTGCAGAGGCATTATATATTATGTAGTTGGCGTCCTGCACTAATTTTATTTGCAAAATAAGGATTCCTGCACAGTTCTTAACAAAAAATTAATGGAATTTGCGTCTTAAAACCTTAAATTTGAGAAACAGAAATAATTAACAATAAAACTATATAATTATGGCTTTTGAATTACCTAAATTACCATATGCATATGATGCATTGGAACCACATATTGATGCTAAAACGATGGAAATACACCATACTAAGCATCACAATGGATATACGACCAATTTGAACAACGCTATTGAAGGAACCAAACTTGCGGGGAAGTCTATAAAAGACATTTTGCTTGATTTGGATATGTCCAACGCAGCGGTTAGGAACAATGGAGGAGGATTTTACAATCACTCCTTGTTTTGGGAAATAATGTCCCCAGATGGTGGCGGTGAGCCTAAAGGTGAATTGGCTAATGCCATCAATTCAGCATTTGGATCGTATGACAGTTTTAAAGATGCTTTCGCAAAGGCTGCAGGCACTAGATTTGGTTCTGGATGGGCATGGCTATGTGTGCATAAAGGAGGTAAATTAGAAATTTGCTCCACACCAAATCAAGATAATCCTTTAATGCCAGAAGTTGGGTGTGGTGGATTTCCAGTATTAGGGCTAGATGTTTGGGAGCATGCGTATTACCTAAACTACCAAAATAGAAGACCTGACTATATCACACATTTCTACAATATAATCAATTGGAATAAAGTAGCAGCGCTTTACGAAGCCAACAAATAATAATTAAGACTTTGGTATTACAAGCCGCCTTACCATTCGTAAGGTGGCTTTTTTTGTGCTTTATGGGGTGTGATCAAAAGAATTATTAATGAGGGTAATGGGCTGATAATTAATAGTATAATTTGAGAACGTGGTTTATATAATAGAATGGTGCAAATAGAAAAGGGTGGAGAAGTCTCCACCCTTTTCATCCCAAATCTTACCATAAACTTAACCTACTTATGCTATGGCGGTACTAAATTACTAGTATTGTGAGAGATAACAAAGAAAAATGAATAAATTTTCGAAAGATTGATTTTGGATATTGCTTGTTGCTCAAATCTGAGAAGCTATTGATTTGATTATCAGAAATAAAAAAGGCGGAGTTTCCTCCACCTTTTTTCCCCAAATCTTACCATGAACTTAACCTACTTATGCTATGGTTCTTCGAAAGTAGTACATTAGGTAGAAACATAGCAATCTTTTAGATTAAGCCCTTTTAAATCCCGATGAAAAGCTTTTATATCGATGAATGGTAATAGGATAGAATTTAGAAGTATGCGGGATTGGATGGTGTGAAAATAAAAAGGTGGAGTTTCCTCCACCTTTTTCCCCAAATCTTACCATGAACTTAACCTACTTATGCTATGGTCCTTCAAAAGTAGAGTATTGGGTAGAAACGTGGCAATCTATTAGTTTAATTCCTTTTAAATTGGGACGAAATGCTTTTTTATCGATGAAAGGGTATTGGAGAGGTGGTTTACACCTGAGGAAGTAGAAGGGTGTAAAATAAAAAAGGTGGAGAAGTCTCCACCTTTTTTGCCCCAAATCTTACCATGAACTTAACCTACTTATGCTATGGTAGCTCTAAAAATACTTGCGTAAGGTGTCATTTAAATTACAAATCAGTCGAAATACGATTATTACCGATGAAATGCACAATTATATGCATTTCATCGGTAATTTTATTAATAGGCGCGTTCGTTTTTGCCTTCAAAGAAGTTGATGAATGCCCTGTTAACAACTCTATTACCACCTGGTGTAGGATAATCGCCTGTAAAATACCAATCTCCTAGATTTTTAGGACAAGCCTGGTGTAAACTTTCAACTGTTTGATAAATAATCTCGACATCTGCTTTTATACCTTCGGGGCTTAAGAGTTCTCCTATTTTTTTAGAAACCTCTTCTACAGCAAATGGCGCATAAAATTCAATAACATGGTTGATGATGTCTTTATCTTGGTTACTTACCTGTTTAATACATTTCTTGTAGATGTCCTCAACCAAGTGCATGGTGTTATTTTCTTGGTGTAATGCCAACGCCGCTCTAAAGGCTATAAAATCTTCTAATTTGGCCATATCTATACCATAACAATCAGGATATCTTATCTGTGGAGCTGATGACACAACGATTATTTTTTTAGGTAATAATCGGTCTAGGATTCCAAGGATACTTTTTTTCAAAGTTGTTCCCCGTACAATACTATCATCAATAATAACCAGGTTATCCCCTTCCTTTACAGAACCGTAAGAAATATCGTAAATGTGGGCAACGAGATCATCTCGACTACTGTCCTGCGTAATAAAGGTCCTAAGTTTGGCATCTTTAATAGCTACTTTTTCTATTCTGGGTCGAACTTCTAAAATTTCATGTAATTGTTCAGAGGTTATCTTGGAACCTATAGCGAGTATTTGCTTTTCCTTATGTCTATTTAGATCGTTTTGGGCTTCTTTCACCATACCGTAGAAAGAGGTTTCTGCTGTATTGGGAATGTAGGAGAACACAGTATTTTTGACATCGCCATCAATAGCCTTCAGAATTTGTGGATAGAGTAATTTACCCAATTCCTTTCGTTCTTGGTATATTTCTTTATCACTCCCCCTTGAAAAGTAAATCCGCTCAAAGGAACATGCTTTTCGTTCTTTTGGCTCTAGGATTTGCTTAAGCTTTACCTCGCCATTTTTCTTGATTATAATGGCTTTACCCGGATCCAGTTCCTGAATATCCTCATATCGTACATTAAAAACTGTTTGTATGGCCGGCCTTTCCGAGGCAATGGCAACCACCTCATCATCCTGATAAAAGTAGGTAGGTCTTATCCCAGAAGGATCTCTTAAGACAAAGGCGTCTCCATGGCCTAATAAGCCCGCCATAGCATAACCTCCATCAAAGTTTTTAGCTGCCTTTCTAAGAATTTTCGCAACGTTAAGTCGGTCTGCAATTAAAGCAGAAGCTTCGCGCTTGTTGAAACCTTCTTTTTTAATTTCTTTGTATAGTTTGGCAACTGCATCGTCTAAAAAGTGTCCGATCTTTTCCATTACCGTTACGGTATCTGCAAGCTCTTTTGGGTGTTGACCTATGCGGATCAGGTTGTCAAACAACTCATGAACATTGGTCATGTTAAAATTACCAGCTACAATTAGGTTTCGGTGCATCCAGTTGTTCTGTCTTAAAAAAGGATGGACATTCTCTATACTGTTTTTTCCAAAAGTTCCATAGCGTACATGTCCCAAAAGAACTTCGCCTATATATGGGATATGTTTTTTTTGCATTGCAACGTCATCCGCATATTCAGGATGCTCTACCATTGTGGTATTTATGCGGTCATTGATTTGCGCAAATATGTCCTGTATAGGCTGTTGGGCGATAGAGCGTACACGGCTCATATAACGTTCACCTGGGGTCATGTCCAATTTAATACTGGCAAAGCCAGCACCGTCTTGCCCACGGTTGTGCTGTTTTTCCATCATAAGGTACATTTTGTTTACCCCATAAAAGGCAGTACCGTATTTCTCCTTATAGTACTCTAAAGGTTTTAGTAATCTGATAAGGGAAATTCCACATTCGTGTTTAATGGCATCACTCATGATAAATAGGTATTAAAAAAGCCCTGAATAGACAGGGCGTAGATTATTGTAATTCAATGTCAAATTGTGTCAATTCCTTGAATTGCATTAGTCGTTTTGTAACTTCTTTCCTTTCAAGGCTTTTCATTCTTTCTGTGCCAAATTTTTCAACGCAGAATGATGCCAAGTTGGAACCGTGAATAATAGCGCTTTTCATATTGTTGAAAGATATGTTTTTTGATTCTGCAAGGTATCCTGCAAACCCTCCGGCAAAGGTATCTCCAGCACCCGTTGGATCAAACACCTCCTCTAAAGGGAGTGCTGGGGCAAAAAATATATTTTCTTCTTTAAATAGGAGGGCTCCATGCTCCCCCTTTTTAATCACAACATATTTTGGTCCTAATTTATGTATGGCAGCGGCAGCCTTTACCAAAGAATACTCATTGGTAAGCTGTCTTGCTTCTTCATCATTTATGGTAATGACATCTACGTGTTTAATGACGTCTAGTAATTCTTTCAAGGCATTGTCCATCCAGAAGTTCATGGTATCAAGAACAATAAGCTTAGGTTTGGTTTCCATTTGTTCAATGACACTTTTTTGTACGCTCGGGTGAAGATTACCTAGCATAACTACCTCGGCATTTCTGTAATTATGAGGTACTAGGGGAGAAAAGTCAGCCAAGACATTTAATTCTGTCGCTAAAGTGTCCCGGGAATTAAGATCATTATGGTATTTGCCTTTCCAGTAAAAGGTTTTGCCACCTTTTACTATTTCTATGGCAGAGATGTCTATGTTCTTGCTAGATAGAAGGTCTAAATATTCTTGAGGAAAATCATCCCCTACTACAGATACGATTGCGGCGTCCACTTGAAATTGTGATGCGGCTAGACCAATAAAGGTTGCTGCTCCCCCAAGTATTTTGTCCGTTTTTCCAAAAGGTGTCTCAATAGCATCGAAGGCAACCGTGCCCACAATCAATAATTTGCCCATCCAATAAAATTTGATGCAAATATAAGGGGAACTTTCCAAGAATTTATTGAAGTCTTGAAAAGATTACCATGACGAAAAATAGCTACGGAATATAGTCTACGCTCTATTTTGGCAAGGAATTCTCAAAGCCTTTATCCTCGGGCAGGTTCAATTCCTTAGAAGCCTCAACAGCCAATTGATCGCACCGTTCATTTTGGGGGTGGTTGTTGTGTCCTTTTATCCATTTGAAGTTAACTTCATGCTTCCTGTATTCCACTAGGAACAGTTTCCACAAATCGGGATTCTTCTTATCCTTGAAATTGGTTCGTTCCCATCTATCCAGCCACTTTTTCTCTACCGCGTCCACTACATATTTAGAATCTGTGAAAACTTTAATTTTTAAACTGGGAACTTTTAATCTTTTCAGGGCCTCAATCACGGCTAAAAGTTCCATTCTATTATTCGTGGTATGTCTAAATCCTTGTTTAAATTCTTTCCGATATGGTTTACCAACCCATTCCATGACAATTCCATATCCACCGGGACCTGGATTTCCCCTTGCAGCCCCATCGGTATAAATATGTACTTGGGCTTTATCCATGCAAGAGGGAGTCTATTATTTTTGGAAAGTGTTCATATTCCAATGCATGTACCTTTTGTGCAATGCTCTTTGCTGTGTCCGAAGGTAGAACGGTAGTTTTTGCCTGATAAATGATGGCACCCTCATCATAATTTTGATTTACGAAGTGTATAGTGATGCCCGTTTCTGTTTCCTTATTTTGTACAATTGCCTCGTGAACTTTCATTCCGTACATCCCTTTTCCGCCATATTTTGGCAAAAGAGCAGGGTGAATGTTGATTATCTTATCTGAAAAGTGAAAAATTAGGGCGTCTGGAATTTTCCATAGAAAACCGGCAAGTACAATTAAATCTGGCTTGATTGTCTTGAGTATATCCAAAACACAATCACTCTCTAAGAAGGCAGTTCTATTAAAGTAAAGCGCATTTATTTTCAACCTATCGCAACGTTCTAAAACCTTCGCATCCCTTTTGTTTGTTAATACTGCGGAAATACTCACCTTAGGGTTATTCTTGAAATAACTGGCGATGTTTTCAACATTAGATCCAGATCCAGAAGCAAATAGGACGATACGTTTCATGAAATTTATTTTCTTTCAGAAGGGAAAAATTTATAGGCTAAATTAACACTCTTGAATTTAAATTCATTAATTTGTTCTACATTTTAGCGGCAAATAGTGTAATTAATCCAAAGTTTTTTATTTTTGCCAACAATTAAATATTTAAACAAGAATAATTATGTCAGATATTGCATCAAGAGTAAAGGCTATCATCGTCGATAAATTGGGTGTTGATGAAAACGAAGTTGTTGCGGAAGCAAGCTTTACTAACGACCTAGGAGCAGATTCATTGGACACTGTTGAATTGATCATGGAATTCGAAAAAGAATTCGATATTCAAATTCCAGATGATCAAGCCGAAAATATAGCAACAGTTGGTCAAGCAATTAGTTATATAGAAGAGGCAAAGTAATTTTATGATATCTTGAATGAGATTTAAAATATCCATGTGGTAATAGTGTCGCATGGATATTTTTTTTAATTTACACTTGTCTTAGATACTAAAATAAAAATTGGTTCAATGCAATTAAAACGAGTTGTGGTTACTGGATTGGGTGCTTTAACCCCTATAGGCAACAATATTCAAGAATATTGGGAAGGTCTGAAAAGTGGGAAAAGTGGTGCGGCACCTATTACATATTATGATACTGAAAAATTCAAGACAAAATTTGCTTGCGAACTAAAGAATTTCAACGCAGAAGATTACTTTGACAGAAAAGAGGCTCGTAAACTTGATAGGTTTGCGCAATATGCCCTTGTGTCTTCGGATGAAGCAATTATAGATTCCGGATTAGACCTTGATAAAATAGATAAATTTCGTGTAGGCGTAATTTGGGGAGCGGGAATTGGAGGTTTGGAAACTTTCCAGAACGAAATGTTAAATTTCGCAGCTGGAGATGGCACACCAAGATTTAATCCTTTCTTTATCCCTAAGATGATTGCCGATATTGCACCAGGTAATATTTCCATAAAACATGGATTTATGGGGCCTAATTATACTACGGTTTCTGCTTGTGCCTCCTCTGCTAATGCCATGATCGATGCCCTTAACTATATCCGTTTGGGCCATTGCGATGTCATTGTTACAGGAGGCAGTGAAGCAGCTGTTACCATTGCAGGAATGGGCGGTTTTAATGCCATGCATGCGTTGTCTACCCTAAATGAAAGTCCAGAAACAGCATCCAGACCGTTTGATGCCACAAGGGATGGGTTTGTATTGGGTGAAGGAGCTGGGGCCTTAATTCTTGAGGAATACGAACATGCCAAGGCAAGAGGGGCAAATATATATGCTGAAATTGTAGGTGGCGGTATGTCTAGTGATGCATATCATATGACAGCACCACACCCAGATGGCATAGGTGTAGTACGGGTCATGGAGAACTGCTTGCGCGATGCTGGGTTAAAGCCAGAAGATGTTGATGCCATTAATACACATGGTACTTCAACGCCATTGGGAGACGTGGCAGAGTTAAAGGCTATTACCAAGGTGTTCGGGGCACACGCTAAAAATATAAATATCAATTCCACCAAATCCATGACAGGCCATCTTTTGGGAGCAGCTGGGGCTATAGAGGCCATTGCCTCCATACTGGCCATGAAATACAGTTTGGTGCCACCAACCATCAACCATACTACGGTAGATGAGAATATAGATCCAAGCCTTAACCTTACTTTGAACAAGGCACAGAAAAGAGAAGTTAATGTGGCCATGAGTAATACATTCGGATTCGGGGGACACAACGCTTGTGTTGTTTTTAAAAAAATAAGTTAACCAAAGAATGAACTTTCCTTCCAATATATTCAATTCCCATCCTAAAGAGGATGGGGATTTTTTTGGGGGGATGACTAAGATTTTAGGTTTTAAGCCTAAGAAATTAGACATCTACAAAAAGGCATTTCTTCACCGCTCCTCCAATAAAAAAGATGCTAAGGGAAATCCCATGAACTATGAACGCTTAGAGTTCTTAGGGGATGCAATGCTGGGGACCATCATATCACGTTACCTTTACAATGAGGTTCCAGAAGGAGATGAGGGGTACTTGACCAAAATGCGATCCAAAATTGTTAGTAGGGAACATTTAAATGAATTGGGAAAGGATTTAAACCTTATTGATTTTGTAGAAAGTAGAATACCAAGATCTCATTTTGGGGACAACATTCATGGAAATGTTTTTGAGGCTCTGGTTGGAGCCATTTATCTGGATAGGGGGTATAAATACTGTGAGAAATTCATTAGTTTAAGAGTTATAAGCCCGTATGTAGATATAGAGCAATTGGAAGGTAAGGTTATCAGTTATAAAAGTTTGGTCATAGAATGGTGCCAAAAGCAGAAAAAGACGTTCAATTATAATGTTTATGAAGATACAGGTAAAGATGTCCTTAAACATTTTGCTGTTAAACTTACCATAGGGAATCATGTTGTGGCAAAAGCAAGAGCAACTTCTAAAAAAAAGGCAGAGGAAAGAGCCTCCAAGAGGGCATATTTCGCATTGCAGAACAAAATAGATAAATCCGAATAAATTTACCCTAACTCAATCGTTTTCGCTGATTTAAAGGCTCTTAAACATTTTACTGGGTTATGTTTCTTGCGTTATAAATCATATATTTACGCTTTGCTTACAAGTTATGGCAGCCATTCACAAAATTTCCGAAGACTTTTTTGAGGATTCGTATGCATTGATCGCATTACACAGTAGTTTGGAAGATTTTGCTTTGGTTTATGCCCTTAACATAGGTCTTAAATCAAAATTAAGAAGATCTAAATACGACTTGGATATTTCCAAAAGCATTTCTTTCCCCATATTCGAATGGAAAGATATCGTACACGATGCCAATTGGACCCTCATAACAAACTATAGTATCAAAGAAGAAAATTTAGTTCGAGAAGGCCTATTTGGGAATGAACCATCCTACAGAACCCATTACTTAGTGCCCGAGCGTAAGGACGTGGATTACTTCTTAAAGATAGAAATGGATGAGGTAGGTACTTGCGAAGCTATTGTAAAAGGGATATTGAAAATACCGAAGGTAATTACCGCATATACCGTGGATAACAAAAAACTGAAATCAAGAAACAACTTAATTTTTTAAACAATGCCAAGCAATAAAAAGACAAAAATAGTCGCTACTCTAGGGCCTGCAACTAGTAAGAAAGAGGTGCTCCGACAAATGATCGAAGCTGGAGTAGACGTCTTTAGGATTAACTTTTCACATGCTGATTATAAAGATGTTTCGGAACGTATAAAAATGATCCGTGAACTAAACGAGGAGATGGGTACCAATACTTCTATTTTAGGAGATTTACAAGGTCCAAAACTTAGGGTTGGTGTAATGGCTGGTGAAGTTGTAGTATCTCCAGGAGATGAGATAACCTTTGTGACCGGGAAGCCTTTTGAAGGGAATGCCGAAAGGGTATACATGAACTACAGCACTTTTCCTCAAGATGTAAATCCGGGAGAGCTCATCCTGCTGGATGACGGAAAGTTGATGTTTGAAGTGATGACGACGAATAAAAAAGATGAGGTTCGCGCCAAAGTTATCCAAGGTGGACCTTTAAAATCGAAGAAAGGGGTTAACCTGCCGAACACGAATATTTCCTTACCCGCCTTGACAGAAAAGGACATTAAGGACGCCATTTTTGCCATAAAGGAAAAAGTGGATTGGATTGCACTTTCATTTGTTCGTTTTAGCCAAGATTTGATAGATCTTCAAAATTTGATAGCGGAACATTCCGATGTTAAAATCCCTATCATCGCAAAAATAGAAAAGCCTGAGGCTGTAGAAAATATAGACAAAATCGTTGCATATTGTGATGGGTTAATGGTTGCAAGGGGAGATCTAGGTGTGGAAGTTCCTGCACATGAAGTTCCTTTGATACAAAAACAATTAGTTCTTAAAGCTAAAAAAGCAAGGATTCCTGTAATTATTGCTACTCAAATGATGGAGACGATGATCACTAGTTTAACTCCTACAAGGGCAGAAGTAAACGATGTTGCCAATTCAGTTATGGATGGCGCCGATGCCGTTATGCTATCGGGAGAGACTTCTGTTGGTAATTATCCGGTACAGGTGATAGAAAAAATGACCAGTATCTTGAAAAGTGTTGAGGGATCCAATCTTATTAAGGTTCCCCAGGATCCACCACAGATTCGTACTAAGAGATACATAACTAAGTCCATTTGTTATCATGCCTCCCTAATGGCAAACGAGATCAAGGCTAAAGCGATATCAACTTTGACAAATAGTGGGTATACTGCCTTTCAAATATCGGCGTGGAGGCCTAGTGCTCATATTTTAGTCTTTACTTCCAACAAAAGAATTTTAACACAATTAAACCTCTTATGGGGTGTTAAGGCTTTTTATTATGACAAATACGTTTCTACAGATGAAACTATTGAGGATGTAAATAGACTCGCTGTTGAAAAGGGCTTCTTAGAACCAGGAGACATGCTAATTAGTTTAGCAGCCATGCCTATTAAGGATAAAGGAATGGTAAATACCTTAAGAGTTACAGAGATAGAGGCACTTTAAGCATAACTATCAAACATAATAAACCCCCAACTATGTATAATGGTTGGGGGTTTATTTTTTAATGTATTTTGTATTACGCAACTTCCCGCTCATAGGCTATGAAGTTGACCACACTCCCCTTTTGGTCATAAAGTGGCTGTGCTTTGATATCGCACCAATATTCGCTTCCGTCTTTTCTGTAATTTAATACCCTAGCTTCAAAAGGCAATTGGTTTTTCACAGCTTTGGATATGGTTGCTATGGTATTTTTGTCTGTACCCTCACCTTGGAACATCTTTGGTTTTTTTCCAATGACTTCGCTTAAAGTATAGCCGTTCATGTCAAAAATATTTTTGGTAGCATGCACAATTTTAAGGGTAGCATCTGTAACCACAATAATTTGTTCCTTTTCCTGAAGTTCGTGTTTAAACTTGGGTTGAAGTGTCCAATGGTTTTTTATCGCAATGGCATCTAGTATATCAATGTCATTTTGGTATTTACAGAAATTACCAAAGTTTGGCAATGAAAAATCTAAAGAAAGTAAGGGGATAGGATTGAGCTGAAGTGAATTGTAAAATTTAGATATCGCTTTTTCGTAATGTTTCATTAGTAAATTATTAACCTGATAGCATCTATTACATCTACACAATTTTTTATGCCATTAGTAAAATACTAAGGAAATAAAACATTAATCTAGACAATATTAATTCAAAATTAGAAAAAGTTTGGATGATTTGGAAATTTTGTGGACTGATTAACAAATCTGTTTAATGAATGAAGATATTCAGTCCATTAAGGCACTTAAATATTCAACAGAATTTCCATAAATATCTTGGAACAGTTGTTATTAGCGGGATTGTCTAAATGGTTACTGAAGGTTTTAGCACGTTTATTTGTCTTGGGATGATATTTAAAAGTCGAATTGAAGTTGAACAGAAATAACTTCATCCTGTAATTTTTCCTTTTTCTCCGTATTTAAATTTGAGAGCGAAATTCCCAAGAGTCTAACAGAGTTTTCTAATTTTTCCTGATATAGTAGTTCTTTTGTAGTTTCTAATATAAGCGATTGGTCCGCCACAAAAAAGGGAAGGGTTTTGCTTCTTGTTTGTAAAGAGAAATCGCTAAACTTGATTTTTAAAGTAACCGTTTTCCCGGCAATATTTGATTTTTTCAGTCTTTTCTCTAGTTCAAAAGCAATACTGTCTAAACGCTCCAGCATAAAGATTTCACTACTTAAATTTTCATCAAAGGTACGTTCCGCTCCAACGGACTTAGGTATTCTATTGGGTTTAACAGGACTTAGATGTATCCCACGAACTACATTATAGTAAAAGGTACCGCCCTTCCCAAAATGTTCTTCTAAAAAAGGTAAAGATTTTCCTTTGAGGTCCAAGCCCGTAAAAATGCCTAGTCTATACATTTTATCAGCGGTTACCTTTCCTACCCCATAGAATTTTCTAATTTCTAGGTTTTCTAAAAAGGACATTACCTCTTCTGGATTGACTGTTTTTTGCCCGTTTGGTTTGTTAATATCACTTGCTACTTTGGCAATAAATTTATTGATGGAAATACCAGCCGAAGCAGACAGCTTCAATTCTTCATAGATGCGTTGTCTAATTTCTTGGGCAATTAGGGTAGCTGAGGGATTTCCTTTTTTATTGACCGTAACGTCCAAATATGCCTCATCCAAGGATAATGGTTCCACAAGATCTGTATAGTCCAAAAAGATATTTCTAATTTTACTAGAGATCTCTTTGTATCTAGCAAATCGTGGTTTTACGAAGATAAGCTCAGGACAATTTTTTTTGGCAAGATAGCCGCTCATTGCACTCCGAACTCCATATTTTCTGGCCTCATAACTTGCAGCGGCGACAACGCCCCTTGTTTCTCCCCCTCCTACGGCCAACGGCTTGCCTTTTAGTTCCGGATTGTCTAATTGTTCCACAGAAGCATAGAAGGCATCCATATCTATATGGATTATTTTGCGCAAAGGAAAATCATAGGTCATGGCATAAAATTAAGCTATATATTTTGGATAGGGACAAAGTATAGAACGGCAATGAACCGTTGCTATGGTTGTAACGCATATCAATAAACACTATAATTCTTTATCTAAACAAGGTGCTTTGTTAAACCGATTCAGATTTAGCCGTCTTATACTGAATCCATTCAATTTTTTCTTTAATGGCACGTCTTCTTGTGATACGAGCTATTTTATAAAGAAACGGGGCAAAGCCAAAAAACAGTAATCCAATACCCAACAAAAAAATAGCACCAATTGAAGCGAAGGTATTTCCGCTGGAAAGAATAACCAAAATAATAATTGTGGAAAAAGGGAAGGATAGCGCCAGTATATTTATACCGAAGTTGGGATTGAAGGTTTTCTTTCCGATGGCTATTTTCTTTTCTAGACTATCCACTGCTGATATATGGGCAAAAGGCCAAAAACTACAAGCACTTAGTCCAAAACTTAGTAATAGCAGGAGATCATTTGAAGGTGTTATTTTGGCAATTGAGGCAATCATACCGCAAAACAGTGCAACTACACCCGCTCGTAGGAGCATCAAGGAAATCAGTTTTGAAAATTGTTTCTTTTTTATATGTACAGCCAGACCAATAAATAAAAGCACTAAAGGAGTCATTATAAAACTTAAACGGCTAAGGGTTTCACTCAGGAAAAAAGGTAACGACTCAAAAGAAATTCCAAGGAACACTAAGAGTAAGGCTATTGTAATAAAAATGTTCACGGGCTCGGAAATCATGGTCATTACCAACGATTTTATTTTTGTACCTTTTTCAATAGCTGTGGTATTCCTTTTATGGTAATACCATTTCATGGCTACCATATAGAGTATCAATAGTACAAAAATTTTGTTGCCCAAATCTGCGATTGCAGCTTTTGCCAAGTAGTCCTCTCCTAAATATTCCATAACAAAAGGGAAGCAAGATAGTCCAGGAGCCAACGAGGGTATCAACAAGCGCGCCGTGCGATATTCCGCTGTATCTTTTATAACACCCGTAAATGGAAGTAGATAAGGAAATCCATAAAAGAGAAAAATATTTAGGGCCAACGCCAAAAGAGGTAAAAGAATCATCTTTCCTTCTATTTCAACACTCATTAGGGCGATAAAAATAGTGGCTGGCAATGCCAAATTTAGAATTATTTTTTTAAGACCGTTTAACTCTTCCTTGGAATTAAATTTAACCTTCAACAATAATCCAATCCCTATAAAACTTATGAAAACAAGCGTTTTTTGTAAATTGATATCCATGTTAGGCAAGAACATCAGTTATGGCTGCTGAAAAAATTCTCATTTCTTCCATGGTGCCCATACTAACCCTGCACCAGTTTTTGCCCATAAAATCAAATGCACGTACACCAACCTTTTTCTCCAACATTTTTTCCAAGAATAGTTTTCCATCCATTTCAATTGGGAAAATTATAAAACTGGTAGAAGACGGAACATATTCATATCCTAGCTTATCCAAGCTACTGTATACATATTCACGAGCCGCTGCATTTTTGATCCTGGACATGTCTTGGAACGCTGTATCATCAATACTTGCCATGGCAGCATAAATAGATGTATAGGCTATACCCATACCACCCCTTGTAATTTGCTGTATTTTTTCTAAAGTATTCTCTTGGGCTAGGATATAGCCTACACGGAGTCCGGCCATTCCGTAAATTTTTGAAAATGTTCGTGCAATGATTACATCCTTTCCTTCATTAACAAGGGAAACCATACTCTGTTTGGCACCATCCTCTAAAAAATCTAGATATGCTTCATCCACAAAAACGGGCACTTTTTCCGAAACTCTTGAGCAGAAATCTAATAATTCTTTCGTATCGGTTATACTTCCCGTGGGATTGTTAGGATTACAGATGTAGACTAATTTAGTGTCTCTGTCAATAGCAGCTTCCATAGCTTTTAGATCGTGAGACCAGTCTTTTTTTAATGGAACAGCTTTCCAGCTTGCGCCAGTGGCTTCTGCAACCTTGATAAGGGACATATAGGAGGGGTCAGCAGAAACGACATTGCCTCCATTCATAAACAGTACCATAGCGATTTTCTCCAAAAGATCTGATGAACCAGGGCCCATCATTATATTCTTTGTTTCCACTCCTTCTTTTAATGCAATCTTGTCCATTAATTGAAATAGCTCTTTCCATGCATATCTATTTCCTTTATTGGCTACGTTTTTCAAAGCTTCTATGGCTTTTGGTGCGGGCCCATAGGGATTTTCATTGGCATTTAATTTAGCCAATAAAGCATCTTCATCAGCAAAATCAGTGGCTATATATTCTTTGAAAAATGGACTATAAAGGATATTGCCTTTCGCATCAAGTGTTAGCTTAGTTTTTGCGGTTTCTGCAAATCCAATATGAGGAAATAGGGTAATTCCACCAGCGGTAAGTAAGCCTGTTTGCAGCCATTTTCTACGGTTTATTTTTTTTGCTTCCATGATATACACTTTAAGTTATCTATTTTTCTAATTTAACATCAAACCGAATAAAATCCAATGCCAATATCATAAAAATCAGACAATTAAAATATAATATTAATATTTTCATAGGGCAATAAATTATCAATATGAAATTTAAACCCCTAAAAAAGGGGGCTATTTTGCAAATATAGCACCTTATATAAGCGGCAAAATAAGGAATATGATTGTATTTTTTAGATGCTTTTAAAAACGGGAAATACCATTTGAAGACCTTATTATTCTTAAAGTAGTTGATAATTAAGCTATATTTATCTAGATGGAAACAAAGGATAAAACAGCTATAATTTTGGGCGCTACAGGTTTAACCGGAGGATTTTTACTCAATATCCTCCTAGGTATGAATTACTATAAAAAGGTAATTATTTTTTCAAGATCCACTATAGGTTTTACACATCCTAAGTTGGAAGAAAATTTAATAGACCTCCTTACATTGGAAGCACATTCCGAAAAATTTAAGGCAGATGAGGTTTTTTGTTGTATTGGAACAACGAAAGCCAAGACTCCAAATAAAGAGACTTATAAGAAGATCGATTATGGGATTCCTCTTAGTGCAGCAAAACTTTGTAAACAAAATAGTATCCCTACATTTATCGTGATTTCTGCCCTTGGGGCTAATGCAAATAGTGGGATTTTTTATAATCGTATAAAAGGCGAAATGGAAGAGGATGTGTTGAAGTGTACTATTCCTAAAGCACACATTTTGCAGCCTTCCCTAATAGGAGGCAAAAGAGAGGAAAAAAGGGTTGGGGAATGGGTTTTTAAACAATTGTTTGGACTGTTCAACCTATTACTAGTAGGTCCATTGCAAAAGTACCGATCTATAGCGCCAAAGAACATTGCCAAAGCCATGGTCTGGTTGGCCAACCATGATCATGATACAATTAGAATTGAATCAGACGGGATCCAAAAGATAGCTGGTAAATAGTAGTTTAGATAGTATGCATGATAGAAATAGAACGTAAATATTTAGTGGTCTCAGTTGATTACAAAAAGGAGTCTCAAAAGAATAATAGAATTGTACAGGGGTTTTTAAATACCGATCCTTTTCGTACCGTCAGGATAAGAATCAAAGGAGACCAAGGTTTTTTAACCATTAAAGGGAATGGTAATGAAAAAGGCACCACCCGTTTCGAATGGGAAAGACAAATTCCAGTTAACGAGGCGGAAGCCTTATTTAAATTGGCAGAGCCTGGGTCAATTGATAAAATGAGGTATGAGATACGAGTAGGAGAGCATCTTTGGGAAGTGGACGAGTTTTTTGGCGAAAATGAAGGACTAATAGTGGCAGAGATTGAATTGAAACATGAGGATGAAAGTTTTGAAAGACCTTCTTGGTTAGGGGTTGAGGTTACAGGGCAGTCCAAATATTACAATGCACAATTGAGCAAAAATCCATATAAAAAATGGCAACACTAAAACTATGGGTAGTATTGTTCTTAATGGTGTTTGTGGTTTCTTGTAAAGACCGGAATAAACCCTCGTTCCCAGTGAAAAATGAAATCGGCACAGGTAAACCAACTATGTCCCAAATTAAAATGGAATTGGAGGCTAAGGGATTTTAAATCTTTGATAATATAGACGAAAAATCCAAGGATACCATATTGATGCAGCAATACTTTATTGCGTTTTTAAAGACTGGACCCAATAGGGGCCAAAGTGAAAAGGAGGCAGACATTTTGCAGAAATTATATTTGAACCATTTAGGTAGAATGTACGAATTGGGATATGCAGATATCTCAGGTCCTTTTGGAGATGAGGGAGATATACGTGGAATAACCATCTATAATGTGCCAACGCTTCAAATGGCCGATAGTCTTGCTAATCTGGATCCAATGGTATCTGCAGGGAGATTAGAAATAGAATTACATCCTTGGTAGGCAGCAAAAGGATTCCCCCTTAGATAATTACTTTGCTAAAACCCCTTCTTTATCAATAAGGGGAATAGTGATGAGGTTTTGTTCGTTCACCGTATTTTTCTCAAAGAGAAACCGTCGTTCGTATAAGACATCGTTGGCAAAAAATGTTACAAAAAATTCATTGTCCAGAGCTAGTACATCCTCTTGGACCATTTCTATTTTTTCATATGATTTAGCGCCAACTAGGCCTTTACCGTGTCTCATGGTTGAAGTTTTCTTATCTTTATCATATCCCTTGGAAACGATGAGAACCATATCTATAGGCGTGTTTCTATTATTTATGACATAAGCGTTCCAGTCTTTGGAGAGAAAATCATCGTTCCATTCATGTACAATAGCTACAAAAACTTCTTTGGCAATAGGGATCTCAATGTCTTTTTTCATCGATTGGCGATGTGAATTAATTCGAAAAAGGATTTAAAAAATAATTATTTCTGGTGGTTAGAAGGTGCTTTTAAATTGCTCCAAGAATCGAATATCATTTTCACTTAGCAAGCGGATATCTGAAATTTGGTGTAACAAAAGGGCAATCCTATCAATACCCATCCCAAAGGCAAATCCGGAATACTCGTTAGGATCAATTCCACAATTTTTCAGGACATTTGGATCTACCATTCCACATCCCATTATTTCCAACCAACCCGTTCCTTTGGTCATCTTATAATCGGTTTCTGTTTCCAGTCCCCAGTATACATCTACCTCTGCACTGGGCTCAGTAAAAGGGAAATAGGAAGGTCTTAGTCGTATTTTTGATTTTCCAAAAAGTTCTGTGGTAAAGAATTGTAGTGTTTGTTTTAAGTCGGCAAAGGAGACGTTTTTGTCAATATAAAGTCCTTCTACCTGGTGAAAGAAACAATGGGAACGTGCAGATATGGCCTCGTTCCTATACACCCTACCCGGAGAAATGGTCCTTATGGGGGGTTGGTTGTTTTCCATATAACGAACCTGTACCGAAGAGGTATGAGTACGTAATAAAATATCGGGATTGGTCTGCACAAAAAACGTGTCCTGCATATCTCTTGCAGGATGATATTCAGGCAGGTTCAAGGCAGTGAAATTATGCCAATCATCCTCTATTTCAGGGCCTTCTGAAACGTTAAATCCAATTCTAGAAAATATGTCTATAATTTGATTTTTAACAATAGAGATGGGATGTCTTGCACCTAGCTCAATAGGATTTCCAGGTCTTGTAAGGTCACCGTATATTCCCGTTTCCGTTACGCTGTTTTCTAGAAAGTATTTTAAGGCGTTAACTTTGTCTGTAGCTGCATTTTTAAGTTGGTTCAAAACTTGTCCGAATTCTTTTTTCTGATCATTGGGTACATTTTTGAACGCTGCAAAGAAATGGTTCAGAATACCCTTTTTTCCTAAATATTGGATTCTGAAAGCTTCAATGGCCTCCAGGTTGTCGGAAGAAAAATTTTCCACTTCCGTAATATGTTGTTTCAACTGGTCTATCATGGTCTCTCTAATGGCTTCTGGAGGTTTTTGGTCTCCCATTACCGATTGCAAAAGTGTTCGTTCGCTCTATTTTTTTAAATGATTGTACTGGACACATTGCAATAAGTGATTGTAATTTATTTTCTAAAAATTCCCAAGGCATAGCACTTGCTTGGGCTGGCAAATTTAAAACTTTTATTACAGTACAAATAGAATATTTAAGCAAGTTTGTTTATTTCTTACTGTGGGTGCTGTTTTTCACATATGCAACACATTTATTAAAAGAATTGAAAATGTGCTCTTTAGGGATTAGGTCGGGTATAATATCAATACGTTCCATCATGTACCTTGGCTGTTTAAGCACATTGACAAAGAGGACATTTATATTTTGCCTCTTTAGTTCAACTAGCACATCTTCCATAGCATAGAGACCAGATTGGTCCATGTACTGCATGCGGCCCATTCTAATGATGACTGATGAGGCTGTACTTGGAATTTGTTTTGCTAATTGTTGAAAATCACTCGTAGAACCAAAGAATAATGGACCTTTGATATGTTTGATGAATACTTTTTCCAATAATTCCTTTGGGAAATCATCTTCATCTGCCCAAGCTTTTTCTTTTAATAGTGTTTTAACGTTGGATCGTTCTGCTGTAAGATCTCCCATCTTTTTCATAAACATCAGGGAGGCTATAATTAAACCAATACCTACGGCGTAAACCAAGTTCCAAAAAGTGGACAACACAAGTACAATAAGCATTACCATCACCTCAGAACTCAATTTTACAGGCCCTATTTTTAAATCTTTCGGTAAGCTAGGTATAGCTTTTAGTCCTTTGTAATCCATAACGCCAATACCAACGGTCACCAATATTCCTGCCAATACAGCAGCAGGTATTTGGGAGGCTACTGGACCCAGAGCTAAAAGGATGACTAATAATAGTAGGCCTGCAATCATTCCGGAGAGCTTTGTTTTTCCTCCAGCATTAATATTTACTACAGTCCTAATGGTGGCCCCGGCTCCTGGAATACCTCCAAAAATCGCAGCTATACTATTGCCTACTCCTTGACCTACCAACTCTTTATTGGGTTGGTGTTTGGTCTTTGTCATGTTATCTGCTACTACTGAGGTCAAAAGGGAATCTATTGCTCCTAGCAAGGCCAGGGTAAATGCGGTGAAAATATAAGGGGTTATGGATCCCAACTTAAAATTGGTAAATATCCCAAAGTTGGGCAAGGGCATTCCACTAGGTATTTTTTCAATAGGGCGATAGTCGATTCCAAAACCATAGGCAACTCCAGAAACCACCAATAGGGCAACAAGAGTACTGGGTATGGTGGTAGTGATACGTTTAAAACCGTATATGATAATTATGGTAGATAGTGCCAACAAGACTTCTAGCCAATTTATATTTCTCAAGGCATTTGGGAATACTTTTATGGCACCTAATACACCAGAAGCTTCCTTGGCTGCTAGAGTTTTGGCCTCTTCCATGATATCAATATCAGAAATAGTCTCTGCACGCCCAATAGTCTCTTTAAAGTTTTCCAGCACCAAAATACCTTCTCCCGCCTCTTCTTTAAGGATATTCTCTAAAATTAGTTCTTCAGCTTCTGCCTTAAAACCTTTAACAAATTCCAAATCCTCCTTTGGATAGTACCCCATGGAGGGTAATATTTGCGTTAATAATATGATAACCCCAATTGCGGTCATAAACCCTGAAACAACTGGGTAGGGAATATATTTGATGTATTTTCCTAGTCCTAAAAGTCCCAAGCCTACCTGCATGAGTCCAGCCAAAAGAAAAACCGTTAAAATTGCTGGTAATGCCTTTTCCAAGTTTCCATCATTGATAGCAACAATCCCGGCAACGACTATCATGCTCACAGCTGTCATTGGTGCCGTCGGTCCTGATATTTGTGTACTTGTACCTCCAAAAATGGCAGCGAAAAAACCAATAAAAATAGCACCGTACAACCCAGCACTAGGACCCAATCCCGAGCTCACCCCAAAGGCCAGAGCCAACGGAAGCGCAACAATTCCCGCTGTGATGCCACCAAAAAGGTCGCCTTTGAAATTGGAAAATAGCTTAGTCATGCCTTGATTTTTAGAAAAAAAAATAGTTTTAAAAGGTAGTGTTAATATAAGCAATTAATGCATAAAAAAATAAATAGTAGCGCTTTGTATTTATGTATTATAACAAGGATTGGCAGACTTATCTGTTCATTAACGGTAAAATTTCTAGAATGCAAATAAAAAAGGACCAAGCTATTCCTTGGTCCTTTTTTATCTAAATTAAACTTCTTCGTTTAAAAGTTAAGTTGGTATACTGTTTCCAACTGTGAATCATTTTGTATAGTGACCCCAAGATCGTTTACAATTCCAGTACTTAGGCCATAGACCCACCCATGCAGATCTAATTTTTGACCTTTGCTCCAAGCATTTTGGACAATGGAAGTTTTTGCAAGATCAAATACCTGCTCTTTTACATTGAACTCAACAAACTGGTCAAAGCGTTTAGTTTCATCTTTTATGGCATCTAGTTCCTTTTTATGAAGGCGGTATACATCTTTGATGTGTCTTACCCAGTTGTCAATAAGTCCTATAGACTGGTTGCCCATGGCGGCTTTTACCCCTCCACAGCCATAATGCCCGCATACAATGACGTGTTGTACCTTTAAAACATTTACTGCATAATCTAACACACTTAACATGTTCATATCTGTGTGCAAAACCATATTGGCAATATTTCTGTGAACAAATACCTCTCCCGGTTGAGCTCCTATTATTTCATTGGCCGGAACACGACTATCCGCACATCCAATCCATAGTAATGGTGGACTTTGACCTTTTGAGAGTTTTTGGAAGAATTCCGGGTCCAAATCCAATTTGCTCTTTACCCATTCTTTATTTTTTTCGATCAGACTTTTATAAAAATCTTTGCTCATAAATCTTTTTTTGATGTGATTAAGATGTTGTTACTGCTCCGAAATAATCCTTGAAACTATCAGGATTTTCTACTTCACCACGGTTAGAAATTAATTTAATTTTAATACCCTTACTTTTAGATTTAAAGGCAAATTCATCTAGGATTTCAATGATGTCATAATGTAAACGAACTGTTTTCCGAACATCTAATTCCAAAGTGGTATTATTTGGAAGGTTATTTAGCTCCCTTAATATTGCTCCTTTGTTCAAGAACGAAATCTCCTCGGCTAGTGTCATTTGAACCCGATGACCTTCTTCATTACTTTCTAGGATATGCAGAAAGTGTGAGTTCTTGTAGTTTTGAATCAGAATAGTGGTAATTCCAACAGCAAGACCAAGACCAATTCCCATTAATAAGTCAGTAAACACAACTCCTATCACTGTAACAACAAAGGGGATAAATTGTGTTTTGCCCAAAAAATACATTTGTTTGAACAATGCTGGCTTTGCCAATTTATAACCAACAATGATTAATACAGCGGCTAAAACGGCCAACGGTATTTTATTGAGTAATGTAGGAATTAATACAACGGCAAGCAATAGAAACCCACCATGAATTATAGTAGACAATTTTGTTTTTCCACCAGATTGAACATTGGCCGAACTTCTTACAATAACTTGCGTGATAGGTAGCCCTCCAATAAGTCCCGAAACAATGTTTCCTATTCCCTGCGCATAAAGCTCACGGTTGGTAGGGGTTGTTTTTTTTTCTGGATCTAATTTATCGGCAGCTTCCACAGAAAGAAGGGTTTCCAAACTGGCCACAATTGCAATAGTAACTCCCGCAATCCATACCTCCGGATTTAATGCGGCTCCAAAGTTGGGAAAAGTGAACTGACCCAAAAACATAGAAATATTTTCTGGAATTGGGACGCGAACTAAATGCTTAGCCGAAATGGCATAAGTTGAGGTAGTTGGCAAACTCATTTGATAAATTATTCCAAACACAACTGCTGCCAAAGGTCCAGGTATGATAGAGAATATAGCATGTTTCTTAGAAAGTACTTTTTCCCAAAATAGTAATATTAGTAAAGAAGTTGAAGCCACAATAATGGCACCAGGGGATATAAATTCTAACATATGTCCTAACGCGGATAATGTGTTATCTCCATCGGCTTGAAAGAAATCTAGATCACCCTCGTAATCAGAATCATATCCAAAAGCATGGGGAATTTGTTTTAAAAGAATGATTATTCCAATTGCGGTTAGCATTCCCTTAATAACTGCCGAAGGAAAATAGTAACCAATAATACCAGCTTTTAATACACCTAATACTATTTGTATTGCTCCCCCGATAACCACAGCGACTAAAAAATTCTCATAGCTTCCGAGGGTAGTAATAGCGGATAAAACAATTACGGCCAAACCTGCAGCTGGACCACTCACCCCTAAGGATGAACCGCTTATACCTCCAACGACTATACCACCCACAATTCCAGCAATTATTCCTGAAAATAAAGGAGCTCCACTTGCTAAAGCGATACCCAAACATAAGGGTAAAGCCACAAAAAATACGACGACACTAGCAGGGAGGTCGTGCTTTAAATTTTTAAACATAAAATAAAAGAGTTGTTACCCCAATCAATGTTGGAGAAAGATTCGTTATTACATAAAATTAATGTGTAACTAAATTGAATATTCTGGGGGCGGTAGTACTATTTGTCTAAAACAATCGGAGTAGGCCAGTGTATAATTGTCAGTGTTAGGCCTTTCTATTATATCGGAGCCAAAGATATAATCTGTTAGGCTTTTGGAAATAATTTTTTCTTCTTCACTATTTTTCTTAACCTGCTGTTCTTTTTGTTCTTCCTCATTTATAGTATTGCTCACTAGGGACTGTCCGTCATTAATAATGGTAATGATGGGTTGCCCAATACAGGCAAAAAACCATAGGCTTAGCATGGAGACTTGAATAATATATTTGATCTGAATCATATCTATATCACAAATATAAAAGTATCAAATACATAAAGTGTTAAATATTTTTTAAAAATCTTTTAGGAATTTAATATTTTTTGTAGGAAGCCAACCAGTTTTGCCATCTGCCAGTTTTATCTTGTTCCAATCGCTCAAGGTGTCCAAGACAAATACTTTTGTCCCCTCGTGGATTCTAAAAGTTTCTTGGCTTCTGCTGTTGGGCTCAGATTTTACGATTACCTCATTATCAAAAACAATTGCGGGCTGTTCAGACCTATAACTTCCAAATTCTAGGTACGCAATGAGTACGGCAAACACCGAAATAATTAGAGCAACTATGCTAATAATAAATGCTGCTCTCTTTTGAGAGGAATAGCTCAGGTAATAAAAGGCAATATATCCAAGAACAAAGAGCAACATAAAAACTATAGCTGTAATGGCCCATTGGTCGAAAGATAGAAATTCAGTAATACTACTAAAAATACGACTAAAACCAGTTTCAGGCATTTGCTCTATAGCATCCAAGGTCATGTTCCTTGCAAAGGCTAAATTGTTCTTTACTTCATTGTCTGATGGATCTAGCAAGAGTGATTTTTCGTAATAATAAATGCTGGGTGCAATTTTATTAAGCTTGTAATAGGCATTGCCTAAGTTAAAGTATAGTGCCGCGGAATGTTCCCCATTATCAATGATCTTCTTATAATTTTCAATGGACTCATTGTACTTTCCTGCATTGTAGGATTTGGTGGCCTCATCAAATATCACATTGTTTTGCGCCACTCCCCAAAAAGAAATCATCGTAATAATCAGAAAAATAATCTTTCTCATGGCTTATAGCTGTTTATCCATTTGTGATATAACCTCGCTGGCCTTGTTATAATCTTCTTGCATCTGGACTTCAGAAAAGGGACTATAACGTGCAAGTTCACAATTTTTTAATAGGGAAATAAAATCTTGTATAGAACCTTTCTCAATTTGTTTTTGGGCCAAAAGTTCTTCAATCTTATCCTTACTGAATTCAGAAGTTTCGATTTTTAATTTTGCCTTGAGGTAATTGTGCAGTGCTTTTTCAAGTGCAATGTAAAATGCATCTTTGTTGCCTAAGGTCTTTTTAGCAGCAGATAGATATTTTCTTGCCAATTTATTAGCTTTTTTGATTCTCCTTCCAGCTAGGTCGCTTCCAATAGCCTCTCTTTTTTTACCAAATATAATAGCTATAGGAATCAGTAACATTGGAAGTAGGAACCACATGTAAAAAGAGGAGGATCCAAAGAAAGATTCTGTAGTTATGGCCTTTAAATGAGCCCTAGTTTTAATAAAATGAAACTGGTCACTTGCTGTTACAACGCTTTTCTGGCTGCTATAAGAGGAGGGATTGGAGGTGTTGGCAGAGCCACTATTTGGGCCTTCAATGACATTTACCATAATTTCAGTAGAATTTAAACTTCTATATTTTTCCGTTTCCGGATCAAAATAACTAAACGTTATACCAGGAATTGGATATTTCCCCTTAAATGAAGGCACAATAGTATAGTTGTTGCTCACCGTTCCTTCCATACCCTCTGTTGTAGTACGTATCCCTTCATTGAACTCTGGCTCGTATACTTCCAGGGCACTTGGGAGACTTAACTCGGGCAACTGAAACAACTTCAAATTACCTTTCCCACTAACTTCTACCTTGGCCTGAAGTGATTCTGAGGCATTTAATTGTGTTTTAGTTGTGGTAACGGAAAAATTAAATTTTCCCACAGCCCCACCAAAATTTTCTGGTTTACCTTCCGTTGGAAGCTCTTTTACATTAATATTTCTCTGGCCTGCAGAAACCGTTATGTTGGTAGAGGTGTATACTTTGCCACCAAAAAAATCGCGTTTATTAGTGGGTACATCTACAGTCACCTCAAGGGATAATGGCTCTATCTCTAATTCGCCGGTTTTTTGTGGATATAGCACCACACGTTTTAAAATAACATAGCGGTACGATTTTCCTTCATACAGTCCATTTTGGACAGAGTACTTCGTTACCGGCATCTCTTGGCTCCAAAAATCGTTGTATTTTGGGTTGTCCAATGCCCTGAAGTTAGAGACGTTTATAGATGGACTTACATAAAGTTTATAGACCACACTTATGGCCTCATTTAAATAAGGACCTGATTTGGAAACTTCTGCAACCAAATGTAAGTTATCATCTGCCACAGCATCAGCGCTAGCTTCCTCTCCGGGGCGTTCAACAGCTGCAGTTATCTCTACCTCTTGCGTAAGGGATTTATAGGTTTTGCCATCTATAATAATAGTAGCTTGGTTGATGGTGAATTTTCCTCTTGCAGTAGGCATGAGGATATAGGAATATGTTTTGGAATAACTACGAACTCCATTCACCCAAGAAGATTTAATAGACTGGGACGGACCCATGACAACGTTAAAACCGTCAAAATTGGGAGGGTTAAAATTATCACCGTCTTTGTTCATGGAAAAATCTATCCTTAGACGCTCATTAATACCCAATTGATCTTTGCTGAGTTTGGCCTCAAAAGTAATGGCATCAGAATCCTGTGCCTTCGAAAGTAAGGCAAAAAACAAGAGTGTGACCAATGCCACAAAATGTTTAACAGATATGTTCATTACCAATCTTTTTCATTTTTCACTTTTACACCTTTTGCCTTTTGTGCATCTATTTTTTCTTTCACTTTTTTTTCTTCATTTTGCATGGCTTCCAAAAGGTTTTTTACCTGTTGGGGTGAAAGTTGATTGGGACGTGGTTGCTGTTGTTCTTTTTGTTCGCTAGGGTCTTTTCCCTGCTCTGGCTTGTTTTTATTTTCTTCCTTTTTATCCCCTTCACCCTTTTTATTTTCTTCCTGCTTCTGGTCTCCTTTATCCCCCTCGTCTCCTTTGTCTTTATTTTTATCGTCCTTTTGGTCCCCTTTGTTATCCTTATTGTTTTCTCCGTCTTTTTTGTCGTCCTGCTTATTCTCTTCGTCTTTCTTATCCTGATTTTTGTCGTTCTTCTTGTCTTCGTCTTGTTGTTTTTTCAACATTTCTTTTGCAAGAGCAAGATTGTAGCGGGTCTCTTCGTCGTTGGGGTTGTTTCGCAAGGCCTGTTTATAAGCTTCAACGGCTTTTTCATATTCTTTGTTTTTCATAAAAACATTACCCATATTGTGATAGGCACTGTGTTTTTCTTTTTTGTCCGTTGCCATTTCCCCAGCTTCCTTAAATCTCGAAAAAGCTTCCTTATAAGTTTCTTTTTGGTAATAGGCGTTTCCTAAATTATAAGGAGCAACAGTATTTTTATCACTTTTGGCTATTGCCTTCCTATAATTAGCTTCCGCGTTTACAAATTCATTTTGAGCAAGTTCTTGGTTCGCCTCCCAAGTTAAATTCTTTGAAGTACGGAGCGCTTTCTCTTGTTCTTTCTCTTGTTCTTTGTCCTTTACTTGGCCTAAGGCCGAGCACCCTATCAATAGAATAAGAAATGTTATTTTCATCTTAGGCATCTTCATTAAATAAGTTTAATTTTTTTAACCATTTGGTTTTTCTTTCCAATAAGAAAATATCCATGAACAGAAAGAAAAGGCCTACTCCTAAAAACCATTGGAATTGATCTTTATACTCTGCAAATTGCTTGGCTTCAAATTCTGTTTTGTCTATTTGGTTCAGTTGCTGTTTAATGAATTCTACTGCTTCATCGGTATTTGACCCGTTAATATACTCTCCATTTCCTTCGTTAGCAATCTCCTTAAGAATTTCTTCATTCAATTTTGTAATCACCACCTCGCCTTGGGCGTCCTTTTTTAAACTCTGGACAACGCCATTTCTTTTAATGGGTATTGGGGCACCTTTGGCCTGTCCTACGCCAACAGTGAAAATACGTATTCCCTCTTCAACGGCTTTATCCACGGCATCTATGGTGATACCCTCGGAATGGTCTTCTCCATCGGAGATGATAAACAAAATTCTATTGGTCTGTTGTTCATCGTCATAATACGTGGTCGCCAAATTTATAGCCTCGTTAATTGCGGTACCTTGAGAGGATAGCATATCGGTATTCATGCTCTGTAAGAACATTTTGGCAGCACCATAATCCGTAGTAATCGGTAATTGTGGGAAAGCCTGTCCGGCATAAGCTATAATTCCTATACGGTCACTGCCCAATTGATTAATGATTTCAGATACCAATCGCTTCGCCTTTTCCAACCTATTGGGAGCAATGTCCTCTGCTAACATACTTTTAGAAACATCGAGCGCAAAAACAATATCTACGCCCTCTCTTTTTACAGTTTCCAATTTTGTGCCTATTTTGGGATTGACAAGGCCTATAATCAAAAATGAAAGTCCAAATAGAAGAATAATAAGTTTTAACGTAGACTTAAAATTAGAGCTATTAGGAGTTATCCTTTTTAATAGTGTCAAATCAGCAAATTTCCGTTGTGTCCTTTTTTTCCATATTTGTAGGGCCACAAAAATGACTATCATTACGGGTATAATGAGAAACAGATAAAAATATATTTTTTCGTCTAATTGGACCATAACTATATAAAACTCCTAAATAATGTATTTCGCAGCAACCATTCTACCAAGAGCAAAATACCTGCCAGAAGCACGAATGACCTAAATTTTTCTTCGTACTTATAATATTTGAACTCTTCTACTTCAGTTTTTTCCAACTTATTGATTTCTTCATAGATTGCCTCTAGTTTATTATTGTTGTTGGCACGGAAATATTGACCTCCCGTAACATCGGCGATTTCCTCCAGTAATTTTTCGTCAATCTCTACCTGTCTCATTCCATATCTGAAAGTGCCGTCCGGGTTGTAGGCTATTGGAGATAGAGCGTTCCCATTGGTGCCTAAACCTATGGTATAGGTTTTTATACCAAACTCTACGGCTAGTTCTGCAGCTGTTTGTGGCTCAATAAATCCTGCGTTGTTCTCCCCATCAGTTAAAAGGATAATGATCTTGCTCTTAGCTTTGCTTTCCTTTAAACGGTTTACAGAAGTGGCCAATCCCATCCCTATGGCAGTACCATCATCGAGTTGGCCATAGGTTATATCCCTAAGGGCGTTTAGGACTATGGTTTTGTCACTGGTTATCGGGGTTTGGGTAAAACTTTCGCCTGCATACACCACCAAACCGATACGGTCATTTGGACGATTTCGAATAAAGTCAGACGCGACATCCTTGAGGGCAGATAGTCTATTTGGTTTAAGGTCTCTTGCCAGCATGCTAGAGGAGACATCAATGGCCATGACGATGTCTATCCCTTTGGTGGTTTTGGTTCTAGACGAAATGTCCTCAGTCTGGGGCCTTGCCAATGCTGTAATGATGGCTGCTAAGGCGAATAATCGTAATACGAATAAGGCGGGCTTCATTTTGGCCAGCAAACTGCTTGTAGAGAACCCTTTGATACTAGATATTTTTAGGGAGGCCGTTTCCTCTTTCCTCTTAAAGAAATACCACAGCGCCGCAACCGGAAGCAATACTAGCAACCAGAAGAAATGGGGATTGGCAAATTGTATATTCTCTAACATTAAGCTCCTGTTTTTACTTCTATGGAATTGGTAATTCTATTTACTATATTTTCTGCATATCCGTCATCTTCCATCCAATTGATAATGATTTGTTGTTGAAAGCCTTTACCACCAAAAATGATAATGGCATACTTTCCGTTTACCTCTTCATTAGATTGGGGAAGTGTAAATTTACCACTACCATAAATTTTAAGTCCTAATGTTCCGGATATGGTTTTAAACTCTTCTTGTTTCGTGGTTATGTTTTTGGCTCCTTTGGCCTCAAAACTTTTCAGAACCTGCTCAACGGAATTTTGAAAATCGGGTTCCGTTTCTTGAGAGGAAAAGGTAGTGGAGCTAACTCCAATATAGAATAGAGCATCAGGATCGCTAAAAGTAAAGACCTGAGCTTCTTTAACCGTCGCTTTAACTTCAGGAGTTAGTTTTATATCTTGTCTTAGCAAAACACTTGGCGTCTCTAAGTTAACTGGAGGATAGCCATAGGTGCTGTTTAACCAATCACCTTCTAATAATATTTTTGTAGGATGACCCAACAGGGTATCTTTAACTGGTTTCCAGCCATAATAACCAATGGATACTATAGTGGTTAAGAAGAGGATACCGATGGACACAGCGGCTGCCATAGTCCATTTTTTCTTTTGTTTTTTTCGAGAGAGTACCTCTTGATATTCTTCATCCAGAAGTAGATCTTCCTCGTCTGGTTCAGGCAGGGCTTCCTTGGTCTTAATTACAATCTGTTCTATTGCTTTTCGGTCCTGTTCGGCTACTGAAGTTTCAGGTTTGGATTTGGCGAATTTTACTAAATCTGCTGTTTGCAGTACCTTTTTAAACTGATCTATGGTTTCGTCGTCCAATTTCAGTTCTCCAGCATCTTTTAGCAGTTCTAGTTTCTCTATTAACTGATCAGTTGTACTCTCTAATGCGGATACATGAACGTCTTCTTCAAGATAGGAGCGCACAATATCAGTTAATTCGGAATAATACTGTTTGTATTCGTCCTGAATGATATATTTAGAATTTTCTAATCGTTTCAATTCCAACAGGGCGCGATCATAAGGGGGCAAGAGGGCCACTTTTTCCTCTTCTGAAAGGTTTTTTTTCCTAATCAGGAACCAATATACCAACATCCCTATTACTGCGAAGCTCAAGAATATCCAGAGCGCATTTTTCCACAGATCTATATTACTTTTCTCTACTTCAAGAAATGGTTTAATATCATACATCTTTTGAGACAAGGTATCTACTGGTATCGTTGCAACAGCAATTTTAACAGAATCTGTAAAGAAATTCTGTCCATTGATAACCACTTGTTGACGTGGTAGGGTATAGCTTCCAGAATCGAATTGGGTTAAAGCATAAATTTTCTGAAGGGTTATCCGATCTAATTTCCGTACGGTATCGGTCATAATGACTTCGACCATTTCTAATGGTGAAAAAGTCTGACCTTCGGGGAATACGATTTGGGCTGTAGAATCAGCTTCTACTTGGATTTTAAATCTTATTTGTTCTCCAATTTTTATGCTGGTTGTATCAACTTCAGAAGTGACGGAAATAGCGGTTTGGGAAAACCCTAATCCGTATTGGAGCAACAATAGGACAAGGCTTATTTTAAAAGCGATATCCTTAAAAAATGAAGTCATTTTTATTCTATTATTTTCCATTCGATTTATCCCCTTCGCTTAAAATATCCCAATAATTTTTTCACATAGCTTTCATCTACCCTGCAACTCAATACTCCACAACCAGATTTGGTAAAAACATCTTCAAAATAACGCACCCGCTCCTGATGGTATTTTCCGTAGGCCATTCTCACGTTTTTGGATTGGGTATTAACGAGTCGCACTTCACCAGTTTCAGCATCCTGCATTTGAACCATTCCTAAATTAGGAATGGATTCTTCACGCTCGTCATAAATCCGGATCCCTGTAACATCGTGTTTTTTCCCTGTGATTCTGATGGTCTGTTGGTAATCGTCGTCAATAAAATCAGAAAGGACAAATACGATGGCCTTCTTTTTCATAACGTTCGTTAAGAACTTTAGGGCAACCGCCAGATTCGTCTTATTACTCTTGGGTTGAAATTCCAAGAGTTCCCTGATGATCCGCAAAACATGTGTCTTCCCTTTTTTGGGTGGGATAAACAGTTCTATTTCATCAGAAAAAAGAATGAGGCCCACCTTATCATTATTTTGAAGCGCTGAAAATGCAAGGGTGGCAGATATTTCTGTAACTATTTCTTTTTTGAATTGATTGGAGGTTCCAAAAAGTTCGGAACCGCTGACATCTGCCATCAGCATCATTGTAAGCTCCCTTTCTTCTTCAAAGACCTTTACATATGGCTCATTATATCGTGCTGTAACGTTCCAATCTATAGAACGCACATCATCACCAAATTGATACTGTCTTACTTCACTAAAGGTCATCCCCCTACCTTTGAAAGTAGAATGGTATTCCCCTCCGAAGATATGATCGGAAAGACGTCGTGTCTTTATCTCAATTTTACGAACTTTTTTGAGTAATTCTTTAGTATCCATTGGCCTAATTAGGGTTTTGTCCAAAAGCTGGACGGTTCCAGTTTACAGTTTAAAACAAGAAACTTGGAACGAGGCACTAAGGCACTTCTATCTCATTTACTATCTTATTGATGATGTCTACAGAGGTTACGTTTTCCGCTTCTGCCTCATAGGTGAGACCAACCCTGTGTCTAAGTACATCGTGAACTACAGCTCTAACATCTTCTGGCACTACATATCCTCTCTTTTTAATAAAAGCATAACATTTTGCGGCACTTGCCAAGTTGATACTTCCACGGGGAGAAGCTCCAAAACTTATAAGTGGCTTTAGATCTTCAAGATTGTATTTTTCTGGATAACGGGTGGCAAAAACGATGTCTAAAATATATTTTTCAATTTTTTCATCCATGTACACCTCCCGTACCGCCTGCTGCGCTTTTAATATCTGTTCTATGGAAACCACAGGGTTTACTTTTTCATAAGCACCTTGAAGGTTTTGTCTCATGATTAACTGCTCTTCTTTTATCTTCGGGTAATCAATGACGGTCTTTAGCATAAAACGGTCTACCTGTGCTTCTGGTAAAGGATAAGTACCCTCTTGTTCAACTGGGTTTTGCGTAGCCATAACCAAGAATGGTTTGTCAAGTATAAACGTTTCGTCACCTATGGTCACCTGCTTTTCCTGCATGGCCTCTAGGAGTGCTGATTGTACTTTTGCAGGGGCACGATTAATCTCATCGGCCAAGACAAAATTGGCGAAGATTGGACCTTTCTTTATAGAGAAATCATTCAACTTCATGTTGTAGATCATGGTTCCAACCACATCGGCTGGTAGAAGATCCGGAGTAAACTGTATTCTGCTAAAGCTACCGTGTACGGCTTTGGAAAGGGTGTTAATCGCCAAGGTTTTTGCCAACCCTGGAACACCTTCCAATAAAATATGTCCCTGGCCTAAAAGGCCAATAAGCAATCTTTCAACCATATATTTCTGACCAACAATAACCTTGTTCATCTCCAGCATCAAAAGATCTATAAAAGCACTTTCTTTCGCAATCTTTTCATTTACAGCACTGATATCAACAGTTGTATTTTCTTCCATAAAACATTTTAATTAAAACCCAGACGAATATTACGTTAAATTCTCATGCAAATTGAAGATTTATTTATTTAATGGTTGTTAATGATTGGTTAAAAGTTGGGTAAACCCCTTATTTTTATGAAGTATTTAAGGGATTTATTTTCTAATTTCACCAACATATGGAAAAATATACGAATTATTCAAAAATCATAGCGGGTACTATGACATGGGGAAGTTGGGGAAAGCAACTGACCACTAGGGAAATGATTGATTTGATGCATCATTGTTTGGACATTGACATTTCCACTTTTGACCATGCCGATATTTATGGCGATTACACGAACGAAATCGAGTTTGGTGTTGCTTTCAACCAAAGCAATATTGATAGGGCAAGCATACAGCTTATTAGTAAATGTGGGATACAGCACACCGGCAAAACCCGAAATAATAAAGTAAAGCATTACAACTATTCCAAGGAATATATTGTTTGGTCAGCGGAGCAATCGTTGCAAAAGTTAAAAACCGAATATTTGGATCTATTTTTATTGCATAGGCCTAGTCCTTTAATGCAGCCCGAAGAAGTTGCTGAGGCGATATCCCAGCTGCGTAAGGATGGAAAAATAAAAGATTTTGGAGTTTCTAATTTTACCCCTTCACAGATTGCCCTATTGGAAACAGAGATCCCCGTAATGGGGAACCAAGTAGAATTTTCACTGACTGCCGATGCTGTAATGTACGATGGGACTTTGGATGATATTTTGGCCAATAAACGTTTTGGAATGGCTTGGAGCCCTCTTGGCTCTTATTTTAGAAAAGATGACGAACAGACAGAAAGGATAAAAAAAGTGTTTACAGACTTTCAAGAAAAGTATGGAACAAATGAAAGTCAATTACTTTTGGCTTGGTTGATGCAGCATCCTGCAAGAATACACCCAGTTGTAGGTACCGCTAACCCAGATAGACTTAAAGACTCAGTAAAAGCTAATTCCATAAAATTGGAGTTGGAAGATTGGTTCGAGATGTTGGCGGCAAGCCAAGGCCATGTAGTGCCATAAGTTGCAGGAAAAACACCAAAAAAAGGGATATGGATTTAAAATAAATTGACATAAAATTATGGCATCTAAAACAGCATTGATTACAGGGGCAACCAGCGGAATTGGAAGGGCAACTGCCCAACTTTTTGCAGCAAACAACATTAATTTGATACTTTGTGGACGAAGACAAGACCGTTTGGAAGCTATACAGAAAGAATTGGGGAAGCAGACCAAGGTGCATATCCTGAACTTTGACGTAAGGGACAAGGACACTGTCTTCTCCTCCATAAATACGTTACCTGCAGAATTTTCACATATTGATATTCTAATTAATAATGCTGGAAACGCACATGGTATGGACCCCATAAATGACGGGAGTGTTGAAGATTGGGATGCCATGTTGGACATTAACGTGAAAGGACTTTTGTATGTTTCTAAGGCAATTATTCCTCAAATGGTTGCCAATAAAGCTGGGCATATTATAAACATAGGCTCCACGGCAGGGAAGGAAGTATATCCTAAAGGTAATGTATACTGTGCCAGCAAGCATGCAGTGGACGCCATCAACCAAGGAATGCGAATGGATTTAAATCCATATGGAATACGCGTGGGTGCAGTTAATCCTGGCTTGGTAGAAACGGAATTCAGTAAGGTCCGGTTCAAAGGCGATGAGTCTAGAGCAGAGACAGTTTACAGAGGATTTCAAGCATTAAAGCCAGAGGACATAGCGGATATAATATATTTTGTTGTCACTAGGCCATACCATGTGAACATAGCAGATTTAATTGTGATGCCTACGGCTCAGGCAAGTAGTACAATTCTCAATAAAAAGGAAGCATGATCAATAAACGCTTATTGGTAAAAAATCTTCTCGCCCATAACGATGAGAATAGCTTTTACGACAAAAAGCGTTTTATAGATATAGGGCAGAGAGAAGGCAAAGGGAAATTTTTAAAGCATGTTTGTGCGCTAGCCAATAGTAATCCAATAAGTAATTCCTTTATCGTGATTGGCGTAGAGGATGAGGATAATAAAATAGTTGGGGTCGATTTCTTTGATGACAGCAAGATTCAAAATCTGGTTAACGCGTATCTAGATAATCCTCCGCTAATCTCTTATGAAAATATTCCATTTCCACATTTGCCAGAAGGTAAGGTGGTAGGCTTGGTTACTATTAAATCCAATGAGAAGGTATGTGCCCTCAAGAAAAATATTTGGAAATATTATGGGGGCTCTGTTTTCTTTAGGGAGGGCAGTATTAGTCTCTCTAAAGCTTTTGATGTACACCTAAGGGACATCAATTCTGAAACCGTGGCTACCATAGAGCTTCATGCCAGAAATAATATTGAGCTTACCCTAGACGGAGTAATCGATTTTATAAACCATAGGCATAAGGATCTCAGCAGTAGTTATAAAGTTTTTGAAGAACAATTTGTGGTCTGTTGGGCAGGAAACGAGAAGAAAGTAAAAAATGAAACCTACTATTCTCGAGTGGATGTAGAGTTGATCAATGAACAAGTAAAGCTATTTTATTCTGCCCTAGATGAGATCACTATATCATTTGATGCGCATTCCTTTACAACTATGGAATATGTTCAATTGGGTCTTGGCAGACAACTTAAATACTATCCCTTGGAGAAGGTGGTTATCACCTTTTCGGAAAATGGCACATACCAAATACAGAGCGACCTAATTTTTGAACCTCCCCTTTATGACAAAAAAACACTGCACCATATATTTAATTCCAATAATGCGCTTCTCCAAAAGCTTCAAAAAAGGTTGGATCTTACCAATACTGAAAAATTGGATCTAAAACAGCTTCCAGCAACCTATTTAATATGCTATCTCAATGGTTTTGAGGAGGCCAAAGAGCTTATGGAAGATGCTAGGCCATTACTTAGGGAATATGACACCAAGGTTTACCAATCTTTAAAAGAATCCCTACGCATTTTGCGAAAGGTGAGGTATAATTAATTCCGTAGTATCCAATAAAATTCACTTGCTCCAATTTCCAAATGGTTGCTTTGTAAATGGATTGCTTTTCCGGTTACCAGATCCTTTAACTCCTTATCTTCTCCGAAACCAATTTTTTCTAACCAGGATTTTTCAATTCCATGAATATGGTCATCAAAATTACAGATTACTAAAAACCCATTATGTTCAGGAGAGGTACGCTCATAGATCATCAGATGCGGGTTGTGGTGTTGGTGTAGGATCAGATTATTGTGATCAGCAAATATGGGATTGTTCTTTCGTATGTTGATCAACTTTTTTAAGGAATGGAATATATGCGATTGTGGGGTATGGCTATTTTCTAATTGGGCTATTACTTGCCAATCTTGTTTTGGTCTATTTACCCATCGACCATCGTCTCTTTTACCATTTTCTGATTGGTAACTGTAGTCATTGAGGGTGCCAATTTCATCTCCTGCATATATCAATGGCATGCCTCCATAAGATAAAATAACACTGTGCATGGTAATAATTTTTATCAAGGCTTGGGAGATAAGCTTTTTATCCTTGTTCTCCAAACCTTTTTCTAGACCCAATAATGAAGCTGCACTGCCTGTAATTCTTCCATCGCCATTTTTTGGATTGTACATGAACATCAATCCTTTTGCAGGAGACCAATCCAGCTTCTGGCAATAGTAATCAAGTAAAAACGCTTTGTGTTCCTTTGCATCCCACCCTATACTGTAAATATCATTATCATCAAATCCTAGCCCGATATCATCATGGCACCGAATATAATTGATCCAAGTAGCTTCCCTCGGCTTTGTTGGCAGATGCAGCAGGCTCTTATTCAATAATACCGTTTTTTTGGTCGCAATTGAATTCCAAAGTAGTGCCATTAAAGTGGCGTTATAGGCTACTTCACATTCATTTCCCTTCATATCGCCCTCCCCAAAATATTTGATGATCTGGGTGGGGGCTGTGATGGCCTCCGCCAATAATATGACCCCTGGTGCTATGGTCTGAAGGCACATGCGGAAAAGACTGATCAATTGATGGGCCTCTGGTAAATTCTGAGAATCGGTACCTATTTTTTTCCACAGAAAGGCTAGTGCATCGAATCGGACAACATCCACTCCCATATTTGTTAATTTCATGAGGTTGCCCAACATTTCCATAAATACTTCTGGATTGGAATAATTAAGATCCCATTGATAGGAATTAAAAACGGTCATTACCCATCTTTGCATTTCATGGTTATAGGTAAAGTTGCCAGGGTTGGTCTCGGGGAAAACCTCAGGGAGGGATTGTTCAAATTGATCAGGAAGGGTGCGATCAGGATAGGTGTAATAATAATCCTGATATTTTAGATCTCCGTTCATGGCCTTTTTGGCCCACTCAAATTCATCGGAAGTGTGGTTCACCACAAAGTCCAACATCAGGTATATATTTTTAGACCTAAGCTTCTTTGTCAGAGCTAAAAGATCTTCTTTGGTACCATATTTTTCGTCTACCTCATGATAGCTATTAACGGCATAACCTCCGTCATTTTCTTCTTTTGGACGTTTGGTAATTGGCATTAAATGAAGGAAATTTACCCCAAGATTTTCAAAATATCCCAGCTTTTCTGAAAGGCCTTTAATGTCTTTGTTAAAATGGTCCACGTACAATTGCATTCCCAACATTTGTTCGGATTGGTACCAATTCCCTTGTTGTAATCTTACTAGGTCAATCTTTTGTAATTCATCTGGTCTTTCTTGATACAATTTCGGCAACAGGGAAACTAATTTTTCAAAACTTCCAGCGTATTCTGTTTCTGGATATAGGGAAAAAAAGAGGTTCTTAATCAAGGTTATATTTGTGGATAATCGCAGCTCAAACAATTCATTTAGGCCAGTAGATTTCTTTTTTTTTAATTGGTCCTTGGCCAATAATTGATGAAGTGATAATTGGTTCATTTTAATGCTGCAGTTGGTTCAAGTTAGGTAAAGATTCAATGGCGCCATAATTGGTTGTGGTAATGGCTCCCGCCTTATTGGCCATTAAGACCATGTTAGTCAAGATCGATTCGTCATTAAAAATAGTTTTGAAATCCGCTAAGGCCGAAATTTGCTGCAATAGGCAACCAATAAAGGCATCTCCAGCTCCTGTAGTATCCACTGGGCTTACCTTGATGCTTGGAATATTCTTTTTAGATTTGGAAGTGCTCAATAACGTGCCATCACCGCCCAGGGTTATAGTAATTACTTTGGCTCCAACGTTATGCAAAAAATCACAAGCCTCATTTAAATCTTCTTTTCCAGAAAGTAATTGAGCTTCTTCCATACTAAATTTACATAAATCAGATTTTTCAATATAGGGCAGGCATTTTTCTATAAAAAGATTCTCTTTTCCCTTCCAAAGATCTCCTCTAAAGTTCGGGTCAAAACAAATAAATGCACCTTGGGAAAGAGCATCAAAAAAATAATGTTTATAGGCATCTTCAAGACTTCCACCTAACAAGGCAGTTGCAGCCCCTAGATGAAGAATATTGCCCTTAAATTTATTTCTGTATTCTGAATTGTATTGTAATTCTTTATCTGCACCTCTGCTGAAAACAAAATCTCTTTCGCCATCTTCTGCCAAAGAAACAAACGCCAATGTTGTAAATGTGGAAGAGCGTTGGGCCATTGATATGTCCACACCATGTTCTTCTAAAATTGTCAAAAGGAACGTCCCGAAAGGATCTTTGCCCACACAGCCAATGAAGAAACTTTCTCCTCCAAGTTTCGAAATGGCACATGCAACATTAGCAGGTGCACCTCCTGCCTTTTTAGTGAAATTTGTTGCTTTAGATAGATCGCTACCCTGCTTTTCTGCTACAAAATCTATCAACAACTCTCCTATGCAATATACCTTATTCATAACTGATTGATGGTTTATGATTCTCAAAGTAAATGGAAATACTTACGTATTCAAAATTTCAAGCTTAAATTAGTGAATATCCCTTTTAGATGTTATGTTTTTATCTAAAGGGGTGTTTCGTTTACATACACTTCATAGATGTAGGTCATTTTAGCTTAATTTTTGCTTTTATCAATATTGTATTTGCGATTTTTGTAGTATGAGAACACTTGTTATTGGAGATATCCATTCTGGATTAAAGGCACTAGACCAGGTTTTGAAAAGAGCGAAGGTTACCCAAGATGATCATTTGATTTTTTTAGGGGATTATATTGATGGATGGAGCCAAGCAGTGGAAACCATTAATTTTTTAATGGAACTAAAGAATACCCATCAATGCACATTTTTAAGGGGAAATCACGACGAATTATGTTTGGAATGGTTGAGTCAAGGACGTGATAATCCTTTGTGGTTTCAACATGGTGGGCGGTCTACAACACAATCTTATGCCCTAGTAGGGGATAGTATCAAAGATGTGCATATGGACTTTTATAGGAATTTGGATAATTATCATTTAAATCCCAAAAACCAATTATTCTTACATGCGGGATTCACTAATTTAAATGGCATTGAACATGAGTATTTCACCAAGACCTTTTACTGGGACAGAACCCTTTGGGAGTTGGCTTTATCCATCGATCCAAATTTGACTAGGGAAAACATTCTTTATCCTAAACGTCTTACCCATTATAGTGAAATTTTTATCGGGCATACCCCAGTAACCAGAATTGGGAAGACTTTGCCTCACAAGGCTGCCAATATTTGGAACTTGGATACAGGAGCGGCATTTAAGGGCCCCTTGTCCATTATGGATGTAGATACAAAGGAATTTTGGCAGAGTGATCCAGTTTTTACTTTTTATCCGGAAGAGAGCGGGAGGAACTAAAATTTACGCCCTTTTGTAAGACTTTTTCAATAATATTAGGGATATTTGTAAAAAACAGTATATGTCCGCAAAAAACATAAGAATAGAGGTGATGAGGGCCATAGAAAGCAAGGTAGATTCGTTTATAGATTCTTACCTTATCCCCATTGATGAGATATGGCAGCCAACAGATTTCTTGCCGGATAACCAGAGTGACAAATTCTTGGACGATGTTACCCAAATAAGGGAAGAAGCAAAGGAATTAGGCTATGACTTTTGGGTGACTATGGTTGCAGATACAATTACCGAGGAAGCCCTTCCCACATATGAGTCTTGGTTGATGGATGTGGAAGGAATAGACCAACACGGAGAAAACAAAAATGGGTGGTCCAAATGGGTCCGTCATTGGACCGCTGAGGAAAACAGACATGGTGATGTTCTTAATAAGTATCTTTATCTATCTGGAAGGGTGAATATGAAGGAAGTTGAGATTACCACCCAACACCTTATTGCAGATGGCTTTGATATTGGCACTGACCGTGACCCATATAAAAACTTTGTTTATACTAGTTTTCAAGAGCTTGCCACTAATATTTCACATAAAAGGGTAGGACAAATGGCCAAGAAAAAGGGCAATCTTTTGTTGGGAAAGATGTGTACAATTATTGCAGGAGATGAAATGCGACACCATCTTGCCTATAGGGAATTTGTAAAGACTATTTTTGATCATGATCCCAGCCAAATGATGTTGGCCTTTGCCGATATGATGAAGAAGAAAATTGTGATGCCGGCACATTTCTTAAGGGAGTCTGGCGGCAATATTGGAACGGCATTTGAAAATTTCTCCAACTGTGCTCAGCGATTGGGTGTTTATACGGCCCATGATTATGTAGAAATCCTTAAAAAGTTAAATGCGTATTGGGAGTTAGACAAGATCAGAAGTTTGACTGATGATGCTGAAAAAGCCCGTGATTATTTAATGAAATTACCGGCTAGATTGGAACGTATTTCTGAGCGTATGAAATTCCCAGAGGATCAATACCATTTCAAATGGGTTGAGGCTAACGGAAGATTTTAAAAAAAACCGGTTCTTATTGAACCGGTTTTTTTTGTTTTATAGTTTTCCTGCTTTATGCTCTTCTTGCCACCTGGCCAAGGCTTTCCATCTGCCTTCGTCTGCCATTTTAGCTTGCATGGGCCAAGATCCAGGATTGTGAATGCGATAGCGATCCCCCCCAGAATCCAACACGTCCTGGCATTTCTTTACAGATACTTCGGAGAGGTCTTCCCATGATTTAATCTCAAAATTGTGGAATAGCTTTTCAATTTTTGGACCAATCCCTTCAATAATTTTTAAATCATTAAGTTTAATTTTTTCCCCTAACGCCTGTTTGGCCAAATCGGAATTAAAATAAGTTTGGGCATCTACAGAAACTGGATTCTTTTTTAATTCACTGGTCTTGTCTTTTGTTGTTTGGGATGCTAATTTTTGGTTGCAGGCGTCTAAATCAGCTACCAATTTGGTATTGCTTTCATGTAGTACTTTTAACTCAGCAGTATTTAAAGAGGTATTGGTAGCGCTCTTACCCCATAGGAAACCTGTGACGGTGCAAATGATTCCAAATAGGGCTAGTAATAGCCAACTTATAAGTTTCATGTGTTCAAAATTCATAATATATAGTTTACGTAGTTATTTATTAGCGTAAGAAATGCGCAATCATTCATTGCTCTGGTCATTTAAAGCGGTAAACCGGTTGTGTAACCTAATTTATAAAAAAAACGCAAAGAATGTTAAAATAATAGTGGTTATCATTCTGCTTCAGTTACTTAAGAGGGAAGTGATGGCTAGTTAGGACATCATGAGCACTGATTTTTAGGAAAAGTATAAGAACTATCAGTGTTGTAGCTTTTCTATTATACTAAATTCTTCCAGATTATGACCCAGTTTCAATGTCCATAAAATTATGGAATAAGAGGAGTTTTAAATATCAATAAGGTCTGGATAAAATTAATTTAAAAATAGTTGTATTGAAAAACCCACTTTACTTTCTGTTTATAAACAGAAAGTAAAGTGGGTTTTAAAGGGTGTAATAAAGTTCTTACCTATAGATCAAACTTTATACCCTGGGCCAAAGGTAGCTCGGTCGTATAGTTGATTGTATTGGTTTGTCTTCGCATATAGATTTTCCAAGCATCGGAACCAGATTCTCTTCCGCCTCCAGTTTCTTTTTCACCTCCAAAGGCACCTCCTATTTCGGCTCCTGAAGTTCCTATATTTACATTGGCTATACCGCAATCACTACCATTTACGGATAGAAATCTTTCAGCCTCTCTAAGGTTATTGGTCATGATGGCTGAAGAAAGTCCCTGTACCACCCCATTTTGGATAGCAAGTGCGTTCTCAACATCACCAGAATATTTTAATAGATAAAGGATGGGCGCAAAGGTTTCATGCTGTACAATTTCAAAGGAATTATCGGCTTCTGCTATGGCGGGCTTTACATAACAGCCACTTTCATACCCTTCACCTTCCAGGACACCGCCTTCAACAAGCATTTTGCCACCTTCTTCAACAACTCTTTTAAGAGCGTTTTGGTACATTTTTACGGCATCGGTATCAATAATAGGCCCTACATGATTTTTCTCGTCTAATGGATTTCCAATGCGCAATTGGTTATAGGCGGCTACAATGGCGTCCTTAACCTTATCATACATGGATTCATGTACAATTAACCTACGGGTGGAGGTACAACGTTGTCCTGCTGTACCAACTGCACCAAAAACTGCACCTATAACGGTCATTTTCAAATCTGCATCGGGAGTAACGATAATGGCATTATTTCCGCCTAATTCCAATAACGACTTACCTAATCTTGCTGCTACTGCCTGGGCTACAATTTTACCCATTCGGATAGATCCTGTGGCAGAAATCAATGGAATCCTAGAGTCTTTGGTCATGAATTCTCCAACGCGGTGGTCGCCATTGATCAAACAGGATATCCCTTCTGGTAAATTGTTTTGTTTTAATACAGAGGCTGCAATATTTTGACATGCAATTCCACATAAAGGCGTCTTTTCGGATGGTTTCCATATACATACATCCCCAGAAACCCAAGCTAAGGCAGTATTCCATGCCCACACCGCTACTGGAAAGTTAAAGGCAGAGATAATACCTACTACCCCAAGTGGGTGGTACTGCTCGTACATACGATGTCCTGGACGCTCAGAATGCATGGTAAGGCCATGTAGTTGTCTAGACAGTCCAACTGCGAAATCACAGATATCTATCATTTCTTGAACTTCTCCCAAGCCTTCCTGATAGGATTTACCCATTTCATAGGACACCAATTTTCCAAGGGGCTCTTTCAGCTCTCTTAGTTTGTCTCCAAACTGACGTACAATTTCTCCTCTTTGTGGAGCGGGCATGGTTTTCCATGTTTTAAAGGCAGAGGTGGCGGCCTCCATTACCTTATCATAATCTTCTTTGGAAGTTGTTTTTACCTTAGCAATCAAAGCCCCATCAACAGGAGAATTAGAATCAAGGATATCACCAGATGAAAAATTATTAGACCCTGTGGAGGTGCCCGGATTTATATCTTGGATTCCTAGTTGTTTTAAAGCATCATGGATTCCGAACGTTGTAGCTATTTTTGACATTTTATAACTTTTTATATAATAAATGTTAGATTCTTACAAAGTTATGCAATTAACATTAGTTTGAAAGGGAATGGAAAATTGATTTCAGGGAATTTAAATAATATTTTCAAGATTTTTTACCGAAAGGATAAAAGTTGTCCCGTTTTCGTCACTGGTATAGTTCATTTGAGCCGAAATTTGTTTGCAAAGGGAGTTAATTATTCTAAAACCTATTCCCTTTGTCTTTTCTGGGTCAAAATCCTTAGGTAATCCTTTTCCATTATCAGTCAGTCTAATGAGTATTAAACGCGCCCCGCTCTCTTCTTGGGTGACTAGAATATGTAATTGATTATCATCCGAGGATATTTCAAAGGCATGTTTCAGAGCATTGGTCACCAACTCAGAAAGAATTAATCCTATAGGCACGGCCACATCAAGATTTAAATGAATTTCAGGACAAGTTATAGTGTAATTTACTGTAGGTAATAATTTCCTTTGGTACACCATGAGGTCTGATAAATAGTCCTTAAGATTTACGGTTTTAGAATTATCATCTTGATATATTTTTTGATGGGTCAAGGCGATGGCCATGATTCTGGACTGGCTATCTTCCAAGGCTGTAATAGCCTCCTTATTCGTCAATTTCCGTTTTTGGATATTTATGAGACTCGAAGTCATCTGTAAATTATTCTTTACACGATGATGAATTTCCTGAAGTAAGTTTAGTTTTTCTTTGTTCGAATTCTCTAGTTCCTTTGTTCGTAGACTCACCCTATTTTCCAAGGTATGTTGGTAGTTGTCATTTCTAAAGACGATAAATCCTATCAGGGAGGTAATTACAAAGCCAAAGAGTAATAAGAAATAGGATTCTATTGTATGTGGAAAGGTCGCATAAAGGTCTTTTGCGAAGTATTGAACATGCCATTTTCTGTTAGCCACGTTCAATGCTTTTTTTTGCAAAGTTGTAGTGAGATCTAAAGCTTTACTCTGATCGAAACTAGAAAATAAGGGAGCCTTGTTTTGGTCTTCATCCACTATAACTATGTCTAAAACTTTTAATTCAGTGTCCAAAATTTTAGCGATATATTCCGTCATGTCATATACTCCTAACACATAACCTACAACCTCATTCTCTTTGGAGCCATAAACAGCCTTTAGCACTAAAAAGCCATAATGATCTTCTTTTTCTGCTGTTATTAATTTAATAGGTTGTGAAAAAACAATGTTTTTGGTCCTATTGGCCAAGGCTAAAGTAAAGTTGTTTCTTGAATCCGAAGAAAGATCTACCCCTATTACGTTTTTCAAATGAGAAACAGGATTGGTAAATTCAACTGGAAAGTAGTATTTCTTTTTATCTACCAGTCCTAATCCTGAAATAGAATCTACTTTAGAGATTCGTATAGTACTATCAAATACCCGTTTTAGAGAGTCTTCAAAAAGTAACTTATTTTCATCTGCAATACGGGGAGCCCATTCCAAGGCCTTAATGCCAGGTAAACCAATGATAAAGGGATTAGTGAATTCTTCAAATAATTCAAGGGACACGCTATCATTGTATTTGAAAAAAAAGGCCATGGATTCCATAACAATGTTCGCCTTACCCAATTCCTTGTTGAATTTAAGGTTAGCCCTTGTGATGGCGTTATTGATGATAAAATTATTTTGGGTGACCTGTCTTTGGTTGGCAGAATAGAATAGGTAGCAGGAAGCTAAACCCCCTAAAAATATAATGATAAGATATTTGAATTTTTCCTTTCCAAACATTAGATAATTTGCTCATTATAAAGTTACAAATCAAATATAATGAAGATTTTTCTCACAAGGGGTAATATCTTTTGACAAGGTTAATCTTTGACGGTATATCGTTCATCCAAAGGCATTACCGTTCCACAATTGTCACAAGTCCTGAGTTCTTTGGAGTTATAAAACGTTTTAAAATGCCCAAGGAAATCTTTTTCAATGTTGTTTAATGGGAAATATACTTCGTATAGTTTATGATTGCAATTATCGCAAAACCATAGTAGTCCGTCTTTTATATTTAGTTCAGATCTTTTACGTTCTATGACCAAGCCTATTGACCCTTTTTCACGAACTGGGGAATGAGGTACTTTAGCGGGATGTAGGTATATATCTCCTGGACCCAATATCATGGTCTTTTTCTTTCCGTCTTCTTGGATATGAACTTCAATAGCACCTTCTAATTGGTAAAAAAGCTCTTCGGTTTCATTATAATGGTAATCTTTTCTTGCATTTGGTCCTGCTACGATCATTACAATATAGTCGCCTGCATCCTTGTAGAGATTTTTATTGCCCACGGGTGGCTTTAAAGAATCCCTATTCTCCTCTATCCATTTGTTTAAATTGAATGGTTTCTGAATTGCCATACTCTTAATTTTGTAATTGTTCAGTTGCCTATTGAGCATTCCATGGTTTGGATACCAAATAAATCTAACGCTAATTTAAGAAAAGTAAATGGCTTTTAAAGAAGACTACTTGTAGAACAACTGGGTGTAATAAAAATTACCAGCCTTATCTTTTTTTACGCTCACTGCAGTATGCGAAAAATCTCCTTCTATATTTTTTCTATGTCCTGCACTAGCCATCCATTCATCAAAGGCTTTTTTTGCGGAGGTATAATCTTTAGCCACATTTTCGGCCACTATTGAAGCATTCACCTCAGTTGATATTTTAGAGGCCCTTGCACTAAAATTGTCATGGTTGATGGTGCCCATAGCGATCATATAATCTGTATGATCATTGGCATAATTATAGGCCACGGTACTAAAATTAAGGCTGGAGTAACCCAAAGAAGTTCTGTAATCATTGAGCATGACCAGTAGTTCTTGCTCTACGCTAACCGCATTTTCGGCTTTTGGAATGGAACTATCGTCAATGGATTCCTTGCTACAAGATGAAACCAACAAAACGAAAAAAACCACTGCAGCCAAGTGTAACCTTGTTTTCATAAAGTGTTCTATCGCAAGTAGGTATGTTCAAGTACTAAGTAGGGAGGAAGGGGGATCTTCTAGTTCTGTTGATTTGGGATCAACTGCTATGTAATAGTACTACATTTTTAGGTAAAATAGGATAAACTGACTTTATATTTCGCTGAAATGTGTCATGTTTTAGAGTATTGTAATAGAGTTCTTACATTTATGTGGATAAGGGATGATCTATTTCGATTCGGTGGAACAGAAAACTGGAAATGAATATTATTTTATTGATTCCTTTAAAATCGATAACTTTAAATAATTGCGATTTAAGGAATATTTTAAGACTAATTATCATGTGCTACGATATTAAAGCCAGTTTAGAAGCCCAACTCAGCCGCGCCAAAAGAAGTGGAGATCAAAAGGCTATGGAAGAAATTCAAGAGGAATTGATTCTATTAACAGATCTTCCCTTGAACCATGCGTCTGGTTTTAACCATCCTAATTCTTATTTATACGGACCGCTCCCCTGTTTATCCTGAAGTATCTTCTTGGGGCTTAGTACCGCATTGGGTAAAAAATAAGGATCAACTAAAAAAAGTATGGAACAGTAACCTAAATGCAAGGGGAGAAACCATCTTTGAAAAACCATCGTTTAGGGAGGCTGCGAAAAATAGTCGTTGTATTATTTATATAGATGGTTTTTACGAACACCATCATTTTAATGGAAAAACCTATCCTTTTTATATAGAAAAGAAAGATCATAGTCCTATGGCATTAGCCGGATTGTGGAGTGATTGGTATGAAGCCAACACAAAAACCTGGCTAAATACATTTTCTATTGTAACCACAACTGGTAATTCTATGATGTCTAAAATCCATAACAATCCAAAACTAAATGGAGCGAGAATGCCAGTCATTTTACATTCAGAATTAGAGAATGAATGGTTAAAACCCGTTCATGATGATTTGGATAAACAACAGTTAGAAAAGATGATTTCTGCCTTTCCTGAAAATAAACTGGAAGCCTACACAGTTGGAAGGTTAAGAGGAAAGGAATACATGGGGAATGTGCCTGATGTCTCTGAGGAGCTAGTTTACGAAGAGTTGGTTTATAGCCATATCTAATCTTACATAGTGATACTGCCTAATAATCGCTTTTATATGGTAATGTGCCCTTCTGGAACAATAATTATTTTTCTTGTCGTAAGACCTTACTAAAAACAAAAGCTCCAATTTCTTTTATGGGATCATAGAGGACAGATTTTTCAATGGTTTCTTCGTTTACGATACCGAATTTAAAAACGGAGTCATGGAAAAATATTAAAAATGCACCCAAAATTACGGCTACTTTTAACATGCCAAAAACACCTCCAGCAATTCTATTTAAAAGTCCAAGCATGGCAAAATCAATTACTTTGGTAAGTAGCCTGCCTACAAGGGATACCAAGAGTATAATAATTATAAAGGTGATGATAAAGGCTGTAAGATTCATGTAATTTTCATCCCAATCTAAATGCCCAGAAAGATAGTTTCCAACAATATAGGAGAAGTGAATCGCACCATAAAGACCTGCTATTAGGGCAATAAGGGAGGCTATTTCTATTAGAAGTCCATTTTTTAACCCTTTTAAAAGCCCAAAAAGCAATAAGATGCCTAAAACAATATCCAAAAAACTCATATAACTGTGTTTTCACAAATATAGAATTTTGATTTGTACCTTTGGGGCTACTTTAAAAGTCATGGCTAGAGATATTGAATTAAAAGAACGATGGGATGTGTTGGTAACCAAGTTATCCGCCCAATTTGCAGATGGAGATCCTTTGGAGCTAGATGCTATAATTTATTTGGTAGGCGTTCAGGAATTAGGGCAATTGCATAGGGAGTTCAAGAAGGATGAAAAAGTGAACCTAATGCACATCGCCATTTGTAGGCTTTTAGAGCCCTATGGCTACTACGAGTTTCATTTTTTTGATGAAGAAGGTTGGCCACATTATACCATAAAAGAAGAACTACCTACCCTGAAGTCGGGAGAGCAATCGATCTTAATGAAAGAGGCCCTAGTTGGCTATTTTGTGGAGAAGGAATATATCAACTGAGTTTATGCATCTTGATACTCCATACTATGCGGTTATTTTCACCTCTACGAGAACAGTTGGAGACAATGGGTACGCTTCAATGGCTAATTTGATGGAGGAAATGGCTAAACAGCAACCGGGATATCTTGGGATAGAAAGTGCCCGGGATAATATTGGGATTACGGTGAGTTATTGGAAAAACTTACAGGCAATCGCGGATTGGAAGCAGCAAACAGAACATATATTGGCCCAAAAAAAAGGCATTTCAGATTGGTACGGCTCCTATAAAGTTCGAATATGTTTGGTTGAACGGGAGTATAGCTTCAGTAAGGAAAATTAATTTTAATCCTTTTGTGAATTTAATTTTCAACTGTGATCACTTGGTTGGTTAATCCAATTTATCCGTCAGCTTTTGGAAAACTAGTTTGGCATTCTTATTCTCGTAGAGAATTTCATAAACCGCATTCATAATTGGTGTCTTTGATTTCTTTTTGTGCTTTTGATTTATTTGATAAGCACTTTTTGTGGCATAATATCCTTCCGCAACCATACTCATTTCCATCATGGCACTTTTTACGGTATACCCCTTGCCTATCATATTACCGAACATACGGTTACGACTAAAAACTGAATAACCTGTAACCAAAAGATCACCTAAATATGCCGAATTATTAATATTGCGCTTCATATGGTGAACACGTTTTATAAAGCGTTTCATCTCTCTTATGGCATTGCTCATTAATACACTCTGAAAGTTATCTCCGTACCCTAAGCCGTGGGCCATACCTGCTGCGATGGCATAAATATTCTTAAGCATTGCTGCATACTCCGTGCCAATGATATCGTCTGAGATTTTGGTCTTTATGTATTCACTACTTAAATTCTTCGCCAGCAGTTGAGCCTTTGATTTGTCCGCACATGCAATGGTGAGATATGATAAACGTTCTAATGCCACTTCTTCGGCATGGCAAGGTCCAGTGATAACTCCAATATTTTCAAACGGGATGTCATATTTTTCGTGAAAGTGCTCGCCAACAATCATTCCTGTTTCTGGTACAATTCCTTTAATTGCTGAAAAGATGATCTTGTCTTTTAATGATGCAGTTAAGTGTGATAGCTCTGTATTTAAAAATGCAGAAGGAATTGCAAAGATTAAGACATCTGAATTTTCAACAGCAGTATTAATAGAACTGGTTAGATTTAGCTTGTCTATATTAAACTCCACTGAGCTTAAGTAATTGGGATTATGCTTTTGGATCTTTATGTGGTTTATGGCATCTTCATTACGCATATACCAAAAGACCTGGTCTAAATTTTCGGTTAACATTTTAACAATAGCAGTAGCCCAACTACCACCTCCCAACACAGCAAATTGTAAATTTTTTTTCATTGAAAAAATTATTCTGTCCAAATGTACTTAAAAAACTGAGTATCACCTTAACCGCTAAAAAACAGATAGTTATGCGTCTTACCAAGAAATGAGTACTGAAAAAATACAAAAATAAAATTGTAAACAGGGAGTTCGGGCACTCAAAATAGCAAACAAATCTAAAGAAAAAAATAAGTATGGTAATGTAGTTAAATCTTATTTTTGTACCCCAAAAGGTCTATTGCCCATGGTTATAAAGTAGTAATAGCAAATTCATTATGGGTAAAGCTTAAGGGATGTGCAAAATGTGTTTACTATTCCTCATCATTTCACAAATACGTCTAAAATCTGGCTATTAATTGCTCAATAATGGCTTTAACCGAGTAAAATTGGTATTTTTGCCGGCTTTATTAATTACGATATCGCATGGAAATTATCGGGATCGTTTTTTATTTGACAATTTCAAAGCGGGATATTCCCAGAATAGCTGGCCAGTCGTCATAAATTATTTATTCAAAATCTAATGAAGAAGTATTTAAATCTATTTGATTTTTCACAGAAGGTTAATTACAGGACAGAAATATTATCGGGAATTACCGTGGCTTTTGCCCTTGTTCCAGAAGCAATTGCCTTTGCCTTGATACCTGGATTTTCTCCTTTAACGGGACTTTATGCTGCTTTTGTAGTTGCCTTGATTACCTCCATTTTAGGTGGTAGACCTGGCATGATATCTGGGGCGACAGGGGCTGTTGCTGTAATTTTTATAGGTCTTATTCTAGAGTTGAAGGATAATTTTCCTGACATAACCCCTGAAACAATATTGAATTATGTTTTCGCTACCGTAATAATTGCCGGGTTATTGCAGATATTGGCTGGGGTATTGAAATTGGGGAAGTTTATTAGATTGGTGCCCCATCCCGTGATGTTCGGATTTGTAAATGGGTTGGCCATTATTATATTTATGGCACAGTTTCCTAACTTTTATGAGAAGGGAACTACAGACCTTTTATCAGGTTCTGCATTTTGGACCATGCTCGGGCTAACCATTTTGACTATGGTTATTATTTGGGGTTTCCCAAAGATCACCAAAGCTATTCCATCTTCCCTATTGGCAATCGTTGTAGTTTCTGCCATTGTCATTGGTTTTGGGGTAGACACTCGGACAGTAGCCGATACTATTGCGGCAGGAGAAAGTATTAAAGGTGGGTTTCCTCCTTTGTCGATTCCAAATATCCCTTTATCCTTGGAAACTTTTAAAATCATATTTCCTTACGCTGCAATTGTAGCAGGCGTAGGATTAATTGAAAGTCTTTTGACCCTAAATATTATTGATGAAATTACCGATACACGGGGAAGTGGAAACAAGGAATGTATTGCTCAGGGAACAGCCAATATATTTTCAGGCTTCCTATCGGGAATGGGTGGTTGTGCAATGATAGGCCAAAGTTTAATCAACACATCTGCTGGGGCAAGAGCTCGTTTATCCGGGATTACAGCAGCCATTATGTTGTTGGTGTTTATTATGTTTGGATCAAGTGTCATAGAACGTTTGCCAATGGCTGCATTGGTGGGGCTAATGTTTATGGTGGCGATAGGCACCTTTGAATGGGCGAGTTTTAAGACCTTCAAAAAAATGCCAACCTCAGACGTAGTGGTTATGGTATTGGTGACATTAATAACTGCAGTTACCCATAATTTGGCTATTGCCGTCCTTTTAGGAGTTATCATTTCGGCACTTGCCTATTCTTGGGAAAACGCAAAACGTATTAGAGCACGTAAAAGCATTGATGAAAACGGGGTGAAAATCTACGAAATATATGGCCCACTATTTTTTGGATCTACCTCTGCCTTCGGTGAAAAATTTGATATTATTAATGATCCATCTGATGTTATCATTGATTTTCAGGAGAGTAGGGTGGCGGATATGTCTGGTATTGAAGCCTTAAATAAAATTACCGAACGCTATGCTAAAGTAGGCAAAAAGGTTCATTTAAAGCATCTGAGTAAGGATTGTAAACGGCTATTAGCAAATGCAGATGCCATAATAGAAGTAAATGTTTTGGAAGATCCAACCTATAAGGTTGCTGTGGGAAAATAGAGTATTTTAAACAAAAGGAATTATAAGATAAAGAACCTATCTAAGACATCTAAGACCTTCATATACCACAATCCCTACAGCATTGGCCAAATTTAGACTTCGGATATGCTCATTGTAGATGGGAATTTTAAATAATTGGTGCGCATTGGTTTCTAGGATATCTTTGGATATGCCTGCGGATTCTTTTCCAAAGACGAGAAACATCTCATCTATAAAATCTATGTCCCAATGGTCTTTTGTTCCGTGACTGGATAAAAAGGCCATTTTTTTATTTTTGTGTATTTCAAAGAATTCTTCTGCATTCTGGTAAATGGTGAGAGTGAGGTATTGCCAATAATCTAATCCAGCTCTTTTCACTCGTTTGTCATCCAATTCAAATCCAAAGGGTTTTACCAAGTGAAGGTGAGATCCAGATGCGAGGCTTAACCTGCCTATATTACCCGTATTGTTTGGTATTTCTGGTTCTAGAAGCACAATGTTAAACCCCATAATCTCGTTTCTTAATTATAAATATAAAAGTGCGCTTATCTCTAAACATGTTCAAGATAAGCGCACCCAAAATTTTACTATAATCCTAATTACAGGGTACGTAAGTATTCAGCCACTGCACGTGCATCTTCCTTAGAAAGATTTTGGTTCATCATTTGTGCATTGTTATATTCTTTTAATAATGCTTTGGCAATAGGATCTTCTTTAAGCATTCCCTCAGGGTTGAGAATCATGTTCATTACCCATTCCGGACTTCTACGATCATAAATGTCTTTAAGGGCAGGCCCAATCATTCGTTGTTCTGCCATATGACAACTAGTACAAATGGCACTGTATTTTGCTTCTCCTATTGCCGCAAGATCAGCATCAACTGTATCATCAAAGGACATAGATTTTATAGGACCTACACCTTTGTTACTCAAATCAACGGGAACACCTTCTTCAGAATCTGCCGCTTTCACTTCTTTTTTGGTACGGTTCATTTCAAAACCTTCCTTTTTTTCATCTTTCTTTTCGCCACAACCAACCATGATGGCGCCAAGAGCTAAAATTGCGAGTAATTTTTTCATTTCAGAATCTTATTTATAACCACTAATATAATAAATAGGACCGTTAAAGTACTTCTTCCAAGAAAATTGTAGTTCTTTTTTCTGTGTAGGTTAAATTATCGGGAGCGTAGAAGCCTACATGACCTCCAAATTTTGGCATTTCTAGGAAAAGATTTTGATTTTTTTGTGCTTCCCCAGTGGGATAGCATTCAGGTCCTAAGAAAGAATCATTTTGAGCATTGATCAATAAGGATGGGATAGCGATATTATCTAACAACGGTAGACAGCTACATTTTTTATAATAGTCAAGAGCATCTTTAAACCCGTGGGCCTTACTGGTATAAATGTCGTCAAAATCTTTTAGGGTTCTGATATTTTGAATATTGTAGGCAGTAATCTTTTTAGGAAATAATTCTTGTTTTAATAGCAACTTTTCAATCAAGTGTTTTTTAAAGCGCTTGGCATAAAGGAAATTCCTAGGCTTTAATAATTCCTTTAAGGAACTGTGCAGGTCGCAAGGGACAGAAACAGCAATAGTAGCTTTTAGCTCCTTTGGTAGATCTCGGCCTTTTTCTCCTAAATACCGCAAGGCTAAGTTGCCCCCTAAGCTAAATCCCTTCAATACAATAGCCTCGTAGATTTGCTTGGAGATCACATGTTGAACCACAGCTTCTAAGTCCTCAGTAGCGCCAGAATGGTACGATCTAAATAAACGGTTGGTCTCCCCACTGCAACCTCTGTAATTTACGGCACATACATCAAAGCCGTCATTATTTAAAGCTTTAGCACTTCCCGTAATATAGGGCCTTTGGGCATTTCCTTCCAATCCGTGAAGTAGAATAGCAACCTTGTTGGTTTTTCTGATGGAAAAACTCCAATCTAAATCTAAAAAATCTCCATCAGACAAGGAAATTCGTTCCCTTTGCTGAACAATAAGGTCAATTTTGCGGAGCATTCCAGCATAAATGGTAGCTAAATCTCCATTTTTAAATATAAAGGGAGGCTGATATTTTGAGGTGATTATGGGCATTGTTCTACCTTAGATTGATAGTGATGTATAGGTTATTTAGGATAAACTTCCAATAGTTTTATTTGTTCCTTTATAGCCAATGTAAATTCTGTTTTTAGTCTGTTTACTAGTTCCTCAACCGAAATGGTGTCGTCTATTGTGGCTACACCTTGTCCTGCTGACCAAATGGTCTTCCAAGCTTTGGCTTCTGTATCCATTTCCTTGCCAAAATCGACCTTGGTATCTTTTTTTAGATCTTCTGCTGTAATGCCAGCGGCCTTTAAGCTATCCCCAAGAAAATTGGCGTGGACCCCAGATATAGCTGCAGTGTATATAACATCACTAGCAGTAGAATCTTCTATCATTTTTCGATAATTATCATTAGCCATACTCTCTGTGGTATTGATAAAACGGGTGCCCATGTAGGCCAAATCAGCCCCCATTTGCATAGCGGAGGCAATATCCCGCCCTGTACTGATGCAGCCAGAAAGGATAACTGTCTTGTGATAGAAGCGTTTAATTTCTGCTACTAAGGTCATGGGGTTGATGGTACCCGCATGCCCTCCTGCTCCTGCGGCGACAAGGATTAGCCCGTCAACGCCTGCTTCTGCAGCTTTCTCTGCATGTCTTTTTTTAATTACATCGTGAAATACGAGCCCGCCATATCCATGGATGGCATCCACCACTTTGGATACTGCTCCAAGGGAGGTAATAATTAGGGGCACTTTGTGTTTAATGCATAGCATTAGATCTGCTTGTAATCTTGGATTGGTTTGGTGTACAATAAGATTCACTCCAAAGGGAGCAGGCTTTTTACCAGTTTCTTTTTCAAATTTCTCTAGGGCAGTCTTTATTTGAATCAGCCATTCCTCAAAACCTTCACTGGTCCGTTGGTTAAGAGCGGGAAAAGTACCCACAATGCCATTTTTACAGCATTCGATAACCAATTCTGGTCCTGATATTAAAAACATTGGAGCGGCAATAACTGGTAGTGCAAGATCCTTAACGAATGGAGCTTTTGAATTCATGTCTAATCTGTTTATAGAATCTTAAATGTAAGTATAATTGTTGTTTTTTTTATTTTAGAGTAGCTCTCCATCTCAAAACTATGGTATTTTTACAATTATTATGCATGCATAGCAAAAAAATATTCTAAATAATGTATTTAAAAGAGTTTGAAATTCGGTGGGGCGATGTTGATGCGAACAGGCATTTGGGAAATACGGCCTATGTAAATTATATGGGCCATACCCGTATTGCCTTTCTTAATGAACTTGTCTTCAATCAAAAATCGATGGCCGACCACCATATTGGACCCGTAGTTTTCTATGAACACATGTACTATTTTAAAGAGGTATTTCTTGGTAAGCCAGTAAAGGTATCGTTTGAATTGGTGGGTATGAGTGAAGACGGCATGTTCTTCGAATTTCACCACAACTTTTATGATGGGGAGGGAAAAAATTTTGCGCATTGTGAAATGATGGGAGCTTGGATAGATATGAATACTAGGTCATTAACGGGTCTAAGCAATGAGTTTTTGAATAACTTCAATGCAATAGAAAAGTCACCCGTATTCCGAATCTTAACCAAAGAAGATACTCGCAAATTTGCTAAAAAACCTATGGACTTGGTTTAGGTTTTTTTGTGGCCAAATATACTCCTACTAAGACCAAGCCTATGGCTAGTATTTTGATCAAGGTGAGGTAATCCTTCCCTGTAGTCAATGCAAAAAGAATTCCTATCAGTGGTTGTATGTAAACAAAGGCCCCTAAGGTAGAGGCCTTTAATTGGGTTAATGCATATATATTGAATAAATAGGTAAGAAAAGTGGTGCCGATTACTACAAAGGCGATAACACCATACACGTTCGGTGGCATTTGGGACCATTGGATTTCACTAAACTCGGAATATGTTATGGGAAGGTTTATTATCACTGCAATGGTGAACAGCCATTTCATTATGGTAAAGGGGTGATATCTTTCAATCAGGCTTTTGGCAACAATCAAATAGGCGCCGTAACTAGTGGCATTAAGGATAAAAAGAGCATTTCCTAGGGGAATATTGGGTGCGTCTTGCCGTATTTCCCCACCAAAAAGGACAAGTGCTAAGGCTCCTATAAATCCTAGGAACACCCCAGATCCTTTTAATAAGGTAATTTTTTCTTTTATAAGAAGTGCGGATAACACCACTACTATGATTGGGGTTATGGTGACCAATACGGCACTATTGATGGGGGTGGACAAGTCCAATCCCTTAAAAAAGGCCAACATATTAATAACCATTCCCAAGATAGCACAGACCAACACCCGAAGCCAATCCCTGCGTTCTATTTTTTCTTTGGGACCAAAAAAAGATATGCCCCAAAAAAGTATGGCGGCTCCTGTTACCCTAATGAAAATAAACCCAAATGGTTTTACATGCGTCGGCATTACTCCTTTGGCTAAAGTATGGTTAATACCATATATTATGGTAGCCCCAATAGCTGCTAGGATGGCTAGGGTTCTTTTGCTCAAGAGTGCAGGGCTTCTTTAGCAGCCGTCATTTCTTTCTTGCTATTGCCAATAAAGATTTTATTGTCTATCAGGATCACTGGCCGTTTTAAAAAGGTGTAATGTTCTAATATCAATGCCTTTAAATCTTCTTCCTTTAAATCTTTACTGCCCAAGTCTCTTTCCTTATACATCCTCGCCCTTTTGCTAAACAGACTTTCGTAACTGCCAGACAAAAATTTCATTTTTTCCAATTGTTCGGTGGTAATCGCAACTGTTTTTATGTCTTGTAGAACTACATCATCAAGAGGTTGCAACTCTTTCAATATTCTCTTGCAGGTATCACAGGTGCTTAAATGATATATTTTTTTTGTCATGACCAAAACCAAATTTTAAGGTAAATTCAACACAAAGAAACCCAATTCAAATGGATTGTACTATTTTTATAAAAAAATCAAAACATTGGAATACTTACTAGATATTACACTTCAGAATAGAAAAATATTGTACAAATTTCTCACAGAAACACCAAGGGAGAAACTTTTCAAAATTCCGGAAGGCTTCAACAATAACATTTGGTGGAACATTGCCCACGTAGTGGTCACCCAACAATTATTGGTTTATAAAATGAGTAATCTTCAAATGAGGGTTGATGATGAAATGGTCGAAGCTTACAAAAAAGGGACATTTCCTAAAGGAGAAGTATCAGATGAAGAGATAAAAAAGTTGGAAGCACTTTTATTTTCTACTATAGAATGGCTCAAAGAAGACTATGAGAATGGTCTATTCATCGAATTTAACAGTTATACCACAAGTGTGAATGTCACCTTGAATAAAGTAGAAGATTCCATAGCGTTCAACATGTTTCATGAAGGATTACACTTAGGTGCTATTCTAGCTTTAAAAAGGGCAGTTTAAAATTAATTGTCATTTTTTTTTAGTTTAAACGCCAAATAATCCTGGACCTCATTGTAGGGCAAGTTTAATACAATGGGGCCGTCCGCATAAGAAGCCACTTCATATTGGTCATAAAAAAGCTTCATACCTTCCTTGGTAAATCCTATATTCTCAGAAAGGTAAAACCTGTTATCATCAAACATAAAACCTGTACTGTTAATCGATTTTTCTAAAGGCACATGTTCCTGGATTCTAAATTTGGTTTCGGCAAAGTGTATGAAGGTGTCAAGATCTTTAAATAACTCCCAATTTTCTAATTCCAAACCTTTCTTTTTGTCAAAGTTTAGAAAGCGAGTGGGCGTATACCCGTGTGCGCCACCGGTAAAAATATAGGTCTTTAATTGAATGGTTACTATATTCTCATCCTCATAAGCAACCTCTCCATCAATCTTAACCTCCCAACCTATAGATTCATCTGGGAACTTGTTTTTTTGTATTGTATACCCATTCTTGAAAGAGCTGATTGCTTCTTCAATTGTGGTAACGTTAATGCCATCTTCAAAGGTCAACAAATAGATGATTTCTTCTTTTAGAGAATTGTTTATAGTCTTTGAGATCTTTGAATCTTCCAGGGCATTGGGAATGCTTATTTTTACACTTGTACAATTAGTGCATTGATCACCTAAATATACAATTGGTTCAAAAGCTATTTTATCTTCTTTTTCACAGCTGGCAAAGGTCAGAATAAGTACTATTAAAAAAGACAAAAGGTGCTTCATAGAATTGAGGTTGATTGGGTTACAAATGTACTGCTTCATTGCATTCATCAAAAGATAACAATACATTTGTAGTAGAAAATTTTAATGTGAGCAATAAAGACTTAAGATTCAATAGTAAAACCATTCATGGTGGGCAACACCCAGACAAGGCTTACGGTGCTGTAATGCCTCCAATATATCAAACGTCTACCTATGCACAAACCACACCCGGTGGGCATCAGGGATTCGAATATTCCCGAAGTGCAAATCCTACTAGGACCGCATTGGAAAATTCCTTAGCGAGTATAGAAAATGGAAATTACGGTTTGGCATTTGGTAGTGGATTAGCTGCTATAGATGCTGTTATAAAATTATTGTCTCCGGGAGATGAGGTTGTATCCACCAACGATCTTTACGGGGGTAGTTATAGGTTGTTCAAAAAGATTTTTGAAAAATTTGGGATTACCTTTCATTTTATAGGTATGCAAAATGCGGAAAAAATTTCTGATTATATTACTGAGAAAACAAAACTCATTTGGGTGGAAACACCCACGAATCCCATGATGAATGTTATTGACATTGCTTCGGTTTCAAAATTGGCCAAAAAGCACAATATTCTTTTGGCTGTAGACAATACGTTTGCCACGCCTTATTTACAACTACCGTTGGACTTAGGGGCCGACATCGTTATGCATTCTGCCACAAAATATTTGGGAGGCCACAGCGATGTGGTAGTCGGGGCCTTAGTGGTAAAGGATAAAGAATTAGCAGATCAGTTGTACTTTATTCAAAACGCCAGTGGGGCGGTTTGCGGACCCATGGATAGTTTTTTGGTATTAAGAGGGATAAAAACGTTACATATTAGAATGCAACGCCATTGTGAGAATGGTAGGGCCATTGCCCAATATCTGAAGAACCATCCAAAAATTGAAAAGGTGTATTGGCCTGGTTTTGAGGATCACCCAAACCATCATATTGCTAAAAGCCAAATGAAAGATTTTGGAGGGATGATTTCTTTTGTCTCCAAAGGGGCTAATTATAAAGATGCCATAGCTATCGTAGAAAAATTAAAATTATTCACTTTGGCCGAATCTTTAGGTGGAGTTGAAAGCTTAGCGGGACACCCGGCTAGTATGACGCACGCAAGTATCCCAAAAGAAGAACGCGAAAAACATGGGGTTGTAGATGCCTTGATTCGCTTAAGCGTTGGTATTGAAGACGAAAACGATCTTATAGCCGATTTAGAACAGGCTATTGGATAATTTTTTGTCAAATTTTTAAAAAAATAGGCTCTAAATTGTTGGAATACTATAATTTTGCCCGTATATTTTTAATTCATCAAGATTAATAATAATCAAGTTTTTATGGAAGCAAAGATTAAAGCGTTTATGGACGAGGTAACAACTCGAAATGGACACGAGCCAGAATTCATTCAGGCAGTTCATGAAGTAGCTGAAACCGTAATACCTTATATAGCAAAACACGATATCTACAACGGGAAGAATATCCTTTTAAGGATGGTAGAACCAGAGAGATTAATTTCTTTCAGAGTTTCTTGGGTAGATGATAATGGAGAGATTCATGTAAACAGGGGATATAGGGTTCAAATGAACTCTGCCATTGGACCATACAAAGGTGGTTTGCGTTTTCACCCAACAGTAAATGCAAGTATCCTTAAATTCTTGGCTTTCGAGCAAGTATTTAAAAATAGTTTAACCACCTTGCCTATGGGTGGTGGTAAAGGAGGTTCTGATTTTGATCCTAAAGGAAAGTCAGACGACGAAGTAATGCGTTTTTGCCATGCTTTTATGACTGAATTATGCAGACATATTGGCCCAAACACTGACGTTCCTGCTGGAGATATAGGAGTAGGTGCCAGGGAAATAGGTTTCTTATTCGGCATGTACAAGAAGATAAGAAATGAGTTTACTGGAGTACTTACAGGAAAAGGCCTTTCTTGGGGTGGTTCCTTAATTCGTCCTGAAGCTACTGGATACGGTACAGTGTATTTTGCACAAAGTATGATGCAGACGCAAGGGAAAGATTTTTCAGGGAAGAATGTTGTGATCTCAGGTTCTGGAAACGTAGCTCAATTCGCTGCTGAAAAGGCATTGCAATTAGGAGCCAAGGTCCTTACCTTATCAGATTCTGAAGGCTTTATTCATGACAAGGATGGTATTAACGAAGAGAAATTGGCATTTGTTATGGATTTGAAAAATAACAAAAGAGGTCGAATTTCCGAGTACGTTGAAAAATATAAATCTGCTACTTTCCATAAAGGGGAAAGACCTTGGGGTGTTGCTTGTGATGTTGCTCTTCCATGTGCTACTCAAAATGAATTGAATGGAGAGGAAGCTAAAACACTTATCAAGAACGGATGTATTTGTGTTGCTGAAGGAGCCAATATGCCTTCTATGCCAGAAGCGATCTACGAGTTCCATGATGCCAAAATATTGTTCGCACCAGGAAAAGCTTCTAATGCCGGAGGTGTTGCGACTTCTGGTTTGGAAATGTCACAAAACTCATTGAGGATAAGCTGGACAAGAGCAGAGGTTGACGACAGATTAAAAGGAATTATGGAGGATATCCACGATTCTTGTATACAATATGGTAAGGATGAGGATGGATATTGTAATTATGTAAAGGGAGCAAATATTGCTGGCTTTGTGAAGGTTGCGGATGCTATGCTTGCCCAAGGTGTTATTTAAAGACATCTTTTGATAATATAAAAGGCTTTCCAGTTGTTTTGGAAAGCCTTTTTGTTTTTGTCTTATTTTATATAGTGCGAACCTCCTATCTTTGAAATTCCTAAACACTTTCAATGCAAATAACAACTAAGGCTATAGTTCTTTCAGGGCTTAAATACGGTGATACCAGTCTTATCGTAAAAGCATTTACGGAGCAAAGTGGCTTAAAAACATATCTGCTAAAAGGGATTTTGGCATCTAAAAAGGGGAAAATGAAATCGGCTTATTTTCAGCCTTTGATGCAATTGGAAGTGGTAGCTTACCACAAAAACAAGGGAACCATGGAAAGTATCAGGGAGGTTCGGGTAAATTACCACTACGAATCCTTACATACCAACATAACAAAAAATGCCATGACCCTATTTTTAGCAGAAATGCTGGCTAATAGTATTTTTGAGGAAGAGGAAAACCAGGAACTGTTCCAATTTATAGAGGCATCGTTGCAGTGGTTAGATACACACCATGAGATCTCTAATTTTCACTTGCATTTTTTATTGCGATTGACCAAGTATTTTGGCTTTTTCCCGCAGCTGGATACAACAGACGCCCCCTATTTTGATTTGGTTGCTGGAGAGTTTGGACAGAGCCCTACATTGCACCCCATGTTATATGGGGAAAACTTAATTTTCTTTAAAACGTTTTTGGGCATAAAATTTGATGAGTTACATTCTGTAAAAATGAAAAAGGTGAACCGGCAAGAATTGCTAAAATCGCTGATTTTATATTATGAATTACACTTACAGGGATTTCGAAAACCAAAATCTCTAGCGGTTTTAAATGAAGTTTTCAGTTAGTATGCGCAAAATAATTTTCCTTGTTTGCTTAGTAATTTTTCAGATGGCTTCGGCCCAAGAATTTATTATTTTGGATGCTGATAGTAAAGAGCCCATTCCCAATGTAGCCATTTATAACCTCGATAAAAGTAAAACGGTAATTTCGGATCTCTACGGAAAGGCAGACTTGGGAATTTTTACTTTGAATGAGCGCATCATTTTTAAGCATATCGGATATCAAATTAAAAAGACTTCCAATGCTTTGCTTTCAAAAAGGGGGAATCACAAGGTGTATTTAACCATGAATGCCGAGCAATTGGATGAGGTGGTCATGTCCATCTCCAAATGGGAGCAACAGCGGAAAGATGTTCCTCAAAAAATTACGTCTATAGACGCCAAGACCATCGCATTTACATCGCCTCAAACCTCTGCGGATCTGTTGCAAAATAGTGGGAAGATATTTGTGCAGAAAAGCCAATTAGGTGGAGGTAGTCCTATGATAAGGGGGTTTGCTACAAATCGACTCTTAATTACGGTAGATGGTATTCGTATGAACAATGCTATTTTTCGGGGGGGCAATATTCAAAACATTATTTCTATAGACCCGTTTACCATAAAAAATACCGAAGTAATCTTTGGGCCAGGATCCGTGATATACGGTAGTGATGCCATTGGGGGTGTAATGAATTTTTATACGCAAACTCCACATTTGGCGGTAGGGGATAGCCAACGTATTACTGGGAATATGGATTATAGATACTCCTCAGCCAATAATGAAAATACTTGGCATGCCGATCTAAATTATGGGAAGAGGAAATGGGGCTTGTTGACCAGTATTTCTTTTTCCGATTTTGGTGATTTAAAAATGGGGAGGAATGGTCCTGAATCTTATTTGAGAAATACGTTCGTGATCCCCTCCGTTAACGGGGATCAATTGGTGGATAATCCCAATCCAAGAAAACAAGTTTCTTCTGGTTATGACCAGATCAACGTGATGCAAAAGATTGCCTATAAACCCACTAATTTTTGGGACCTAGATATGGGTCTGTATTACTCAGAGACTTCCGATTATTCCAGATATGACAGATTGATAAGGCCTAACAGGGCTGGGGATGGCTTACGATCTGCAGAATGGTACTACGGCCCCCAAAAATGGTTTATGGCTAATATTCAGGCAGAACAAAGAGGTAAAGGTAAATTTTACGATGGATTAAAGATTACGAATGCCTACCAGCATTTTGAGGAAAGTCGAAATGATAGAGGCTTTCAGAATCCTATTTTGTATTCTACGGCAGAAAAAGTGGATGCCCTTTCTTCCAATATAGATTTTGAAAATAAGCGCATGGGGGATTTTCGCCTGTATTATGGGGGAGAATATATTTTCAATAAAATCACTTCAGAAGGTAGTCAAAAGGATATTCAAACCAATGAGATTTCCGGTTCTGCCTCTCGTTATCCAGACGGATCTACTTGGCAAACCTTGGCGGGCTATTTCAATGTGGAATATAAATTGAAACCCAATATGACCATCCTCACGGGTATGCGTTATAGTCATGTGTGGATTAATGCAGACTTTGACACCACGTATTATAGTTTTCCTTTCCAGCAGGCTAATTTGAGCACAGGTGCCTTAACTGGAAGTCTGGGGTTTAGCTGGTTGCCCAAACCAGACCTGCAAATTACTTGGAACGGATCTACAGGATTTAGAGCACCCAATATAGATGATATTGGAAAGATTTTTGATTCTGAACCTGGTTCGGTAGTAGTGCCAAACCCCGATTTACAACCAGAATATGCCTATAATATGGAAGTGGGGATTCGGAAAAACTTTAAGGACAAGTTAGTTTTGAAAGGAGCTACTTTCTATACGTATCTTGTTGATGCTTTGGTAAGACGCGATTTTCAGTTTAATGGCCGGAATCAAATAGAATATAATGGCGAACTTAGTAATGTACAAGCTATACAGAATGCCGCCAAGGCATATGTTTATGGATTTGAAATTGAAATGGAGGCTTATGTAACAGAAAATCTATCCTTCCAATCTAATCTTACTATAACAGAGGGTATTGAAGAGGAGGAAGATGGTACAGATTCACCTGGAAGGCATGTTGCCCCAACCTTTGGTGATGTGCATATTATTTGGAAGAATCAAAGATTTAAGGCTGATATATTTCTCGCCTATAATGGGGAGATTTCCAATGCTAATTTAGCAGCCTCGGAAATGAGCAAGGATTATATATATGAACTAGATACCAATGGTAACCCCTATTCTCCATCTTGGCACACATTAAATTTTCGTTCACAATATGAATTAAGCAACAGCCTAAAATTAACGGCTAGTTTGGAGAATATTACCAATCAGAGATACCGTCCCTACTCTTCAGGAATTACCGCAGCAGGCACGAATTTAATTTTGGGATTGGGATATCATTTTTAATGGTCTCTTTACTTTCCGCAACTATTTTTTGGTTTCATAGATAGGCTTATCTGTAACCTTTTTCGTGTTTTTCCCTGCTTCCTTGATAGCATCATCACTCTTCTCTCTGGCTTATACCCTGAAGTTACCTACGCCTTCTTTTTTATCAATTACATATTCGCCAGCCTTTTCCACGGTGTCCTCATCTCATCCATCGCTTTTTCTACCTGTTTCTTAGCTTCTTCAGTTTTGTCTACTATTCCCCTGCAAGAAATCAAGGTAGCCTCTATGATTAGAAAGATAAAGACGCTTTAAAACACCTTTTTACACTATTGGTGCTTAGATTCATATGTATAATACATATGATAAAACTAAAGAATGAAAAACAAAAACATTTAATAGTAATTATAATTATCTGTACATCAATAAAGTAGGCAAAAATTGGATTTCTTTAATAGGATTTTAACATTTTCGGGTTAGGGTAAAGCAGGCTTCACTTGTTATATACCCAAACGAACAAATTTCAAATCTTATGAAGAATTATTTAAAAAACGCAGGAATTATTTTAATATCTTTTTTCGCTTTCATATCATGTAACGACAACAACGATGACTCCGGAATGGAGGCGGAATCATATGACACCACTTTTAAAGTTACAGATGCCCCAATTGACAATGCTAACGTGGAGGCAGTAGTAGTGACGATCACGAATGTTAAGGTAGATGATAAGGCATTGGAAGCTTTTACCGCTACAACGGTCAACTTGGCTGCCTTGGTTAATGGTAAGACAGAAACCTTGGGTAATTTGGACTTAAAGGCAGGTTCTTACTCAAATATAGAATTTGAAGTGGATTTTGAAAAGGATGTGAACGGGAATGCTCCAGGGTGTTATGTTCAAATGGCTGATGGGACAAAAGATGCCTTGGTTGCTTCTTCCAACAAAATAGCTATTCAAGATAAATTTGAGGTTTTGGCAAAATCAGTCAACCAAGTAGTAATCGATTTTGACCTTAGAAAAACGGTTAAGGAAGATCAGAACACACTTTCCAATGATTTTAATTTTGTTACAATGAGCGAGTTTTCGGCAGGTATCAGAGTAGTAAATGAGGATTTGTCGGGTAAGATTTCGGGAACGGCAAATGACGCAAACAACACGTCAGATAAGATCATTGTTTACGCTTATGAAAAAGGAACCTTTAATGCAGATGCTGAAACAAAAGGTAGTGGTGTAAGTAAGGTCACTTTTGCAAATGCAGTGACTAGTTCGGAGGTAAGTGGTTTAAACAAATCTTATAACTTGAGCTTTTTGAAAGAAGGGGAATATGAGTTGGTTTTTGCTTCTTATACAGAGGATAACAATAAATTCTTTTTTAGTTCTATGTTGAATGCGGAATCTACTACAGGTTTAAATTTAGGAGCCCTTAGTGTAGCCTCCTCGCTGCAAATAAGTGCAAATGTGACCATTACTGGAAGTAAATAATAAAGTAAATATTTCATCTTAGTTAAAGGCCCCTTAATCAAGGGCCTTTTTTTGTTTTTCAACAGAAAGTATTCTAGTGAAAAATCACTAGTTTTGCAAACTTAAAATAATGCAATAGAAGCTGTTATTATGAAGTTTGCAGAATACAAAGGGTTAGATTTACCAAAAGTTGCCGAGGAGATATTACACTATTGGAAAGAACATCAGATTTTTGAAAAAAGTGTAACTAGTAGGGAGGGTAAGGATAGCTATGTCTTTTATGAAGGTCCACCATCTGCAAATGGAATGCCCGGTATTCACCATGTTATGGCCCGTACAATCAAGGATATATTCCCTAGGTACAAGACTATGAAAGGTTTCCAAGTAAAGCGCAAAGCAGGATGGGACACCCATGGTCTTCCTATTGAACTAGGTGTGGAGAAACAATTGGGAATTACCAAAGAGGATATTGGCACCAAAATTTCCGTGGAAGATTACAATGCAGCGTGTAAAAAAGCGGTGATGCGCTATACAGATGTATGGAACAATATGACGGAAAAAGTAGGGTATTGGGTAGATATGGAAGACCCATATATCACCTACAAATCCAAATATATGGAGACCGTATGGTGGTTACTTAAGCAAATCTACGATAAGGGCCTTATTTACAAAGGATATACCATTCAGCCATATTCACCAAAAGCGGGAACAGGCTTAAGTTCCCATGAGTTGAACCAACCTGGCACCTACCAAGATGTTACGGATACTACGGTAACTGCTCAATTTAAAGTTTTAAAAGATTCACTTCCCACTTCCATGAAAGGTATTGAAGGAGAGCTCTTTTTCTTGGCATGGACAACAACCCCATGGACATTGCCATCTAACACCGCTTTAACCGTTGGTCCTAAGATTGAATACGTTGTGGTAAAAACCTACAACCAGTACACTTATGAACCCTCCAATGTGGTGTTGGCAAAATCATTGGTTGCCAAACAGTTTACAGGTAAATTTGAAGAAGTAGAAACTTTAGAGGATTGGGCCAATTACAAACAAGAAGATAAGAAAATTCCGTTTTTAGTTCAAGGTTCCTATATGGGGAAAGATCTGGTAGGAATTAGATATGAGCAATTATTACCGTATGCCCAACCTTATCAAAATCCAGAGAATGCGTACAGGGTAATCACTGGAGATTTTGTGACCACAGAAGATGGTACTGGGATAGTGCATACCGCTCCTACTTTTGGGGCAGATGATGCTTTGGTGGCTAAACAGGCAACACCAGAAATCCCTCCAATGCTCGTATTGGATGAAAATGACAATCCAGTTCCTTTAGTTGATTTACAAGGAAAGTTCCGTGCAGAATTGGGGGAATTTGCAGGTAAATATGTGAAGAACGAATATTATAACGAAGGAGAGGCCCCAGAGAAATCTGTGGATGTAGAACTTGCCATTAAATTAAAAGAAGAAAATAAGGCCTTTAAGGTAGAAAAGTATGTCCATAGTTATCCTAACTGCTGGCGTACTGATAAGCCTATATTATATTACCCAATGGATTCTTGGTTTATTAAAGTGACCGACATTAAAGATAGAATGTTTAGCCTCAACCAGACCATAAACTGGAAGCCAAAAGCTACTGGGGAAGGTAGGTTTGGAAATTGGTTGGCCAATGCCAATGATTGGAATCTTTCCCGTTCCCGGTATTGGGGAATACCTTTGCCTATCTGGAGAACAGAAGATGGAAAGGAAGAGATCATCATAGGCTCTGTGGCAGAATTGAAGTCGGAAATGGCCAAGGCAGTTTTGGCTGGTGTTTTAGAGAAGGACATATTTGCCGATTTTGTTACCGGGGATATGTCGGAAGAGAATTATGATAAGATAGATTTACATAAAAATATCGTAGATCAGATAACCTTGGTTTCCAAATCTGGGAAGCCTATGAGAAGGGAGAACGACCTCATTGATGTTTGGTTTGATAGTGGTTCCATGCCTTATGCACAGTGGCATTATCCATTTGAAAACAAAGACTTAATAGACGAAGGAAAGACTTTTCCGGCAGATTTCATCGCGGAAGGAGTAGATCAGACCCGTGGTTGGTTTTATACCCTACACGCTATAGCCACTATGGTATTTGATTCTGTTGCCTATAAAAATGTAGTCTCTAACGGCTTAGTTTTGGATAAAGAAGGTAAAAAGATGTCCAAACGTTTGGGGAATGCGGCAGACCCTTTTAAAACTATGCAAGAGTATGGAGCAGATGCCACTCGCTGGTATATGATCTCCAATGCAAACCCTTGGGACAACTTAAAATTTGATATTGAAGGTATTGCTGAGGTTAAGCGTAAGTTTTTCGGTACGTTGTATAATACCTATTCCTTTTTTGCGCTGTACACCAATATAGATGAATTTAAGTATGCGGAAGCAGATATTCCATTAAAGGAACGTCCCGAAATAGACCAATGGATCTTATCCGAACTACATTCACTCATTAAAAAGGTGGATGAGGCTTATTCGGAATATGAACCGACGCGAGCCACTAGGGCCATTTCGGAATATGTACAAGAGAACCTGAGTAATTGGTATGTGCGTTTGAGTAGAAGACGTTTTTGGAAGGGTGATTACCAGCAAGACAAAATTTCGGCTTACCAAACGTTGTATACCTGTTTGGTGACCGTAGCTAAATTGTCGGCACCAGTGGCCCCATTTTTTATGGACCAACTTTATAAAGATTTAACGTCAGTTACCAAGAAAGAACGTTTTGAAAGTGTTCATTTAGCGAATTTTCCTACATTTAATGCGACAATGATAAACCCGGAATTGGAAAGCAAGATGGCAAAGGCACAGACCATTTCATCTTTGGTGCTTTCCATACGTCAAAAGGAAAAAATAAAAGTGCGTCAGCCTTTACAAAAAATCATGATTCCCGTATTAGATGATCGTCAAAGAGCAGAGATTGAGGCGGTTGCCGATCTTATCAAATCGGAGGTGAATGTAAAGGAAATTGAATTATTGGACGATGCATCTGGGGTTTTGGTAAAACAGATAAAACCTAATTTTAAAACCTTGGGGCCAAAGTTTGGCAAGGATATGAAGGCAATTGTAAGTGCTGTGGCCCAATTAGGACAGGAGGATATCCAGAAAATAGAGCAAGAGGGCGAAATATCCTTACAGATTGAAAATAAAAACCTTATTTTACAGTTACAAGATGTAGAGATTTCTTCCCAAGACATAGCAGGTTGGCTGGTGGCCAGCTCAGGGTCGTTAACAGTGGCCTTGGATGTTACCATCAACGAAACGCTGAGGAAAGAAGGAATAGCTAGGGAATTGGTAAACCGTATCCAAAATTTGAGAAAGGATTCAGGATATGAGGTAACTGATAAAATTGACGTGAAATTATTGAAGGACGGATGTGTAGAATTGGCCGTTGCAAGTAATATAGAATATATTAAAACCGAAACGTTGACTGCAGAGCTAATTTTTGAAGAGAAATTAGAAAGTGGAACCGACATCACCTTTGATCAAGTGAATACCAAATTGTTTATCCAAAAACATTAAAACAATGGCAGAAGATTTAAAAGTAAGATACTCAGATAAGGACCTAGAAGAGTTCAGAGTATTGATTGATGAAAAAATGAAAAAAGCAAAAAGCCACTTGGAATTGCTTAAGAGTTCATATATGAATGATGGCAATAACGGCACAGATGATACCTCGCCAACCTTCAAGGCTTTTGAGGAAGGTTCTGAAACAATGAGCAAAGAGGCGAACACCCAATTGGCAATCCGTCAGGAGAAATTCATTAGGGATCTAAAGAATGCCTTACAGCGTATTGAAAACAAGACCTATGGTATATGCAGGGTTACAGGAAAGCTCATTAATAAGGAGCGTCTAAAACTGGTGCCACATGCCACTTTGAGTATAGAAGCAAAAAATATGCAGAGCTAAATAAAAACGCCTTTTTAGGCGTTTTTTTATACCATTATGAGAAATTTACTTGTTGTTATTTTGTTATTTTCATGCTGTTTTGTAAAGGCTCAGAAGACGGTGAAAAAGACCATTATTGATCCAAAAACTTCCTTCATCCAAATAGACGCAGAAAATTGTTTTGAAGTGATTTTGGATACCTCAAATTCCACAAACCTCATTGTGGATGCTTTTATGGATGGAGAATACAATCCCAATTTATTAGTGAATGTGAAACAAGAGGGAGCTACTATTTTTGTTAGTGCCGGTTTCCAACCTAATTTCATTGTTCCTAATGATAAGTTAAGTGCCCATAAAGTAGTTTCCATTGCCTTAAATATTAAATTACCCAACTATATCAATGCCAAGGTGTACGGAACAAATTGCAATGTTACCGCTAGTGGACGTTACCGCAGTTTGGATATTACCTTGAGTGATGGGAGGTGTGAGCTGATTAATGTTGGAGAAAAATGTATGGTAAAGACCCAAAGTGGCGACATATTAGTATCTAGCAACAAGGCAACAATTTCGGCATCAACTACTTATGGCAAGATTATAGAAGAATCTATTCCTACCGGAAATGATAATTTCAGATTACATACCGTTACAGGAGATATCCATCTCAAGAAAACCAAATAATATGTCTATTTTTGACGCAACCTATAAGCCACAGAATGAATTTAAAGAAGTCTATACTGCTAGTAGCGGTGATTCTATTTGTAGACCAATTGAGTAAAATTTACATAAAGACCCATTTTGTTTTGGGAGAATCTGTAACTGTTTTTAATTGGTTCAAAATATTATTTATCGAAAATGAAGGAGCTGCTTGGGGTACTAAATTGAGTGACATTTTTCCCATCACAGATGAATTGGGAAAGTTAATATTAACTATTTTTAGGCTTTTTGCGATTATAGGAATTGGATATTGGTTGTATGATACCGTACAAAAGAAGGCTTCAAAAACATTGATCGTAGCTGTTTCTCTTATATTTGCAGGTGCCCTTGGTAATATTATAGATTCCGTTTTTTATGGAGTTATTTTTGATGACAGTTTTAACCAGGTAGCTTCTTTGTTTGCCCAGGACCCTTATGGAAGTATTTTTCACGGTAAGGTTGTAGATATGCTTTATTTCCCAATGATAGACACTACATGGCCCAATTGGATCCCTGTCATTGGGGGGAATAACTTTCGATTTTTTGAACCAGTTTTTAATATTGCTGATACAACTATTAGTACTGGTGTTGGTATTTTGATTTTCTTCAATAAAAAAGCATTTAATAAACGGGAAGAAGAATCTCAGAAGGAATAAACCTTGTTTGGGGTAATACAATAATCCATGGGTACGTCGTTGGCAGCTACATCATCTATATTATTTTCTGCTTCTAGAAGGGAAAGGCCAATTTTAACTACTTCAGGACTACATTCCTTTAAAAATATATCATAAAAGCCTTTTCCGTAGCCAACCCTGTTACCCTTGTTATCAAAAGCTAGTAAAGGCAGAAACGCCAATTCTATTTTAGTAACGGGCACTTCAAGACCATCCAAGGGTTCTGGAACGCCCCATTTGTTAGGTTTAATGATGGTATTGTCTGTAAGTAGAAAATGCATCAGTTTTTGATCATCAGCCATTTTTGGAAGTACAATATTTTTGTCCTTTCCTTGTAGGATAGAGAGTATATAACTAGTGTCTACCTCATTCTTTTCGGTAATCGAAAGGAATAAGTGGTAATAAGAAAAATTCCAGATGGGTAGTTTGAGAAGGTTATTGGCTACTTGTAAACTTTGTTCTGAAAGATGTTTAGGGGTGATAGAATTTCTAAGGGAGAGATTTTTTAACCGCAATTCTTTTTTCAACATTTGAAGTAATTGATTTAAGAACGTGCAAAATAGTTAAATTAAAAGTAACCTACTCTTTGCTCGCTACGGCAAAATAGATTTTAAAAAATAACATTAATATTAGATAAGTCCCGAGAGTGATAATGTAGTTTTCCATTAATATACATTTTGTTCAGGCTAAAAATAACTAAAAATTCCTAATATCATCCATGAAATGCATTTTTTTACGATGAAATACACTTTTTTTACAATAGTCTTAACATTTGTTTATCAATTTAATTTACATTATAGAGTGTAATTTATACAAAATCAGCACTTTATCTATAACTTTACCAAAGAGATTGTTGAACAAAGTTAAACAAAATGATAACATGATTTTTTATTTCCTTAATAAAAATAGTCTTTATTCTCCGAAAATTACATATAAAATGTTAATAAGTGTTATTATTAATAAGATAACATCTTCAAAAATGCGAAATATATAGATATAAGGCCTATACGATCTTTCTACCATCAGTTTTTAATGCCTCAACGGAGTTCCTATTTTCCTCATTAGAACTTTTGAGGTATCCGGTTAAAAAGATAAAAACCTGAAGTATTTTAATTCTATTGTAGTAGTTTATCTTTGTAGAGATCTACATGAATTTTAAGGTCAAAACCTATGTCGGATATACCAATAAAAGTTCAACTTTCAACCCTGCCCTCTAGTCCAGGAGTATACCAATTCTACGACGTCAATGAAAAAATTATTTATGTAGGAAAGGCAAAGGATTTAAAGAAAAGGGTGTCCTCCTACTTCTCCAAAACCCATGACGTAGGGAAAACAAGGGTATTGGTAAAAAAGATTAGGGACATTAAACATATCGTGGTTGCAACAGAGTCCGATGCTCTTTTATTAGAAAACAATCTGATTAAAAAGTATCAACCGCGCTATAACGTGCTGCTGAAAGATGACAAGACCTATCCTTGGATTTGTATAAAAAATGAGAGATTCCCAAGAATATTTCCCACACGTAGGCACATCAAGGATGGTTCAGAGTATTTTGGACCTTATACCAGTATGAAGACCGTAAGGACTTTATTGGAGCTAATAAAGAGTGTCTATCCTTTACGTACTTGTAATTATGATCTTTCTAGTGAAAAAATAGATGCAGGAAAATATAAAGTTTGCCTAGAATATCACTTAGGTAATTGCAAAGGACCTTGTGAAGGTTATCAGACACAGGAAGAGTACCATCAAGAAATACAGGACATAAGGGAAATCATAAAAGGAAACTTTAAGTCGTCCCTTCAATATTTTAAAAATCAAATGAAGACCTATGCAGAGGAGATGCGTTTCGAAGAGGCTCAACTTATAAAAGACAAGATTGATGTTCTGGAGAATTATGAGGTGAAGTCCACCATAGTAAATCCAACTATTAATAATGTAGATGTATTTTCTATTGTTTCTGATGAACAGTATGCCTATGTTAACTTTTTACAAATATCTCACGGATCTATTGTTCGTTCCCATACCTTGGAAATAAAGAAAAAATTGGACGAGGAGGATCAGGACCTTTTGGCTTTGGCTATCGTTGAAATTAGGCAACGGTTCAATTCTTTCTCAAGAGAACTGTATGTTCCCTTTGAGGTGACATCCGAGCCTGATTTAAAAATTACGGTTCCAAAAATGGGAGATAAAAAGAAAATTTTAGAGCTATCGGAACGCAATGCAAAATACTTTAGGCAGGAAAGATTTAACCAGGAGAAGATCATAGATCCCAATAGACATGCCAACAGGATTATGGCTCAAATGCAAAAAGATTTGAGGTTATCTGAAGAACCTAGGCATATAGAATGTTTTGATAACTCTAACATACAAGGTTCCAATCCTGTGGCTGCTTGTGTAGTTTTTAAGGATGGAAAGCCTTCAAAAAAGGAGTATCGTCATTATAATATTAAAACCGTAGAGGGTCCAGATGATTTTGCCTCCATGGAGGAGGTTGTATTTAGGAGGTACAAAAGACTGTTAAATGAAGCGGAGCCTTTGCCACAACTAATAGTAATAGATGGAGGGAAGGGACAATTGTCATCAGCCTTAAAGAGCTTGGACCTTTTAGGGCTTAGAGGTAAAATAGCCATCATTGGAATAGCAAAGCGGCTAGAGGAGATATATTTTCCAGGGGATTCAGTCCCGTTGTATTTGGATAAAAAATCCGAATCTTTAAAAATCATCCAACAGTTGCGTAACGAGGCACACCGTTTCGGCATTACATTTCATAGAAATAAAAGAAGTAAGGGGGCCATTAACTCTGAATTGGAGGAGATTGAAGGAATTGGCGAAAAAACAGCCCAAGATTTGCTAAAAACATTTAAGTCGGTTAAGCGCATTAAAGAAGCATCGATTGAGGATTTGGCCAAAACAGTAGGAACAGCTAAGGCGAAGAAAATTTATGAAACATTTCATTAAAGCCTTAACTTGACGTTATGAAAAATTCAGTTCTCTTTTGCCTAATCTTTTTTTCCTTTGGAACGCTTTTTTCTCAAGAAAAAGAGGTGAAGGTTGGACTTGTGCTCAGCGGAGGGGGTGCCAAGGGACTAGCCCATATTGGTGCGCTTAAGGTCATTGAGGAGTCTGGGGTAAAAATAGATTATATAGGAGGCACAAGTATGGGAGCGATTATAGGGGCTTTATATGCCTCGGGCTATTCGGCTATGGAACTCGATTCTATTTTTCAGAAAACAGATTTTGCTAATTTAATTCAGGATAATCTCCCTCGAAGTGCCAAAACGTTTTATGAAAAGGAAGATTCTGAACGATATGCATTGACTCTTCCATTCAATAATTTTAAAATATCATTTCCTCAAGCCCTATCTGGAGGCCAAAAAATATATAATGAACTTGTTAGGCTTTTATACCACGTAAAGGATATTAGGGATTTTGATAAGTTGCCCATCCCTTTTTTGTGCATAGCTACAAACGTAGAGACGGGAGAAGAAGTATTATTGACGCATGGTTACCTTCCAGAAGCAATTCTTGCTAGTGGCACGTTCCCTTCCCTTTTTGAGCCTTCCGAAATAGATGGGGCCATATTAATAGATGGGGGTGTGGTAAATAACTACCCCATTAAAGAGGTGGAGAATATGGGCGCTGATGTTCTCATTGGAGTAGATGTTCAGCACGGTTTATCTAACCGAGAATCTCTTATGTCAGCAACTGAGGTGTTATTACAGATCAATAATTATAGGACGGTTCGGGATATGGTAAAAAAATCCATAGAAACTGATATTTATATACAGCCGAATATTGAGAAATACTCCGTAATTGCCTTTGATATGGGCAAGAACATTGTCCGCAGCGGAGAAGTAGCGGCCAATGAAAAATATACGGAATTAAAGGAGCTGGCCATTAGACAAAACAGGCCTCAGACTACAAAAAAAAGAGTTTCGATTAAAGACTCCATAATCATCAACCAACTTATTTTAAAAGGGAACAACGATTACACAAGAGGGTATATCAAAGGAAAATTACGACTAAATTTTGAGACAGAGATGTCCTTTGAGAAATTACAACAAGGGATTAATAATCTGGCGGCAACTGGGAATTTTCAATCTATAAGATATGAATTGGTGCCAGATGGACCCGATGCGGTCGATTTAATTGTTAATCTAAGGGAAAACCCAAACAAGACCTTTCTTCGCATGGGGCTCCACTACAACGATTTGTACAAAAGTGCTGCCTTGATAAATCTTACCAAAAAAAATTTATTGATGGATGATGATGTCTTTTCCTTTGATTTTATTTTAGGGGATAAGCTTCGATACAATTTTCAATATTACGTGGATAAAGGGTTTTATTGGAGTTTTGGGGTTAACTCCAGATATAGTGATTTTGATCATGGGATAGGAACTAGTGTGATTGCCTCCAATTTCAACACCACCGATATCAGCAATGTGAATACCATTAATTTAGATGTAGCCGATTTGACAAATCAGGTGTATGTGCAGACTGTTTGGGCAGAAGAGTTCGCCCTTAGCCTAGGGGTAGAACATAAGTTTCTAAAATACAGCACAAAGACTGTAGGAGAAACCCTTATAGATGAAACTTCTTCCAATAGGATTTTTTTTGATAAAAGTAATTATATAAGTACTTATGGTCAGTTGACCTTGGATACCTATGATGATAAATACTTCCCGACCAGAGGCCTATTTTTTGATGGAGATTTTCACCTGTATTTATATTCAACAGATTTCAATAATAATTTTAGCGAATTCTCTATTGCTAAGGCTAGAATGGGAGGAGCCTTTCCCATATCCAATAGACTATCTGTAAACTTAGAAACAGAAGGGGGCTTTAAATTGGGTAGGTCAGAAGTGACTACTTTTGATTTTGTGCTTGGAGGCTTCGGCACCAATTTAATCAATAATTTTATTCCCTTTTTGGGATATGATTTTTTGAGCTTGGTGGGGAATAGTTTTGTAAAGGCACATGGTAGGATCGATTATGAATTTCTTCCAAAGAACCATGTTCTATTAGCTGCTAATTTCGCTAGGGTAGATGATGATATTTTTAGAACGGGTAATTGGTTTAAAAAGCCAGATTATTCTGGTTATGCCTTGGGGTATGGATGGGAATCTTTCATTGGTCCCGTCCAGGTATTGTATTCTTGGTCTCCCGAAGTGAGAATAGGCAATTTGTTTTTTAGTATTGGGTATTGGTTTTAAGTGAAATTATCAAAAAAAGTCATTGTTTTTTACGATATTTGCAATTCATAAAAGTATTAAATATGCTTCAATATAGAATTGATATTACTGCCCATCTCCAGGCAATGTGATAACTGTTGAAATAGTTGTTATTACATTATTTTATCAATACTTTTTTTAATTAATATATTCAATCACCTATTATGGCACAATTAGATAAGACTTCATTTCAATTACCAATAGAAAACCCTTCAGCGGAAGATTTTTTACCGCTTTTAGGTACAGATTACGTTGAACTTTACGTGGGCAACGCAAAGCAAGCAGCACATTATTACATGTCTGCATGGGGGTTTCAGCCTTTGGCTTATGCCGGACTCGAAACAGGGCTTAAGGACAGGGTTTCCTATGTGTTACAGCAGGATAAAATAAAACTAGTTTTAACTTCCCCTTTAAAATCTGGAGGAGATATTAATAAGCATATAGATTCCCATGGTGATGGTGTTAAAGCTATTGCCCTTTGGGTAGATGATGCTACTAAGAGTTACCAAGAAACCACAAAAAGAGGAGCTCAGAGTTATTTACAGCCCAAGACAATGGAAGATGCAAAGGGAAAGGTCGTGGTATCTGGGATTCATACCTATGGGGAGACAGTGCATCTCTTCGTAGAAAGAGGCGAATATAAGGGTGTGTTTATGCCAGGATTTAGAGCTTGGAATCCAGTGTATAGACCAACTGACGTAGGCCTTAAATTTATTGACCACATGGTTGGAAATGTAGGTTGGAACGAGATGAATAAATGGTGCCAGTTCTATGAAAAGGTAATGGGCTTTGCGCAATTGGTCTCTTTTGATGATAAAGATATTTCTACAGAATATACTGCCCTAATGAGTAAGGTGATGAGCAACGGTAACGGAAGGATTAAATTTCCTATCAACGAGCCAGCAGAAGGAAAGAAAAAATCTCAGATAGAGGAATATATAGAGTTTTATAATGGTGCCGGAGTGCAGCATATGGCAATGGCCACTGATAATATTATTGAGACGGTTACGGCATTAAAGAATAGAGGTGTAGAGTTTTTAACCGTTCCAGCATCTTACTATGAAGACGTATTGGACCGAGTAGGTGAAATAGATGAAGATTTAGAGCCTTTATCAGAACTGGGTATTTTAATAGATAGGGATGAAGAAGGGTATTTACTTCAAATATTTACGAAGCCAATTTTAGACCGCCCCACAATGTTTATTGAGATCATCCAGCGCAAGGGGGCAAAATCTTTTGGGAAAGGTAATTTCAAAGCGCTTTTTGAGGCAATAGAAAGAGAGCAAGAGTCAAGAGGAACCCTTTAGGAAAACATATATTTCTTAATGATTTCCTAAAATTGATTCAGAATATATAAACAACTGTTAAAGGTAAAGTTAAAGTCCGTTAAAGTGGATTTATTAACAAGAGTTATAATTTAACTTTGTCCTCAAGTAAGGGGTGGTTCCCTTACAACTTTAAGTATTGGTTTTTCATAATTTAAAGTTTGGTTGGTTATTTAGGAAAAGCCCAGTTTTAAAGCTGGGCTTTTTTTTGTGCGTAATAGTTTGGAACAAAATTTGTTTAATAAACTAAAAAATCAAAAATAGGATAGACTTGTTTTTACTATTTTTACCTTAACATAAGAAAATGAGAAACATTTGTTTTGTGCTTATAGGGCTTATAACCTACTCCTTGGGCGCCCAAGAGGATCATTCGGCCTTCAATGTCGGCGAATGGCTTAGATTTCGCATTCATTATGGCATTTTTAACGCTAGTTATGCCACCTTACAGGTTAAATCGGATACCATGAAGGGGGTTCCTGTATACCACGTGGTCGGTAATGGGAAAACAACCGGATTGGCCAGTATATTTTTTAAGGTAGATGACACCTATGAAAGTTACTTTGGAATGGAAGATGGGAAACCATATAAGTTTGTTAGAAAGATTGATGAAGGAGGGTATACCAAAGATATTGAGATCAATTTTGATCATAGGATTCAATCAGCAGAGTTAAACGATAAAAAAAACAATAAAAAGTTTAATTTTACCGTCAAAGAGGATATCCAAGATTTGATATCTGCCTTTTATTTTCTGAGGAACAATTATGCGATTGAGGATTTGGAGGTAGGTAAATCCATAGATTTAAATATGTTGTACGATGATGACGGTGTTTTCAAATTCAAACTTAAATACCTTGGTATTGAAGTTTTGAAAACAAAGTATGGTAAAGTAGAATGCTTAAAATTTAGACCATACGTTCAGTCGGGTAGAGTTTTTAAAGAACAGGAAAGTTTGGCACTATGGGTTTCCAATGACCAAAATAAAATTCCGATCAGGATCAAAGCAGATTTGGCAGTGGGTTCTGTTAAGGCTGATTTGGATGGCTATAACGGTTTAAAAAACCAATTCAAAATTATAATGGATTAGTATCTAATGAAGAAAAAAGAGCAAATAGAATCCCAAATATTAAAACTTGAAGAAAAATATAAGGATTCTGGCCAGGATTTAAGCTCTTACCTGGATGGCTTACTCTATCAACGCTATCTTACCTACTGGGATTATATTCATTTGGATACCTTACTTAGCTTGCAAGTTCCTCGGACCCATTTTCCAGATGAGGAAATTTTTATCATGTACCACCAGATTACTGAACTTTATTTTAAACTCATACTCCACGAACAAAAGCAGATAGTAGATGATAAATCCCAAGAAGTAAATTTCTTTTTGGAGAAGGTCACTAGGATCAACAGCTATTACAAGGCTCTTATTTCCTCTTTTGGGATTATGATTAAAGGTATGGAACGGGAGCAGTTTCTTCAGTACCGCATGGCCTTATTGCCAGCAAGTGGCTTCCAATCTGCACAGTATAGGATGATTGAGCTTTACGCTACTCCTTTAGAGAATTTAGTGCACCATTCTGAAAGGAATGATTTCTCCGTGGCAAATGGCATAGATGAGCTTTACGAACATATATATTGGAAAAAAGGAGCAACTGATTTGGTGACAGGAGAAAAGACACTGACCCTCAAGCAATTTGAATATAGATATACACCTAGGCTTATTAGAATAGCCAACGACGTTAGAGGTATTACGATTTATGAAAAATATCAAAATTTAACCGAGGAGGCAAGGAGTAATAAGACGTTGAAAGAAGCGCTAAAGGCGTTGGATATGAATGCAAATGTTAATTGGCCATTGATGCACATGGGTTCTGCTTACCGCTATTTGGATAGAGAAAATGGAGCCGTTGATGCTACTGGGGGGACCAATTGGAAAGAGTATTTGCCACCTAGTTTTCAAAAAGTAATATTTTTTCCTGAAATTTATTCTAAAGAAGAGTTAAATAACTGGGGAAAACAGTGGGTGGACCATATATTTAACCCGCTTAAAAAATAGGAGAACATGAAATTATTTTTTGGATTACTTCTTTGTTGCTTAGTAATGGTAGCGTCCTGCAAGGATTCAGCTTCTTCGGATAAGGAAATCGCCGAAGTTGTCACCATTAAAAAGCCTATTGTCACAAAGCAGTTTGGGTTTAATCTGGATGAATTTACGGTACTTCAAGATACGGTAAGAAATGGAGATAGTTTTGGAGAATTAATGCTTCGCAACAAGGTAGAATACCCAAAAATACATAAAATTTCAGAAGAGTTCAGGGATACTTTTGATGTCCGAAAGATTGTGGTCGGGAAGCCCTATCTTATTTTAAAATCAAAGGATACGTTAGAAAAAGCTCAAGTCTTTATATATCAGAACGATCTTATTAATTACACAGTTATAGATTTAAGGGATTCGGTCACTGCTTATAATAAACGCAACAAGATAAAATATGTAGAAAGGGAGGCCTCAGGAGTAATTACCTCCTCCTTATCCGAAGCTATTTTGGAGCAGGGCATAGATTATAATATTACCAATAACCTGTCACAAATATATGCATGGACCATTGATTTTTTTAGGCTCCAAAAGGGAGATAAATTCAAGGTAATCTATAAGGAAAAATATATTAATGATTCCATTTACGCTGGAGCGGAACCCATTGAGGCTGCATATTTTGAGCACAATGGCAAAACAATATACTCTTTTGGATATGAAACCGATACTATAAACAGGGTTAAGGATTATTATGATGAGCAGGCAAAAAATTTGAGAAGGGCATTTTTAAAAGCCCCTGTTGAATTCAGTCGAATTTCTTCCAGATATAACCTAAACAGGAGAATAGCCTACTATGGGTATAAGGTAAGACCTCATAAAGGAACAGATTACGCTGCTCCGATTGGCACTCCTATTTTGGCCACTGCAAATGGTACCGTAGAAGAATCTACTAGAAGGGGGGGCAATGGGAAATATGTAAAGGTGAAGCATAACAGCACTTATAGTACCCAATACTTGCACATGAAAAACCAGAATGTTCGTAAAGGTCAATATGTTAAACAAGGGGATGTTATAGGCTGGATTGGCATGACGGGCAATACTGGTGGGCCTCATGTGTGTTATCGCTTTTGGAAAAACGGGCGCCAAGTAGATCCTTTGAGGGAGGAGCTGCCAACTGCGGAGCCATTGACCGATGCGTTAAAGTCTGATTATTTTGCTTTTATTTCCCCATTGAAAGATCAATTGGATTGTATTGAATTTATGCAAATACCAGAAGAAGAACTATTAACCGAGAACCAATAAAAATGGCATTAAAAAAAATAAATCCCACAAGTGCAAAAGCATGGAAGGCATTGGGAGACCATCATAAGAATATTGAAAATACTCAGTTAAAAAATCTATTTGCATCTGACCCGGACAGGGCGAAAAAATTCACCTTGCAGAGTCAAGGTTTTTTTGTGGACTATTCTAAAAATAATATTACTTCTGAAACTAAGGAACTATTGATGGACCTAGCGGGAGAAGTGGGCTTGAAAGATGCCATCAAAAAATACTTTGATGGGGATATCATCAATGAAACAGAAGGCCGGGCAGTACTCCATACAGCACTAAGGGCTAAAAAAAGGGATGACATCAGGGTAGATGGGGAGAATGTGATGCCCGAGGTCTATGCCGTTAAGGAAAAGATTAAAACGTTTACAGAAGCCATTATATCTGGACATAAGAAAGGATTTACCGGAAAAGCTTTTACCGATGTTGTGAACATAGGTATCGGAGGATCGGACTTGGGTCCCGCCATGGTGACCGAAGCTTTAAAATTCTATGGCAATCATTTAAAGATGCATTTTGTAAGCAATGTGGACGGGGACCATATTTATGAAACTTTGAAAGGATTGGATCCAGAAACAACGTTGTTCGTTGTGGTATCCAAAACTTTTACTACTCAAGAGACCTTAAGTAATGCGACCACTATAAAAAAATGGTTTTTAAAACATGCTAGTCAAAAAGATGTTGCCAAACACTTTGCTGCAGTATCTACTAATACGGCAAAAATTGAAGAGTTTGGGATTTTGGATGAAAATGTGTTCCCTATGTGGGATTGGGTAGGAGGTAGATTTTCACTTTGGAGTGCTGTTGGATTATCTATTGCATTGGCCGTTGGGTATGAAAATTTTGATGCACTATTAATAGGAGCCAATGAGATGGATGAACATTTCAGAACCGCGGATTTTGAAGAGAACATGCCGGTGGTTTTAGCTATGTTGAGTGTGTGGTACAATAATTTTTATGGTGCCGAAACCGAAGTCATTATACCCTATTCGCAGTATTTGAGCCGATTTTCAGCCTATCTACAGCAGGGGATTATGGAAAGCAACGGTAAAAGTGTGGACAGAAGTGGGAATCGTGTTTCCTATGAGACGGGAACCATTATTTGGGGAGAACCCGGAACCAACTCGCAGCACGCCTTCTTTCAATTGATCCACCAAGGTACTAAATTGATCCCGGCAGATTTTATTGGATTCAAGGAATCTTTGCACGGGGATACCGACCATCACAATAAATTGATGGCCAATTTCTTCGCCCAAACAGAGGCTTTGATGAATGGAAAGACCAAAGAAGAAGTGCGCCATGAATTGGAGGGCAAGAATATGTCCAAAACGGAATTGGAAACGTTGTTACCTTTCAAGGTATTTGAAGGCAATAAGCCTACAACCACAATTTTGATAAATAAGTTGACCCCAAAAAGCTTCGGAGCTTTGATAGCCCTCTATGAGCACAAGATTTTTGTTCAAGGGGTAGTTTGGAATATATTTAGTTATGATCAATGGGGCGTAGAATTGGGCAAACAACTAGCGTCTACGATACTAAAAGATATCGAAAATTCGGAAATCGCCAATCATGACGCATCTACGTTGCAGCTTTTGCATTATTTTAAGAGTGGAGCTTATTAACTCCTAATTCTTAATAACTTATAGAATAACTTCTTATTTCATGAATGTTGTTATGTAAATATTGTGTTAAATTTGCCCCATCTAATTTAACGTTAAGAAAATGCTCTTATGTGAAATAATTTTCATTTTTGCAGCATTAATTACAAACTAAAACAACATTTGAAAGAATGAAAAAAATGTACTTCGTACTTGCCGCATTTTTATTTACGGCAGTCTTATTTGCACAAGGGGTAACGACTTCTAAAATACAGGGTTACGTAGAAGACGATGCTGGGCAGCCATTATTTGGTGCCAACGTGGTTGCAACCCACACACCTTCAGGAACAGTTTATGGCGCTATAGCTAATGAAGAAGGAAGGTTTTATCTTCCCAACATTCGCGTTGGCGGTCCATACACTGTTGTTGTAAGTTATGTAGGCTTTGAAGCACAAACCTATAATGGAATTAATTTAGGTTTAGGACAAAGTTATGATCTGAAAGTCACCATGAAAGAAGGGCTTGAGCTTCAAGAAGTTGTGGTTACTTCAACTAGAGGTGGAATTATAGACCCAGACAGGACTGGTGCTTCTATAAACCTATCTAGAGATAAAATTGATGCTTTGCCTACAATTAGTAGGAGTATTAATGACTTTACAAGGTTGACTCCTCAATCTAATGGAACTTCTTTTGCTGGTACTTCAAGTAGGTTTAACAACTACACCATTGATGGAAACATTTACAACAACAACTTCGGTCTTGGTTCTGGTCAATTCGCAGGAGCTAATCCAATTTCATTGGATGCTATTGAAGAAGTTCAAGTAAATCTTGCTCCATTTGATGTAAGATTAGCTGGTTTTACAGGAGCTTCTGTTAATGCTATTACGAAGTCCGGTACCAATGATTTCAAAGGATCTATATATTACTATTTAAGGAACGATCAAATGGTAGGTGATAAGCTTAGGGATTTGAGATTAAATAGAGGAGATTCTAAAAATGAGATTAAAGGGATCAGTTTAGGAGGACCTATCCTAAAAAATAAATTGTTTTTCTTCGTTAGTTATGAAGAGGAAGAAGAAGCCGTTCCTGGCTTTACAAGACAGGCTGCTAGACCGGGTCTTGCACCAGACGGTTTAACAATTTCAAGAGTGCCAGCATCTGATCTTGATTTTATTCAAGAGCAAATGTCCAGTCTTTATGGGTACAATACCGGTTCTTACGAAAACTACCCTTTTGCATCTGAACAAACAAGGTTTAACGTAAGATTAGATTATAACCTAAATCAAAATAATAAGTTTAGTTTAAGATATAATCGTTACAAATCGCTAGAGGACGTTAGCATTAACGGAAATTCAAACAGATTTTTATCTACTAGATACCGTAACACGAATAGATCTGGCATAGAAGCCATTACTTTTGCCAATGCAAATTATACCAATGATAGATTGGTTGAATCTGTAGTTGGTGAATGGAACTCTAAGGTTGCAGACAATATGTCCAACCAATTGAATATAGGGTACACTGCGATTAAAGATCCTAAAAGGGGAATTCCTGGCGGTCAGGCATTTCCATTTATAGAGGTGTTGGAGCCAGATGCTTCCGGTAATTTATTGTACTATACTGCTTTGGGAAATGAATTGTTTACTGTGGGGAATCTATTGGAAAACAATGTATTTAATATTACGGACAACTTCTCAATTTATAAAGGGAAGCATACCTACACGTTAGGAGCCAATTTTGAATACATGACCTTTAAGAATGCCTTTAACCCTACTTTTAATGGTTTTTACAGGTTTACTAGCTATGATAGTTTCGTAGAGACTGTTATTAATCAGACACCTGGAGCTTACCCAGATGCATTTGCAAAAAGCTTTGCATTAGACGGTTCTACAACTCCTCCAGTGGATCAAACCGACTTTGGACAATTTGGAGTTTATTTTCAAGATGAGTTCCAAGTTACGGATAACCTGAAATTAACAGGAGGGCTTAGAATCGATTTTCCTTTCTATGCAACAGATATTCCACGAAATGAATTATTGGATACTTTAGACAAGACATTTGTTGATGGTGATGGTAATTCTTTTTCGCCAGACGTAAGTCAATTTCCTAAAGTAAGGCCATTATGGTCACCAAGGGTTGGTGCTAATTGGGATGTAGATGGTGAGGGTAAAACCCAAGTTAGGGGTGGAACAGGTGTTTTCTCTGGTAGAATACCGTTTGTTTGGTTGAGTAACCAGGTGAATGGTTCAGGTGTTGTAAGAGGTGGTATTGGATATGAAGGGGCAGATGTTGAAACTGCTTTTGGACCTAATTATGTATTTAATCCAGATGTTACTTTTGGAAACCCAGCAAATCCAGGACAGACTCTTTCCAATGAATTAAACCTTACTGATAGGGAATTTAAACTTCCACAAGTATGGCGTACCAATATTGGGGTAGATCATCAACTGCCATGGGGAGTTACAGGAACGTTCGATTTTATTTATTCAAAGGACATTTCAACTCCTATAGTTTATAATCCTATTTTAAGAGATGCTGATGGAACGCTGAGCGGCCCAGATCAACGCCCTTATTGGGATGGAGGATATTCTAATGATGCGGATTTTAGAAATGTGTTTTTATTGACAAACGCGAAAGAGAAAGCAGATTATTATTCTTTTACCGCCCAGTTACAGAAGCAGTTTGATAATGGTTTCTATGCGATGGTTGCTTATACCGCGTCCAGAACTCGTGACTTGGATGCTTCAGGGGGATCGCAAGCAGGGTCACTTTGGACTGCAACGGTACAAGAAGACAGGAATAATCCAGAATTAAGTTTTGCTTCCTTTGATCAGCCGAACAGATTCATTGCGAATTTGAATTATAAAACGGATAACACGACGATTGCCTTATTCTGGCAGGGGGGTGAAAATGGAAGATATAGCTATACGTATTCAGGAAATTTTGGGGATAACTCAAATAGATTGATATATATACCTAATGATGCCTCTGAGTTAAATTTTCAAGAGTTTACTTTGAACGGTGCAACGATCACTGAACAAGCTCAAATCAATGCTTTAAACAGGTATATTGATCAGGATGAATATCTAAGTGCGAACAGGGGTCAAGTGTCTGTAAGAAATGGAGCTAAAAATCCTTGGTTAAACAGATATGATTTAAGAATCACAGAAGACCTTAACTTGACTAAGGATAATAAGAATAAAATTCAATTATCACTTGACTTTTTAAATGTTGGAAATCTGTTGAATTCTGATTGGGGTGTTCCTCAATTTGCATTCCAAAACAATCTATTGAACTATAGAGGTAGAAATGCTCAAAATGAACCTATTTACAGAGTTAATACTGTGCCAGGAACCACAGATCTACCAACAGTAACAAACAGGCCTTCAAGTGGTATCGGAGATACATGGAGATTACAAGTAGGTGTAAGATATTTATTTAATTAACGAATACAATTAAAAATTAAAACCCCGCTCTTACGCGGGGTTTTTTTATGCCCAAAAATTAGTACTTTAGGGGTTTTAAAATTTATCTTATGTACGAAATTATACAAAGTTTGCACTCTTATTTGGCCTACATCGTTTTGGTTATTTTAATCCTTGCGGTGGTCAATGCTATAACAGGATTCTTTAGTAATAGAATATTCAATTTGGAAAAAGACTTCCGAATTAGCCTATTTGCGCTGATTCTTACGCATATTCAAGTCTTGGTGGGAGTGATCCTTTACTTTGTATCAGCAAATGGCTTAAAAGCCATAAGGGAAGTAGGCATGGGGGGCTTAAATCCTGCAGCTCGTTTACTAGCGGTAGAACACCCATTTATAAATATCATTGCCGTGGTGCTCATTACTATAGGTTGGTCCAAACATAAAAAAGTGATGGAGGCTAAAAGGAAATTTAAGACCATCTCTATCTTTTATGGACTTGGATTAGTGCTAATCCTTAGCAGGATTCCATGGGGACAGTGGCTATAAGCTTCTGCCAAGATTAAAATAGATCCCTTTTGCTAATATCTAAATATTTAATTACTTTGCCCTTTTAATCAGAAAAAGATATACCGGAAAGTGGTCGCTATATCCAGCCGTGTAATTTCCACCTGAATAAGTATGGAATAGATATCCCTTATAGGGGCCAGTTTGGGTACTTACATAGGTAGGATTGTAAATGCTCGCTTTCCAATATTGAAAGGTATATGCACCTTCATTTAATAGGTTGTGAGTAAACAAAATTTGATCAAAAATATTCCAGCGATCTCTATAAGCCAATGATCCAAGTCCTTTTTTATGTAACTTTTCCATAGGATTGTACATTACTCCAGGCATATCTCGTGCCCTTAACACTCCTATTTTTAGAGTTTTTTTTATACTGGTGTCCGCAGGGTCATCGTTAAAATCGCCCATGCTTAGTATTTTGGCAGTACTATCTATGTGAAGGATAGAATCTATGATTCGTCTATTGAGTTGAGCCGCGGCTATTCTATTGGGTTTACTCCTAGCTTCACCACCACCGCGAGAAGGCCAGTGGTTGACTATCAGATACATTTTTTCCGAATCTAAAAACTCTGAACCACCAATTGATCCCTTGTATAATCCCTTTCTCCCTCCTCATTGAATAACAATAAAGGCCTACTAGTAGTCGAAGAAGTTATAAAGGCGCTCTGCCTATATAAGAGAGCCACATCAACGCCTCTTTCATTGGGAGAATCAAATTGGATAATCTTATATCCCTTATTCTGTAAATTAGGGTGGGCTACAAGGTCTTCAAGGACTTGTTTGTTTTCAATTTATCAAAGACCAATAATATCCGGCGAGTTGGCAGTAACATCGTTACCAATTTCAGATAGAACCTTCGAGATATTTTCAATTTTTTAATGCTATCTATCGGTGGTCCATTTATCTTTTCTTTTAGGGGTCCGATCATCATCAAAGGTATTGGGGTCATTAATGGCGTCGAATATATTTTCTACGTTTTAAAAGGCGATAATTATTATAATATAGGTGTCTTTTTCCAGAGTGAGAAGGGAATAATACATAAATAAAAAAGTAGGGAAATATACTTCATTAGTAAAATCGCATAACTTTAATAAAATAAAATCTATTTAATTCACTCAATAGGATACTCCTATGAACTCATAATGTTTTACTATGGTTTAATTATTAAAGGGAGAAAGTATTTAAGTAATTTTTGCCTCTTTATTTATCTAAGATTAATTAAACATCATTAAAACCAACGTCATTAATAGAATACATATATTGGGTTTTTAATTTTATTACAATGAAAGAAATCGCAGAAAAGTTTTACTCTTCCATTCGAAACGGAGACCTTAGAATAATTGAGGAATTGATTACTAAGGATCCCACATTGATAAACAGCAAGGACCAAAGAGGTTCTACTCCGTTAATTTTGGCGACTTATTACGAACATGGTGATGTTGCAAATTTTTTATTAGACAGGGGCGCTGATATAAATGGAGTAGACAGTTCGGGGAATACAGCCTTAATGGGCGTTTGTTTTAAGGGCTTTACTGGAATAGCCAAAAGACTTATAGAAAAGGGGGCTAATGTGAATACGACTAATAGTATGGGAGCCACCTGTTTAATTTATGCAGCCACGTTTAATAGGACAGAAATTGCCCAAATGTTGTTAACCAAAGGAGCGGAAGTTGCCACCAAGGATACAAGGGGACATACGGCCTATGACCATGCAAAAATGCAGGGTAATTCGCTTTTAATGGATTTGCTAGCAGCTAAAAGGTAGAGGAATATCCCAATTCCTGAGTAGCGATGTTCTAATATATTGGAACACCCAAAATATTAATATTATTTTTGATGTAGAATTTCATTAATATGACCACAGAATTAAAGGTAGCATTAATACAGACTTCTTTGTTTTGGGAGAATCCCCAGGCTAACAGGGATGCTTTTTATGAAAAAATAAAGAGTATTCCTAAAGATGTAGATCTTATTGTCTTGCCAGAAATGTTCCATTCAGGATTTACAATGACCCCCAATCATATGGACAATACGGAGGGACATAAGACCTTAGAATGGATGTTACATATTGCCAAGCAAGAACAGAAAGCCCTCACAGGAAGTATTCCCTTTTATGACAATGGGGTTTATTACAACCGTCTCTTCTTTGTGGAACCCAATGGGACATACCATCAATATGATAAGCGGCATACCTTTACCTTGGCAGGAGAATCAAAAGTTTATAAGCAAGGAAAGCAAAGACTAGTACTAGAATACATGGGATTCCAAATATGTCCCTTAATCTGTTATGATCTCCGTTTTCCAGTTTGGGCAAGGAATACAGAGGATTATGATGTATTGCTTTATGTAGCTAACTGGCCCAAAACACGTATTTATGCCTGGGACACCCTTTTAGCTGCTCGCGCTATTGAAAATATGGCGTATTGTATAGGGGTAAATAGAATTGGTAGTGATGACGGGGGTTATGAATACACTGGCCATTCTGCGGTATATGATGCTCTTGGTAAAAACTTGGCTTTTTCAGAAGAGGATACTATTCTGTACACCACCTTGAACAAGGCACATCTTGATGAAACTAGGTACAATCTGAAATTTTTACAAGATCGGGACCAGTTTAGTCTAAAAGATTAAAGGATTCCACTAACTCCCAATTTGCCCTTACCTCAATAATAGAGGGATAATAGATCACTTTTTCGGGACCTATTTTCTGTAGGTAACTCCCTGTATCCCATTTTCCATTACTGTTTGTGTCATAAATTACACGAATCATATATTTGGATGGCTTCAGGTTGTTGAATTGAAAGTCTTTTGGCTCTGTAGCGTAGATTTCCCGTTTTGTTTTACCCGATTCATCTGTTAATTGTACAATCAAGGGATAGGTTGGATTTCCAACTAGTTTTAATCCAAGATTTCCATAATCGGCATAGCCATTGGTTGATAGTCTATAGGCTATAGTGTCATTAGCATTGCCAAAAAAATCTACAATGGCCCCTGGTAGTATATCCATGGTGTATTTTTCATTGGGTTCTAAGTCAAAATCTAAGGTCACCCTATTTTCGACACTATCTAATTTTGAGATGAATTTAACCGGAATAGAATCCTTGTTCATCAAAGCAATTTTAGAAGAATCAATTTGAATAATTGGTATATTGGCCCCAACATAGAATGGTTCTTCAAAGGCCAAGTTGCCTTTTTGGTTGGGAGTTAAGACCAAGCTGTCAGAAGCAAGTTTGCGGCTCTTTACAGTAAAAGTGTCCTTTACCTTCCATTTTTCATTGGTCACCTCAAAAACAATGGAATCGGTTTCAAAAGGTATAAACCAGTAATTTAAGGTGTCCTTTCCTGTTTCTTTTAAAACTTTGGTTTTTATAGAGTCAGGTAATTTCGTTAATGGCTCAATCACCATATGCTTTGCTTCGCCCTGATACCCGAACATTATTTTGTTTTGAGCTGCATAACTGGGAACTGCAGCTCGGTAATCCGGGATTTCTTTGAAAAGGGTAAGGAGATAAGTGGTATCCGTTGGTAATGTTATAGTATCTGTTACAAATGCTATTTTATCTACTTTTTGGTCCAATAGATTATTTTTTCCTTCATCTTTCAATGCAAATAGGGCGTATTTTCCTTCTTTCAAATAACTTAATTTAAAAGTAGTTGCGCTATCTAAGGTGTTGGTTATGTAGTTTGGAGGTCTTTTGTAAATGGTTGAGTCCGTATAAGTGCTGTCCAGTTCATAGAGCATCACACTCACAAATTGATCTACTTTTTTATTAAAAGCATCCCTTACCGCACCTGAAACCGATAGGGAGTCTATGTAGCTTCCTGTGGAAAAGACATAACTTAAGAAGCTATTTGGGTTACCCTCGTTATTATCTGTGATACTCTGCCCAAAATTTAGGGTATAGGTGGTGTTTTCCTTTAAAGTATCTTTTATAGTAATATCTATGAATTTGCTAGCAGATCCTTGGGGAGTAATTAGAGGGTTGTATTTTAAGGGAGGGGAAACAATCAGCTGTTTTTGAACATCTTTTAATTTTATATACTCGTCAAAATAAAGACGAATCTTTTTTTCTTTAAAGTTTACAGTCATATTCTCAGGTTCTGCCCTGAGTAATTTAGGGGGAGTAATATCTTTTTCACCTCCTGTTAGTGTTCCCCTTTTGCCACACTGTGCTAGGGCAAGTATCATTAACATAATAAAAAGGGAACAAAAAATTCGTTTAATCATAGCTCGGGCCATAGAATACACGCAAAGAAACAACTAATTTGTAGCATTTAAAAATTATGGAACCACCGCCATGGTAGCAATATAAATTTTAATACCTAAGACCTCTTTTAGTGCAACAGAACAAGCGAGTAAGGTAGCTCCTGTTGTTATCACATCATCTATAAGAAGCACATTTTTATTTTGTAGAAATGATAGATCTGTTACTTTGTAGAGGTCTTGGTTGCTTTGCCATCTAAAAAGACGATTTTTTTGGTCTGCGTTTTAGTGTTTGCTGTTTTTATAAGGATGTGATCTACAAAGGCGGCATCTAGATGTTCAGCTAATTTTTGACCAAAAGTAGTCACTTGGTTATACCCTCTTTTTTTTAATTTTTTTTTATGTAAGGGCACGGGAATAACATAATCTATATGAAAAGTAAGATTTTTCTCGTTAATGTCATGACCAAACCAGTCGCCAAGAAAGTGGCCTATCTCTTGTTGGTTTTTGTGTTTGAGATGGTGAATTATGTTTTTTACGATGCCGTCTGGGGTAAAAAAAAGGAGGGAATTTGCCTTTTCAATAGGTACAATTCCATAAAAAATACGGTCAATTGGGTTTTCATCGATAAAATTGTACTCGGTGAGTGGTAACTGATTCCGACAAAAGGTGCATAATAATCGTTCACCTTTACCCAAAGGTGTCATACATCCAAAACACACCTGTGGGACTAGGATGTTGATGATATCATTTACTATATTTGAAAGCTTGGAATACCTCAAATCTTAATGAAACCTACTTTAATCGATGAATGTTCAAGATAATAAATTTAACTATAAAATAATCCTAGCCGCATTGGTCGCCGTTATTATTGGTGTATTGATAGCGTTTTATTTTAGTTATGCCCAATCTAGAGGTCAGATAGATTTTTTAGAGCAGGAAAAAGGATTGTTAGTAAAGGATCTTACTTTGATGAGAACGGAAGTAGACCGACTTTCTGCCTTAAATGAAGTGAATGAAATAGAATTACAGGATTCCAGATTTAAAGTACAACAATTGTTAGATTCTGTTGGACGTCTTAATTTCTCTGTCGCCAAATTGAAGGAGTACAAAAAGGAATTGCGAAAACTAGAAGCCAAGCATGACAGTTTAAAGTTGAAGAATAATTTCTTGAAGTATAACAATATGCTACTTTCTGATAAGTACGACGATACTAGAAAAAAAATAGAAGAATTACGCGGAAAGAGCAGTACGTTGGCAGAACAAGAGGCCTTATTAAGGAAAAAGAATAAGGAACTTAACCAACAATTGAGAATTAAAAACTATTTAAAGCTTACCAATGCTGAAGGTAGCGGTTTTAGAATGCGTACTGGAAGTAAACCTATAAAAACAACCAAAGCCTCCACTATTGCAAAGTTAAGAGGTTGTGTCACGATCGTTGGCAACCCAAATACTACCAAAGAAGAACGTGTTCTGTACTTTCAGTTCTTAGGTCCAAATATGCAGATCATTGAAGATAATGCCAATACTATTTCTGTAAATGGTAATACGTATAGTAAAAGGGTTGAGCTTATTTTTATGGGAGAAGAATTTAGTGTTTGTGACTTTATTACCATCCCTGAAGGCTCTTTGCAGGATGGCAACTATATTCTCAATGTTTTTGAGGATGAAAAATTACTATCCACCGCAGAATTTCAGCTAAAATAAATACTTCTTTTAAGGCTAAAATTCTATTTTTGCGTCATGGCAAAGCAAGAAGACGATTTTAAGAAAGTGATATCCCATGCCAAGGAGTATGGGTATGTTTTTCAATCCAGTGAAATTTATGATGGCCTCAGTGCCGTTTATGACTATGCTCAGAACGGGGTGGAGTTAAAAAATAACATAAAAGAGTACTGGTGGAAAGCTATGGTGCAGATGAATGAGAATATCGTGGGTATAGACTCTGCCATATTAATGCACCCAACAATTTGGAAGGCTTCAGGCCATGTGGATGCCTTTAATGACCCCCTTATTGATAATAAAGATTCCAAGAAAAGATATAGGGCAGATGTTCTCATAGAAGACCATGTTGCGAAAATTGAGGCTAAAATTGACAAGGAAGTTGAGAAAGCGGCTAAAAGGTTTGGAGATGCTTTCGATAAGGAACAATTTTTGGCTACCAACCCACGTGTTGTGGAATATCAGGAAAAAGCGAGCTCCATTTTAAAACGTATGGGCACATCTTTGGAAGCCGAAGATTTGGAAGACGTGAAAAACCTAATAGAGGAATTAGAAATTGTTTGTCCGTTATCCGGCTCAAAAAATTGGACAGAGGTAAAGCAATTTAACCTTATGTTCGGCACCAAAATAGGTGCTTCTGCCGAAAGTGCAATGGATTTGTACTTGCGTCCTGAAACAGCTCAAGGGATATTTGTTAACTTTTTGAACGTTCAAAAAAGTGGACGTATGAAAATTCCTTTTGGAATCGCCCAAATAGGAAAAGCCTTTAGGAATGAAATTGTAGCGAGACAGTTTATTTTCCGTCAACGCGAATTTGAACAAATGGAGCTTCAGTTTTTTGTACGTCCTGGAACACAGAAAGAGTGGTACGAACAATGGAAAGAAACTCGTATTAAATGGCATTATTCTTTAGGATTGGGACAGGATAACTATCGGTTCCATGATCATGATAAGTTGGCACATTACGCTGATGCTGCTGCCGATATAGAATTTAAATTCCCTTTTGGGTTTAAAGAATTAGAAGGAATTCATTCCCGAACTGATTTTGATTTAAGTAGCCACGAGAAATTTTCGGGTAAAAAGCTTCAATATTTTGATCCGGAATTGAACGAAAGTTATGTGCCGTATGTTGTAGAGACATCCATAGGAGTGGATAGAATGTTCTTGGCCGTATTTGCCAATTCCCTACAAGAGGAGGAATTGGAAAACGGAACTTCTAGAACGGTATTGAAAATACCAGCGGTATTGGCTCCTACAAAGGCGGCGGTATTGCCATTGGTTAAAAAGGATGGCCTTCCCGAAATAGCCCATGAGATCATTGAAGATCTCAAGTGGGACTTTAAAGTAATTTATGACGAAAAGGATGCTGTTGGTCGCCGTTACAGAAGGCAGGATGCCGTGGGGACTCCGTTTTGTATTACAGTAGACCACCAAACTTTAGAAGACAAAACCGTTACCATTCGCCATAGGGATACCATGGAACAGCAAAGAGTTTCCATTTCTGATCTAAAAACAATTATTTCCAAAGAGGTAGATATGAAGAATTGGCTCAAAAAAATGTAATACCGCTTACAACTTATAACTTAGCTGTAAGCTACCATAATAATTTCTGGCATTGCCGGGGTAGTAGTATCGAGGCGCTGCCCCGCCAAATCCAACCGCATTAATCAAAACCGATTGTGCATATTGTATATTTCCAATATTATTCATTCCAAAATCAATTCCAAAAATAAAATTCCTAGAAATTTCTTTTGAATAACCCATTCGAGTATTTAAAAGGGTAAAGGCTTCACTGTACAATGTGGTGGCATCGTTAAGTGGAATTTCATCTATAAACTGTAATGTTGTGTTCCAGTAAAATCCAGAGGAATGTTTTAACTGTACCCCAGAATTTATTTTGTTTTTTGGCACTCCTGTCAGAGGATTGCCAGAATAATTGTTATCCCCGTCTACAAACTCCTTAAACTTGTGATTATTGAGCGTATAACTAAAAAAAGGACTCAAAGCCAGATTTGATGTAATTTTGAACCTGTAATTGATATCGAGTTCCAAGCCTTGGTGTTTGGTTCTTCCAGCATTTTTACCAATAAATTGATCATCGCCGACCCTTTGTGCCACCAACAGATTTTTAATATCCATTTGATAGATGGCGACCTTTAGTTGAAGTCTTTTGTTCACTAATAACAAATTGGTGCCCAGCTCATAATTGATTCCGGTCTCTTGTGCAATATCTGGATTGATGATTCCTCCTGGGGTCAAAGTTTCCTCAAGACTTGGGTTAGAGAATCCTTTGCTGATATTGGCGTATAATAAATGATTTTCTGAAAAGGCATAGCTTAGATCTAAGTTGGGCAAGAATATGGTCTTAAAGTCTCTTTCTGCGCTTTTGTTATTTTCTGCGGTATTAAAGATGTCCTGAAAATTATAAGAGGTGTTGTTGATGTTAAAGCCGGCTTGTATAAGTAGTCTAGAAGACAATGGCAAGGTAACAGAACCAAAAACGTTCAATTGTCTTCTAAATTCCCTGTTATTGCTTATTCGGTCGCCTTTTAAGCTGCCATTTCCATTATTATCTTGGTATAGATTATCAAAGGTTGCCCAGTGATACTCGTCCTTGTACAATTCGGAACCAAAGGAATAAAAAGTCTTCCCTAGTGGGATGGTAAAATTACCCGTAAAGTTTGTTCTAAATCCAAATCCATTAGTGTACTCGTCTAGAATGTTAAAAGGCCTTGGTTCATAATGATCCAAATAGCTATAAAAAATACTGGTTGCATTTTCTAGTTTTTTAGAAAATGCGTGGCTATAGGTCAATCCCAATAAAGTATATTTATTGGCTTCAAAACCCTTGGATTGTGCCCAGGTAAAGGCAGCTTGGGTGGGGTCTTCATCAAAAGCTGACCTACTAATGGAACTTGGAATTTGTGCTGAATAATCAATAAAATTAACCAAGAGTTCAATTTTATTTTGGGCATTTATTTCATAGGAGGTGTTCAAAAGGAGCGCATCCCTTTCAAAACGACTATTTTCCCTATACCCATCGGTTTCCACATGGCCATATTTTAGACTTAGGTCGATGTCGCCGTCTCGGTGGGAAAAATCCAAATTATTTTTTAAGAGTTCATAGGAACCTACTGTGAAATTGTTGGTGAAGACGGAGCCGTCCCTCTTTTGGGTTCTAGATTGTAATAATATGGCGCCTCCTAAATTAGAACCATAAGCACTGCCTTTAGGGCCTTTGATGACTTCAATAGAGCCTAAATTTTCGATATCGAATGCTTCTATAGTTGAGAATCCTGCACCATTGGTAATTGGAATTTCGTTGTAGTAAAGACGTAATTTATCCGTCCCAAAAGGTGTTCTAGCTCCAATTCCCCTTATGGTGATCCTATTGGTATTTAGGGCTCCGGACAATAAATAAACCCCAGAAACCTGATTTATGGAAGAAGCTATATCCAAAGGGCTATAATTTTCGAAGGTTGTGGCTCCAATAACGTCTGTGGTAGTAATACCTATGACCGGATTTGCTATCTTTTTTACTGATAGGATAACCTCTTCTAGTTGTGTAATACTATCTTTCTTTACTTCTTGACCTATGGCTTGGAATCCAAAAAGAAAACTTAAAACAATTACTTTATAATTCATTTAAAAACGATATCCCATTGATATTCCTCCTCTAGTAACAACTTCTGGTGCAAATTCATCCTCTAATAGGTTTCTTCCTAAACCAGAATAAATTTCTACAACAAAACCCTTTTGTGTTACAAATTTACCGCCCACGGAGATTCCCAAAGCAAAATCAGTATAGTTATCTGAATCATCAAATCTTTTCCCTGAATTCAACATTCCAAAACCTTCTGCAAAAAATCCTTTAGCATATTGTTTAGAAAAGTATTGCCTATAGTATGGGGTGATAGAGAAATTTCTGAAGTAATCTAGTATATCATTGTCTTCTCTTAAATTAAATAGAATACTAATACCTAAGGATGACTCTTTGTTCAACAAATTCTCATAAGAGACATCTACGAAGTTAAACGCAATTAGATTAAAGGTATTTAGCTTTAATTCATTAGTAGTTTGTTCGTCATTTGGCATGTCCTGCGACCAGCCGGTTGCTGCGATTGACGAAATCAATAAAAAGGCAAGCAGTTTTTTCACGTTGTTGGTTAATTTTTGTGGAAAGATAAGCATGATTTAAATTATGGACTATTTACTTCTAAAAAAAAGGAAGTAAAGACTTTATTTTATAACTGATAATTGTTTGTGAACAAAGAAAAGAGCACTTCTAGTACAAAGATATTTTGGAGTTCAAACCCGCTATCATGAAATCTTTTAAGTGAATATCCAAAATAAAAGTTAAAAGCAGAACAAATAAAAATCCTGTCTTTCCCTTGTTCCAAACATTGTCTATTTTTAGTCTCTAATTAATTCTATGGGGAATAGGTATTTATTGATTTGACCGCCTTCCTTTTAAATATACAACGATTTGAAAATAGTTTCATACAATGTGAATGGGATACGTGCAGCCCTAAAAAAAGGTTTTTTGGATTGGTTACAAGCTGTTGATCCAGATGTGGTTTGTCTTCAGGAGATAAAGGCCAACGAAGAGCAGTTGGACCTAGAGGTTTTTGAAGCTGCGGGATATCCATATCATTATTGGTACAGCGCCCAAAAAAAAGGATATAGTGGGGTTGCTATTTTATCCAAGCAAAAACCGGACAACGTTGTTTTTGGTACTGGTATAGATTATATGGATTTTGAAGGCAGAAATATTAGGGCCGATTTTAATGGAGTTTCTGTAATGAGTTTATACCTGCCTTCAGGGACTAATATTGCTAGAGTAGAGCACAAGTTGAAGTATATGGCCGATTTTCAGGGGTACATCAGCAATTTAAAGAAAGAACGTCCACATCTTGTTATATGTGGAGATTATAATATATGTCACGAGGCAATAGATATCCATGACCCGGTAAGGAATAAGAATGTTTCAGGATTTTTACCTGTAGAACGGGAATGGATTGGTGATTTTATAGAGAACGGTTTTATTGACAGTTTCAGACATTTTAATAAGGAACCCGATAATTATACGTGGTGGACCTATAGGGCTAATGCCAGAGCCAATAACAAAGGTTGGCGATTGGATTACGGAATGGTCAGCGAGCCACTGTTGAATCGTTTAAAGCGATCTGTGATCTTAAAGGAGGCCAAGCATAGTGATCATTGTCCCATTTTATTGGAATTGGAGCCAACTAAGCAAGGGTAAACACATTTATACTTTTAATAATTGAGATTTAATTTTTATGGAATATACTACACTTCCCCATACCAATATAGAAGTAAGTAAAATTTGCCTGGGTACTATGACCTGGGGAAAGCAGAATACAGAAGCAGAGGGCCATGAACAAATGGATTATGCATTGGAAAAGGGGGTTACTTTTTTTGACACGGCCGAATTATATCCCATTCCAGCAGCTAAAGAACGGTATGCGGACACCGAAAAAATTATAGGAAACTGGTTTAAAAAAACAGGAAACAGAGATAAGGTCATATTGGCTTCCAAAATTGCAGGGAAGGCTGAGTTTACAAAATTTATCAGAACAACAGGCTTTGACAAGTCTTCCATCATAGAGTCGGTAGAAGGAAGTTTGAAAAGATTGCAGACGGATTATATCGATCTATACCAATTGCACTGGCCGGAACGTAAAACAAACTTTTTTGGGCAAAGGGGCTATACCCATGATATAACGGATCATTGGCAAGATAATATTCATCAAGTGCTAGAAACCTTGAGAGATTTAATACAGGAGGGTAAAATTAGACATGTCGGACTCTCCAATGAAACACCATGGGGAACCATGCGTTTTTTGGAGGAAAGCAAGGTACACGCTAGTTTGCCAAGAATGATTACCGTTCAAAATCCTTATAGTTTATTGAACAGGACCTATGAAATAGGAATGTCCGAAATTTCCATGAGAGAAGACATTGGATTAATACCATACTCTCCCTTAGGTTTTGGAGTGCTCAGTGGTAAGTATTTAGGTGGGAGAAACCCTGATAATGCTAGAATAACCCTTTTCCCAAATTACAACAGGTACAGTGGGGACACCGCGGTCAAAGCAACCGAAATGTACCATAAATTAGCTCAGGATCACAACCTTTCTTTGACTCAAATGGCTTTGGCTTTTGTGAATACAAAACCTTTTGTAAAAAGCAATATTATTGGAGCAACTTCCATGAGGCAGTTGGAAGAAAATATTGCAAGTATAGATGTGCAACTTTCCGAAGAGATAATGCAAGGAATAGAGTCCATCCACAATCAGATTCCTAATCCCGCACCATAAATGGTATCAGCGCAGAGAATACAGTTTTTAGCCATAGGTACAGGACAAATGGTTCTCATCCTCTTGGTGATCATTATTATTTTGGTTTATATGAGAGTAAATAGGAATAAGAATTAATCGAATAAGCTTGCTGCTATATCTTCTATTTTGGCGACAAGCATAATTGTTATTTTTGTATTTTTGAGGGTAATCTTGTTGTTTTTGGAGACGTAAATAGCAGTAAACCCCAATTTTTCTGCTTCTAAAATACGCTGTTCTACCCGTTGTACTGGTCTAATTTCCCCAGCCAGACCTATTTCCGCAGCAAAACAAATGCCCTTATCAATGGGAATATCCTCGTTGCTAGAAAGGATGGCTGCCACCACCGCCAAGTCAATGGCAGGATCGTCTACTGAGATCCCCCCAGTGATGTTTAAAAACACATCTTTAGCTCCCAATTTGAAGCCCGCTCTTTTTTCCAATACAGCCAATAACATATTCAAGCGTTTGGCATTGTAGCCTGTTGTGGAGCGTTGTGGTGTACCATATACTGCCGTACTGACCAAAGCCTGTATTTCTATCATCAAGGGCCTCATACCTTCTATAGTTGAAGCTATGGCAGTTCCACTTAGGCCTTCGTCATTCTTGGATATTAATATTTCCGACGGGTTATTCACTTCCCGTAACCCACTGCCCTGCATTTCATAAATCCCTAGTTCTGCTGTAGATCCAAATCTGTTTTTTAGTGCCCTAAGGATTCGGTAGATATAATTACGATCCCCTTCAAATTGTAGAACGGTATCTACCATATGTTCCAATATTTTGGGTCCAGCAATGGTGCCATCTTTTGTAATATGTCCTATTAAGATGACGGGAGTATTGGTCTCTTTGGCAAATTTTATCAGTTCAGCGGTACATTCCCTAATTTGGGAAATACTGCCTGCTGCAGATTCGATATAATCAGAATGAAGCGTCTGTATGGAATCTATTACCACAATGTCAGGTTCTGTAGCTTCAATTTGTTGAAAAATATTCTGGGTTTTGGTTTCTGTTAGAATATAGCAGGTTTCGCTATTGGGATGAATGCGATCCGCCCGCATTTTTATCTGTTTCTGGCTTTCTTCACCAGAAACATAAAGTGTTTTGTAGGGCAATTTTAAGGCAATCTGAAGTAGCAGTGTGCTTTTTCCAATACCAGGTTCACCGCCTAAAAGGATAAGCGAACCCGGAACAATACCGCCTCCAAGTACACGATTAAATTCAAGGTCGTAGGTATCTAACCGAAGCTCCTTCTCTGTATTTATTTCATTGACCCGAAGTGGTTTCGAAACTTTTTTTGCAGTATTAGTTGGACTTTTCCAGCTCGATTTTTCCTCTTTTTGAACTACTTCTTCTACAATGGTATTCCATTCCTTACATCCTGAACATTGTCCTACCCATTTAGCATATTGTGTTCCGCAATTTTGACAAAAAAAAGCTGTTTTTGTTTTGGCCATTCCTCGGTATTAGATTCCGGTTAAAGGTACTAAGAACTTTGAAAATAGAAGGATTGTTTTTTAGGCTGTTTGTGGTACCATTGTCTAATGTTTTTACCGTCAACCGTTAATCATTTAAGGTTAATACCCAAAATCCGCTTTTAAGGCATTCATTTTCTCCAGTGCCATATCCTTGGTTAGAAAATCTATTTCTTCCATACCAAAGGCCTTTTCGAACGTACGAAGTGCTTTTTTTGGTTCCCCCAATTGCTCATAGTATTCCCCTTCGAAATAAAAACCTAGCATAGTCCCTGGAAATTCTTTCTGACAAAGATCTGCGAGATTTTTTAGGGATTCCAAATCCTCCTTTTTTCTGCACGCGGCATAGATAGCCATAACGTCATTGAGCTCCACGGATTTTTTAAATCCGAATAAATCTGCAATCATGGTATACTTATCCTCTAGATATTTAAAGACTGGTTCTTCGGATGTCAATATTTTTTCTTTGTATTCCTTTTTGTTTATAGGTTTGAACATATTGAATATGTTATCTAATGCCTTGCCTATACCATAAGTGGCTACAGAAATATGATCTGCATTTTCATAAATGTCTAAGAAATAGTGAAGTGATTCCTTATTTAGGTTTTTAATGGCTTTGTCCATGGCCAAAATTCTATTTTTGTCAGTGGTATTTTCGCCTTCAACAATCAGGCTATAAAATATTTTTTTGTCGATTGCACCTAATCTATCCGGGAGTCGATTTTCCATTTCCGGAGCCAAGGTTGGCGATATGCTGATATAGGCATTAAAAAGGGATTCGTCTTTAAAGAGATAAAAGTTTCCAAAATTAGCCGTAATATCATATCCGACAAACATTTTAAAGGGAGCCGTGCTGTAATTGGAATCCAAATAGGGGATTAATTCCATGCCTAAAAATTCAAAAAAAGATTTTCCTTCGTCTGTTGGTAAGCCAGATGCTTCATCGAACCCACAATCATTAAAACGCAGTCCGTTTTTGCTTTGCTCAACACCTACGATAATAGATTCTGGCATTCCACTGAATTTACTGTAGAATTTGGCATTGGCAACAACGTTGTCAAAGAGGTATTCTGCGTCCAAAACAACTATTAGCGGGTATTTTTTTTCAGCGGTGTAGTTTTCTGGGATGTAATATCTCACATCCCTTTTTTCTTGAAGTTTATAAGATTCAAAAATTTCTTGGGTAATTTGGGCGTTGACACCAAAACATAGGAACAATAGAAAAACTGCGGTTAACCGTTTCATAAAATTGAATTTAAACAATAGGAAGCTATTGGTTTCTGTTCAATAACGGTAAGACAAGAAAAGATATTGCCCCAAAGATTACGACCATCATGGTTTGGGATATCCACATGATCCATCCAAAAGCATCACCAGAAACTTCACTAATCCCAAAAACAGCCAAAGACGAACTCACTGCAATGGGATATAATCCAACTCCTCCATTTGTGGCAGACATAGCAAATGCACCAGCCGTAAAAGCAACCAAAAGCTGGCTTAATGTTAACTCTATGGTTTCAGGCACCGTAAATTTAATTACCCAAAACATTCCTACGTAGGCGGCCCATATAAATAAGGTGTGAAATATAAATGCCCATTTGTACTTCATTTTAAAGATACTCAGGACCCCTTCCACGAGACCCTTCACAAACCTTTTGATCTTTTGAGCCAACTGAAATTTTGATTTCTTTATAAACAGCAGAAATAAGGCTATTCCAAAGATACCAATGCTTAAAAGTGCCAGTAGGCTGGTCAGATTAAAACCCCTTTGTTGAAATATATTTAAAATGACATCTGTCTGTAAAAAAAGTGCAGTAATTACAACTGCTAAGAGCATGAATAAGTCTACCACTCTTTCAGTAACGATGGTGCCAAAGCCTTTTTCGAAAGGGACCTTTTCGTAGGTGGTTAATGCGGTTGCTCGTAATATTTCGCCAGATCTTGGGATACCCAAATTGGTAAAATAGGCCATTAAAATAATTAGGGCATTATTACTCACCTTGGGTTTATAACCCAATGGTTGTAAAAGAAAATTCCAACGGATAGCCCTAGAAATATGACTTAAAATACCTAGCAAAACTGACAAACTAACCCAAAAAATATCTGCTTCTTTAATGTAAAACCATATTTGCTCCCTATCATCGGGGGATGTGTTATAATAGGAATACCATACCAAAAACACTCCCAAGGCAATTGGGAGTAGTGTCTTTAACTTGTTCTTTAAGGAATTTTTCAAAATCTAGGTCAACAAATTAGTTTCCTCATTTGGGAACACCAGGGCAGGATTGAATTTTTTAGCATCTTCTATATCCAATCTTCCATAAGCAATAAGGATGAGTACATCACCAACGGCGACCTTTCGGGCTGCAGCGCCGTTTAGGGTAAGCTCTCCAGATCCTCTTGGTCCTGGAATGGCATAGGTTTCCAATCGCTCACCATTGTTGTTGTTGACGATTTGTATTTTTTCACCTCTGATCATATTCGCGGCATCCATTAGATCTTCATCAATAGTTATGCTACCTATATAATTAAGGTCCGCACCAGTAACTTTTACTCGGTGAATTTTAGATTTTACTACTTCTACTTGCATGGGGCAAACATAATTAGGCTGCAAAGTTAATTAATTTAAAGCGATATTGTCTATTAGTCGCACGCCATTGGCAAAAACTGCAATAAAGGCTCTATATTTTTTATTTTTCCTTTTAATGTTTATAGGCTTTAAGGTATCCTCTTCGGCAATTTGTAGATATTCTAATTGCAAATTAGGGTGAAAATGGAACTGGTCTTTAGCCCATTCCATAATAGCTAACACACTTTGTTCAGAGAATTTCTCACTTATTTGCTTTAGGGTTTCGTAAATAAAACCCGCTTCTTTTCTTAATTCCTTGGACAGCCTTTCGTTTCTAGAACTCATAGCTAAACCATTGGATTCCCTTAAAATAGGACAGCCAATAATAGCTACGGGTATGTTCTGTAGACGGACCAATTTTTTGATGATTTGAAGTTGTTGAAAATCTTTTTCTCCGAAATAAGCCCTGTCCGGTGACGCGGTTAACAACAGAGATTCTACAATAGTACCCACGCCGTCAAAATGACCTTCCCTAAAAGCACCTTCCATAACCTTGTCCAATCCTTGGAAATCGTATTTCTTTGAAGCAACATGATCAGAGTACATTTCTGAGACCGATGGTGCAAAAATGATAATATCCTTAGATATGCTTTTTAAAAGTTGTGAATCTTTTTCAAAAGTTGAGGGGTATTTTAAAAGATCTTCCTGATTATTGAATTGGGTAGGATTTACAAAAATACTCACTACGGTTAGGTCATTTTCTGATATCGCCTTCTCCACAAGTGAGGCGTGTCCCAAGTGCAATGCACCCATAGTGGGTACCATACCTATTTTTTTGGCATTACTATTGCTGATAGTAAGGTATGTTTTAAGTTCGTTTTTGGTTTGAAATACCAACATGGTTTAAGTTTAAAAGCTAGCAAACTTATATAATTACAGCTAATCTGCATAATTTTTGTAATTTTGCAGTTAGGCTTACACGATAAATAAAATATTGCTTTTATGAATGGTAAAAAGATATTGTTTGTATCTTCAGAATTAGTGCCCTATCTACCAGAGAACGAAGTTTCCTTAATGTCTTATGAAACCCCTAGGATGGTTAACAGCAATGGCGGCCAGATTAGGATTTTTATGCCAAGGTTCGGAAACATTAATGAACGGAGGCACCAATTGCATGAGGTCATACGTTTATCGGGGATGAACTTGGTCATTAATGATATGGATATGCCGTTGATTATAAAGGTAGCCTCTATCCCAAGGGAGCGAATTCAGGTATATTTCATAGATAATGAAGAATATTTTAAGCGTAAGGCTACGTTTACAGATGAAAATGGCAAACTTTTTGTAGATAATGATGAGCGTGCAATTTTCTTTGCAAAAGGGGTAGTTGAAACGGTTAAAAAATTAAATTGGTCTCCTGACATTATCCATGTTCATGGATGGATGGCTTCCTTACTTCCTTTGTATCTTAAAAAATATTATGCTGATGAACCATTGTTTGCTGAAAGCAAGATAGTGACTTCGGTATATAAGAAAGGGTTTGAAGAGGAATTGGACAAGAATATGATCAAAAAAATCGCATTTGATGGGGTTTCTGAAGATAGTATAAAACCTTTGGCCTCACCCAATTATAATAATTTGTTAAAAGTAGCTGTAGATTATTCTGATGCAATTATTTTGGCCTCCGAAGATGTGCCCCAAGAATTGCAGGAGTACATTGGCCAATTGGAAAAGCCTGTATTATCTTATGTGCCTATTCAAGAGTTTGAAGAGGCTTATGCAAATTTTTATAACAACGAAGTCTTAAAATAATTTCCATGGTATTTTTTAAAAAGATAATTTTTTCTGCTTTTGCGGGGGCAATGTTCGTAATGGCCTTTGTTTCGTGCGAAGAGGACATTACCACCATTGGGCAAGGAGTAATAGGTGGGGAGCCCTTTGAAAATGAGAGCGCCTTATTTGATGTTTTTGCCTACAATAAGAAAATAGAAGCTGTACAAACTAACAAATTGCCTATATATCAATTGGGAATTTTCAATGATCCTATTTACGGAAGAACAGAGGCATCCATTACTTCCCAAGTTAGATTATCGGGTGGTACAAATCCCTTATTTGGTGTCTATTCTCAAACCACAGAAAATAATGCCGCAACAGACAATGTAATTGCCACTATACCTGAAAACGAAACGGTGAAGGAAGTATACTTATATATCCCATACCTTGTTAAAGGTGCCAATTTTAGGGATGCTGACGGTGATGGGGTAGATGATGAATTTGACGTTGACCCCACTGATCCTAACAGTGATTCTGATGGAGACGGTCTAACAGACAATGAAGAAAGAGTAGCAGGTTCTGATCCTTTAAACGTGGATACCGATGGCGATGGAATAAATGACGCAGCAGATGACAGTACTGTTTCAGGAGCATTTTCAAAAAAATTCGAGCTTGATAGTATTTTTGGTAATAGAAATAATCCTTTCAAGTTAAAAGTTGAACGTTCTACTTATTTTTTAAGAGACCTGGATCCAAACACTAACTTTCAACAAGCCCAGGAATATTATTCTTCACAACAATTTTCACCTTCATATGTTTCGGACGTTTTATTTGAGCAACAAGTTACTATTGATGATAGGGAAATCATATTTTTTAAGGAGGACGATCCAGAGACAACCGAATTAGATGAATCTGAACAAGTTGATACAAGACTTGCTCCTGGGATAAGGGTGCCATTGGACCTTGATTTTTTTCAGCGAAACATTTTAGATAAGGAAGGCGATTCAGAATTATTAAACCAAGGAAATTTCAGTGATTTTTTTAGAGGAATTCACCTGTCGTTAGATCCTGCAGTAGATAATATTCTGATGTTGTTGGATTTGACCAAAGCTAATATTACAATTAATTACGATCACGATAGTTTGGATACCAATGGTACTGCAGACGACCCTACGGACGACACCATAGTTCAGATAAATAAAAATTATGTTTTAAATCTTTTAGCGGGAGGTATTACATCTCCCATTATTGGTAATGCAGTGAACACCTTTGTTAATGAAGCTTATCCAACAGATATAATGAGCAAATTAGATTCTGGAGCTAATGCTTCCAATATCTATATTAAGGGTGGTGCAGGATCTTATGCGGAAATTAAATTGTTTGACGAGATTAATGGAAGGGAAATGATCAATCAAATAAAGGCCAATAATTGGGTAATTAATGAGGCTAATCTAGTTTTTTATGTTGACAGGAATACGCTAGATGCGGCCGGAAACGTTGTTGAGCCCCCTAGATTATATCTCTTTAATCAAGAAACAGGCGCGCCTTTATATAATGCACAAATAGAAACGTCAACTTCTGCTACCGCCTTGGGCACGTATTTAAATTATGATGGTATTTTGGAAAAGGGGAGTAATGGCAAAGGTGTGAAATATACAATTCGTATTACGGAATATATCAACAATTTGATCATTAGAGATACTGATAATGCCACTTTAGCAGTTTCGTTGACCTCCGATATAAGAGTGCCAAATGTTTTTAATTCCCTGTTAAAGGACAATAATATAGGCATTCAGCCGGTGATGGCTACCGTAAATCCGTTGGGTACTGTTTTGTTTGGTAGTTCGGTTGCTAATGGAAATGAAGATAAAAAACTGAAACTAGAGATTTTTTATACCAAAATAAATTAAAAGGGTTGTTATAGACCATTTAAAGGAATAATACGTTTTACAACTGAATCTTGTTAGAGTTTACAGTATCAAACGTAAATTTACACTCCAAATAGAAAAATCATGTGTGGAATAGTAGGTTATATAGGACATAGGGATGCTTATCCCATCATAATAAAAGGGTTACAGCGTCTTGAGTATAGAGGATATGATAGTGCTGGAGTAGCACTTTATGATGGCACAGATATAAACTTATGCAAAACAAAAGGAAAGGTTGAAGATTTAAAAAATAGGGCCGAATCAGAAATTTCCTTGAAAGGATCATTAGGAATAGGCCATACTAGATGGGCCACCCATGGTGTTCCAAATGATGTAAATTCTCATCCACATTATTCTAACTCTGGTAACTTGGTAATCATCCACAATGGAATTATTGAAAATTACGATTCTATAAAAAAGGAGTTGATAAAAAGGGGATACACTTTTAGTTCAGAAACGGATACGGAAGTATTGATCAACCTTATTGAAGAAGTTAAAAAGCAAGAAAACGTTAAGCTTGGAAAGGCAGTGCAGATTGCTTTAAATCAGGTGGTGGGTGCTTATGCCATTGCTGTATTTGATAAAAACAAGCCTGACGAGATCGTTGTGGCAAAATTAGGTAGTCCGCTTGCTATTGGAGTTGGAGACAATGAGTTTTTTATTGCTTCGGATGCCTCTCCCTTTATTGAGTTTACTAATAATGCTATTTATCTTGAAGATGAAGAAATGGCAATTATTAGGTTGGGCAAAGAAATTAAATTAAGAAAAATTAAGAATGATGCTGTGGCCTATCCAAAAATTCTAGAGCTTCAATTAAATATTGAGGAGATTGAAAAGGGTGGGTATGATCATTTTATGTTAAAAGAAATTTACGAACAACCTAGGGCAATCCTAGATACCTATCGCGGTAGGTTGCTAGCCAGCCAAGGGATTATTAAAATGGCGGGGATTGATCAAAATATAGAAAAATTCCTCAATGCCAATCGTATCATCATCGTAGCCTGTGGTACCTCATGGCATGCAGGTCTTGTTGCGGAATATATTTTTGAGGATTTGGCAAGAATTCCAGTGGAGGTAGAATACGCCTCCGAATTCCGATATAGGAATCCGGTTATAACCGACAAGGATGTGTTGATCGCTATTTCCCAATCAGGGGAGACAGCAGATACCCTTGCGGCAATTAAATTAGCAAAAGAAAAGGGAGCGTTTGTTTTTGGGGTTTGTAATGTTGTTGGGTCTTCCATAGCAAGGGAAACCAATGCTGGTGCTTATACACATGCCGGTCCTGAAATAGGGGTAGCCTCTACTAAGGCATTCACAACCCAAATCACAGTACTTACGCTGTTAGCCTTAAAATTGGCGAAGGAAAAAGGGGTATTCTCTGAAACTAAATTCCATGAGTATTTAGCAGAATTGGAGAACATTCCAGCAAAAGTGGAAAGGGCTTTACAATCCAATACAGTGGTTGAAAAAATTGCTGAGGTATATAAAGACTCAACCAATTGTTTGTATTTGGGTCGTGGTTACAATTTCCCAGTTGCGCTTGAAGGAGCCTTAAAACTTAAAGAAATTAGCTATATACACGCAGAGGGGTATCCCGCTGCAGAAATGAAGCATGGGCCTATAGCCCTTATTGACGAGCATATGCCTGTAGTGGTTATTGCTACCAATAGAGGTCATTACGATAAGGTGGTGAGTAACATACAGGAAATTAAATCCAGAAAAGGTAAAATCATTGCTGTGGTAACAGAAGGCGATGAGACGGTTAGAGATCTGGCAGATTACATAATTGAAGTGCCTGACACTTTAGAAAGCCTTACACCATTATTGACAACAATACCTTTGCAGCTATTGTCATATCATATAGCGGTAATGAGAGGATGTAATGTGGATCAACCTCGTAATTTGGCTAAATCCGTTACGGTGGAGTAATTCACAACAAAATAAAGTTAAAAAGATCCCTTAATTACCATCTTAAACAAGATAGTAATTAAGGGATCTTTTTAACTTTATTTTGAGAATACAATAGTTTTGGAGGTGGTGTATTGTTAAATTAATACTATGCATGCATAATTTTTCTGGATTTCTTAACACCGAATCAAAAATATATATATATTGCCTATTAAATTAACTAAACTCAAATTTAGAATGAGAACATTTGTACTTATGTCCTTTTTGTTGTTGGGACTGACTTCGTTCGCCCAAACAACCGTTAAAGGTAAAGTTGTAGATCAAAATAATGAACCAATACCTGGTGCAAGTATTGTAATACAAGGCAAGGCAATTGGTACGGTAAGTGATTTTGATGGCCTTTTTACCTTAAGCACTACTGAAAATCCACCCTTTACACTGAGCATTACCAGTATTGGATTCGTTTCTGTAACATCAAGAATTACCCAAAACAATCAAACTGTTGCTGTAACTCTAAATGAAGAGCAGACCATGTTGGATGAGGTGGTCATTTCGGCCTCTAGAACCCCGGAACGTATTTTTGAATCCCCTGTTACCGTGGAACGTTTTGGGCTTGAAGACATAAAAAGTACGACGGCCGCAGATTTCTATGGTGGGTTGGAAAACTTAAAAGGAGTTGATGTAAACACCAACAGTTTAACTTTTAAATCAGTGAATACAAGAGGTTTTGCTTCATTTGCCAATACCCGTTTTATGCAATTGGTAGACGGTATGGATAACTCCGCACCAGCTTTAAACTTCCCTATTGGTAATCTCGTTGGTATGGTGGAAACAGACGTTCAAAGCGTGGAATTACTTCCTGGAGCGTCTTCTGCACTATACGGGGCGAATGCCTTTAACGGTATACTTTTTATGCGTAGCAAAAGTCCTTTTGATTATGAAGGGATTAGTGTGTCTATAAAAAGAGGTATAACTTCACAAAAAGCTGCAGGGGATAACGCGTATACCGATTTCGGTATAAGAGCAGCACACAAATTTTCAGATAAGTTCGCGGCTAAAGTGAACTTTGGGTATTTAAAGGGAACCGATTGGGCAGCAAATAATACAGAAGGAAAAGATGAAAATAATTTTATAACTACCGGGAGAACCCGAGCTAATGATTTAAACTATGATGGTGTCAATGTGTATGGTGATGATTATGCGGTAGATATTAAAGATGTGGCACTAAGGCTAGAAAGTCTAGGTCTTATTCCTGCAGGTGCGAATGCTTTAATTCCATCAGTAGAGGTGAGTAGAACTGGATATAATGAAGGTGACCTTACCAATTATAACGCAGAAAGCATTAAAGCAGATTGGGGTTTATATTATAGACCTATTGAAGATAATAGTTTAGAAATATCCTATGTAGGTAAAGTGGGTACTGGTAATACTATTTATCAGGGTACTAACAGATATAATATTAATGGTTTCTTTCAAGAGCAGCACAAACTAGAGATTAGAAATGATAATTTCTTTGTTCGTGGCTATTTAGTTGGGGATAAATCTGGTGACTCCTATGATATGGTTTTTACGGGAATTAATGTCAACAGAGCATGGAAAGACGATTCTACTTGGTTTGGCCAATATACTGGTGCTTACCTTCAAGCGACTCTAGCTGGAGCTACTGATGAATCTGCTCATGCGGCGGCGAGGGCACAAGCAGAATCTGGACGTTTTCTTCCAGGAACTCCTGAGTTTGAAGCAGCCTTTAATAGAAGCATCAACAATCCGGATTTAACTACTGGGTCTAAATTTCAAGATGCTTCTAAATATTACCACGCAGACGCTAATTATAATTTTAGTCACTTAATCGATTTTGCAGATATTCAAGTTGGTGGTTCCTTTAGGGAATACGAATTAAATTCATCAGGTACTATTTACACCGATGCTGACGGACCTATTAATTATTCAGAATTTGGGATTTATTCACAGGTTCAAAAGGAACTGCCATTGGCTGGTGAGAAAAGTTTAAAATTGACTGGATCTGTCCGTTATGATAAATCTGAATTTTTTGATGGTTTCTTCTCTCCAAGAATATCAGCTGGTTTTACATTAAATAGAAATCATAATATAAGGGCATCCGCTCAAACAGGGTTTAGAAACCCTACCACTCAAGATCTTTTTATTGGGTTAGATGCAGGGAGAGCTATTTTGGTAGGTTCATCTCCAGATAACTTAGATAGGTATACTAGAGATTTCCAAACAAGTGCTGGAGGTCAACTTTTAGGGCAACCAGGAACTATTACGCAAACAGGTAGAGCAGCTTACGAAAATTCTTATTCTTTAAGTTCAGTAAATAGATTGGGTGAAACCGGAAACCCTGCTGACTTAGAAATAGCAAACCCAGATATAGTAAAACCAGAACAAGTAGCTTCATTTGAAGTAGGTTACAGAGGAAAAATAAAGAGATTGGTAGTTGATTTTAGCACTTACTATAATAGTTATAAGGACTTCATTTCTCAAGAAGTGGTAATTGCCCCTTATTACGGAACGGTTGGTGACGGATCATTTTCTGTAGCGGCTATTGCAAACGGTGATTTTCAACCCTATAGCACCTATACAAATTCTGATGCTGACGTAAATTCATATGGTGCGTCTTTGGGATTGAGCATAAAAGTACTTGGGAATTATGATTTAGAGGGTAATTATACCTATACAAAACTAGATTTTGATAGAGAGGCAAATCCTGATTTACAGCTGAACTTTAATACTCCTGAGCATAAATTCAAAGCTTCTTTCGGAAATGCAGAATTGTTTAAGAATTTTGGCTTTAATGTTTCTTACAGGTTTAGTGATGATTATTTTTGGGAGGCAACATTTGCTCAAGGAGTAGTGCCTCAATTCCATAACGTTGATGCGCAAATCAATTATACCGTTCCAAGTTTAAAATCAATATTTAAAGTAGGGGGTACAAACATTTTAGGTGATGAGTATTTTACAGCTGTTGGAACAGGATTTATAGGATCTATGTATTACGTATCATGGACAATAAATAACTTATAAGAAACATACAATGAAAAATATAAAATACATATTATTAGCATCGGCAGCAACCTTTTTGGTTTCATGTAATGATATTGAAGATGTTGATATTAACCCTGTAGAAGCTGCAGCTGAACGACCCGCTCTTATCGCAGGATCTGCTAATTTCTCAAATTATGTTGCGTTAGGGAATTCGTTAACAGCGGGTTTTACAGATAATGCGCTGTTTATTGCATCCCAACAAAATTCACTTCCCAATTTATTATCACAAAAATTTGCTTTGGTAGGTGGAGGTACGTTTACCCAACCCTTGATGAATGATAATTTTGGAGGTATTGCTCTTCAAGGTAGTAGAATTTTGCAACCTCGCTTGGTCTTTGGTGGTGCTGGTCCGGTATCGTTAGAGTCTCTTATTGGTCCAGTAACCATTACCACAGATTTGGCTATTAATAATCCAACTGGGCCCTTTAATAATATGGGAGTGCCAGGCGCCAAAAGTTATCATCTATTGGCACCGGGATATGGAAATATTGCAGGCTTATCATTGAACCCACGGCAAGCCAATCCTTATTTTGTAAGGATGGCATCTACTCCAAATGCCAGTGTTATCGCAGATGCTATGGCACAAGCACCAACATTCTTTTCTCTTTGGATCGGCAATAATGATGTTTTAGGATACGCTCTTTCTGGAGGAGATGGTTCAGATCCAATTACTCCGGTCGACGGACCTCCGGGAGTTGGCTTTAATCAAACGTATGCAGCATTAGTGGCCTCACTAACTGCTGGCGGCGCACAGGGTGTTGTGGCAAATATTCCTAATGTTACTAGCATACCTCATTTTACTACGGTTCCTTACAATCCTTTAAGCCCCTTAAATCCTTCTTTCGGACCGCTTATTCCCACTTTAAATGGTGTTTTTGGGCAGTTGAATCAGGTGTTTGCTTTTTTACAAGTTCCGGAACGTAGCATTGTCTTTTCTCAAACAGCAGCTAGTGCAGTTGTGGTTAAAGACGAATCTCTAGTAAATTTATCAACTCAAATTAGAGATGTTTTAAATGGAAGTCCAACTTTTCCTGCTTTCGTACAATCATTTGGTTTGCCGGCACAAGCAGCGCCTTTAGTTGCAAATCTATTTGGAGTTATCTACGGACAGGCAAGACAAGCAACCGCTGGTGATTTATTCGTTCTGCCTAGTTCTTCTATTATTGGAACAGTTAATGCAAGTTCGGTTGAATTTTTAATGTCTCAAGGTTTGTCGGCTGCTTTAGCTGGACAATTTTCAGTTGAAGGGGTGTCACTGCCCTTGGCAGATAAATGGGTGTTATTGCCTATTGAGCAAGCAGCAATAGCAAGCGCAACTAGTACATTTAACGCTACAATAGCTGCCACTGCAAACCAAGCAGGTTTAGCATTTGTAGATGCCAATGAGATTTTAAATCGCTTGGCTACAAGGGGGATTACTAGTGGTAAATTTACATTTACCGAAAACTTGGTCACTGGTGGGGCATTTTCTTTAGACGGTGTGCATCCTACAGCTAGGGGGTATACATTATTGGTAAACGAGTTTATGAAGGCGATTGATGCTACCTATGGTTCTAATTTTGAAGCCTCAGGTTCGTTAGTTGATCCGGGAGCATATCCAACCAACTACTCTCCAGGTCTTCGATAATATTTCAAATTCAAAATATTCAAAGCGCCCAGAAATGGGCGCTTTTTTTGTACGCATAAAAATTAAAAAAACAATTTCAATTTAAAATGGAAAAACATATCTTTGCAGCCTGAAAAACAAGTTGGAAGATTTGTCAGTTTATTGAAAGTTGACAACTTTTCGCAGGTATTTATAAACAGATAGACAATGTCAAAAGTTACAGGTAAAGTTTCTCAAATCATAGGACCAGTGGTCGATGTAGAATTCCAATCCGGAGCAAACCTTCCAAGAATTTACGATTCTCTTGAAATCAACAGGAAAGATGGTTCTAAATTGGTCCTTGAAGTACAATCTCATATTGGAGAGAATACTGTAAGAACCATTGCCATGGATTCATCAGATGGATTAAGTAGGGGAGTTGATGTTGAAGCCACAGGTAGTGCTATTCAAATGCCAATTGGAGATGATGTATACGGCCGTTTATTCAACGTTATAGGTGATGCTATTGATGGTTTAGGGAATTTGCCTAAAACAGGTAAGCATGGTTTGCCAATTCACCGTGAAGCGCCAAAATTTGAAGACTTGTCCACCTCTTCGGAAGTATTGTTCACAGGTATCAAAGTAATCGATTTGATCGAGCCTTATGCAAAGGGTGGTAAAATTGGTTTGTTTGGAGGAGCAGGTGTTGGTAAGACAGTATTGATTCAGGAATTGATTAATAACATCGCAAAAGGGCACGGTGGTCTTTCTGTATTTGCGGGCGTTGGAGAACGTACCCGTGAAGGAAACGATTTGTTGCGTGAGATGTTAGAATCAGGTATTATAAAATATGGAGACGCTTTCTTGCATTCTATGGAAGAAGGGGGATGGGATTTATCCAAAGTGGATAAAAAAATCATGAAAGAATCCAAAGCTACATTTGTTTTCGGACAAATGAATGAACCTCCGGGGGCACGTGCTCGTGTGGCACTTTCAGGTCTTACTATTGCTGAATATTTCCGTGATGGAGCAGGTGAAGGTCAAGGAAAGGACGTTTTATTCTTCGTTGATAATATTTTCCGATTTACACAAGCAGGTTCAGAGGTATCGGCACTTCTGGGTCGTATGCCTTCTGCGGTAGGTTACCAACCAACTTTGGCAACTGAGATGGGTGCTATGCAAGAGCGTATTACATCAACTAAAAGAGGTTCCATTACTTCTGTACAAGCGGTGTACGTACCTGCAGATGATTTAACGGATCCTGCACCAGCAACAACGTTTGCCCACTTGGATGCTACAACGGTATTGTCTCGTAAGATTGCAGAGTTAGGTATTTATCCTGCAGTAGATCCTTTGGATTCTACTTCAAGAATTCTTACAGCTGAAATCTTAGGAAAAGAACACTACGCATGTGCACAACGCGTAAAAGAGTTGTTACAGCGTTACAAAGAACTTCAAGATATTATTGCCATCCTTGGTATGGAGGAATTATCAGAAGAGGATAAGCAGGCGGTAGGTAGAGCTAGACGTGTTCAACGTTTCTTGTCTCAACCTTTCCACGTAGCTGAACAGTTTACAGGTATCCCAGGAGTATTGGTAGATATTAAGGAAACAATTAAAGGTTTTAACATGATCATGGATGGTGAATTAGATCACTTACCAGAATCTGCCTTTAACCTTAAAGGAACCATTGAAGAGGCTATCGAGGCTGGAGAGAAAATGTTGGCTGAAGTATAAATAGTTGATAGTCGACTGTTGATGGGCTTTAGGCAAACTAAAAGCGTTTAACCTAGACTAGCAACCAACAACTAAACAATATGTACTTAGAAATTGTATCACCAGAAGCTACATTATTTGCGGGAGAAGTTACCTCGGTTACTGTTCCTGGGGTAAACGGTGAATTCCAACTTTTGGAAAACCATGCTGCCGTTGTTTCCTTACTACAGGAAGGCAATGTGAAATTTAAGGGCACTAATGTGGTGGTGGAAAAATTGAATAGAGATAAATTTTCAAAAGGTGCGGACGGCGAAACTGTATTAGCCATTGCCAGCGGTACTATTGAAATGAGAGATAATAAAATTATAGTGTTGGCTGATTAACCAGACATACTTACTGTATTAAAAAAGCCAAACTTTATAGTTTGGCTTTTTTAATTACAACTATTTTAAACTGATTAAAATCCAATCCCTACCGTCTGAAAAATAGGTTTTTAATTCTTTGAAACCAACTGCGTAATGAGCTAGAAGGGAACGTGTGTTTTTGGCATCGACCTCCGTTATTATACTGTCAAAATCTGGTTGCACATGTTGTTTCATGGTGTTGTATAATCCCCTAAAAATCCCTTGGTTCCTATAGTTTTTGCCCACACAGATCTGCCCCATGGCCATGTATTTTTCGTCTTTGGGAACCACAGCATCAATTTCTGTGAACATCGGTTTTAAAATATCAATCTTATCTGCAAACATAGGATGCATGCAAAGGGCATAACCAACAACGTTAGCTCCATCTTTGGCAATGATATGTGGGTAAACCTTATTCATTTGCTGGAGGATATCAAAGTTATGCTCAACAGTTACGAACCCATCCTTTTCTTTTTCCTCAAGGTTAACATTGGTCCATAGATTGGCCTGTTGTAAGGTAAGAATCTGCTCCAATTCTTCTTTGCTTGTAACCGTGCAATACTTAATGCTCATTGCTATTCAGTTTTTAGCCAACCCATTCTTTTTGTCAATACATCTTTTGATGGTTTTATACCTTCTTTTTCGAATAGGTGTATGCTGTAGGAGTGGTCTGACTGTAAAATTAAACTCGTGGATTTTTCAATACCGAATCTTTTGAAAGTTATCTGCAGCATATCGCCCACTTTAAACTGATTCATAAAATCAGTAAATTTTTGTTCTTTCTTAAAAGGGGTGTTATTTATTGAGGTAATGACGTCGCCATTTTCCAAACCGGCCATATAAGCTGGTCCACTAATTGTTGTATTGCTTTCAATAAGCCCTGTACCATCATTTTTTATGGAAACTGAAGCGCCAAAAAAAGGTTTTGCGGCATCCTGCTTGAGATCTACTCCCACAAATTTAAAAAGAGGGGCATAATCGGGCATTTCACTTTTGTAAATGTAATTGATGAAGAATTTGTCACCAAAATCAGTTCCTGCATACGTATTCAAGCTTTTATGTAAATCTTCAACTGTATAAGGGGATTCGTTTTTGCCATAGGTTTCCCATACCAATTTCATGTAATCATCCAAATTAAGATTTTTTTGGCGTAAGGACAGATCTAAAGCTAGGCCCAAAACACTACCATAGGAATAATAGGATATAAAGGTATTATCTCTATTCACAGGATCAACTGATGTAGCAGCATCCACAAATGGCGCTTGGTAGCTCATTTCTATTGGACTAAAAAATTGCCGAGCAGGAGAATTCCATACATAATTAAAAGTACCGGATAATCCTTCTACATACTCGTTTGGTGTAATGATACCCGCCCTACAAAGTATAAGATTGGTGTAATAACTGGTAAAACCCTCTGCAAACCATAATTCTCCGCTCATATTTGCTTCGCTAAAATTGAAAGGTTCCAAAGTTTTTGGACGTATTCGCTCCACATTCCAAGAATGGAAATATTCGTGGGATACCGTTCCAATATTTCCTTCCATCCCTCCTTCTGCCAAACCTTCTCTATCGGTTAATATGGTTGAATTCCTGTGCTCCATGCCATCACCTGAGGCATTCGGGACATAACAGGCCAAGAAGGTATAGGTGCCAAAATCATAATTTGCCAACTCCCCGAAAACGTCTTTTTCAGCCAAAACTATCTTTTTGACCTTTTCCCAATAGATGTCAAATTCTGTCTCTGTTCCGTTGTGGTGTAGGACAAATTGAACGGTTTGTTTCTTGTTGTTTGATCCCACTTCAAATTCTCGTAAACTATAATTGCTAATTTCGGTAGGGCTGTCCATAAAATAGTGCAAATTGGGAGCGGAATACATATTTCCAGATACTTTGGCCAATTGGGTGGCTACCTTCCAATTTAAATCTTCCCTAACCTTAAAGTCTACCGTAATGTTCCGATCAATTAATTCCGGGACAAACATAAAAGTTGCTGGAATATTCAGATGTGCATGAGTTTCATCGATCTGTGAATAGGTTCCGTCTCCGCGATTCGCAAATAGAGTATAGCTTATGTTTATCGTACCGTCATGTCCTGAAACGTTCCATTGATATGGATTGGGACGGGTTATGGTTAAGGAATTCCCTTTGCTATCCTTAGCTTTAAAATTGTACACGTTCTTGGCAAATTCATGAAGGGCATATCGTCCTGGAGAACTGCGGCTCATAAGAATCCCAATGGTATCCTTGCTTAGGTTTGGGAAGGAGGCCTTTATTTCAGCTTCGTGGTGGACGGCATTTTCAAATGAAATACTATAGGTGTTGGTTTGGGCACCAATGGGGCCAGTAAATAAAATAAGGAATAAAAGGGGAAGGAATTTTTTCATTTTTCAATGGTTTATCTTCACGAATATAACATTTAAAAATAGGATATACTACATTTGTGTTATGGACCATTTCCCTAAAAAACTACGTGATAAACTATCCGAAAGAGCAGAAAACAATTGCTTGAGGGAATTAACTATTTCACATATCCCCATAGATTTTTCCTCTAATGATTATTTGGGATTTGCCAAGGATACTCATATTTTTGAGGGTGCATCTGCTCTATTGGCAGAGAAGAACTATAAGGTTAATGGAGCTACCGGATCCCGATTGTTATCGGGTAATAATCTCCTGTACGAGGTTTTGGAGAACAAGCTTGCCTCTTTCCACGATTGTTCTGCTGCACTCGTTTTTAATTCTGGCTATGATGCTAATTTAGGAGTGTTTGGATCCATACCACAAAGAGGGGATGTTATTTTATATGACGAACTAATCCATGCATCCATAAGGGATGGTTTAGCAATGAGTAACGCTAAGGCTTATAAGTTTAATCATAATGATCTGTCCGATGTTTATCGGCTTTTGAATTCCACCCGAAGCAACTCAAATTATGGTGAAGTGTATATTATTACAGAATCCGTTTTCTCTATGGATGGGGATAGCCCAGATATAAAAGCTTTTGTGGAATTTTGCAAGGACCACAGCTGTAGACTAATTGTGGATGAAGCTCATGCAGTAGGGGTATTGGGTAGTTCTGGCGTGGGGTTATTACAAGAATTAGGATTGCACCAAGAGGTATTCGCGAGGATAGTCACCTTTGGAAAGGCGATGGGTTGCCATGGGGCAGCGGTTTTGGGAAGCACAACATTAAAACAATATTTGGTCAACTTCGCACGTAGTTTTATCTATACCACGGGGATGCCACCTCATTCTTTGGCTACTATACAAATGTCCTATCATGAGTTATCCCATACCACTAATTTGGACGGACTCAAGGAAAATATCACCTATTTTAGAGAGCAATTGGCATTACAAGGTTTGAATTTTATTGAAAGTAATTCGGCCATCCAGTGTTGTGTAATTTCTGGTAATGATCGGGTTAAGGCCATAGCCTTGCAGCTCCACAAAAAAGGGTTCGATGTTAAACCAATTATGTCACCAACGGTTAAGGAAGGGCAGGAGCGATTGAGGTTTTGTTTGCATGCATATAATACGAAAACAGAAATAGCCGAAGTATTGCGGTTATTGGCTATATTCATTTAAAAAATACTATGAGTCAAGAATTTTATTTGCTTGGGGCCTTTGAATATGTTGCGGATGTTCAAATTATAAAGGGCCGATTAGAAGCAGAAGGCATTCAGGTTTTTTTAAGGGATGAAAATACGTTAAGTTCAGATCCATTGATTAGTAATGCCATTGGCGGGGTAAAACTTCTGGTTTACTCAAGTGACAAGGAGGAAGCCTTGGAAATTTATAATGAAATCAGGAATTATGCAACAGATGATCAAGGAGAGTTAATAGTTTGTCCCAACTGTAAGGCTCAACGATCAGAAACATATTATAACAGAAAAACTTTATTTTATAAACTTTTTCCATTTTTTGAAAAGAAAAAATACAAATGTTTACATTGTAATTTTATAACAAAACCCTAGGACATCACTATTTTATGAAAAGAATATTTGTAACAGGAATATCTACTGAAGTGGGTAAGACCATAGCTTCCGCAATAATCACAGAAGCTTTAGAAGCGGATTATTGGAAACCCATACAAGCGGGAGATTTGGATCATACAGACAGTCACAAAATTGCTGCTTTGATTTCCAATAAGAAAACGGTGATCCACAAAAACAGCTATGCCCTTAAAACACCAATGAGCCCACATGCAGCTGCAGAATTGGATGGGATCACCATAGAACTCAATAAAATTTACGAACCCAAGACTAATAACCATTTGGTCATTGAAGGGGCTGGAGGGGTATTGGTGCCTCTAAATGAATCGGACACCATTCTGGATATTATTATGCCAACCTATCAGGTTGTAGTGGTTTGTAGACATTACTTAGGCAGTATCAATCATTCCTTATTGACCATCAACTGGTTAAAAATGAAAGGGTATGATGTGTCTGTTATTTTTAGTGGTAAGGAGCACCCCACCACAGAAAGTATTATAGTGAAAAAAACCCAAGTACCTGTAATCGGGAGAATAGACGAGGAAGTATCTTTTGACAAGGCGACCATAAAAAAGTATGCAACTCTTTTTAAAGATAACTTGGAATTACTTTAACCGCTGCCTTATCTCAGCATGATCAATGACCTTAATGATGCGGTAATGTTGGTTTAGGTATTTCCTTGTAAACGCATTTTCCGAGACATTTTCCTTAGCAAAAAAATTTTTCTTATCTCTTGTGATTACCAAAGTGGGTTGTATCTCCTCCAAAAGAAATTTTATTTCTGCCATAGCTGTCTTTCTAGTTGTTCCGCTGTAAGGAAACATTTCCACTTTACAGATATTACTTGGATGTGTAGAAATCTTGGTCAGAGGCTTTTTGTCTAGTAGCCAATACCCAATATGATATTCTAAAAACAAAATGTTGGAGGTGTCCAAATGATTATCTGTAATGTATTGTGGAACTTCTATGCCTTCTCCATTGAAAAACGTTCCTTTTTCTGCCTTGTGTTTAATGATAGCGTAGTACTCTAGATAGCTCTCTATGGGAACTAGAAGAAGAATTAGGGCATAATATGGATTCCATTTAAAGCGATTCATGGATGGAACGGCACGAAAAACTAATCCAACCAAAAGCAACATCACTGGATATATTTGTATTAAGTAGTGCCCATTAATTTTTCCTCCTCTCACAAAAGAGAACAAGATTCCAACTACTATGATGAACAAAAGCTGAATGTTCCGATTTTTAAAATCGAGATATTTCTTTTTCCATGCCCAAAGAAAAAATCCAATAATAATTAAACAGGTGGGTAGCACATCCAATAAAGAGCCTCTATTTGCGGATGCATATTCCAAAGGGGCTAGGATAACAGATTGCCACCAAAGTGCTGTAAGGTCATTTTGGTAATAGGGTAAAACAGTTAGAAGAATCACAAAAACAGCCCCCAATGCAAGAAAAACTAAATTCAGGATGCCCTGTTTTAATTTCTTTTCTGCGAATGATCTATAAAGAAGGAATAAGCCTAAGACCAATATGGCATAAGCAAGGTTCAGCTTGGTCATAACCGTTAATCCCATTAAAATTCCTGCTAGGCTATACCAATAGTACTTATTGCATTTTAAGATAATAAAGATAGCGGGCATTAAAAATGCAACACTGAGATGTTCAGACATGACACCTTGAAGGCTTCCGAATAGGCTTTGAAGTACCGTACAGGCAATAGCGGTCCATATTCCAAGTTTGTTACCTCCTACGTCCTTGCCAATTTTAAAAGTGAAGAAAGAAGTAATGGCGACTACCAAGGTTCCAAATATACGGATGGCAATAAAACTTTTACCAAAGGCATAAATGATACCAGCAAAGAATAGAAAGGTAATAGGCGGTTTTAGGTCCCAAAGCTCGGTATACGGCAAATGGCCTTCTACCCATGACTGCCCCATTAGAATAAATGTGCTTTCATCCCTGTCTATATAATCCCTAAAGAAAAAAGGGGCTCTAATAAAAAATGCCAAAAGAAATAAGAAGAGAAAAACAGTCCTGCTCTTAAGGCCATAGAAGTTCGTTTTGCGAAAATCAAATACCATGGTAAACACAGAAGGGTTTAAGTTTATTTCTCATCTTTGCAAGATAGATAAAAAGCTGGTTCTTTAAATTTTATACAATTGAAAAATATTTCGGAAAGAGATGCGAAACATGTGTGGCACCCATTGACACAACATAAGCTGCATCCAAGAATGTTGGGGATTACAAAGGCCAAGGGTGCCTTGTTGTTTGATGAAGATGGAAAGGAATACATAGATGGTATCTCTTCTTGGTATACCAGTGTCTATGGCCATTGCAACGACTATATTTTAGAAAAGGTATATCAGCAGATGCAACAGTTGGATCAGGTAGTTTTTAGTGGTTTCACTCACGAGCCTGCAGTGAAGTTGTCCGAAGAGCTCATAAAAATATTACCTTACAATCAAGAAAAGTTATTTTTCTCCGACAATGGCTCCACAGCTACGGAGATTGGAATTAAAATGGCGTTGCAATACCACTTTAACAAGGGTGAGAAGCGGAATGTACTTTTGGCTTTCGAAGATGCCTTTCATGGGGATACTTTTGGGGCGATGTCTGTTTCCGGATTATCGGTCTATAACGGTCCCTTCGAGGACTTTTTCATTGAGGTAAAACGTATCCCACCTCCCAGCAAAGAAAATATACAAGAGATTCTTTTCTTGTTGCAAACCTACCTCGCGGAAGGAAATATTGCAGGGTTTATCTATGAGCCTTTGGTTCAAGGTGCTGCAGCTATGCAAATGCACGACGCAAAAGGGCTTGGGGAAATTTTAAAAATCTTAAAGAAAAATCATGTTATAACTATTGCTGATGAGGTTATGACGGGTTTTGGAAAAACCGGCACTCATTTTGCTTCGGATCAAATTGAAACTAAACCAGATATTATCTGCATGTCTAAAGCCTTAACGGCTGGACTCATCCCTATGGCCATTACCAGTTGTACAGAAGATGTATATAATGCGTTTTATAGTGATGATATGGCAAAAGGACTCTTTCACGGTCATACCTATACTGCCAACCCGTTGGCATGTACGGCAGCTTTGGCGGGATTGGAACTGTTGCAATCTAAAGAAATACAGGATAGTATAGCGAGAATAATTAAGTCGCACCAAGCTTTTGATAAACGGATAAAAAACCATCCCAAAGTGGCCAGGACCCGACAAACTGGGATTATTTATGCCTTGGACCTGAATATAGAGATGGAGCGTTACGGCAATCTTCGCGATAAATTAATGCAACATTTTATGGAACGAGGTGTCTTTTTAAGACCTTTAGGTAGTACTATCTATATCACGGCTCCTTATATTGTCTCCGATGCACAATTGGAAAAGATTTACAGTGCTATTGAAAGTGTTTTTGATATCGTTTAAAAATTCAACCTATTTTGAGTAACCTTGTTTCGATCACCGCCTTAGCTTCCATTTCTCCTTTGGGAATTTCCTTGGAAGAGTCTTGGGAGAATTACCTTAAGGACGAGCACCATCTGATTGAGAAAAAAATAGGGGAGTACATGGCGTGGGTTGCTCCACTTCCTGACCATGCCAAGGAAGAGATAGAAGAGTTTAAAACCTTTGATTCAAAATATAAAGGTCTGGATAACAGTGTGCTTTATGCAATGTTCGCCTCACGAAAAGCCATGCAAATGGCCAAGTGGAAATCAGGGGATAATTTTGGGGTGAATGTAGGTTCCTCAAGGGGAGCAACAACCCTATTTGAAAAATACCACAAAGAATTTCTGAGCACCAATAAGACCTCCACTTTGGCCTCGCCAACGACTACATTGGGGAATATTTCTTCTTGGATTGCACACGACCTACAAACAAAAGGTCCAGAAATATCCCATTCCATTACCTGTTCCACAGCGTTGCACGCCGTATTGAACGGAATGGCTTGGATTAAGAGTGGGATGGCAGATAAGTTTATGGTAGGGGGATCCGAAGCTCCTTTGACACCTTTTACCATTGCTCAGATGAAGGCTTTAAAAATTTATTCCAGAGAAGAATCGGACTATCCTTGTCGCGCTTTGGACCTGAAAAAAAAGTCGAATACCATGGTCTTGGGTGAGGGTGCCTCCATGATATGTATGGAAAGGGGTAGAAAAGACAATGCCTTGGCAGTGATAGAAGGGGTAGGCTACGCCACGGAAGTGTTACAGCACAACATTTCCATATCCACGGAGGCCGAATGTTTCCAGCGCTCCATGCATATGGCCTTGGGTACTACGAATCCTGATGAGGTAGATGTGATTGTGATGCACGCCCCGGGCACCATAAAGGGCGATTTATCCGAAAAAAATGCCATTGCGAAAATTTTCCGTAACAAAAAGCCACTTCTTACTACTAATAAATGGAAGATTGGACATACGTTTGGGGCATCGGGGATGTTAAGCATGGAATTGGCCATATTGATGTTTCAAAAACAGAAATATATTGGAGTTCCTTACTTACATCAAGAGCCTGCTCTCCAAAAAATCAATAAGGTCATGGTAAATGCCGTAGGTTTTGGGGGAAATGCTGTATCTGTTCTTCTTTCAAGGTAGGGAAGTATTTTTCAAAAAATATAAGAAAATATTCTATCTTACCAGCCTTTAACAAAAACGTGTAATACATATGGAACTTTGGTTTGAAGGATTGCCCATCTTCGAAAAAATTTATTGGGCCGTAGCAATTATCTCTTCTGTTATTTTGATGATCCTTTTGATCCTGACCATGATCGGTAGTGACGCAGATGAATTTGGCGGCGATGTGGATGCCGAAATTGAAGGTGATACGGGAATTGGTTTCCAATTCTTGTCCATAAAAAATTTTGTGGCTTTTCTCACTATTTTTGGATGGTCAGGAATTGCCTGCCTTGAAGGGGGCTGGTCCAAGACCATGACCGTACTTATTTCATTGGTTTGCGGTCTTATCATGATGTTCGCCATGGCTTCCCTGTTTTATTATTTGAGCAAATTACAAAGCAGTGGCACCCTTAAACTACGCAATGCCTTAAATCAGGTTGGGGAAGTCTACCTCACCATTGGCTCCAATAGATCTTCTATTGGCAAGGTGAGCATAAAAGTACAGGGGACACTCCGCGAATTGGATGCCCTTACCGAAGAGGCCAGGGATCTGGTCATGGGAGATGTTGTGCAAGTAAAAGAAGTGACCAAAAACGGAATATTAATTGTTGAACTCCTAAATAAATAATCAATGCTATCAGTACCCTTACAAATGGGCGGCAGTGCCACCTTGCTGGCCATCGGCTTTGCCATTCTATTCTTTTTTATTATTATTATTTCCTTTATACGTAGGTATAAAAGATGTCCGTCTGACCGTATTTTAGTGGTCTACGGTAAGGTGGGTACCGGTAATTCTGCCCGTTGTATCCATGGTGGGGCGGCTTTTATCTGGCCGGTGATTCAAGATTATGAATTTCTAGACCTTACGCCTATTTCCATAGAGGTGAATTTGGTAAATGCACTGAGTAAGCAAAATATCAGGGTTAACGTACCCTCTCGTTTTACCATTGGTATTTCTACAGAGCCAGGGATTATGCAGAATGCTGCAGAACGACTTTTGGGACAAGGGATGCAAGAAGTGCAAGACCTTGCCAAGGAGATTATTTTTGGACAGCTACGTTTGGTAGTGGCATCAATGGATATTGAAGAAATAAACTCCGATAGGGATAAATTCCTCACCAATATTTCACAAAGTGTGGAATCGGAATTGAAGAAAGTAGGACTAAAACTGATTAACGTAAACATCACGGATATTGTTGACGAGTCGGGCTATATAGAAGCTTTAGGTAAGGAAGCTGCGGCTCATGCCATCAACGCAGCTCGTAAATCTGTTGCCGAAAAGAACAGGGACGGTTCCATTGGAGAGGCTAACGCAGTACAGGACGAACGCACCCAAGTAGCGGCTGCCAATGCTAAAGCCGTAGAAGGGGAAAATATTGCAAAAATCAATGAGGCGAATTCGAATTCCCTACGTCGTCAACGAGAGGCGGAGGCAGAACGCACGGCCATTGCAGCAGAAAAGGTCCAGTCAGCAAAAGCCTTGGAGGAATCCTATGCTGCAGAAAAGGACGCGGAACTTGCTAGGGCCGATAGGGAGCGCAGTTCCCAAATGGCGGATATCATCGTTCCTGCAGAGATCGATAAGAAAAAGGTGGAGATCGATGCTGAAGCAGAGGCGGAACGCATCCGTAGAAGGGCCAAAGGAGAGGCAGACGCCATTTTGTTCAAAGCCCAAGCGGAAGCACAAGGGTTGTTGGAAGTTTTAACCAAGCAGGCAAAGGGACTGGATGAGATTGTAAAGGCAGCAGGCAACAATCCCAAGGATGCCGTATTGTTATTGATCGCCGATAAATTGCCCGAATTGGTAAGGATACAGGCCGAAGCCATTAAAAATATTAAAATTGATAAGGTGACCGTTTGGGATTCCGGTTCTAAAACTGCGGATGGCAAAGGTTCTACGGCTAATTTTATCTCCGGCATGTACAAATCCGTACCCCCTTTACAGGAAATGTTCAATATGGCGGGGATGCAATTGCCAGAATATTTGAAGGGTAAGGAATTAGAGGCAGAAAACACAGAAGCGAACTCTAAAAAGTCTGAGACCAAGACAGGTAAAGAATAAGCTTCATACGTAATTAACTATTTTAAGGCCTGTGGCATCCTGATGTTTCACAGGCTTTTTTAACTTAGGACAATATATTTCCAGATTTGTTTATTGGGATATGATTTGTAAATAGGCTATTTTTGATTTTTAATTTGAACTTTTGGCTTAGGGATGGTAATGACATCCTTTTCTTTTGGGATTTCGGATTGCAGGTGATGGATGACCGATAAAAGAAAAGATAGAGTGTACAGCCCGGCTGCTATTTCCCTTGCTAGACCCTTCAACGTTTTTAAAATCTGACAAGATTGGAAACCTAGCAGGAAAGCGATAAAATAGCGGTAAGCCCCAGACAATATAGATCTATGAGCGAAATAAAGCACAACTGGACCAAAGAGGCCATTCTAGAAATTTACAATAAGCCATTGATGGAGTTGCTGTATGAGGCAGCAACGGTGCATCGTAAATCACATGACCCTAATACAGTACAGGTGTCTACCTTGTTGTCTATTAAGACAGGGGGTTGTCCAGAAGATTGTGGGTACTGTCCGCAAGCGGCACGTTACCATACCAATTTAGAGGGTAATGACCTTATGTCTGTTCAGCAAGTTAAGGCCCAGGCCCTTCGTGCCAAATCATCCGGAAGTTCTAGGGTATGTATGGGTGCAGCTTGGCGTAACGTGAAAGACGGACCAGAGTTTGACAATGTATTGGAGATGGTGCGCACCATTAACAAATTGGATATGGAGGTGTGCTGTACCTTGGGAATGCTAACTGAAAACCAGGCACAGCGTTTGGCGGAAGCCGGATTGTATGCATACAACCACAATTTGGATACATCTGAGGATTATTACAAGGATATAATCTCCACACGGGCGTTTAAGGACCGTTTGGATACCATAGGAAATGTAAGAAAAAGCAATGTGACCGTTTGTAGTGGCGGAATTATTGGAATGGGTGAAAAGATTGAGGATAGGGCGGGAATGCTAGTAGCCTTGGCTACCTTGGACCCACAGCCAGAATCGGTGCCCATCAATGCTTTGGTAGCCGTTAAAGGAACGCCAATGGAAGATATTGAGCCTATTTCTATTTGGGAGATGATTCGTATGGTGGCAACCACGCGTATTGTAATGCCAGAAACCCAGGTAAGGCTTTCTGCAGGGCGCATGGAGATGAGTAGAGAAGGACAGGCAATGTGCTTTTTTGCGGGAGCGAATTCTATTTTTGCAGGAGATAAATTATTGACCACCCCTAATCCAGATGTTAACCAGGATATGGAAATGTTCAAACTCTTGGGCTTAAATCCCCAGAAGCCATTTACAAAAGTGTCACAGCCAAAAACTGTTGAGGCACAAGATTCTAAATTCCAGCCTTTGGGAGAGAAACCAAAATGGAGCAGACCAGGACATACAATAGAACGTAACGAAAGTGCTAAGCAAAAGGCAAAACTTTCGGAATAGACCTCTAATCCCTGTTAAAGGATTCGGATTGGGTAATTAAATTTAGAAGGTTAAGATAATCTGTAGCGTTTGAATTTACAGGATATACCCCGGGTAAAGACTATTACCAAGGAAGATTTTATAGTAAAGTATTTTAAACCCCAAAAGCCTGTTGTTATAGAGCGCTTCATTGAGGCGTGGCCTGCCTATTCTAAATGGAGCCTAGAATATATGAAGCAGGTGGCCGGTCATAAAACGGTACCCTTATACGACGATAGGCCCGTGAACCATAAGGATGGGTTTAACGAGCCTCACGCTAAAATGCAAATGGCAGACTATATTGACCTTCTCAAAGCTGAACCCACCAAGTATCGAATCTTTTTATGGAATGTATTAAAGGAGGTGCCCGAGTTGCAGCGCGACTTTTCTTTCCCCGATTTTGGATTGAGATTGATGAAAGGCTTACCAATGCTGTTTTTTGGAGGAGAGAATTCCTCAACCTTTATGCATTACGACATAGATCTGGCCAATATATTCCACTTTCATTTTGAGGGAAAGAAAGAAATTATCCTTTTTCCTCAGTCTGAGAACAAGTATTTGTACAAGGTTCCTCATGCGCTTATCACCCATGAAAGCATCGATTTCTCTAATCCGGATTTAGACCAATGGCCAGCCTTAAAAAATGCTAAGGGTTATAAGACACAATTACAGCATGGAGAGGTTTTGTATATGCCAGAAGGATATTGGCACTATATGAAATATGTAACGCCTGGATTTTCCATGAGTCTTCGGGCTATTGCCCGAAACCCAAAAAATTTGGGAACCGCTTTTTACAACGTCTTGGTGATGCGGTATTATGACCAGTTTATGCGTAAGTTGAAGGGACAGGAATGGATCGATTGGAAAAATGAACGGGCCGTAATACGTACAAACAAACTTGTGGGATAGTGCAAGTTTCGAGGAATTAAATACATTTGTAACTTATTTTAAAACCTGATAGTATTAAAAAGAATTATATGAAAAAAGCACTAGTTTTAGTAATGTTTGTTTTGTCAGCAACTTTCGCCAATGCCCAAGCTTTTGAAGGAAAGGGAGATTCCAAGTTTCAAGTTGGGGCCAATTTCCAGAATAATGGAGCGGGAATCGTTACCACTTATGATACAGGCCTTGGAGAGAATTTTTCAATAGGGTTTACAGCCACCTATATTTTGGGTGTAGAGGAAACCATTAATGCTGAATTTGATGACAGGGTAGATGTACGAGCAAGATTCAACGCCAATTTGGGGAGTGTGTTCCAATTGGGCAACCAAATGGATATCTATCCTGGTTTGAGCTTGGGCCTTCGTAATTTTGGAGGTCACTTGGGTACCCGATACTTTTTTACGGACGGATTTGGTATTTTTATGGAATTCGCAGCACCTTTGGCTAAGTATGACAATAGTGACCTGACTCCAGCGCAAGAATTGAACAATCAGTTCGTCTTCAGTATTGGAGCTTCATTTAACCTATAGGGAATAAAAATTATAAATAGTGAAGCGCTTCTTTTTGGTAGAAAAGGGAGCGCTTTTTATTTGATGAGTTCGGATATTTTTTCGTACACCAAATGACTTTCCCACCCTCGGTACAAGAGGTAGTCGGCTAGTTTTTTTCTTCTTTTCTGGATATTGCTCTCTGTAATGGTACCCAATCTTTTTTTGGCTAAGGCATCTAGAGTCTCCACATAGACGTGGGTGTCCAGTTGGGCCAACGCTTTTTGGATGTTGTATTTAGAGATCTCCCGTTGTTTCAGTTCTTGGGTAATCCTGTTACGGCCCCATTTTTTAATATTAAATTTCCCCCTTGCATAGCTCATAGCGAAGCGCTCTTCGTTTAAAAAGTTATGATCTATAAGATGTACCACGATCTGGTCTATAGCGTCAGGAATCATACGCATATCGCGTAATTTTTGCACTAACTCCTTATGGCAGCGCTCTTGATAGGCACAATAGCCCTCCAATTTTCTGGTAGCTTCTTCCAAGGTGTAGGTTGGACGTGAGAAGTCCATGTAACCATTATTGTGCATAGAGTTCCAAAGCTAAGTCCATTTGAAGAAATGGCAAAGGATTTTTAGGAAGTAAGAAATATTTTAAAAATTATTTTTCTTATTCATTTATGTTTCTGTATCCTGTACTTATGTAAAAAAGAGTGTAAAGAACAATTTGTGAATATCTCTTTTAAGGATTTCTAAGTAAGCCTTTTTTAACTGTTATATTTGGCATCCTAAATAAAAAGACATGAGCGTAACCTGGTATGAGTGCAAAGTAAAATACAGAAAAATACAAGAGACTGGAGAACAAAAAGTTACTACAGAAACGTACTTGTTGGATGCCATTTCCTATACAGAGGCTGAGACTAGAATCAACCAAGAGATGGCTGCCTATACAAGGGAAGAGTTCTTGATTACCAATATTAAAGTCGCCAATTTTTCAGAAGTGCACCCTGTGGAAAACTCCGACCGTTGGTTTAAGTCTAAGGTAGCTTTGATTGCCTTTGATGAAAACAGTGGGAAGGAACGCAAGACCAATATCTATATGCTAGTACAGGCTAATGACCTAAAAGAAGCCTATGACAATACCATTGAGGCTATGAAGGGTACTACAGGGGATTACACTGTGCCTGCAATCACGGAATCTCCCATAATGGATGTTTTTCCATATTTTACGGGAGAAGAAGAACAATTGGAGCAATTTAAGGTAATTGAGAAAACTCAAACGGCTGAAGAAGAAGTTTTAGAGGATAGTGAAGTAGAATAGCGACAAGATTACAAAAGTCGGATTTATTATTATAGAAGGGTGCATACATAAATTTTAAATTTATGTATGCACCTTTCTATTTATTTTTATAGGTTTTGTCCGAAGGTTAAAAGATTATTATCGGGGTCCAGAACAGAAAATTCCTTTTGTCCCCAAGGTTTTGTTTCTAAGGGTCCATTTGGATGTATGCTCGTTTTATTAGCTATTATTAATTGGTAAAATTGATCGATATGGTCCGTTCTAATATAAACCTGACCATAATTTTCTTTTGGGTCGAGCTCCTCAAACCTAAAGAAATGAATTTGAATATTGTCTTTCTGCAGCATTAAATATCCATCATAATCTGAACTGCCAAATTCGGTAAAGCCCAACTTGATCACGTAGAATTCTCGCGTAACATTTTTATTGCGCATAGGTAATTTCGGATGAATATCGGTGAGCATACCTTGTTTCTTTTTAATTCAATTGGATTAGTTGGATGAAATTTCCATTGGCATCATCAAAAACAGCTTCAAAGCCATAGCCTGTTTTTACAGGTTCTTTTTTAAAGACAACGCCTTTGGTCTTTAGCTCATCAACGGTTTTTTGTATATCAGTTGTACTAAAGGTGATAACTGGCATGCCCATACCGTATAGGGTTTTCTTATAGGTTTTGGCAACTTCAATACCTCCAGACTCTGTGGGTTCTAAAAGTAAATTGATGCCCTTGGGCTCTAAGGTGGATTTTACAATGGCAATATGGCTTTCATGGGAATACATCACCTCTTCAAAGCTCAGTACCTCTGTGTAGTACTTAAAAGCTTTATCGGGATCGGCTACAAATACGCTGACCATTGCAATCTTCATATGATGTTTGTTCTTGGCCATGATGCTGGATGATTTTAATATTTGCTACAAAAAGGTAAAAAATATTTTGATAGGATTTTTGATTTTAAGAACCGTTATATTAAAAAGTGATAGAATCGGTAATTTCAGAATTCAATATCCATCGATAAGGTATCTTTTTGAATATCTATAAGTATCAATTTATTATTTGGGTATCTATTTATGAAATACTGAAATGGCAGTAGTATGGTTTCATTATTTTGTTTGTACGAAATAATATAAGAACTATCAGTTTGTATAGCGCTGGTCATATCAGCTTTGTAATGCGCTTTTTCGTTTGGTCTTATAGAAATAAATGAAGTATTGTAAGCTTTCTTTCCTCCAATTTTAAGTGAATCAATTCTTGACCCAGAATTATTTGTAATTTCAAAATCCGCGATAACTTTTGGTTCACAAGAGATAAAGGTCACAAGGCTTGCTATTATTCCGATATAGTATTTTCTCATATTCTGACTATACAAGTTAAACGTTCAAGAAAAATTACTTTTAGCAATATTGCTTTTCGTGCAATAACTGGATGTTCATTAAGAAATAAAAAGAACACCCTATTGTTTTTTTAGTTTGAATTTAATAACAAAATACCATTCTAGTACTTGTCTGATTGTTCAATTTGTTTTGATCCCGCTTACTGACCAGCTAGGGGCGTGCCAAAGATACCAACGGCGAGTTCTGCCCAAATAAGGAAAAGACTTATCAGAAGTGCTGTGCACAGTGCAATTCTATAGGTTGTTTTGGTCACTTTTCTTAGGACCAGATCAATCATTAAACCTGTACCCAGAAGGAGGAACGCTGCCACTAGAAAATCGGACAAGGTCCATTTGACCTCCTCCGTAAACTGCATGGCCAGTAATGGTATAAGCAATATACTTACCGCGATAAGCAGGATGATATAAAGTCTTTTGTGTTGTATGATCATAACTCTTTATTTTAGCACCATAGCCCTAAGTATTATTTAGGGTGTAGCGTAGTTATTTACGATACCATTCATAATAATTGGAGTCTTGATTAAATTTAAATCCGGATTTTGGATATAAATTATTGCCCACTAAATTGGATTTTTCAGTTTCTAAAAACATGCCACAAGCATGCGAGGTTTCAACAAGTTCTTTGGCTTTGTCAATCAATCCCAAGGAAATACCCTTCTTACGACAGATATAATTTACGAATAAATCGTTCAACATCCATAATTTTTTCATGCGAACAGAGGAGAATAGCGGGTATAACTGTACAAATCCAACTAATTGGTGTTCAGAGTTTTCCGCAACAAAAATCTCAGAATCGTTTTTTAAAATTCTTTCCGTCAGAAAGTTTTTAGCACTTGCAATATCTGTCTCCTTGCGATAAAAAACCCTATAAGCATCGAACATTACGGATAATTCATCCAAATCCTTGATTTTTGCTTTTCTATAATTCATATGATCTTAATTATTTAGCCCAAGGAGCATCCATTGTGGAAACTTTGAAAAATGAGGTGCCATCGTACCGATTGAGTCCCAACCAACCTCCTAGCCAAAGTCGTCCCTCTTTATCTTCAAATATACTCTGAATGGCATCACTGGCGAGACCGTCCTTTTCACGGAAATTGGTAAATGATTTACCATCGTATCTATACACCCCAAAACTTTTTACAGGGAACCAAATGTTACCTTTATGATCTTGATAAATATGCCATACCTCTGTACCGTTGAGGCCATACTGGTCGCTCATATTGGTAAATAATTTTCCATCAAAACGACAAATCCCCTTGTGTGTAGTAGCAAACCATAGGTTGCCTTCCTTATCCTCTAAAATGCTATTCACATTATTGTTGCACAAGCCATCCTTCTCCGAAAAATTGGTCAAGGACTTATCATCATAGCTATAGGCACCTCCATTGGTGCCAAACCACATTTTTCCCTTGCTGTCTTCCATGATACTATGGACTATTTTGGAGCTTGTAACCCCTCTGGTATAGTCCGGTTTAGCTTCGGGTATGACAAATGGAGTGAACGCTTCTCCATCAAACCGACTTACACCTTGCAAGGTGCCTATCCAGATGATTCCCTTGCGGTCTATTGCCATACTCCAAACATCATTATTGATAAGGCCATCTTTCTCTGTAAAATTGGTAAATGATGTTCCGTCATATTTGGTTATCCCCCTTTCTGTCCCAAACCAAACATTACCTTTCTTATCCTCAATAATACCTCGTACCGCAACCCCGCCGAACCCCTCATCAATTGAGAAATATTGTAGGGAATCGCCATTATAACGGATGACCCCATCGCCATTGGTCCCGAACCACAGATTTCCACTGTTGTCCTGAAATATTCTTCGGACAAAATCGCTTATCCTTGGAGGGGTAAGTAAAGGCATTCCATATTTCTGTGTGGCAAGTTGGTATTCTGATACCGATGTATTGTTGGGGATTGTTTTGGATTTTTTCTTATGGCTTTCGGAAATGTTTGGTGGTACATTGGTTTTGTACTGGCCATTACATGATGTGATTAAAACTAAAAAAAGGAGCAAAACGTAAATTGGTGTGCCTGCTTGATACTTTCTTTTGAGCCTTCTTTGATCCATTTTTTGGAGTTAATGTTTATTTAACAGCCTCATTAATTTTCCAGATGAAAGTCTATAGTAGAAACTACGCGAACTAATTTTATCTGAGGGGTGTTTTCATCCCTGTCGGTTATGGAAAAAAGACCTTGGCTGGCCATTCTTATTTCCCCTACATCGGCATCTGAGTCTAGTGCAAATTTCTCCGCAACCTCCCTGGCATTTTTAGTTGCTTCCTCTATCATAGAAGGTTTTAGTTTATTAAGGCCAGTAAAAATATACTCAATGGGCCTCCAGGTATTTTTGGATCCAAGTAGTATCCCTTTAGACATGAGTTCCAATGACTCGGAAAGTGCTTTTTGAAGCTTGTCAATATCTTTGGTTCTTACGGTGAATTCTGACTTGGCCAAATATCTAAAAGCGTTGTTCTGATAATTGGAATTATAAATGTCTGCGCGTATATCACTAATATTGGTACTGCCTTTGGTCAATTCATTTTGACTAAATCCTTGTGCAATAAAAAAATTATAAACGTCCTTATTTTGAGATTCAATATCACTTTGAAGGGATTTCAGATCATTTCCAGTAAGGGTTATATTGATGGGCCACACAGCAAGATCGGCGTTTACCTCTTGTTCAGAAAGACCTTTTACTTGAACATATCTATCGTATTTTTTGCCAGTTTTTTGCATGTTTCCTACGAAGTAGCCAGCAATTACTATTGAAATACAGATTAAAGCTATCTTCAACCAGTCAGTTTTCATATAACCTATTTTTAAGTGTCTCTAAGATATTGAATTTTAGGTGATAACAACATATATAACCATCGCTATAATGATGTTGGATTTATTTTATGGATTATTAATTTAGTTGGATCGTCTTGGTAACTTATGCCCTATGAGTTCAATCGTATTCCAGTTTCGGGTGGTAATTTCTTTTCCATAATGGAGTTCTAAAGATGCCATGGCCTTAGGGGATTTAGATATGGAGAGGTCTAATACACTTAGAATAGTCTGCTCTATTTTGCCAATTATTTTGAAAGAATGATTTGGGCTTATCCATGGAAACTCCAAATCAGCATCACTATTTTTCTTCAAAAAGGAAACATATAATCTGATTTCTTTGGTGCGTTCTGTATAAATAAAGGGTTCGTGTTCTAATACGTTGTATATAACCTCGGGTGTTCTGATTATGGTTGGAATAGGAAAACAAAAAATTTTTTCTAAATGTGTTGAAATCTCCTTTTCGGTTTTCATAATTTTACGATGATGTTACTTATTTAGATACTGTAGTCCCTAAGATAAATAATAAGGGTCAAATAATTAAGATTTGAAGTAACCTGGATTTGGTGTTTAAATTTAAAGGTTGGGGCTGCGAAGAACAAAAAAAGCGACCCCGTTGCTGGAGTCGCTTTTTATTAATATATGGTTTTACCGTCTTTATTCTTAAAACGGTATTCGAGATACGTGTACGCATCTCTTGGTTGTATTTTCACCCATTTCTTATGTTCCAAAAACCATTTGGAACGGATAGATGGGAAACCTTTGGTGATGTAAGCCGCAATAAAGGGATGTATATTTAATGTAATCCCGGTATCACTTGCTGGGCCTTTTAACAATTTTTCTAGGTCTGAATTGATTTTTTCGATCAAAACAATTGGGGCTTCCACTTCTTGCCCTGGGGCATTTGGATTTTCCTCACTAGTTTTTATGTTCATTTCGGGCCTAACCCGTTGTCTTGTAATTTGTATGAGTCCAAACTTGCTCGGGGGCAAGATTTTGTGTTTGGCGCGGTCATCTTTCATCTCATCCCTAAGGTGGTCAAAAAGTTTCCTTCTGTGGTCAGGTTTGGACATATCGATGAAATCTACAACGATAATACCTCCCATATCCCGCAATCGCAATTGTCTTGCAATTTCAGATGCTGCCAACAAATTTACTTCCAGGGCTGTATCTTCTTGATTTTTTGCTTTGTTGGAACGGTTGCCACTGTTTACATCCACTACGTGGAGTGCTTCGGTGTGTTCTATAATCAAGTACGCACCCTTACTCATGGAGGCGGTACGGCCAAAGGATGTTTTAATTTGCCGATCTATTCCAAATTTTTCAAAAATTGGAACATTGGAATCGTACAACTTTACAATAGATTCTTTCTCAGGTGCAATTTCTTGCACGTAATCTTTTACTTCGGTATAAAGCGTTTCATCGTCTACATATATTCCTGTAAAGGAATCGTTGAATACATCCCTTAAAATGGAGGATGCACGGTTCAATTCAACCAGTACTTTGGATGGATGCGGAGCTTTATACAACTTTTTGCACATTACTGTCCATTTGGTCAGTAAGTTCTGTAGATCTCTGTCCAGTTCGGCTACTTTTTTGCCTTCTGCAACTGTTCTTATAATAACGCCAAATCCTTTAGGCTTTATGCTTTTAACGAGCCTTTTAAGTCTTTCTTTTTCTTCCTTGCTCTCTATTTTTTGTGAAACGGAGACTCGGTCAGAAAAAGGGACCATTACCAAATAACGTCCTGCTAATGAAAGCTCTGAACTTATTCTAGGTCCTTTTGTGGAAATGGGTTCTTTAACAATTTGCACTAATAAAGATTGATTGGCTTTGATAACATCATTGATGCTACCATCCTTATCTATCTCTTTATCAAATGGAAAGTCTTTCAGGGTAAAATCTTTCAATTTTCCCATACTCAATTTTTTTACAAATTTCAACATCGTAGAAAGCTGTGGTCCTAGGTCATGGTAATGTAGAAAGGCATCTTTCTCATATCCAACGTTGACGAAGGCAGCATTTAATCCAGTAACTGGCTTACGCACTTTGGCAATTAAAATATCGCCAACCGTAAAGTTGTTACTTTCTTCTTCTTTGTGAAGTTCTGTAAGTTTTCCATCCTTTAATAAGGCAAAATCGACGGCTTCAGGACTTGATCTTACGATCAGTTCTCTATTCACCTGAATCAATTTATACTTATCCCTTTACGATGTAAATCGAGTTTGGGACAAATGGATTAAACATTAGTTCTAACAGGCTGTTAAAACCCGTTGAAATTCCGTTAAGGAATTTCTATGTCAATGAACTTAATAAAAAGAAAAAGTAGTTCTAAAACTACTTTTTCTTGTGACGGTTAGCTCTCCTACGCTTTTTGCGTTTGTGAGTCGCTACCTTATGTCTTTTTCTCTTTTTACCACTAGGCATAAAAATTTACTTTAGGGTTAGTACTTTATTTAACTTCTACGTTGCTTTTAACTCCTTCAACAAAAACCTTGGCGGGTTTAAATGCAGGAATGTTGTGCGAAGGTATTTTGATGGTGGTATTTTTAGAAATATTCCTACCAGTCTTTTCTGCTCTTGTTTTAATAATGAAACTACCAAAACCTCTTAAGTAAACATTATCTCCATTTTCCAATGAAGTCTTTACCTCTTCCATAAAAGTTTCAACAGTAGCCTGTACATCTCCTTTTTCAATGCCCAGTTTTTCTGAGATTTTCGTTACAATGTCTGCTTTCGTCATTTTGTATTATAGATTTTCTATGTGTTTTTTTCGGGTTGCAAATATATGAATTAAATTCAATCTTTTATCTTAAAGGACTTAATTTTAAGTCTATAAACCTTTACTTTTGTTTTTTAGCTTTTTATAAATGTCTTTTTCTCAAAAAATTATATTTTGGTATTCGGCCAACAAACGAAGTTTGCCTTGGAGAAACACCAAAGATCCCTATAAGATTTGGCTATCAGAAATCATGTTGCAACAGACACGTGTGTCCCAAGGCATGCCTTATTATGAGCGGTTTGTTGAACAATTTCCTACCGTTCATGACTTGGCGAAGGCTTCGGAAGAAGAGGTCTTAAAACTATGGCAGGGACTAGGGTATTATTCCCGAGCAAGAAACTTACATACTACGTCTAAATTAGTTTCGGAAAAATACAATGGGAATTTTCCAAATACCTACAAGGAGTTGTTATCGCTAAAGGGAGTAGGGGATTACACTGCTAGTGCCATAGCTTCTTTTTGCTTCAATGAGGCTCAACCAGTAGTAGATGGCAATGTGTATAGGGTGCTGTCACGTTATTTTGGAATAGACTTACCTATTAATAGTACAGAGGGCATTACGTATTTTAAAGCTTTGTCATTAAAGGTTATGGATGCCAATCAGATTGCGGATTATAACCAAGGTATCATGGAGTTTGGAGCCTTGCTGTGCGCGCCTAAAAATCCGTACTGTCTGCATTGTCCCTTGAGTGATAGTTGTGTGGCATTGCAAAAAGGAAAAATTAATGTATTCCCTGTAAAATTGAAAAAGGCGAAGGTTAAGGAACGCTATTTCAACTACCTTGTGGTGTTGGATAAATTTAATCATATTGAAATAAGGCAAAGAAGGGGTAAAGGGATATGGCAAAATCTATTTGAATTCCCTCTTTTGGAAACCGAAAAGGAATATTCATTGGAAGAGGTAAAAAAAACTATGGGTGCGATATTGGAGCTAAAAGAAGCTTCGGAGATCTATCAATTTAACGAAAAAACTATTGTCCATAGATTATCTCACCAGCATTTGCATACTAAATTTTGGATTGTAAAAAGTGAGGAGAAGCGCAAAAATGGGGTTAGTTTTGACAAGCTAAAGGAATATCCCGTGCCTGTTTTGATAGCAGAGTTTATAAATGCATTTAAATTTTAGTATTTTTGATATAAGATTACAATTATGAGCGGGACATTAAACAAGGTGATGCTGATTGGGCATCTGGGAGATGAGGTTAAAATTCATTATTTTGAAGGGGGTAACAGTATTGCACGTTTTCCTTTGGCAACTAATGAAACTTACACGAACAAGCAAACAGGAGAAAAGGTGACCAATACAGATTGGCACAATGTGGTGGTGAGAAATAAAGCCGCCGAAATTTGTGAGAAATACTTAAGTAAAGGTGATAAAATATATGTTGAAGGAAGATTAAAAAACCGCCAGTGGCAGGGAGAGGACGGTACCACACGCTATACCACAGAAGTGCATGTTCAGGAATTCACTTTTTTAACCACCAAAAATGAAAGTTCATCCAATGCCCCGTCTGTAGCTCCTTCTTCGGGACTTTCTCAAACTAGCACACCTACTTCGAACGCTCCAAAAGCAATGCCCAAAGCCAGTGCGCCAGAAGAGGATGATGATTTGCCATTCTAAAATAACCTTACACTAAATTTTGACTGTTGAATCCAGACCCCTTTAGTTTACTGCTTAATTTTATAGTTTTGGATAGTGCTTTTGCGCTTCAAATAATTGTTATTATAGTCTTACTAGTATGCTCTGCGGTAATTTCAGGAGCTGAAGTTTCATTATTTGGACTTTCCCCTACAGATATCAACGAGATCATAGAAAAAAAGACCACAAAAGGAAATATTGTGGTTAAACTGCTGGAACGCCCCAAAAAATTATTGGCTACCATACTTATAGCCAACAACACCATTAATATCGGGATTGTTTTGTTGTTCAGTAATATGGGAGATGTCTTATTTGCCAATATTACCTATATATGGTTGGGTATAATTTCAGTTCGTTTTTTATTGGAAGTGGTAGTAATAACCTTCCTCATTTTAATGTTCGGGGAAATATTGCCAAAAATTTATGCCAATAGAAATAGGAAAACCTTTTCTAACCGTATGGCCTATCCCTTAAGGGTATTAGATTTTCTTCTAACCCCATTAAGTATGCCCATGAGATCGGCTACAATATTCCTACATCGTAGATTGGGGAAACAGAAATCTAACTTAAGTGTAGACCATTTGTCCCAGGCTTTGGAACTAACTTCTGAAGGCGATACCACAAAAGAAGAGCAAAAGATCTTGCAGGGAATAGTTTCTTTTGGGAATACAGATACAAAGCAGGTTATGCTGCCAAGGATAGATATTTTTGCCCTAAATATGGATATGAAGTTTTTAGAGGTGTTGGAAGAGATCAAAAAGAATGGTTATTCCAGAGTGCCTGTATATCAGGAAAATATTGATAATGTGAAAGGGGTACTCTATGTGAAGGATCTTTTGCCATACATAGATCGTAAAATGTTTAATTGGTCCACTTTGGTGCGGGAACCCTATTTTGTCCCTGAGAACAAGAAGCTAGATGACCTCTTGATGGAGTTCCAAGAAATGAAAAACCACTTGGCCATTGTAGTTGATGAATATGGCGGAACTTCAGGAATTGTGACCTTAGATGATATTATTGAGGAAATTGTAGGGGACATCATTGATGAGTTTGATGATGAGGACTTGGTTTTTTCCAAACTAGACGATTTTAATTATTTGTTTGATGGTAAAACAGCCCTAAAGGATTTCTACCGTGTCGCCAAGATTGAAGATGAAATTGATTTTGAGGAACGCAAAGGGGAATCTGAAACCATAGCGGGATTTGTATTAGAGATTGCAGGGAGTTTCCCAAAAAGAGGGGAGAAGATTCTTTTTAAGGGCTACACCTTTATAGTGGAAAGCTTGGATAAAAAGAGATTAAGACAAATAAAAATATCGTTGCCACATGAATTTTAAATCTATTTTCTTGATTGTTTTTTTGACATGTTTTGTTGGTTGTAAGGAAGATGTTCTTCCCAAGCCAAAGGCAATGTTAAGATTGGAGTATCCCGAAATGGCTTCAAAGAAATTAGAGATGGACTGTGTTTATGAATTTGAACATAGTAAACAAGCTCAATTGGAAAGGAAAGAGGATTGTGCCCTCACTCTAGATTATCCAGAAATGAAAGGCTCCATATTTATCAGTTACAAAAATGTAGAGGGCAATTTATCTAAATTGATGTCCGATGCGCAAAAGTTTTCCTATGAACATGTTGGCAAAGCAGATAATATATTGGAGCAGCCTTTTGCAAACGATACGGATAAGGTGTATGGAATGTATTATGAAGTTAAGGGAAACGCCGCATCCCAATCCCAATTTTATTTAACGGATAGCATATCGCATTTCGTAACGGGTTCCCTTTATTTTAATACCAAACCCAATTATGATTCTATTTTGCCTGCAGCGGTCTATTTGCAAAAGGACATACGGCATATAATGGAAACCATGAGGTGGAAGAATTAAAAAAAAAGAATTATTTGTTATTTTCCAACAATTTCTCTGCTCTCTCTATACTGCCATTTATTTTTTCTTTTAGAACCTTCACTTTTTCCTCTTCTTCGTTAAGCCATTCTTGTTTCTGTTCAGTGAGCTCTTTGCCCTTCATAATCTCCTCATAGTCAAAGTGGTCACCCAATTCTTTCATCCAATCCATCATGGCCTTGTTCGCTTCTTGTAGTTCTATTTTTGCCTCTTTGTATACCTGTCCAGTCTCTGTGGAATCTTCTATCTTGTTTAATTCACCAACCAAACGCCCAATTTTTCCCATTTTTGGCATAAGCTCGTCATGCACGGCCATGACCTCTTTCATTTGTGTAGTTTTAGTTGGCACCTTCTTTTCTTCCTTACAAGTAACGAATACTACACTAAAAATAAATGCTATACTAATCGCTGAAACTCTCATTGTCTTTGTTTTTATATGGAACAAAATTAACATTTACTGCCCTAATGCCTACCCAAAAAGAATCATTTTTTAAGTAGGAATGACACCATAGTTGCATCAAAAAATATAATGTAGTGGTGGTGATTCATTATTTAGGATAATAGTTCAATTTTGCAGTCAAATTTTAAAGCATGAGCGAACAGACCAGAAAATGGTTTTACTTAATACTCTTGTCCCTGATATGGGGATCTTCTTTTATTCTAATAAAAAAGGCCTTGGTAGGATTAAGTCCTGTTCAAGTGGGAGGTTTGCGGATTGTATTCGCTGGGAGCTTTTTAATGCTAATTGGATTTAAAAGTTTAAAGGTTATTACGGCATCTGAATGGAAATGGATTGCTGCAGCAGGTTTTTTGAGTTCTTTTTTTCCTCCTTTTTTGTTTGCTTTGGCCCAAACAGAGATAGATAGTGGGGTAACGGCTATTTTTAATTCTCTGGTTCCCTTGAACACCGCTGTAATAGGAACCCTTTTGTTTGGCGCTATTATTACAAAAAGGCAGGTAGTAGGAATTTTTATTGGACTGTTGGGAACGTTTGCCTTAATTGCTGCTGGAATGGAGTTTAGTCCTAATCAGAATTATTGGTATGCTATTTTTATTTTGTTATCTGCAATGGGATATGCCTTTAACATCAATATTATTAAGAAGCATCTTTCCCATTTAAGTCCGTTGGCAGTAACTGCAGGCAGTTTTGCCATGGTCATTGTACCAGCGTTTATTATTTTGATCTATTCCGGATTTTTTACCGAGGTATGGTCCAATGACGCAATGCATTTGCCTATGGCCTATATCTTTATTTTGGGTATTGTGGGTACTGCAATAGCCAACCTATTCTTTAATAAATTGATACGAATAGCAAGTCCCGTTTTTGCTGCCTCGGTGACCTATGTACTTCCTTTAGTGGCGGTTTTATGGGGTGTATGGGATGGTGAAAAATTAAACATGTATCAATTAATAGGTGCCTTGATTATTTTATTAGGGGTTTGGATGGTGAACAAAAAAAGAAAAGCACCCAAAACTGTGTAAACCAGTCTTGGATGCTTTCTCAAAATTTAATCACCAATTATTGGAAATCAGCAGGTGTTACCCCTTCGTTCACTTTGATATCTTTAACTATAAAATCTATCTTTTGCGGACCCATACTTTGTATTAACTGGAATGGGAACAGTATTCCGGAAACTTCTTTGTAATCTCCATACCCAAAAGTGGTGCTCATGGTTTGTCCTTGTGCTTCCGCAGTTACCGCATCCTGTATTTTAAGTCCGGTCTCCATGCTGTAAAAGGATGTTTTTTCTTCGGATACTTTTATTTTGTATGCTTTTTGCCCATCAACCATTTCAATACCCTCTAACGATGCAGTACCGTTTAAGTAGTCCATCTCAGGAAATGGGGACGATTCGGCTTTCAATTTCTGAAGTTCTTCTTCGCTCAAATCTTTACGTTGTCCTTGCATTACCATATATCCTTTTTCACCATCAACGACTTGCTTGCTCATGGAATTTCCCATGACCTTAACATCTTGCATAAATTGATCTTTAGAGGTTTTTTTCATCTCAAGATCTAGTTTCATACCTTGCATTTCGGCCTCTGCAGTCATGGCATATGAATTAACACCCTCCAATTTAGATTTACCACCAATTGCTTTGATGTAGGATTCAAGAACTGTATTCACTGTGGTCCCTTCTGGGATGGCTACCTCATATTTTGGCTTCTCTACCTTATTGACTTCCTTATCAAAATAATGAACAGGAAGTTTTTTACCGTTAAAAGTTACCTGCTCTAAATTATCTAGGACCTCACTTCCTTTTCCGGCAATTACTACTCGTGCATTTTCAGTGCTAAAATATTTTTTAGCAGCAGCTTGTACCTCTTCAATGGTAATAGCGTTGATTCGCTCTAAATAGGTTTTGTAAAAATCTTTGGGTAGTCCTTCGGTTTCAATGTTCAAAGCATAACCTGCTATAGTTTCAGGTCTTTCTAGGGCCATTATAAAATTACCAATATATTTTTCTTTGGTGTTCGCAAGCTCCTCAGCGGTTACGGGTTCTTTTATGATTCTGTCTATTTCTTTAAGAAGTTCTACGACTGAACTGTCCGTAACCGCGTTACGAACACTTGCAGTGGCCATAAATCTGGATGGGGCATATTTGTCATTGCCCAATCTAGAATAGGATCCGTATGTATAGCCTTTATCTTCTCTTAGGTTAAGAAAAAGACGACCTTCGCCCCCTCCACCTAAAATCTGGTTGGTCACCAATGCGGCCAAATAATCAGGACTGCTCATTTTTAAGTCTACCAAGCTCTCTACGGCAATTTCTGATTGAACTGCATTAGGCACATCTACAAAATTAATTTGGGTGTATAGCGCATCCTGAGGTTTTGTATATTCAAAAGAAGGAGGTGTGGCTTTGGTCCAAGGGGTAAAATTTTTCTTTACCAATTTTTCAACTTCCTTAGGATTTACATCGCCAATTACGATTAAATAGGCATTAGCAGGAACAAAGTAGCTGCTATAAAACTGCTTCACATCAGCAAGTGTTGCATTGTTTACGGTTTCTTCTGAGGTAAATTCGCCATAAGGGTGTTTTTTACCATATGCAAGGGCGGATTGTGCCCTACCAGCAATAGCAGCAACATCCTTTTCTTGGGTTTTTAAGCCTGTGATTAATTTGTCTTTTTCCTTGTCAAATTCTTCCTGGGTGAAATTTGGGTTTATAGCGGCATCTGCCATTAACTCCAATATTCTCGGAAAATACTTTGATAAAGAACTAGCAAAGGCACTTTGGGATCCAAAATTAATGCGTGCCCCTAAAAAGTCGACTTCTTCGTTAAAGGCATCTTTAGATATGCTTTTGGACCCGTTTCCTAAAAGGCTAGAAACAAAAGAGCTAACTCCTGCTTTATCACCTTCTGCAATAGGTGGGTTGTCTATTCGTAATTGAATGGCTACTCGTGGCAGTTTGTGATTTTCTACCACAAGTACTTTTAAACCATTTTTAAGCTCAAAACGCGTTGGTTCTAATAAATTTATTTCAGGTGATGGTCCCGGTTCGGGCATTTTTGTTCTATCGACCTGTGCATATGTGGTTACGGCCATAAATGCCAAAACCAGAGTTGTAATTATTTTTTTCATCTTTTTATTAATTTGCTGGTTTTTCTTCAGGTAAATAATCTATAACCACACGTTGGTTAGGGCTTAAATATTTATTTGCAACAGCCCTCATTTCTTCTCTGGTAATAGATCTGTAAATCTCAATTTCCTTGTTAATTAAAGAAGTATCCCCATAAAGAAGGTAATTTGTAGCCAATGACCCTGCTATTCCTTCTACGCTTGAGTTAGAATTTACAAAATTGTTTTCACGTTTATTCTGTAATTTTTGGTAATCTTTTTCGCTAATTAAGTCGGTTCTTACTTTTGCGATTTCCTCTTCTGCTTCAGAGACCAAAACATCCAAACTAGTATCACCTAGGGGGAGGCCAAAAATAAGGTACATACCATAATCTTCCTGTCCTATATTGAAAGCGCCGATTTGAAGGGCCTGCTTTTGTTCGTCTACCATCTTTTTATATAGTTTAGAACTTTTACCATCGCTTAAGTAAGAAGATATCATTTCCAACACATAGGCATCCCGATTTTTAAATCCTGGAGTTCTGTAAGCCACAATAGCTGCTGGAATTTGAATGTTTGCATCGTAGGCCACAGTTTCTACTTCATTTGTAATTGGGTCTTCCAATGGGTAGTTTCTTGTAACGGTAGCTCCTTTTGGGATAGGCGCAAAATAATCTTGGATCATTTTTTTGGTGTCCCCAATGTTAATATCACCCGCAACAACCAATACTGCATTGTTGGGCACGTAATATTTTTTATTATAGGCTATAACATCTTCTAAAGTTGCAGCATCAAGATCTTCCATGTAGCCAATATTAGGATCTTTATATGGGTGATTTTTAAAAAGACTCTTTCCTACTACTGGAAGTATTTGGCCGTAGGGTGCATTGTCCTGTCGTAATCTTTTTTCCTCTTTTACCACTTCATTTTGGGTATCTATCCCTTTTTGGTCAATTACAGGGTGTAGCATACGCTCTGATTCTAACCAAAGGCCTAGTTTTAAATTATTGGAAGGAAATACCTCATAATAATAGGTTCTGTCCTGTGAGGTGTTCGCGTTGTTTCTCCCTCCATTAGAAGAAACAATTTCGAACCATTTGCCCCTTTCTATATTTTTCGTTCCTTCAAATAAAAGGTGTTCAAAGAAATGAGCAAACCCTGTTCTTCCCTCTGTTCTGTCCTTGCCTCCTACGTGGTACATGACGGAAGTGGTCACCAAAGGAGCTGTATTATCTTGGTGCAAAATAACATGGAGCCCATTGTCCAGGTTATATTCTTCATAAGCCACTTCTTGGGCCCCTATTTGTGTTGCAGTAAGCAACGCACAAACAGCTAATAAAAACTTTTCTTTCATTGTAATCAGTGTTTAAGTTCTCGATTTTTTAGTGTTAGTAGCAAAATTAAGAATTTGTTACAAACATTAAGAGTATTTTCTGTAATATATAAAATATAGCAATAATTCTTTATTCAGTTTTCTTGGAAGAAATCACGAATATTCTGTAACTTCAAACTTTTAATTAAAATTATTAGTATATGATGAGATTTGCTCTTCCTATTAGATTTGGAATTGCCACTAGTGGTTCCCTGATTGCGTACTTTTTAATATTGTCGCTTTTTGGTCTACACACCAATGTTTTTTATAGTCTTTTTAACGGCGTAATCACAGGCTTTGGGATTTATGAAGCTATTAAATATCTACGTTTGCAGGATGGTGAAGCCTTTAATTATGTCAAAGGGTTTAGTGCGGGGATTGTTACGGGATTTATGGCCACTCTTATTTTTACGATATTTTTCGCCTTTTATACCACAGAAGTAGATACAGGATTCCTACAGGAATTATCTAAAGTTTGGTTCAAGGATTATAAGACAGAAGGCGGTATTGTATTTTTCACGGTAGCCATTATGGGTTTTTCAACTTCTTTGGTTTTGACATTGACTTTTATGCAATTGTTCAAAACCAGGAGAAAAAATTAAAAGTCAAACTTGTTAATTTAAAAAAAACACTTGTGAGTTAGCAATTTAGCAGTATATTTGCACCCGCCTATATAAAATAGGCAGTGTTTAATTAACAAATAATATACACGCTATGTACGCAATTGTAGAGATAGCAGGGCAGCAATTTAAAGTTGCAAAAGACCAAAAAGTGTATGTTCACCGCTTGCAAGACGAAGAAGGTAGCAAAGTTACTTTTGATAACGTTCTTTTGTTGGAAGATGGTAAGGACATCACAATTGGCGCCCCAGCTATAGACGGAGCCGCTGTTGAGGCGAAAGTCGTAAAGCACCTTAAAGGTGACAAAGTAATCGTCTTTAAAAAGAAAAGACGTAAAGGTTACAAAAAGAAAAATGGTCACCGTCAATATTTGACAGAGATTAGAATTGAGAGTATTGTTGCTTCAGGCGCTACAAAAGTAGCCAAGAAAGAAGCTCCAAAGAAAGAAGCTCCTCAAAAAGAAGCTAAACCAACTGCTGCAGCTCCGAAAAAAGTAGCTGCTCCATCTGAAGACCTAAGCAAAAATACAGTTGCTGAGTTGAAAGAAATGGCCAAAGCAAAAGGTATCGAAGGGATTTCTTCTATGAAAAAATCTGATTTGATTGACGCTTTAAGTAAATAGTTAAGAATTAAAACAAAATATCATGGCACATAAGAAAGGTGTTGGTAGTTCCAAAAACGGTAGGGAATCAGAATCAAAACGTTTAGGCGTAAAGATTTTTGGTGGACAAGCTGCTATTGCTGGAAATATCATCGTAAGACAACGTGGTACTAAGCATAATCCTGGTGAAAATGTTTATGCTGGGAAAGATCATACTCTACACGCTAGAGTAGATGGTCTTGTAAAATTTAAAAAGAAAGCAGGAGGTAAATCCTTTGTTTCTATAGATCCTTTCGAGGCATAAGGAACAGCTCTTCAAAAATCTAAAACCCTCTTTGGAAACAAGGAGGGTTTTTTTTGTTTCTCTTAATTTATCTTTTTCATTTGGGTTAATATTTACCTGAAAAGAGAAACTTGGGCTATTGTCTCTTTTATGCTTTAAGGTTAAACTTTTAAATTTTAGATGCTGAAAAAATTACTCGCATGCAGTTTCCTTTCCCTTTCCTTGATGTTTTCAAGTTGTTTTGGGTTCCTTTAGTGCCTTTAATAATTTAAAGGATTGGAACCAAAGTGTTTCAGATAGTAGATTCGTAAACAATCTTATCTTTTGGGGCTTGAATATCATTCCTGTTTATGGTCTTTACTTCTTTGGGGACGCCATAATTTTCAACGTTATAGAATTTTGGTCGGGCTCTAACCCTATTGCCATGCAAGATGGAGATTCGGAAATTCAGATTGTGGAAAGAGACGGGAATACTTTTGAAATGATCGCTACCAAAAACAGAATGGAGATCACTGTTTTAGAAGGGCCTAAAAAAGGAAAAAAATCCAGATTTGGTGTATAGCACACACGAAAAATCTTGGAATGCCTTAAAGCCTAGTGGGGAAATCATAAAGCTTTCTTCCTTTAAAGAAGGTTTTTATATTGTCTACATGCACAACGGAGAAGAAGTGAAAATAGATCCTTTACAATCTAAGAAAGAAGGGTTGGCCGTTAGTAAGGAGCAGACAGATTGTTATTATTTGAACGGAATGATTGGCTTATTACCACTGTTGACTTCTAAATTTTTTTGATTTTGCAAAGGTTACTGTTTCAGAAAGATATTCTTCTAAATCATAGGTTGGGATGGGAAGGATACTCTCTAATAGGGTAGTATCCCATTGGTTGGGCATAGAGGTCAAATAAGGGTTTAGATGTACCCCAATGGTTTCATAATAGAATTTTTCCGATTCAGATTTAAAACCAGTAACAGAATTAATTTTTTCTTGGGTGAAACTAAAATTCTTGAACCCGACAATATCGAAAATTTTGGACATACCCCTCATAAGGTTAGTTTCTTCAGAATGCACAATATTAAGCTGCTCTATATCCTTCGTCATTGCTTTTACAATGACTTGTGCAGCATAATCTGTTGGGATAATATTAAGTCCTGCAGTGGCTGTAGTTGAGATTCTAATAAGATCCTTCGAACTATTGTTGTAAAAAAATTTCGCAAATAGATAAAAGACCATATATTTCGATATAAAAAAGTGCGGATGGTCTTTAATATTTCCTCCTAAAACGCTAGGTCTTAAGATTTGTACTGGAATCTTGTATTCTCTGCCAGCTTCCAATAGAAATTTTTCAGACGCATGCTTGGATGCTTCATAATGGTTGCGGTATTTGCCGTTTTGTTTATTGGAATAGTCGTTGTCAACAACCCCTCCAATATCGCCTGCTGCAAAGGCAGTACTTATGTAGACAAACTTTTCTATGAAGGGCGCATAGGATCTAAAGATATCCTTTGTAAATTGAAAATTTTCTCTGAAAATATCCTCTTTTGCACCTAGGTCCGTAGATAGATTTACAAAGCCTGCCGAATGGATGAAAAAATCTATTTTTTGATCTTTTAGGAAGCTTGTCGGGTCTAAAAGAAATGTAGCATCTATCACTTTTATCTTTTTGAGGATACTGGATAGATTATTTTGAATAAACTTGGGAACAAATTCACTGTGAAGCATTTTTTTGATGCGCTCGTCTGGAGTGGTCGAATTTTTACTTCGGATAGGCAAATAAACCTTTTCTATACTTTTAGAATTCTGTTCAAAAAGGGAGAAAAGTATTTTAGAACCTAAGGTTCCGGTGGCTCCAGTTAAAATTATATTCATGAATACACGGTTAGTTTAATTGGGGAGGTCACTAAAAAAAATTGAACCCTTATCTTAATTTTCATAAGATAAGGGTTCTAGATTCCTTACAATACTAATTGTTAGGTACTATAAAATTTAATACCTGTAATATTCAGGTTTAAATGGTCCTTCAACGGTAACCCCAATGTATTTTGCTTGTTCTGGACGTAATGTTTCCAATTCAACTCCCAAACGTGCTAAATGCAATTTTGCTACTTTTTCATCCAAATGCTTTGGAAGCATGTACACATCGTTTTCATACTTGTCCTTGTGTTTCCAAAGTTCAATTTGTGCCAATGTTTGGTTCGTGAAAGAATTACTCATCACAAAACTTGGGTGCCCTGTGGCACATCCAAGATTTACCAATCGGCCTTCGGCTAAAAGGATCACGTCCTTGCCATCAATAGTATATTTATCTACCTGTGGTTTGATCTGGTCTTTGGTATAGCCATAGTTTTTGTTCAACCATGCCATATCGATCTCATTATCAAAATGACCAATATTACAAACGATCACCTTGTCCTTCATTGCTTTAAAATGCTGTGATTGGATAATGTCCTTATTTCCAGTAGTGGTAATTACAATATCGGCATTACCAACAACAGTTTCCATTTTCTTGACTTCAAATCCATCCATGGCTGCCTGAAGAGCACAGATAGGATCAATTTCAGTTACTGTTACAATAGAACCTGCTCCTTTAAAAGAAGCTGCTGTTCCTTTACCAACATCACCGTAACCAGCAACAACAACTCTTTTCCCAGCAAGCATAGTGTCCGTAGCCCTTCTGATGGCATCTACAGCACTTTCTCTACAACCATATTTATTGTCAAATTTTGACTTGGTAACGGAGTCGTTTACATTGATCGCAGGCATCGGTAACGTGCCATTTTTCACTCTTTCATAAAGTCTGTGAACCCCAGTGGTTGTTTCCTCGGATAGACCATTGATGCCGGCTGCCAATTCTGGATATTTATCCAACACCATATTGGTAAGGTCACCACCGTCATCTAAAATCATGTTTAATGGCTTACGGTCCTCTCCGAAGAACAAGGTCTGTTCAATACACCAATCAAATTCTTCTTCATTCATTCCTTTCCAAGCATAAACAGGGATGCCTGCCTCAGCAATTGCTGCCGCTGCCTGATCTTGGGTAGAGAATATGTTGCATGAGCTCCAGGTTACTTCTGCTCCTAAGGAAACCAAGGTTTCAATAAGTACTGCCGTTTGTATGGTCATATGCAAACATCCAGCTATACGAGCACCCTTTAAGGGTTGTTCATCCTGGTATTCTTCTCTTAAGGCCATTAGGCCTGGCATTTCTGCTTCGGCCAATATGATTTCTTTCCTACCCCAATCAGCTAGGGACATATCTTTTACCTTATTTGGTACATAAGGAACTGTTTTGGTGCTCATGTGATCAATTTTTTTTGTTATAATTTTATAAAATATCAGTGATACTAAAAGTAGAAGGTTAATTTATATCCCAACCGCTTACTTCTTTACTAATTTATTTTTACTTTCGTTATGTAGCGTTTTTTACCGCTATATTCTGAACGCAAAGGTACTAATTACTTAAATAAACCAATGGCTATTTACAAAACTATAACAGTAAGGCCTGGAGTTGTGGTACATATCTGGAAGTTAGAGGAAACAGAGGATGAGCTTTCCAAAGATATTGTCTTGACCCCACATTGTCAGAACAGGCTTAATGAGATGAAATCTGAACTTCACAGAAGGGGATTTTTGAGCATCCGCCACTTGTTGGCCGTTGTTGGTTACACGGATCACGACCTGTTTTATGACGAGGCTGGAAAACCACATTTAAGGGATGGTCGGCATATTTCAATAACCCATTCCCACGAGTTCACTGGTATTATTTTGGGTGATTTTGATGAGGTTGGTATTGACATAGAGATGCAACGGGACAAAATATTGAGGATTGCCAATAAATTCACCCCGTTGGAGGAGTACAAGACCTTGGCCAATTCAGATGCCATCGTGCGCAAGCTCACCATTGTCTGGGGGGCCAAAGAATCGCTTTATAAAATTTATGCCCAACATGGGTTAAGTTTTTTACACCATGTAGATGTAAAGGATTTTTCCTTCGCGGATTCCAAGACCACTGCAGAGATATTGTACCACGGGGACCAATCATTTTATGACATCAATTTTTTGGAATTTGAAGAGTATACTTGTGTGTATGCGGTAAAGCAAATTGAATGACAATGTATGTACATATCCAAAATTTATAAAAAATTAGTCGCTTCCATTACATTTAAAAACAATTATACTTCATGAATATTTCCGTTGAGCTTACCCTATCTCCCTTACAAGATACGTATGAGGAGCATATTATTAATTTCATAAAAAAATTAAGGGCTTCTGGCCTCACTATTTTAGAGAATCCTTTGAGTACTCAAATTTATGGGGATTACGATAAGGTGATGTACGTTTTGCAAGTAGAAATCAAAGAGGCTTTTGAGTTGATAGACAAAGGCTTGTTGTATATGAAAATCGTAAAATCGGATAGAAGCGAGTATGAGCCCCATTTTTGATTGGATTTTTGCACAATATGAAGGAACCGATACCCATTTGATCATTTTGGAAATGATTGGGGTGTTTTTTGGTTTTCTCAGTGTTTGGTATTCTATGAGGGAGAATATTTTGGTATTCCCAACAGGAATCGTCAGTACAGGGGTCTTCGTATATATTCTGTTGGTTTTTGGTCTGTTGGGGGATATGCTTATTAATGCGTATTATTTTGCCATGAGTATTTATGGATGGTATGTTTGGACCAGAAAGGTAGATGCCACCCATTTTATTCCTATAACTACAACAACATTTAAGGAAAAGAAATGGTCTGCCATCCTATTTGTAGCTACCATTGTATTTGTACTTGTGGTCTATCTGTTTTTTGATAAACTGGATAATTGGACCTCGTACGTAGATTCCTTTACTACGGCTGTTTTCTTTGTAGGGATGTGGCTTATGGCCAAGAAAAAGATAGAAAACTGGATTTATTGGATCATAGGAGATATTATATCGGTCCCTTTATATTTATACAAAGGACTTATATTTACCTCTTTTCAGTATTTTTTATTCACTATAATAGCCATTTTTGGGTATCTCGCATGGAAGAAAAGTTTAAACAAGAGCCCACAGACATTATTAAAATAGTTTTGTTCGGTCCGGAATCTACGGGCAAAACGACCCTGTCAGAGCAATTGGCAAGACACTACAATTCTGTATGGGTCCCAGAATATGCGCGTGAATACCTGCAAAACAAATGGAATAATGAACGAAATACCTGTGAGCCAAAGGATTTATTGCCCATTGCTGAAGGTCAAATGCGCTTAGAAAATACCCTATCAAAGAAGGCCAATACTATTTTGATTTGTGATACGGATCTCCTTGAGACCAAGGTATATTCTGAAGCTTATTATTTGGGGTATTGTGATCCTGTATTGGAAAAGTATGCGTTGGCAAACACCTATGATCTTTACTTATTGACCTATATAGATATTCCTTGGGAAGAGGACGATTTAAGGGATAAGCCCGATGAAAGAGAGCAAATGTTTTTATATTTCAAGGATACTTTAGAAGAATACGATCGGAATTTTGTTATTTTAAAGGGTGATAAAAAAACCCGGTTGGCCAAGGCCGTGGAACACATAGATAAATTACTTAAAAAATGAGAACATTTTCATCAAAAGATCAACAGCAACTTGTAGATAAAGGAATCAAGGAGGGCAAAGTACTGGACCAAATTGAAACCTTCAAAGAAGGTATTCCCTTTGTTCATTTAGAAAAGGCATCCATAATTTCGGACGGGATATTAAAGTTTAGCCCTGTCGAGGAAATGGAGTTGATATCTATTTTTAATACACTAAAATCCAAAAAGTTCCTTTTGAAATTCGTACCCGCATCAGGTGCAGCATCTAGAATGTTCAAGGCCCTGTTTAGCTTTTTGGAATCTTTTGATCCAATAAAGGATACTTTAAAAAGATACTTGGACAAGACCGCAGATAAAGACATAAAGGCACTTGTTGAAGGAATGAAAAACTTTCCTTTTTACGACAAAATTGAAAAAAGAATAGCGGGTGCCACCAAGACTAAAGATGAGGAGGTGTATCTTTTTGTTCAGGAAATGTTGGCCGAGGACAAATTAAACTATGGGTTTTATCCCAAAGGTCTTTTGCCCTTTCATAAATATGGTCAACATGGGGCTACCCCTTTTGAAGAACATTTGAAAGAGGGTTCCCTTTACGCCAAGGTTGATGGTGCAGCACACCTTCACTTTACCATTTCCGAACAACACGATACCATGTTCAAGGAAGAATTTAAAGCAGTGAAGGAAATGGTCTCCAAAGCTACAGGAACGGAGTTCCATGTTAGTTACTCCTACCAAAAGCCAGCTACGGATACCATAGCGGTAACCATGGAAAACGAACTATTCCGAAATTCGGACGGTTCCTTGCTCTTTCGACCTGGGGGTCATGGAGCATTAATAGAGAACCTAAATGAACAGGATGCCGATATCATATTCATTAAAAACATTGATAATGTTGTGGTAGACGATGTTGTTGATCAGGTTGCCAAAAGCAAAATGGTCTTATCAGGCTTACTCTTGAAATTACAGGAAAAGACATTCGCCTATGCCGCTTTTTTGGACAAAGATGAAGCGACCTTGGAAAAGGTGAAGGAGATAAAATCCTTTTTAGAAGATCATCTGAATGTGAGATTTGTTTCTAATTTCGATAGCTTTACCATAGCACAACAATTGGAAATAGTAAAGGACAAGATCAATAGACCCATCCGTATTTGTGGAATGGTAAAAAATGAAGGCGAGCCTGGCGGTGGTCCTTTTTGGATAAAGGATAAATCAGATCATATTTCGCTTCAAATAATAGAAAGCGCTCAGGTTGATATGTCCAATGACAGTCAAGTAGCGATTTTTAAAAATTCTACCCACTTTAATCCTGTAGATTTGGTCTGTGGTGTGAAGAACTACAAAGGCGAAAAATTTAATCTTTTAAATTTTGTTGACCATAAGCAAGGGTTTATTACTGAAAAGACCAAGGATGGAAAGAACTTAAAAGCCTTGGAACTTCCAGGATTGTGGAATGGGGCCATGGCTTTTTGGAATACCATTTTTGTGGAGGTGCCCTTGGTAACCTTCAATCCTGTTAAAACCGTAAATGACTTGTTAAAACCTACCCACCAGGTAAAATAAATAGTCCTGATCAATCTTGTATATGTGAAGTAAGAAGTGGCATAAAAATAGGGATCTTAATTATGTATTTTTTACAGGTAAAATGGGTTCTGTAAATATTCTTGTTTTTATTATGATATATGAATGCCTACATGTAAATTTGCATCGTCTCAAAGGGGTGCTTGTTTAGGCAGGCTGAGATTATACCCAAGGAACCTGGGCAGGTAATGCTGCCAAGGGATGCGAAAATCGCTATTTGGAATTTCCAACGTTTATTTTCGACGCAGTAATGTGATCGAAAAGAATAAAAAATCAATTTTTAACAAGAATAATAGCCCCTTTTATTCGTAACTAAGTATTACGAATGAAAACTTTATTCACAACAGTTGCCATGTTTGGTGCCGCCTTGTCGGTCTTTGGCCAAGAACAACCCATCGATTCTTTGGAGGGTAAAAAAATTACGTTGGACGAGGTCTTTGTATCTGCCATTCGTGTGACCAAGGAATCACCAGTCACCTTTTCCAATCTAACTAAGGAGCAGATCAGGCCTAGAAATTTAGGACAAGACATTCCCATCCTAATGAATTTTTTGCCTTCCGTGGTGACCACATCCGATGCCGGTGCCGGGGTAGGGTATACTGGTATTCGTGTCCGTGGAAGTGATGCCACAAGGGTCAACGTTACCATCAACGGAATTCCCTACAACGATTCGGAATCCCATGGTACTTTTTGGGTGAATATGCCAGACTTTGCCTCCTCAATAGAAAGTTTACAATTGCAGCGCGGAGTAGGTACCTCTACCAATGGAGCAGGAGCTTTTGGGGCCAGTTTAAATTTATTGACAGATGCTATTAGTGAAGAAGGCTATGCGCAAATATCTTCTTCTGTGGGGAGCTTTGGTACGCTAAGGAACAACCTAAAGTTCAGCACCGGCCTTATGAATGATCATGTAGAGGTTTCTGGGCGGTTGTCAAGGATTACTTCCGATGGCTACGTGGATAGGGCATCTTCCGAATTAGAATCTTATTTTTTGCAAGGAGCCTATAAGGATGATAATACCCTAGTAAAAGCCCTACTGTTTGGAGGCCATGAGATTACCTATCAATCTTGGTATGGGATAGACAAGGCTACTTTAGAATCGGATAGGACCTTTAATCCTTCTGGAATTTATACCGATGAAAATGGAAATACCCAATTCTATGATAATGAAGTGGATAATTATAAACAAGACCATTTTCAATTACTTTGGAACGAACAAATCTCCCAACAATGGAATACCAACCTAGCAGTGCATTATACCAGAGGTAGAGGTTACTTTGAACAGTTTAGGGAGGATGAGGATTTTGCAGATTATGGTTTTGACCCCATCACTGTTAATGGTGAATTAGTGGATACCACAGATCTTATTAGAAGGCGCTGGTTGGATAATGATTTTTACGGAACCACCTTTTCTGCTAATTATACAGATGATAAAATCAACCTGATACTTGGTGGGGGTTGGAACAAATATGAAGGGGACCACTTTGGAGAAATTATTTGGGCCCGCTATACCGGTGATAGTGATTACAGGGATCGTTATTATGACGATACGTCAACAAAAACCGACTTTAATTTCTTCTCTAAGATGAATTACGCTTTTGATAACCAATGGAGCCTTTACGGGGATCTGCAATATAGAAGGGTGTCCTACATGGCCAATGGAGAAGATACTGGTTTGGTAGATGATTCCTTTGATTTTTTTAATCCTAAGGCAGGAATAACCTATGACCTAAACCAAAACAATAATTTTTACTTGTCCTATGCTAGGGCTAATCGGGAGCCTAACCGGAATGATTATGAAAGTGGTAGTCCAAGGCCAGAAAAGCTCAACGATTTTGAACTTGGATGGCGTTATGTGTCCCAAGAGGTGCAGCTGAACACCAATGTTTATTATATGAACTATAAAGATCAATTGGTGCTAACGGGAGAACTGAACGATGTTGGCGCCCCGTTACGTGCCAATGTTGGGGATAGCTATAGGATGGGCTTGGAGATAGATGCCGCCATAGCCCTCGGAGATCATTTCAGGATAAGTCCAAATGTTGCCTTGAGCTCCAATAAGAATAGAGATTTTGTTTTTGAAAGAGATGGGGTCTTGCAGGAATTAGGAAATACTAATATTTCCTTTTCCCCAAATGTTATTTTTGGTAATGTATTAACCTATTTACCTAAAGAAAACCTTCAGTTTAGTGTATTGACCAAGTTTGTCGGCAAACAATATATGGGCAATATCGATTCTGAAAATTCTACTTTAAGTGAATATTCACAGACCGACTTTAATGTTCAATATGAAATCAGGACCAATTCGTTTATTAAAAGTATTGTTCTGTCCGGATTGGTAAATAACATATTTGATTCGTTATATGTGTCCAATGGCTATTTCTTTACCTTCGACGATGATTTTTCTACCCCAGGTACAATTACTACAGTAGAAGGGGCTGGATATTATCCACAAGCTGGAATCAACTTTTTAGTGGGAGCCACATTTAATTTTTAGTGGTCCCTGTTCAAGCCATCGGTTAAACCTGAATGAAGAGGGTCATTGTGTTGTTCCACATGATGGCCCTTTTTTATGGTTGTAAAGATTTTTCAATCAAGTTTATTCTGTTCTTCTAAATTATTTAAATAGGGAACTAAGTAGAGAAGAGTCTGAGAATTATAGAGGCACCTAACCGGTTTGCCTTTCAGAAGGAAGTATTCTTAATTTTAGGGTATATAAATAGTTGGATTATTTTTCAAACTTTAAAACATACTTCATTTTTAAGTTAACTTTGGAGTATAGACCATTATGCTATGACTTCAAATAGATTGGAAGCTTTCAGTGATGGGGTTCTTGCCATCATTATCACTATTATGGTATTGGAGTTAATATCTCCGGAACAAGTTACATTGGAATCATTGATCCCTATAATTCCAACATTTGTAAGTTATCTTTTTAGCTTCATATATATTGGTATTTATTGGAACAATCATCATCATTTATTTCAGATTACTCAAAAGATAAATGGAAGGATATTATGGAGCAATTTACATTTGCTTTTTTGGTTGTCCTTAATCCCGTTTGCCACTACCTGGATTGGTGAAAATTATAAGGCCCATGTGCCCGTTGCATTATATGGTTTTATTTTAATGATGAGTGCGGTCGCATTTTTCATACTGCAACGTAGTATTATAAAAGGCCACGAAGAGAATTTTATTCTGCGAACTGCCGTAGGTAGAGATTTAAAGGGAAAAATATCTATTACGCTCTATACTTTTGGGGTCTTAATTTCATTCTTAAATACGTGGGCAGCGCTAACCTGTTATGTTATTGTGGCCATCATTTGGTTCATCCCTGATTCACGTATTGAAAAAACGTTGGATGGGTCAAAGAAAGAAAATGTAAACGGTTAAATTATTTGGATCATTGTTCCTTAGTTGAACACAGAAATTACGTTTCCATTGAAGGTACTCCGATAGAAGAGAAGGTCATAATATCTGCCACTATCCTCAGGTCTGTTGAGCAATTGGCCTGTATATAAGCTATATTCATAACCTTCACAGGAACAGGTCACTGTTTGGCCCTTAAGGATCATTGTAGAGCACTCATTAGGCACATGGTTAGGACAACTCGCTTCCCATGCCATAAATGTATCAAATCCAGTATTAATAACAAAAACACCTCTTAGTCCGGCAGTTTTATTTTCTATAAAAACCGCACTTCCTATATTGGTTAAAGGACTGTAAAGGGGTAGATTAAGGTCTAAGTCAAACCTAAATCCAATATCCTGTAAAAATGGATTGTTGCTCACTCTATCGGTACTACAGGAGAGAAATAAACCAATAAAAATCAAACAAAAAATACGTTTCATAACACTATATCTATTTCCAATAACAACTACAAAATTGAACAAAAATTATGTATATTTGTCTTAAATCCTCTATAAAAAGAGGATTTTCCTATTTGTAAAATGCTGAAATCAATTGAAATAGCGAATTGATTGTTTCTGATGAGGAAATTGATGGAAAGAAACATAGAAAATGTTTTAGAATCTTAAAGTAAAGAATTTATGAGTAACATATCTTATTACACAGCTGAGGGGTTAAAAAAACTCAAAGCAGAGCTGAACCAACTTAAAGATGTGGAGCGTCCTAAGTCTTCCCAAGCTATTGCAGAGGCTAGGGATAAGGGTGACCTTTCTGAAAATGCGGAATATGATGCTGCCAAAGAAGCACAAGGGTTGTTGGAGCTTAAGATATCCAAACTAGAGGAAATTGTATCTAATGCTCGTCTAATAGACGAATCCCAATTAGACACCTCCAAAGTGTTGGTATTGTCAACAGTAAAGTTAAAGAACCAAGCTAACGGCATGGAATTGAAATATACGCTGGTTGCGGAAAGTGAGGCAAACCTTAAGTCTGGAAAAATATCTGTAAGCTCTCCTATCGGCAAAGGACTTTTAGGAAAAAAGGTAGGGGATGTGGCAGAAATAACGATTCCCAATGGGACCATTAACTTTGAAATAATGGAAATTACGAGATCCTAAAAAAAATTATTAGTTATATTTAGTCCTATCAACTATTTGATAGGACTTTTTTTTAAATATCAATTGGGAATATGGCAAGTGTCTTTACAAAAATCATCAATGGAGAAATACCCTGTTACAAAATAGCGGAAGACGATAATTTTATAGCTTTTCTTGATGTAAATCCAAACGCAAAAGGACATACACTTTGCGTTCCCAAAAAAGAAGTAAATAAAATATTTGATCTGGACGAGACAGCTTATTTGGGGCTCATGAGTTTCGCTAGAAAAGTAGGCAAGGCAATGGAGGCTTCAATAGATTGCAAACGGGTAGGGATGACGGTTATTGGATTGGAGGTACCCCATGTACATGTGCATCTTATCCCCTTAAATGAAATGAGAGATGCAACCTTTCAACAAAAGGTATCATTGTCTAAAGAGGAGTTTGAAAGGATTGCGGCAAAAATAAGTCAAAATATCAAATAAATTCTTGTAAATAGCCATAGATGCCCCCAGCTACGAGTACTATTAAAATCAAGATCAGGATATAAAATAACATGGTAAATTTTATGGCAGCCCTATTCGGGGTAACCATTTTTCTATAAAAATCAAATACGCGTTCTATATCTTCTGTCCAAGAGACAGGGTAGATAATGGAATGACAGGTTTTACATTTAATTTCGTGGGTTACCTCACCAGACGTTTTATGATAAAGTATGGCAAATTTGTGCTTTTGGTAAAAGGTGAGCTTTAACTCTTGGTTGAAACATTCTGGGCAATTATTCGTCAGTTCTGCTTCCTTGATGATTTTCAATTCTTCTTTGGCCATATTATGCATTTACTTTTAACGAAATTTTCATAATGGTCCCCTCTTTACTAGAAGACAATACTTTTATTCTTCCTTGGTGGTACTCTTCTACAATCCTTTTTACCAAAGAAAGCCCTAACCCCCATCCTCGTTTTTTAGAGGTAACCCCAGGATTAAAAATGTTGTTAAAATTGCTCTTTGGAATTCCTTGTCCAGAGTCTGACACCAAAATAGTAACAAAATTTCCATCAGGGATAATCTCTATAGAAATACTTCCTTTTCCCCTCATGGCATCAATACCATTCTTAACGAGATTCTCTATAGTCCAATGATACAGTTCACGGTTCAGAAGAACAGGCAGGTATTCTATTTTGCTATCAAAAGAAAACCGTATTAATTTGGAGCTTCTTAATTTTAGGTAGTCATAGGCATCTTTGGTTTCCTCCACGATATCGTATTCTTTTAGTTTTGGTAACGAGCCAATTTTAGAAAAGCGTTCCGTTATCGTTTGCAGTCTCATGATATCCTTTTCAATTTCATCGGTAATAGTAGTACTAATATTTTCCGCTTTTAGAAGCTCATTCCAACCTAATAGGGAAGTTAGGGGAGTGCCTATTTGATGCGCGGTCTCTTTGGCCATTCCTGCCCACAATTTATTCTGTTCTGAAGCTTTGTTAGTTTTAAAAAAAAAGAAAATAACGGCACCAAACAAAAAGATAATGAGCAAGAGGGCTATGGGGTAGTATTTTAAACGATTTAAGACTTCGGAATTTCCGTAATAAAGGGTTGCCAATTCTTCCCCTTTGTAATCTATGGAAATTGGAGTGTTTTCTGCTTGGAACTGAACAATTTTTTTGGTGAGGTAAAAGGAATCTTCAGCTTTTTCCTCGCTGATATTGTTCACCTTAATAGAATGGTCCTTATTTACCAAAATCATGGGAGAGGAGGTATTGTTCTGGAAAATTTTAACATGTAGGTTTCCCAAATCACGATCCTCTGAAGATTGTAATAGCTCTGACTGTGCAGTAGCCCAAATCTCCATTTTTAATCGCTCTTCCTCTTTGAACTTTTTAAAAAAACTATTCGTGTTCCAGAGAATAAGGCTAACGATAACGAAGGAACCTATTAGCAGTAAAATGTTAGACGTTTTTTTGGGATTTAGGGTCATCCAAATTATTAATTAGTTTTAAAGATAACGTAATTTCACAAAAGTTATTCTATTTCCAAAAAGGATGATTGTTTCATTTGTGCATACAATTTACTTACCTTTGCAGTACTATGAAAAAATTGCTTTCTATTACTCCTTCAGAGATTCCCACAGCCAAATTACATGGTTATCTTTTAGGTGCTGTTGGCCCTAGGCCTATAGCATTTGCGAGTACTATTGATGAAAATGGAAGGCCTAACCTTTCTCCATTTAGCTTCTTTAATGTCTTTAGCGCCAATCCTCCAATTATGATCTTTTCACCGGCCAGGAGGGTTAGGGACAACACAACAAAGCATACCTTAGAAAATGTATTAAAGACGAAGGAAGTAGTTATAAATATTGTAAATTATGATATGGTACAGCAAATGTCGCTGTCAAGTACGGAATATAAAGAAGGGGAGAATGAGTTTTTAAAAGCGGGCCTCACCATGTTGAGATCGGATATCGTAAAGCCTTTTCGTGTGGCCGAATCCCCAGTACAGTTCGAATGCAAAGTCATAAAAGTAGAAGCCTTGGGAATAGAAGGAGGCGCAGGGAACCTTGTTTTTTCAGAAGTGGTAAAGATTCATGTGGATGAATCCATTTTGGACGCATCAGGAGGCATAGATCAACATAAAATTGATCAAGTTGCACGTATGGGTGGCAATTGGTATTCTAGGGCTAATATGGGAATGTTCGAAGTGCCAAAACCCTTATCTTCCTTAGGAATAGGAATAGATAATATTCCGGAGGAAATAAGGCTTAGTTCTGTTTTAACGGGTAATGATTTAGGCATGCTGGGTAATGTGGAGCATATACCAACGTCAGAAGAGATAAAAGAATTTATAGGCGCTAATGTTACAATTAGGTCAATTTTAAGTGGGGATAATAAAGAAGAATTACATAAAAAAGCACAGGAATTTTTACATAATAACGAGGTACATTCTGCATGGAAGGTATTGTTAGCAAATAAATAAATAATGGAAATACAAGGAAAAATTAAAATGGTCGATGAGACCAAAACTTTTGGAAACAACGGTTTTAGAAAAAGAGAAATGGTAATTACCACCGAGGAGCAATATCCACAGCACATCATGGTTGAATTTGTTCAGGATAAGTGCGACCTATTAAATAATTATGCCGCAGGTCAGGAAGTTAAGGTAAGCATCAATTTAAGGGGTCGCGAATGGGTGAACCCACAAGGGGAGACAAAATACTTTAACTCAATCCAAGGATGGAGAATAGAAGGTGTGCAGTCTGAGCAAGGCGGTGCCGGAATGCCTCCAGTTCCACCAATGGACGCTTTTGAGCCAGCTGATAATTTAAATGAGGAAGATCACGACGATTTACCTTTTTAATAGATTAGATACTTTATCAACACGTATAAAGAATATGCGACCTATCCTTTTTGAAAATTGGGTAGGTCGTTTTGTTTTCACTAGTTTTATATAAAATATAGTAACGTGAAAAAGAATAGCGGAAATTACCCATTGTTCTTTGTGACGGAAGAATTAAAATTTCCCCCCTTAGCGAATGCTAGTGAAGAAGGCATGTTGGCGGTAGGAGGGGATTTATCAGCAGAACGACTGTTATTGGCTTATGAAAGTGGCATCTTTCCATGGTTCAATGAGGATTCCCTAATTCTATGGTGGAGCCCTAATCCCAGAATGATATTATACCCTAGTAGTATAAAAGTATCCAAAAGCATGCGGAAAATTTTGGAAAGTGATCAATTTAGATTAACCAAAAACACCCATTTTGAGTCCATTATTGATCAATGTGCGTTAAGTCCCAGAAAAGATCAAATAGGAACATGGATCACCCAATCCATGAAGAAAGCCTATATGAAATTACACAAACTTGGCTTTGCCAAATCCTATGAGGTATGGGAAGGGAACGAATTGGTTGGTGGATTGTACGGAATAGATCTTGGTCATGTATTTTGCGGGGAAAGCATGTTTAGTAAGGTAAACAATGCTTCAAAATTTGCATTTATAAAATTGGCACAAGAACTGGGAGAAAAGAAGTATAAATTAATTGATTGTCAAGTGTATACTCCTCACCTGGAAAGTTTAGGGGCAGAAGAAATTACTAGGGATAAATTCATTAAGATCTTAAAGGGAGAAAACTAAAGACGAATTTAGAAAAAACAAGTTATTACTTTCCTGAGTATAATCTTCTATCCTATATTCAATCCCAGTTTGGAAGGTGACCCTATCTTTCAATAACCAACCTACGGCCAACGATATGCGCTGGTCATAGGAGGGCCTGTCAGAGCTGCTCATACTTAAAACACTTTCTGTAGATCCTACAAGAAAGGATTCCCCAATATCTAGTTTGTCACCTTCTAAAGGGAGGTCCATGGCAAACCGATATCGAAAACGCTGAATAAGATATTCATTTCCTAAGCGTTGTTCTGATCTGAATCTATGGCCAAAACGAATTCTATAGGCTCTGTGGGTAATATTATATTGTTGGGTAAGCCGCAATTCGTTATTCCTTTCTTCTTCAAAAATATTTCTAAATCTGTACATTATTCCCAAGCTCCAACTCTGGTTGTCCCTTGTTTTTAAGGTAGAGAAGTGCGCTAATTCAAAATGTCGTGTCCTTAGTTGTAACTTGTTGGTTTCGTAAACGTAATTGCGATTTACAATGGAGAAATTATGCGAATATGTAGAGGTGACCTTATAATTTAGAGATACTTGGGGTTCCCAGAATGAGACCATTTGCCCTTGGCAAAAAAGTATGCCGTTGGTAAATAGCAGACCCATAGTCCATGCCAGTCTTTTAATAAAGGATATGGTCATAGTTTGGTGGCAGCGATTTTCTGACAGTTTTAAAATTGCCTTTGGCATCAAAAAGAATTTCAAAGTCTTCAAAGCCCTTTTCTGTTTTTCCAGAAACGATAATTTCATAGTTGATGTCAGGGAGCATCAAATTTTGAAAGGCTTGTTTAAATGTTTTAGATGTTGGTTGTTTCTTAAGGGGCAGGTATTGTTGTTGCATTTTTTTAATTCTAAATTGGGTAAAGTTTTCCTGTAAGTAGGAGTTCACTTCTTGCCAACTATCATTAGGAAGATCAACCTGTTTTATCGTAATCTCAATGTCTTCCAAATCTCCTGTTTCGGAAAACTCTACGCTATACCACAATCTGTCTTTTTTAAATTTGGCCTCATAGCTAATCTTGTTGCTATCTCGTTCCTTATAAAAACGGAGTTTTTTTACCTTTCCCAATTCAGTTTTCAGAATGTCTAAACTCGTTTTTGGAAACTGGGACTTTTTAATACGGTATTCTCTTTCCATCTTGTTTTGTCCTATGACCATATGGAGGGAAAAAAATGCTAAAATTAAAAGAACTAATTTATACTTCATGGTATCTAAAACATTTTATTTCATGATCATTAACCATACCCGTAGCTTGCATATGGGCATAAACAACCGTACTACCTACAAACTTAAACCCACGTTTTTTTAAATCTTTGCTTATGGCATCGGAAAGCGCTGTGTTTGCCGGAATGTCTTTGGCTGATGTAACAGTATTTTTAATGGGTACCCCATCCACAAATTTCCAAATATAGGCATTGAAACTGCCAAATTCTTCCTGTATTTTAAGAAAAGACCGTGCATTGGTAATGGTAGCATGTATCTTTAATTTATTGCGCACAATTCCCGTATTTTTTAATAAAGAGGCTATTTTTTCTAGATCGTATTTTGAAATCTTTTGATAATCAAATCCATCTAAGGCTTCACGGAAATTTTCACGCTTTCGTAGAATAGTGATCCAGCTCAAACCAGCCTGAAAAGTTTCCAAGATCAAAAACTCAAAAAGGGCATCATCATCTTTTAAGGGAACGCCCCATTCCTTATCATGATAAGCTTCATATAGAGGGTCTCCAAGACACCATGCACATCTGTATTTACTCATTGTAGTCTCATCTATTAGGAATAAAGATATGGGAATATTTAAAATGACTGAATGATAAAAAGGTAAATAGGTTTTCCCAAGGTACTATTAAAAGGAAGGGTAATAGGCATTGCTATCTGAGTGTAAAGGCGTGAATTGACATTAGGAGCTTTACATCTCATTGCTGTTGGACTGCCAATATCTCAAGAAAGAAATATAAAAGAGTAGTGTTGGTTAGGTTGTTAGTGAACAAATGTAACCCTTATAAATTTATGTATCCTATGAAAAGTACTTAGGAGAACGAAAGGGTAGAAGTTATAAGTGGTAGGGGCATTTTTAATTTTATCGGACAAATTTCAAGGGATAAGTATTTAGTGGAAGAGACATGTAAGTATTAGATAAAGTATTCATTAATTTTTATTTATATTTAGTATGGTATATATAAATATTACTAATGAATTATACGTTACATCAATTACAGATCTTCTTCAAGGTTTCTGAAACCAAAAGTATCACCAAGGCCGCTGAGGAATTATTTTTGAGCCAGCCAGCCGTGTCCATACAATTAAAAAATTTTCAGGAACAGTTTTCAATCCCATTGACCGAGGTGGTAGGTAGAAAATTGTTTATCACTGATTTTGGTGAGGAAATTGCTAAGGCAGCTGAGAAAATTCTAAACGAGGTACACGCAATAAATTATAGGACCATGGCCTTTGCAGGTGAACTAACTGGAAGGCTAAAAATTTCCGTAGTTTCAACGGCAAAGTATGTAATGCCCTATTTTTTAGCCGATTTTATGACATTAAATAAAGGTGTGGATTTGATCATGGATGTGACTAACAAGTCGGGGGTAGTGGCAAGTTTGGAGGCCAATGAGGTCGATTTTGCAATGGTTTCTGTTTTGCCTAAACAAATTAAAACGGAAAGCGTGGAATTAATGCAAAACAAACTCTTTTTTGTGGGCGGTATGCAACATAAGAAATTGAAAGGCCTTATTAAAAAGAAACAGTTCGAAGAATTGCCCCTTATTTACCGCGAGCAGGGATCTGCTACTCGTAATGCCATGGAAAATTTTATTAAAGGGAATGCATTTTCTGTTCGTAAGAAAATAGAATTGACTTCAAATGAAGCCGTTAAACAGGCCATTATTGCAGGTTTGGGATATTCTATAATGCCATTAATTGGGATCAAAAACGAACTGAGGACAGGAGAATTGCAGATACTACCAGTTACCGGACTGCCAATTGTGACCAATTGGAACTTGGTGTGGTTGCCTTCCAAAAAATTATCTCCAGCTGCATTGGCTTTTTTGGAACATGTTACTGCCTCAAAGGAGACAATTATCCAACAAAAATTTAAGTGGTTTGAAGAATATTAGGGTATAGTCCCAACTCTTACTTTTTTAATTCTCCAACGGCTATTGCCTTTTCTAAATTAGCCTCCACGGTTGGGAAGAACCTAAAAAATGGACGCCCGTCCTTTCGTTCCAATATCGCCTTGGTAGAGCCGTTCTTATCCTTTTTTAAATCTTTAACTACTATTTCCAAGCCAATTAGAGAATTGTAATCGGCTATAGCGCCCCTTTTTATAATGATGTTTCTCCTAGGGAAATCTATATATTTATAAGTATGTCCCATAGGCTCACTTAGGGTATAAGTTGTTCCTTTAGAAATTACTTTATCATTTTCCTGCCCTAATACATAGTTAAAACTGCTAAATAAGAATAATACTAATAAAAGTGCTTTCATGATTGCTAAATTTTTGCCCAACAAATTTATTTATTTTCTACAATAGTAGAAGTATTGCTAATGTTAAATAGTAGTTAATATCTCAATATACGATAGTAATACTATTATATTTGCGGAATATTATCCTAAAATTAGAAAATGGACAGGTTATTGCAATCCATAAAAATTGAGATCAACCAAAATATCTATCTAAAGGATCCTCAGTCCTCAGATCTCGGGAAGAAGATTATTGAGCATAGCATTATTATGATTCAAGAGTTGGGTTTTGAGAACTTTACGTTTAAAAAGTTAGGTGTTCAGATAAGTTCAAATGAAAGTTCTATTTACCGTTATTTTGAAAACAAGCATAAGCTATTATTGTACCTGACATCATGGTACTGGGGATGGTTAGAGTATCAATTGGTGTTTTCTACTAACAGTATTCAAAACAATACCGAAAAGCTCAAAACGGCGATTGAGGTAATTACAAGAGAAATTGAAGAAGATTCTTCCTTCTCTTACATCAACGAGGTGCTTTTAAATAAAATTATTATTGCGGAGTATTCTAAATCTTACTTGACCAAAGAAGTGGATAAGGAGAATAAGGAAGGATACTTTGTCATATATAAAAGGTTGGCAGATCGATTGAGCAAAATGATAAAATCGGTTAATCCTAATTATAGTTTTCCAACTAGTCTTGCAAGTACTTTGTTGGAAGGATCCTTGCATCAATATTTTCTGAGAGACCATTTCACTTCTTTGACAGAATGTAAAAGATCAAATTCTGTAACGGTCTACTTTACCGATTTGGTTTTCAACTCCTTAAATACATAAAAAAATGGCTAAAAATGTTCAAACCTCTTGGCAGCGTTTAATGGGGTTGTTGAAATTGGATAAAAGAGATATTCTGCAGACCTTTTATTACGCCATCTTTGCTGGCTTGGTCAACCTGTCTCTTCCACTTGGTATACAGGCAATCATCAATCTTATACAAGGGGCTCAAATTAGTACCTCGTGGATTATTTTGGTAATATTAGTTACAGGAGGGGTAGCTTTTGCGGGGGTTTTACAGTTGATGCAGATCAGGATCATTGAAAATGTACAGCAAAAAATATTTACAAGGGCTTCCTTTGAATTTTCCTATCGCTTTCCAAAAATAAAAATGAGCGAATTACGGGATTACTACCCGCCGGAATTGGCTAATCGTTTTTTTGATACCTTAAACATTCAAAAAGGCTTAGCAAAGATCCTCATTGATTTTCCCGCGTCTATTTTGCAAATTTTATTTGGGCTGATACTTCTTTCATTTTACCATCCCTTCTTCATCTTATATGGGCTATTGTTGTTAGTGCTAATTTACGTAGTATTTAAGTTTACCGCCCAGAAAGGAATGGATACTAGCTTGGAAGAGTCAAAATATAAATACAAGGTAGCGCATTGGATACAAGAGGTAGCCAGATCATTGGTGAGCTTTAAACTATCTGGAATGACCAGCCACGCCCTTACAAAAAATGACGAATTAGTAGAAGATTATTTGGTAGCAAGGGAAAATCATTTCAGAATTTTAGTGATTCAATTTATTCAAATGATTGGCTTTAAAGTTCTGGTGACGGGCGGTTTGTTGCTGATCGGAGGTCTGCTGGTGTTGAATCAAGAAATGAATATTGGTCAGTTTGTAGCTGCAGAAATTATTATTCTATTGGTCATCAATTCAGTTGAAAAATTGATTCGAGGATTGGAAACCATCTATGATTTATTAACTTCTATTGAAAAATTGGGACAGGTAGTGGATAAGGAATTGGACCCACAGGATGGGGAGACTCCACTCACGGCTGAAATGGAATTGACCTTAGAATTGGATAACGTATCCTTTAGTGTTGAAGGAAGCAACAGAAATATCATTGATGAGGTTTCACTAAAGATTTTACCAAAAACAAAAACGTTGATCGTTGGACCCAACAGTTCAGGTAAATCTACTTTACTTAGATTAATTTCAGGTCTTCTCACGCCTACTGAAGGAACAATTTTTGTTAATGATGTTTCTTTGAACAATATTTTACCAAACCATTACAGATCATTTTTGGGTCAATCTCTGACGGAGGAAAGTCCATTTGAAGGTACCATTTTGAACAATATTACTTTTGGTGATGAAAGTATCCAACAAAAGGATCTGACTTGGGCATTGGAGAAAGTTGGGTTGTCACAATTTGTTAAGGAGCAGCCAAAAGGGGTAAATACCTTTTTATATCCGGAAGGACAACAAATACCGTATACTATTTCCAAAAAAATTGTCTTGGCAAGGAGTATTGTTAGAAAGCCGAAGCTTCTGATATTAAAAGATCCGTTGGATCAATTAAATGAGGCAGAGGCATTAGAAATTATGGATTTTTTAACGCATAAGGACAGGCCATGGGCATTAGTGGTAGTGAGTCAAGATCCAAATTGGTTAAGCAGGTGCGATAGGAAAATTGTGGTAGAACAAGGAAAAATTATAAGTGTAAACTAGGTAAAAATGCTGAACATATCTAAAAACGAGCTTAACAAGAAGGTAGATCTATCAGTGTATAAATCGGCCCAACGCGTTTTTCATAAAAGACACTATAAGCACTTTAATAGGTTTCTAATGACATCCGCTATTTTTGGACTTATAGTGTTGTTTCTCCCATGGACTCAAAATATTAGAGCACTTGGATTTCTCACCACTTTAAAGCCAGGCCAAAGACCACAGACCATACAATCCCCAATTCCTGGTAGGATTGAAAAATGGTATGTACAAGAAGGTGATTTTGTAAATAAGGGGGATACTATATTATTTATATCAGAGATCAAGAACGAGTATTTTGATCCCAATTTGGTTCAAAGAACCGGTCAACAGATTAAGTCAAAATCTATGGCTGTAACCTCTTACGGGGAAAAGGTAAAGGCCCTGAACAATCAGATCGGTGCCGTTTCTCAGGAAAGAACTCTTAAATTAAGGCAGGCGGAAAACAAACTGATTCAATCCAAACTAAAGGTAAAGAGTGATAGTATTGACCTAGAGGCAGCTAAAACCAATATCAGTATTGCCCAAAGGCAGTTTGAAAGGGTGGTGCAATTGGAAAAGGAAGGTTTGAAAGCGATTACTGATGTGGAAGAAAAGCGTTTAAAGTTGCAGGAAACACAGGCTAAATTAATTTCTCAGGAAAACAAGCTCTTGGCAGCCATCAATGAAGTGCTAAACTCTGAGATGGAAATTAACCGGGTACGTGCAGAGTATACTGATAAGCTTTCCAAGGCCCAGAGCGAGATGTATACCGCCCAATCCAATCAGTTCGATTCTGAAGTACAGGTATCCAAATTGGAAAGCGACTATACCAACTATGAGATGCGAAATGAAATGTACTATATTCGTGCGCCACAAACGGGATACATCAATAAGGCCATTCAGGGTGGAATTGGAGAGACCTTTAAGGAAGGGGATCGTTTGGTAGGTATAATGCCATCCGAGTATGAATTGGCCGTTGAAACATTCGTAGAGCCAATAGATCTTCCTCTAGTACATTTAGGGGAAGAAGTTAGAATTCAATTCGATGGATGGCCCGCCATTGTGTTTAGCGGTTGGCCAAATCTTTCGTATGGTACGTATGGGGCTAAAGTTGTTGCCATAGAAACTTTCATTAGTGATAACGGGAAATATAGGGTGCTATTAGCTCCTGATCCAAATGATCATCCTTGGCCCAAAGATATACGTGTGGGTTCTGGAGCAAATACGCTGGCTTTGTTGGAGGACGTTCCAATTTGGTTTGAACTTTGGCGTCAGCTAAACGGCTTCCCTCCTAACTATTATCAGCCCAATACTACAGCCTCCAAAAGCATGAAGTAATGAAGAACAGCATCCTAAGTCTCATCTTTTTTGCCTTTTTCTTATCCAGTGCGCAGGAACCGGATACTCTTGTATTAAAATTTAAGGAGTATTTAGGATATGTAAAAAAATACCATCCCATCGCTAAGCAGGCAGAACTTGCCTTGGCAACAGGACAAGCAAACCTTATGCGTGCTCGGGGTGGTTTTGATCCCAAAATTGAGGTCAATTTTGATCAGAAAGATTTTAAAGGGACAACCTATTATGACAACCTCAATGCCGCCTTTAAAATTCCTACATGGTATGGTTTGGAGCTTAAAGGAACGTTTGAACAGAATGAAGGGACCTTTTTAAATCCTGAAAATAATGTACCAGACGATGGTCTTTATAGCGCTGGAATTTCCTTTGCCTTAGGACAGGGGTTTTGGATTAATGAAAGAATGGCGACGTTGAAACAAGCTAAGCTTTTCCGAGAGCAGAGTAAAGCCGACCGTGATCTTCTTATTAATCAAATCCTTTATAACGCCTCTTTGGCCTATTTTGATTGGTTGCAGGTACATAATGAAATTGAGATCTTTAAAAATTTTTATGCCAATGCACAGATTAGATTTGAAGGTATCCGACAGAGCGCTCTTGCAGGGGAGATTGCGGCAATAGACACGGTGGAGGCAAAAATAGTGGTACAGGATAGAGGTCTTAATTTGGAGCAGGCCAAAGTAAGGTTGATGAATAAGTCTTTGGAGCTATCAAATTTCCTTTGGTTAAACAACAATATCCCAGTGGAATTGCAGAGTAATGTTGTGCCTGATAAGGATTTGGATGGGGATATAGATGTTGCCTTTGAAATTATGGGCATGCCCTTGGATAGCTTTTCGATAGAAAAACACCCTAAACTAAAATCCCTTAACTATAAAATAGAAGGGCTGGAAGTGGATAAACGATATAAGGCGAATAAGCTGCTGCCCAAAATTGATCTGGAGTATAATTTTATCACAGAGACCCCTGAACTGGTCAACTCTTTGGAAACACAAAATTATAAAGGAGGAATTAATTTCCAGTTACCTCTGTTTTTGAGAAAGGAAAGGGGCGATTTGAAGTTGGCAAAGTTCAAGTTACAGGACGCACAGTATGAATTGGATAATACCCAAATTGAGTTAAAGAATAAAATTGTTGCGATTTACAGGGAATTGGAATCGTTTGAGATTCAAAATAAATTAATAGCAGATATTGTTCAAAATTATGAGGCACTTCTTAAGGCCGAAGAGCGTAAATTTAGCTTTGGTGAAAGCTCTATATTTTTAATAAACGCTAGGGAGAGTAAACTTATAGATTCAGAGCTCAAGAAAAACGAAGTTCAAAATAAATTTTTCACAATTAAGGCCAAACTATTCAACAGTTTGGCAGTAAATCCAGAAAACTTATAAGACAGTAGGTAGTATCTTTAAAAATTTAAAGAAAAGATTAATTTCAACCTGTAATCATAAAGATAGACCATATGGGCGGTAGAATCAATAAGGGTTATAGGATAATTAGCCATGCAGGTGCCTATTTAAAACGCTCCCGTAAACTCCGTATTACTTTCAATTCCTTTGTTAAGGATACCTTTTTTATTGTGGCAGGAATTTTCTCAGCAGCATTTGGCTTGGAAAGTTTCCTTTTGCCCAATAGATTTATAGATGGTGGAGCTACAGGTATTTCATTGTTAGCAACGGAAATATTATTTTTACCATTATATCTTATAATCATATTGGTAAACATACCTTTTCTGATTCTTGGGTACCAGGTGATCGGAAAGACATTCGCCATAAAGGCATCCTTGGCCATACTTGGTCTGGCCTTAGTACTGGCTACGATTCACTTTCCAGAGGTTACCCAAGATAAATTATTGGTTGCTGTTTTTGGGGGATTTTTTTTAGGTGCGGGAATAGGATTGTCCATAAGAGGGGGTGGTGTTTTGGATGGAACAGAGGTATTAGCCATTTTTTTGAGTAAAAAGTTGGGAACTACTATTGGGGATATCATTATTCTTATCAATATTATTATATTTCTTGCGGCCGCCTACCTACTTTCTGTTGAAACAGCCCTTTATTCCATGTTAACCTATTTGGCAGCTTCCAAAACCTTAGATTTTGTAGTGGATGGTATTGAAGAATATACCGGCGTGACCATCATCTCCGTAAAAAGTGAGGAAATTAGAATTATGGTTACCGAAAAATTAGGGCGTGGTCTTACCATTTACAGAGCCAAGGGCGGGTATGGAGAACTTGGTATACAAAACGAGTATGATGTGATTTATACCGTAATTACCCGTTTGGAAATTCGAAAATTGAATATAGAGATTGCTAAGATAGATGAAAATGCCTTTGTGGTAATGAATAGTATCAATGATACTCGAGGGGGTATGATAAAAAAGAAACATTTTTAAGTTTCCAGGGATAACTTTCAAAGATGACACTTGTCACGATATAAAGGGAGGCGATAGGATATTTTCGTCAAAAAAATAAAGATATTGGAACATAAAATAAGTGAAAAAGTAATTAAAGAACTTATATATAATGCTATTTCTAGATCCTTTTCCTATAATGAATATAGAGTATTGTTAGACCAATTGGTTTTAAAGTCTGGAACAACTGGAGTTGAACAGTCCCAAATGTATATTGATTATACGAAATTGAACCAGCAACGGATGAAGCGTTTAGACAAAACGATAAAGTTGTCTGAGGATGTAAAAATCAGGATTGGTGAAATCCCTTATAAAATGATATGGTTGGTCCTAACAGAGAGTTGGTGCGGGGATGCGGCACAAACAATTCCTGTGATCCATAAGTTAGCCCTATTAAATGAAAATATTTTTCTTAAAATAATTCAAAGGGATGAGCATTTAGAACTGATGGATTGTTTTTTAACTAAAGGGTCAAGGTCTATTCCTAAACTGTTGGCAATAGATCCTATTTCTAATACAGTTTTATGGACCTGGGGCCCAAGACCTAGTGAGGCCGCGCTTTTAGCTGAGGAGTATAAAAAAGAACACGGGGAGCTCACGCCACATTTCAAAGAAATTCTACAAGTTTGGTATAATACAGATAAAGGAAAAAATACCGTTGTAGACCTAATGAAATTACTTTCCTTGGAATAGATAGGTAATGGTTCCTTTTTGTTGTAATTCACTACCAGAATTAAACCTGGCCAATAGAGCATAGGTAATGGCATTTTCCACAAGACACCCGTTTAACGTATTGGAGCTTTTTTTGTTTACTTCTGCCTGGATAACATAACCACTTGCATCAACAAGAATATTAATTACAATTTTTCCTCCTTCAATACAAGTATAAACAGGGATGGGAAGTTCGTAATGATTGCGGTCTACAAGGGAATAGGAAACGGTGGTGTTTCTTTTGGAGTAACTGGTGCTTTTTGTTTTCTTGGCTTCTAGCTCTCCAAGTTTTTGTTTGGCATCTTCTCGTTGTTTGGAAAGTTTTTTAAGACTAGCACCATAACCGTTTGTAGAATTTAGATAATCTGATTCTTCATCACTAGTGGATGAAGTTTCATCATTTTCCATGAGTTCTTCCAAGGTTTTTAAAGGTTCGGGCTTTCCAAAGCTTGGTTTCGATGCTTCGTTTACCGCGAGATTACTTTTACTCTGACTTGATTGATCTAGTTCCTTTTCTGCTTTTTTTTCTTCCTCCAGTAACTTTTCCAATTCCTCGTCATTGAGCAATGTTAGCTCAACTACATACTCTCCTTGCTCCTTGGCTCCTAAATGAATGTTGTAAAGGGCCAACACTATAAGGGACATGGAAAAGAATGTAATCAAAAAGGAAAGTTGACTTCTATTCAATTTCATATATCTAAAACCTCTTGTTGTTTTTAGATTTCACATCATTGATTGACAAAGGGGTCAAGCCCTTTTGCCATTAGTTATTTAAACGATTAGGAAGCAGTGCATCCTGAAAGTCAAGAGGTGTTACAGCATTATCTACGTTGAAATCACCTATTTTGGTTCTTCTTAATGAAGAAAGATATCCTCCAGAATGCAGTGCCTTGCCAAAATCATTGGCCAAAGACCTGATATAAGTGCCTTTGCTGCATATTACGCGAAAGGTAATTATAGGCATGCTGATTTCTGTAATTTCAAAGGTAAGGATTTCTACAGTCCTCGATTTTATGTCAACATCTTTGCCTTCCCGGGCATATTCGTACAATCTTTTTCCATCTTTCTTTAGTGCGGAAAATACCGGAGGGAACTGTTGGATTTCCCCAACGAACTGTTCTGTGGTAAGATGAATTAGGTCTTTGGTAATATGACTGGTGGGATATGTATGGTCAAATTCAGTTTCAAGATCATAGGAAGGTGTGGAGGCCCCTAATGTAATGGTACCCGTATATTCTTTCACCTGTCCCTGTAGCTCGCTTATTCTTTTGGTGAATTTTCCCGTACAGACCAAAAGAAGACCGGTAGCAAGGGGGTCTAAGGTGCCAGCATGGCCAATCTTTATTTTCTTGAGTTCAAATTTTCTTCGAATGGCCCACTTTAAGGCGTTTACTGCTTGAAAAGAGGTCCAGGTGAGTGGTTTGTCTATCAGCAATAGTTGTCCTTCCAAGTAGTCTTCTTTTGTCATTAGATCACGGTTAGGGGTCTAATGAAGAAATGTATGATCAGGATGGCGAACCCAACGATGATTCGGTAGTAACCAAACATTTTAAAGCCGTGCTTGCTCAAATACCCAATAAAAGTTTTAATGGCGATTAGGGCCACCAAAAATCCAACGACATTGCCGATGATTAAAAAATTGATCTGTTCACTGGTGAGGGTAAACCCGGCATTGTAATAATCGTAGCTCTTCTTTAGGGTAGCGCCCAACATGGTAGGCACCGCCAAGAAGAAAGAAAATTCTGCTGCAACTGTTCTGGAAAGCTTTTGTGTCATACCACCTACAATACTAGCGCCACTTCTGGAGACACCCGGAATCATTGCAAGACATTGAAAAAGGCCAATTTTAAAAGCGGTACTATAAGAGATCTCTGTTTCTTTAGCGTCTCCAAACCAATCGTCAACTTTTAATAGGATAAATCCTCCAAGGACTAAGGATACGGCCACCGTTAATGGATTTTCTAACAAAGAATCAATTACATCACTTAAAAGCAATCCAAATACCACCGCCGGAATAAAGGCGACAAATAGTTTGTAGTAGAAATCCAAACTTTGAAAAAACCTTTTAAAATAAAGGACTACCACAGAAAGGATGGTCCCTAATTGGATGACAATAGTGAATAATTTAGTGAAATCTTCCTGGGCAATTCCAAAAAAAGAAGAAACGATAATCATATGCCCAGTTGATGACACCGGTAAAAACTCGGTAAGGCCTTCAATGATGGCAAGTATAATAGCTTGTAGTATATCCAATTGTTATTTATTCTTGTGCGGGTTCAATAATATGGCGTAGATTTCAATTCCTAAACCCAAAAGCACCAAGGTAGGAGCCAATCGGATTCGCCTAAAGCTATATATCTCTGGATTAAAAACAGTAGGATCATCACTACCACCTCCGCTCATTAATATAAATCCCAACGTTATACAGGCCAAGCCGATGAACATAAAAAGATAGTTCTTTTTTTGAAAGATAAATTCAGGTTTCGGACCTTGATTCTGATTTGTGTTGTTTTTCTTCATGTTGCAAATTTAATAATATAAATCGTCTGTCCTAAGATTTAGAAAACGCTGTGTGGCAAAAAAGGTACTGAATACAGATATGAACACGCCTAAAACAAAAACTCCTATAAAAAGGAAGCCCAAGACCATAGGATCTTCCATAAGATTCAGCTCGGGAAATTGATCGTTTACATAATATAAGGTACCACCCAAGGCTACTAGAGCCAGCAATGCTCCTAACATGCCTAATTTAATATTGGTATAAATAAAGGGACGTCGAATAAATTTTTTTGTGGCGCCCACCATTTGCATGGTTTTAATTATAAATCTTTTAGAGTAAATGGATAAACGGATAGAACTGTTTATGAGTAATACAGCAATAAAGGTAAAAATGGCACTAGCCACTAAAATCCAAAAACTTATGCGTTTTACGTTTTCATTCAATAAGGTTATTAAAGGTTGGTCATAGCTGACCTCTTCCACATATCCCTTGGATGCCAAGTTGGAAGCAATATCCGCTATTTGTTCTGAGGATACAAAATCTGCCTTCAGCTTTACATCAATGGAGTTTTTTAAAGGATTATATCCTAAAAATTCAATAAAATTCTCACCAATCTCCTCACTGTGCTGCTCCGCCGCTTCCTCTTTGGAAACATAGGTTGCAGACCGTGTATATTCGGCCAAAGCCAAACTTTTTTGTAATTGGTCAACCTCTACAGGTTTAGCGCTGTCTTTTAAAAAGACAGAAATGGATATCTGTTCTTTGAAATGATCCCCCATTTTTTTAGTATTCAATACCAAAAGGCCCAAAATACCCAATAAAAAAAGCACAAGGCCTATACTAAGTACCACTGAGAAATAGGAGGAGATCAGTTTTCTTTTTTGATAGCGTTCAAAAGATTTGCTCATAGCCAAAAATCATGACGTAAAAGTAATAAAGTAAATTGGATATGGAATGACCCATTTTTTTTTCAGGGGTAATTTAGTAAATGGAATTAAAGAAGGTGAATAAGGTGCTATCGTTTTAAGGAAAAATGTCCCTTAAAAGTAGTCTCCTCAATCTGTATGAAATACCAATAATCTCCTGAGGGCAAATCCCTACTATTAAAAGTGCCGTCCCAAGAGAATGCAGAATTTCTAGAATTTTTTATAAGTTTCCCATAGCGGTCAAAAATGTTGACCTCGGATGAACCGTAATTTTCTATGCCGATAAGATCAAAGGTATTGTTAAAAGGGTCTCCATTTGGGGTAAAGAATTTTGGGATTACAAAATGGGTATATTGCATTGAAACTTCCCCACAGCCATTTTTTTCCCTTACATAGATGGTATACCGTCCTCCTTGTATATTTTCAAATTCAGGATTGTCTTGATAATATGTTCCATTAATGGAGTATTCAAAATCCCCATTAAAAGTAGTGGTGATCAAAATAGAATACTCATCTGAGGTAATATTGGAAATGATAGGGGCGTCTATTTGCTCTAAAGTAATGGTTTTAATGTTTGTGCATCCATCGGGGTTGGTAACCCCTACGATATAGATGCCTGGAGTATTGGCTATAATTTGGGATGTGGTCTCCCCAGTGTTCCATTCATAGGTCACCGTGTCTGTACCCATATAATTGGCATATAAGATGGTCTGAGAATCTTCACAAAAGGGAATAGATTCATCTTCTACTTCTGGTAATTGGTAAAAGGAAATGGACACCGCAGTTCTCGTATCAGAAATGCACCCCGCTACGCTGGTTTCTGCTTCGGCATAGTAGGTGCCATTTGTCGTAGGTTGGTAGGTTCGACTATCCGCTAGGAGTAGATTCCCTCCTGAAGGGGCATCGTACCAATTTACCTTAATGCCAAATAGCGTGCTAACCTCTAAAGGAGTAGGCTCGTTAGCGCAAGCCAGTACGTCTCTATTTCTGGTTGGTGCGGCTGGCGTATTGACCACTAGTACGCTAAACACTTCTGAAACGGAACTACAAAGAGGACTGCTGAGGTTGATGGGATCTTCCGCAACTTTTACCCGAAAAAAGGTGGAGCTGGAAATAGGTCCTGGAGTATAGGTTGGATTTGTTGCATTGGGAATATCTGTCCAATTGCTGCTAGAGGTGGAGGACTGCCATTGGAAAGCATGGGTGCTGTATACTGAAAAATCGGGTGTAGCGGTCAGCTCAGAAATGGTTACGGGTGCATCTGCCTCACAAACGGAAATTTCGGTTTCATCCATCAAATCTGTAATCTCAACTAAATCTCCACAAGTCCGAAACGAAATATCGTCGATAGCAAGATCATTACCGCAGCCTCCAGGCGAATTATTGATCATTTTAAGAATCACAGATGTTTCCCCGGGAGGTGTTTGGAAAACCAAGCCGTATTGGTTCCATTGGGGTGAAGTGGTTCCGTTGATGTCGCCCGTATTTCCAGAATTTAATATATTACCTTGTAAATCTGTAATTTCAAAACCCACATTTACTGGGATGCTTGCATTATCACAACCAGATAAGGGCATAAGACTCAATAACCAAGCGGAAAATTCATAGGTGGTGCTTTCGCATAGCACATCCACTCTTCTTTCGTAAAATGTGCCTGCTGTAAAGTCCGCATTTACAATAAACGCTTTTCCGTCAGTGTCATTGGGGGTATGGTCTTGGGTGTTGTGCCAACTTGCATAAAAATCTGTCCTACTAGAAACCGTGTAAAACCCATCTGCAGGTGTGGATGTTGTAAAAGTATAGGTAGTGGTGCCTGCTGGTAATTGTGGGCCATTGGTGGTTCCGGTTCCAAAATCTTCCTCAAAAATAGGATCACCAGAGGTGCCTGGACAAAAACCCAACTGAGCCTGTACTTGGAAGCCAAAAAAGCCCATTATTAAAAATAGGATTATGTATCGTTGGTTATTATTATTTTGCACTTATCAATTTTTAACTCAAGATTTTTTCATAAAAACAGTACAGCCTAATGCCACTTGTAATATCGATTTGTTTTGCGGGGTTTACGTACAATTGATTTTGATCTCCGTTTTGTAAGTTGATAATATCTTTTCCCCTTTCAATGATTAAACTTATTTTTGCCCGATATACCATACTGTTGTTACTTTAAAACGACAGGACTATAGAAATATTTTGATATGAGCTACGATTTCAGAAAGATTGAGGATAAATGGCAGAAAGAGTGGGCCGAAAAAGGCACCTTTGAAGCGAAAAATGATTCTGATAAACCAAAATATTATGTGTTGGATATGTTTCCTTACCCTTCTGGCGCAGGGTTACATGTAGGACATCCGCTAGGATATATAGCCAGTGATATTTACGCCCGTTACAAAAGGCATAAGGGCTTTAATGTATTGCATCCAATGGGATATGATTCTTTTGGATTGCCAGCAGAACAATATGCTATACAGACAGGACAGCATCCGGCCATTACCACGGCAGCCAATATTAAGAGATATAGGGAGCAATTGGATAAAATAGGGTTTTCTTTCGATTGGAGTAGGGAGGTGCGCACCTCTAATCCTGATTATTACAAATGGACCCAATGGATTTTTATTCAACTTTTTAATTCTTGGTACAATAAGGAAACCAATAGGGCTGAAGATATCAACACGTTGATGGCCTTATTTGAAAAAGGGGGTAATAGCGGTGTAAAAGCAGTATGCGATGAAGATGTGGTTGTTTTTTCGGCAGATCAATGGAAAAGTTTTTCAAAAAAGGAACAACAAAAAATCTTACTGCAATATAGGCTGACCTATTTGGCGGAAACGGAGGTCAATTGGTGCCCTTCCTTAGGAACAGTATTGGCAAATGACGAAATTGTTAATGGGGTATCGGAACGCGGCGGACACATGGTGATCCGTAAAAAGATGACACAATGGAGCATGAGGATATCTGCATATGCCCAACGCTTGCTGGATGATTTGCAAAAAGTAGATTGGCCACAGCCTCTAAAAGATTCTCAGATCAATTGGATAGGTCGTTCGGAAGGAGCTTCGGTTATCTTTTATACGATTCTTTCAGGAGACGTAAAAAAGTCATTTCCAATTGAGGTCTTTACGACAAGACCCGATACCATTTTTGGGGCTAGTTTTATGACCTTGGCACCAGAGCACGAATTGGTGTCTCAAATTACTACACCGGAACAAGAGGATGAAGTAACTGCCTATGTGGAGGCGTCTGCAAAACGCTCGGAACGTGATCGTATGGCAGATGTAAAGACTATTTCAGGGGCTTTTACCGGAGCCTATGCAGCACATCCATTCACTAAAGAGCCTGTTCCCATATGGATAGGGGATTATGTGTTGGCAGGCTATGGAACTGGAGCGGTAATGTCTGTCCCTTGTGGGGATCAGCGTGATTATGACTTTGCTAAACACTTGAATATCCCTATTCCCAATATTTTTGAAGGGGTCGATATTTCTGAAGAAGCCTTTGCGGATAAGGAAAAGACTGTTATTACAAACTCTAATTTTTTGAACGGTTTACCCTATAAAAAAGCGGCAAAACTGGCCATTTACGAATTGGAGAAGTTAGGACAGGGCAAAGGAAAGATTAATTATAGGTTGCGTGATGCTGTTTTTAGCCGTCAGCGGTATTGGGGTGAACCATTTCCAGTATACTATGTAGATGGAATGCCACAAATGATTGAAACAAAACACCTACCCATACAACTACCTGAAGTTGTAAAATACCTACCCACAGAAACTGGAGAACCACCATTGGGTAACGCTACTACTTGGGCATGGAACAAAGAAGAAAATACGGTAGTTAGCAATAAGATGATAGACCATAAGACGGTGTTCCCTTTAGAATTGAATACCATGCCTGGTTGGGCTGGGAGCTCTTTCTATTTTAATCGTTATATGGATCCCAATAATAAAAATGAGATATTCTCACAGGATGCCATCAACTATTGGCAGGATGTGGATCTTTATATAGGCGGAAGTGAACATGCTACCGGACATTTATTATATTCCCGTTTTTGGCAAAAATTTCTTTTTGATAAGGGGGTGGTACCCAAAGAAGAATTTGCACAGAAACTCATTAACCAAGGAATGATTACAGGCACCAGTGCCTTTGTTTATAGGGTTGAAGGTGAGAATACTCTGGTATCAAAAAATTTAATTGGTGACAGGGTGGTGCAGCCACTTCATGTAGATGTTTCCTTAGTGAACCCTTCAGATGAATTAGATTTGATAAAGTTCAAGGAAAATCTGCTTTATGCCGACTTTAAAGACGCTAAATTTCTTTTGGAAGACGGTGTCTACATTGTTGGTAGAGAGGTTGAAAAAATGTCTAAATCTAAATATAACGTAATCAGTCCAGATAGTATATGTGAAGATTATGGGGCAGACTCCCTTCGTTTGTACGAAATGTTTCTAGGGCCTTTGGAACAGTCAAAGCCCTGGAATACGGCCGGTATAACTGGGGTGCATAGCTTTTTGAAAAAAATGTGGCGACTACACCATACGGGTGCAGAAGGAGCATTCAATGTAACTGAAGAAGAGGCAACAGCAGAAAGTTTAAAGACGTTGCACAAGACCATTAAAAAAGTAGAGGAGGATATTGAAAATTTCTCTTTCAACACTTCAGTTTCCAGTTTTATGATCTGCGTAAATGAGTTGACTTTCCAAAAATGTACAAGTAGGTCAATATTGGAACCTTTGTCCATTTTAATTTCTCCATACGCACCCCACATTGCAGAAGAATTATGGAGCAAATTAGGGCATACAGTATCTATTGCAACAACAGCTTTTCCAATATATGAAGGAAAATACCTGGTAGAGAGCAGTAAGGAATATCCAATCTCCTTCAATGGGAAGATGCGTTTTAAAATGGAGCTTCCCACAGATATGTCTACAGCCGATATTGAGTTGGCCGTTATGGCACATGAAAAAACAAAAGAACAACTGCAAGGTCGCACTCCTAAGAAAGTAATAATAGTTCCAGGAAAAATAGTCAATGTTGTAGGGTAGCCTCTTGTTGTAAGACAGCGATTGGTCTGTACGTGCAATTAATTTTATCCATGGGAGAACGCCAATGGATAAAACTCTTTTGTATATTCAAAGTATACTAATATTATGATCGATAAAATTGAAATAATAGGATTGGCTGCAGCTGTATTGACCACCACTTCTTTTGTACCACAAGTCTATAAGGCATGGAATCAGAAAGCAACTAAGGATATTTCGCTTACCATGTACCTCAGTTTTTTTATGGGGGTAGTTCTATGGTTCATTTACGGAATCCAAATTGAAAGCCTTTCAATCATCTTGGCAAATAGTGTGACTGGTCTATTGGTTTTTATAGTTATTATATTAAAATTAAAATACAAGTAACCCCCTTATTTTAAATAAAATTCGAATTATTTATTATATATATAATATACACCCCCTATCTTTTAGGGGTATATGATTATATATTTATGTTATTTGGCATACAACCCCCTTATTTAATCGATTTTCTTTTTATATGTTAATTAATTGTTCCATTTTTGGGAGTATAATAATCATAATTGATTGGAAAGAATAAAGCCCTTTACTTACCAGCTTATTTTTTTCCTAATTGTTATAAAATAATAGAAAAATGAAAGTAGGTATTCCAAAAGAAATCAAAAATAACGAAAGCAGAGTGGGAATAACACCAGCCGGGGTTTTCGAATTGGTAAAAAACAACCATACAGTCTATGTACAATCAGGTGCTGGTGATGGAAGTGGTTTTTTTAATGCGGATTATCAGCATGCAGGAGCTATTGTTTTGGATACCATTGGTCAGGTATATGCCATGAGTGATATGATTGTTAAGGTTAAAGAGCCTATAAAAGAGGAGTATAGTCTTATTCGTAAGGGGCAGGTTATATTTACCTATTTTCACTTTGCGTCCAGCGAAAAACTTACTCAAGCGATGATAGATCGTAAGGGAATTTGCATTGCTTATGAAACCGTGGAAGATGAAGATGGTACATTACCATTGTTGACACCCATGTCTGAAGTTGCCGGTAGAATGGCTATTCAACAAGGCGCAAAATACCTTGAGAAACCAGAAAAAGGTCGTGGTGTGCTACTAGGCGGAGTTCCTGGAGTGGCACCGGGAAGAGTTTTGGTGCTTGGTGCTGGTGTTGTGGGGATACAGGCTGCTAAAATGGCAGCCGGATTAGGAGCGCATGTTACTATTTTGGATGTTAATATGAAACGTTTGCGTTATGTCAATGATGTAATGCCTAGCCATGTGGTAACGGAATTTTCAAACGAATTTAATATTAGAAAACATATAAAGGATCATGATCTAATTATCGGGGGAGTCCTGCTTAGAGGTGCTAAGGCCCCGTACCTTATAACTAGGGATATGCTTAAGGAAATGCGTCCAGGCACTGTAATTGTGGATGTTGCCGTAGACCAAGGAGGATGTGTAGAGACTACCAGGCCAACAACCCATGAGAATCCAATATATATTATAGATGATGTAGTACATTACTGCGTGGCCAACATGCCCGGCGCAGTTCCCTATACGTCAACCATGGCCTTGACCAATGTTACTTTGCCCTACATCTTAAAATTGGCCAATTTAGGTTGGGAAGAGGCTTGCAGAAGGGATATTTCTCTCCAAAAAGGGTTGAATATTGTAGAAGGGAAAGTGATGTATAAGGAGATTATTGAAGCCTTTAATTGGCAAGCGGTTGAGGTATAGAAAGTACATTTTGTCAGAATTTGAACCCCGTCATTAATTGGCGGGGTTTTTGATTATAGATAAAGAAGTATTAACTGATATTAGGAAAAGGAATCTTTACTATATTTATCATTAAAAAGACAGAAGTATGTTGATGTATTATATTATTTTGGGTGCTATTGCCTTGGTGAGCTGGTTGGTAAGTAATAAACTAAAGAAAAAATTTAAGTATTATTCCAAAGTGCATTTGCGCAATGGAATGAGTGGTGCAGAAATTGCAGAAAAAATGTTGGCCGATCATGGTATAAGAGATGTAAAAGTTATTTCCACCCCAGGAATGTTAACTGATCATTACAATCCGGCCAATAAAACAGTGAATTTGAGCGAAAGTGTATATAATCAGAGAAATGCTTCTGCTGCTGCTGTTGCAGCCCACGAATGTGGCCATGCTGTGCAGCACGCCACGGCCTATGAATGGTTAACCATGCGGTCTAAACTGGTGCCTGTTGTAAGTGTTACTTCTGGTATGTCTACTTGGGTGGTTTTTGGAGGAATTATGTTGGGCGCCGCTGCCGGTATAGGTTTTGGATATTGGGTGGCCGTTGCTGGATTGGTGATGATGGGTTTCGCCACCGTGTTCAGTTTTATAACCTTGCCTGTTGAGTATGATGCTAGTAACCGTGCCCTTGCTTGGTTAAAGAATAAGAATATGTTGAGTCAAGAAGAATATAAGGGCTCAGAGGATGCCTTAAAATGGGCAGCACGCACGTATTTAGTTGCTGCTATTGGATCTTTGGCAACCTTAGTCTATTGGGGACTTCAAGTTCTTGGTGGACGGGATTAATAGTTCCTATCCAATTGTAAAACTTAAAAAGACGCTGTTTCAGCGTCTTTTTTTATATGGTTATTTGTCTGTCTATCTGTTGGTTCAAAGATATGAAAGTCTCCGTCCGTGATACCCCTTCAATTTGTTGGATATCCCTATTGAGAACGTTCATTAAATGTTCGTTGTCCCTGCATAGTACTTTTATGAGAATAGACCAATTACCTGTAGTGTAGTGACATTCCAACACTTCTGGAATCTTCTCTAATTCTTTTACTGCCAAGGGGTTGCTCATGGCCTTGTCCAGATAAATGCCAATGTATGCCATAGTGGTATATCCCAAAACTTTAGGGTTTACGATAAATTTTGATCCAGCGATGAGTCCTGAGGCTTCCAATTTTCTTAGGCGCTGATGGATAGCCGCCCCGGATATACCAATATGCCGTGCAATTTCTAAAATGGGTTTGCGGGCATCGTCCATGAGGAACCGAAGTATCTTTTTGTCAATACCATCAATTTTTATATTCTCTTCGGTAGATTTCATTTTTTAGTTTCAATATGATGGTAAATATAACTATTTAGTTATAGATCCTAACCTGCTATGGAATCTGGATTATAGCCTAGGTAGGAGACGTCGTGCTCTTTAAAATTGATACCGTATTTCGTCAATTCATCTAAAATGGGTTCATACACTTCTTTATTAATAGGTATCTGTACCCCGGGAGTTGTGATTTTTTTATTTAAAATTAAGAGGGTAGCCATCGCTACGGGCAGTCCAACAGTTTTTGCCATGGCGGTATGCGTTCTATTTTCGCCCAACACCACCATATTGGAATCTATCTGTCTCTTTACTCCGTCTATTTCGTATCCAAATTTATGGTACATCACGATCATGTCTTTATCCTCATTGCCTAACGTCCACCTGTCTTCTAAAATATATTGTAAGATTTCTGCTGGGGTGGCATTTTTTAAAGGAATAGTCCTAGTACTGTCAAATATGTTCAATTCCAAAAGCTTGTTCCACATAATATCGTCTTGATCTATTTTCAAATAGAGTCTAAGTTTTAACTCTACCGTATCTGTGGGAGAGTAGGGTAAAAATAAATTTATAAATTCGCGATAAGACATCCCTTTGGAATCCTCAATAGTGTAACTGTCATCGGTCATTCCCAATTGCACGAACATATTCCAGGCTCTAGAAAAACCTACCCTTCGTATAGTGCCTCGGTAAAGTGTAAGTACATCGTTTAGGCTGTAAATTTCCCGATACTTAAGAGAGTCCCTATTAGCGTAGGCTTCAAATTTACCGTACCCTTCTATGTTCATAAACTCAGTTCTTCTGAACAATTTATGATAGGGAATGTATTTATAGGTGCCTTCTTGGATAAATTTGGCAGTACCTCCCTGTCCGGCAACCACTACATTTCGTGGGTTCCATGTAAATTTGTAATTCCACAAATTGGTATCACTTTCAGGGGCAACTAATCCTCCACAAAAGGATTCGAATAATAAGAGCTTGCCTCCTTTGTTCCGTATACGGTCAATTACTTGCATGGCGCTCATATGGTCAACGCCGGGATCAAGTCCAATCTCGTTCATAAATACAAGACCTTTGTCTTTTACCTGCTGATCTAGTTTTAGGAGCTCATCACTTATATAGGATGCAGTTACTAAATGTTTTCCAAAGTTCAAACAATCTTCGGCCACTTTTATATGATACCTGGCAGGTAACATAGAAATCACAATATCTGCATTTTTTATGGCTTTGTGCCGCTCATCTTCTTGAAATATATCCAAGGTTACAACCGTACAATGTGGATGGTTTTTTACTGCTTCATTTATATGTTCTGGATGCAGGTCTCCAATAGTTATCTGAAGTTTTTCACTTTCTGCTTTTTCCAATAAATAATCCAATAAATAGGAGGTAGATTTGCCAGCTCCAATTACAAGTATCTTTCTCAACATCTGTTTCCTTACTTTTGTAAATTAGTATGGATACTAAAGTATTGATTTGTTATAAAAACAACAAATATACAGAAATAAGTTATGAACAAAACAATTTTAGTAGTGGGGGTTATTTTGGGTTTAACTGCTGTAATCTTAGGTGCATTTGGGGCTCACGGCTTAGAAAAGTTAGTGTCAAAGGAAAATGTGGAAACATTTTCAACAGGGGTTACCTATCAAATGTACCATGCCTTGCTCTTATTGTTTTTGGGTAGTACTAATTTTATTACTTCTTCTTCTAAAAAAGCTATTTTTTATCTTATAATTGGAGGTGTACTATTGTTTTCCGGTTCTATTTATTCTTTAGCAACAAATGAGTTAACCGCGTTTGATTTCAAAAAAATAGCATTTTTAACACCAATAGGTGGGAGTTTATTAATTTTTGGATGGATTCTATTAGGGATTCGTATTTTTCGACAAAGGGATTGAATAAAAGTTGATTTACAGGACTTTCGTTTTAATTTTTTATAGCTTTGCGTAAGTTTATAAACTACCAAAAAAATTATGAATAGTTCTGACCAATTGACGAAATCGATTTCGTTAAAAGATTATGGGATTGAAAGTGATCATATTTACTATCAATTATCTCCTTCAAAACTTCATGCCATCTCCTTGGAAAAGGGAATGGGGGAAGAGGCATCCTCAGGGGCTCTTGCAATAAATACCGGGGAATTTACTGGGAGGTCTCCCATGGACCGTTTTATTGTTAAAGATGCCATTACCGAAGAAAAAGTGTGGTGGGGAAATATCAATATTCCTTTTGATTCTGATAAATTTGATGCTTTATATAACAAGGTTATTTCATATTTAAACAAAAAGGAACTATACGTTAGGGATTGTTATGCTTGCGCAGATACAGATTACAGAACAAATATTAGAGTTATAGCAGAATACCCTTGGTCTAGTTTGTTTGCTTACAACATGTTCCTTAGACCAGAAGAAAAAGATCTTGTTGGGTTTACTCCTGAGTGGACCGTGATTAATGCTCCTGGATTTATGGCTGATGCTGAAGTAGATGGTACTCGTCAACATAATTTTGCTATTTTAAACTTTACAAAAAAAATAGCCTTGATTGGTGGTACTGGATATACAGGAGAAATTAAGAAAGGCATATTTTCTGCATTGAACTTTATTCTTCCTGTCGACAAGAACACCATGCCTATGCACTGTTCTTCAAATGTTGGTGAGGACGGAGATACCGCTATCTTTTTTGGATTGTCTGGTACTGGAAAAACAACATTATCGGCAGATCCCAATAGAAAGCTTATAGGAGATGATGAGCATGGTTGGACTGCTGGAAATACCGTTTTTAATTTTGAAGGAGGATGCTATGCCAAAGTCATCAATCTTTCAGAGGAAAATGAGCCAGATATTTTTAGAGCGATCAAAAAAGGAGCCTTACTAGAAAATGTAGTTATGAATAGTAATGGGGAGGTAGACTTTGATGATATTTCCATTACACAAAACACCCGTGTAAGTTATCCTATCTACCATATTGATAATATCCAAGAGCCTTCTATTGGTCATAACCCAAAAAATATATTTTTTTTAACAGCGGATGCCTTTGGTGTTTTACCCCCGATTTCAAAATTAACTCCAAGTCAGGCTGCGTACCACTTTATGTCTGGTTATACGGCTAAGGTTGCAGGTACAGAAGATGGGGTGGTCGAACCAATTCCATCATTTTCTGCCTGTTTTGGTGCTCCTTTTATGCCTTTGCACCCGGCCAAGTATGCCGAAATGTTGAGTAATAAGATGCAGGAGTCAGGAGTTAATGTGTGGTTAGTAAATACAGGTTGGACCGGTGGTCCTTATGGTGTGGGTACTCGTATGAAATTGAAATATACGCGGGCTATGATCCAAGCTGCCTTAAATGGAGAGTTGGGTATGTACAGCTATGATACGTACCACATACATTCTATTTTTGGTGTGGCCCAGCCTAGGGAATGTCCAGGAGTGCCAGCCTCCGTATTAAGTCCTAGGACAACTTGGAACAATGATCAGTCTTATTATAAAACAGCGTTTAAATTGGCTAATGCGTTTAGAGAAAATTTTAAGAAATTTGAGTCCAGTGCTAATGAGGAGATTAGGCGCGGCGGACCACAACGATATGCATTATAAATAAAAAAAGCCTCAGAAATGAGGCTTTTTTTATTTCTTGTTTATTGTAGTGATATACTTCTGCAATGCCATGGTCATGGAAGGTGTTTCGGGCGTAGGTGCCTTTATGTCTATCCTTAGACCTGCTTCTGTTGCAGCATTTACAGTTGAATTTCCAAAAACGGCGATTCTTGTTTCGTTTTGTTTGAAATCCGGAAAATTCTTTAAAAGCGATTCAATTCCTGAAGGGCTAAAGAATACTAATATATCATAGTAAACGTCCCTAAGGTCTGAAAGATCGCTGATGACTGTTTTGTAAAAAATCCCTCTTGTCCAGTTTAACTCCATGCTATTCATGAGTTCAGGGACAATTGGTTTTAATACATCAGATGATGGAAGTAAAAAATTTTCGTTTTTGTATTTTTTTAACAATGGGGTTATGTCCACAAAATTCATTTTGCCAACATATATTTTTCGTTTTCTATAAACAACATATTTTTGCAAGTAGTACGCAACGGCTTCAGATTGGCAAAAATACTTCATCGTATCCGGAACTTTGAAACGCATTTCATCGGCTATCCGAAAAAAATGATCAACTGAGTTTCGGCTTGTAAGTATGATGGCAGAAAAACTATTTAAATCAATTTTTTGTTGCCTAACACTTTTAGCATCAACTCCTTCCACGTGGATGAAAGGTCTAAAATCGACCTTAACTTTTTCTTTTTCAATAAGTCGTGAATATGGGGAGTTCTCCATTTTCGGTTCTGGCTGCGAAACCAAAATCGTCTTTACTTTCATAAGCATCAATCTTTTAGGTAGCTTCCAATTATCACAAAAGGTGCAATTTCGAGAGTGCAAAGGTACAAAATAAAATAGAAAATATTGCTAGTAATGTAAAATTGATGATTTCTTATTATGGTGATCCATCCTATTAAATTAATTAGCAAGACAAGGGCCATGCTTACATAAATAACAGTTTTTGAGTCTTTCAGGGCATATGTCAAAATAACGTTGGCAAGAAACATGATAATTCCGCTATAATTGAGGTAAGTAAGTTTTTTAAATATCAATTCGCTAATTGTCGATGTAATATTAAAGATAAAGGCATTGAATAGTTGTAGGAGTACTTTTATAAGCAAGAAGAGTCCTAACATTCCTAAAATTAAAACATAAATAAAAGGATAGGCGCCGTTGTCCAATTGAAAGACGATTCTTCGGGAAAAGTATATAAATAGGGCGAAATTAAAAAGTTGGAAAAGCGTCAGGAATATGTGAAACCAATTGATCAGTCTGTCCTTTTTATTGTACATGATCACGTACTTATTATTAAAGGGAAGTATGATAAAATTAATGAACCTATTATAAAAAAAACTCTTCCCTATTACTACAAAAAAAACACTGGTAAAAAGGACCAAGGTGATCCAATCGGTGGTGTCTATAAGTCGTAGTGTTGGTTCCATTAATCTAATTTAATATTATCACCGTTGATTCCCATATAAAGTCCATTCTCTGAGATGGTGATTTTGAAGAATCCAGGATCTTCCATTTTGGATTTGGGCAGTTTAAATATAAACCTTGTGGTATCCTTGGCCTTTATAAAAACGGTTTTCTCTCCTCTTTGCGTTGTAAGTAAAGGTAACGTTTCCATGACTTGTCTGTAATCATTAAGGTAGGCTATCCCTAACTTTATTTTTTCAAGAGGTATGTTCATTTCATAAGGATTGAAAACTTTTAATGTAAGCTCCTTATCTTCTTTAATTTTAATATCCTTTTCGGTTACATAACTTCTTAATTTTCGAAAAGATTCAAAGTTGTCTATAAAATTTCCGTAACTTTTTGTTCCATCTGCCCATTGGAATGAAATATCACCGTTATCGGTGTATTTGGAAACATAAAGTATTTTTTTGTGTTGAATCTTGGATTCGGAATTATCAATACTGTATTGGTTTTGGCGATACATAATATTGTTGAGGGAATAGGTTTCACTTCCTGAATAAAAGGCATACATAGGCGCATTTCTATAGGAATTTTCAAAAACTACTGACATATCTCCAATCTGAGATTTAATTTCGCTCACCCATTTCGAATTACCGTGGGTTTCATAAACAATTGGGAATAACGGCTCGTATATCAAACCAACTCTTAAAAACAAGAGTATAGCAATATTAGCCATACCCATACGATAGATCCATTTTTTTGCATTCTCGTTTTCCAACAGATAATTAAATGCCATAATGGCCATAGGTATAGAAATGACAATGATCCATTGTGTCTGTATTCTTCGATTAAAACTAGAAACGAAAAAGAATACCAAGACACCATACGTTAAATATAATAGTGCTTTGGTGAATTGGTCTTTGGCTCTAGTTTTAAAAAGGGATTTATAGATCCAAGGAAAGGTCAGTCCAAATAGAGCCACCAAGTTAACAAAGTACCCTAAGGTGAAATCTCCAAATTCATACGCCCTGTTAGGGCGTTCATACAGATGATATTTTATGGAAACAAATTCGTTTTCATACAACCATAAAAAATGTGGGGTATAACAAATAAGGGCAACTACCACAGATAACCATGCATATTTATTAAACACCAGCTTCATATTGGAGAGTAACGTAAAAATAATAACCAATACGGCATGGTATTTACTGTACATTAATGCCGCCATGACTATACCCAGTCCTAACGCTAATAAAACGGATGGTTTGTTTATAAATTTTTTATAAACAAGCAAGAACAAAGCGGTAAAAAAAAGAAAAGGGGTGTCAGGTAATGTAAAAAAGCCATAGGCATTGATCAGAGTCATTGAAAATACCAGAACAAAAAACTGAACCCCATACCGCTCTTTTTTTGGATGATCTATCAATTGCCATAAGATCAAAAAAGTAGCAACGGATAGGAGGCAACTTACAAAGCGAACACCAAGTTCATCATTAAAAAAGAAACTGCTTAATTTAATCATTAGGGCTACCATGGGAGGGTGATCAAAGTAACCCCATGCCATATTTTGAGCATAGTACCAGTAATATGCCTCGTCAAAAATGAGTTCCGTAAAATAGCTCTGAGCCATGTTGATGGCAAACAGGGCAATTAATAAATAAAGAAGAGTTTTAGGTAGCTTCGGTATCATTCCAATTTTTAAACGGTTCAAAATTACAAATTATTACATTGTTCAATGGATTTAAAAATATCATAAAACACATCAGGGATTTCTTATGAGGGTTTAAAATACTATTTTTGTCCAAATTACCGTAATTAATGGAAGACAGTTTAGTTATCATACCCACTTTCAATGAAATAGAAAACATTGAAGCGATTATAAAAGCTGTTTTTGCGCTTGAAAAAAAATTTCATGTATTAATTGTAGATGATAATTCTCCGGATGGCACGGCAGATAAGGTCAGAGAATTGAAAGAGCAATTTCAAAATAGGCTTTTTTTGGAGGTGAGGAAAGAGAAATCCGGACTAGGAACGGCGTATATTCACGGATTTAAATGGGCAATTGCCCACAAATACGATTTTATTTTTGAAATGGATGCAGATTTTTCGCATCGTCCAGATGACCTTCCCCGATTGTATAGGGCCTGTGTCAATGGAGCAGATGTAGTGGTGGGTTCCCGATATAAAAAGGGAGTAAACGTAGTGAACTGGCCATTGTATAGAATGTTGCTGTCCTATGGAGCATCATTTTATGTAAAACTGATAACGGGGATGCAGGTGCACGATCCTACAGCTGGTTTTGTTTGCTATAGACGTAAAGTCTTGGAAACTATAGATTTGGATGCAGTAAAGTTCGTTGGGTATGCCTTTCAGATAGAAATGAAATTTAGGGCACACCTTAAAAAATATAAAATAGAAGAGATCTCCATTATTTTTACAGATAGGGTAAAGGGAAAATCAAAAATGAGCTCATCTATAGTAGGGGAAGCTATTTCCGGGGTTTTAAAAATGAAGCTAAGAAGTATATTTCAACCACATAAATTTTAGTATGGGTAAGACGCTTTTGAAGAATGTGAAGATGGTAAATGAAAATGCCATCATGGAAGGTGATTTATTATTGGAAGGTCAGTTCATCCTAAAAATAAGCGGAGATATTAGCGAGCCAAATGCCAAGGTAATTGACTTGAAGGGCAAGTATCTATTTCCTGGAATTATTGATGATCAGGTACATTTTAGGGAACCAGGACTGACACATAAGGGAAATATAGCTACGGAAAGTAGGGCTGCAATAGCTGGAGGGATTACCTCCTTTATGGAACAGCCAAACACCAATCCACAGACAACTACCATTGAAGAGCTCGAAAAGAAATTTGCTATAGCGGCCAATTCCGCCTATGCCAACTATTCTTTTTTATTTGGAGGAACAAATGATAATTTAGAGGAACTCAAAAGGCTTGATAAAAATGCCTGTTCGGGTGTAAAGTTGTTTCTGGGATCATCTACTGGGAATATGTTGGTAGATAACGAATTGGTCTTAGAGAAAATATTTAGAAACACCGAAATGGTCATCTCTGCTCATTGTGAGGATGAGGGAACCATAAGAGCTAATTTAGCTAGATACAAGGAGGAATATGGGGATGATATCCCCATGAAGTATCATCCGGTGATTAGAAGTGCAGAGGCCTGTTACCTCTCATCTTCCAAGGCCATTAAGTTGGCCAAAGAAACTGGTGCAAGATTACACGTTTTTCATTTATCCACTGGGATTGAAATATCACTTTTCCGTAATGATATACCGTTAGAACAAAAGAAAATTACAGCAGAAGTTTGTATTCATCATCTTTGGTTTAATGATAAAGATTATGATAAAAAAGGATCCTTTATCAAATGGAATCCCGCTGTAAAAACAGAAGGGGATAGGACACAATTATGGGAAGCTCTTTTGGATGACAGAATAGATGTGATAGCAACAGATCATGCGCCGCATACCATGGAGGAAAAAGATAATGTTTATGCCAATGCCCCATCTGGCGGGCCTTTGGTACAACACGCCCTTCCTGCTATGTTAGAAAATTATCATAGGGGAATAATTTCTTTGGAAAAAATGGTAGAAAAGATGTGTCACAATCCAGCAAAATTGTTCCAATTGAAAAAAAGAGGCTTCCTAAGAGAAGGATATTTTGCTGATCTGGTGGTGGTTGATCTTCATGATCCATGGAAGGTGAAGAAAGAAAATATTGTTTATAAATGTGGTTGGTCACCATTTGAAGGGGAAACCTTCAGCTCTAAAATAACCCATACTTTTGTTAATGGCCATTTGGCCTATGAGCAAGGCAATTTTTCAGAGTTAAAAAATGCACAACGATTAACCTTTGATAGGTAGTGATGAAGAAAGCGGTATTATATATTTTTTGTGTGTGCCTTATCTCTTGTGGAGAAAAGGTCGTCCAGGAACCAGAGCAATTGATCTCTAAGGAAAAAATGGCTGATATACTTTATGATCTTGCTATTCTCACAGCGGCAAAGAATACAAGTACGGCTATTTTGGTTAAAAATAAGATAGAGACCATGGAGTATCTTTACACCAAATACAGTGTAGATAGCATTCAATTTGTAGAGAACAATCTATACTATGCTTCTATGCCAGCAGATTATGTGGCCATTTATGCTGAAGTAGATTCCCGACTGGAATCTGTCCAGAAAAAAATGGAAGAAGTTCAAAAGATAAAGGCAGATAGTATAAGGAAGGCAAATGATAAAGCGAAAGACCTACAAAATAAACCTACTTCAGATGTAATGCCTAAGGAACAGGATGCTCTTCGTTAAAGATTTTGGTAGAGAACAGAATGGTCTCCTCCAAGGATGCAAAGGTATAATCCAGACGCTCCACCAACTTGGTATTAGAATAAAACTCCCTGTTTTTTAGGGAGTATACAGAAGCGCTTGTTACCTGTCTTTTCCTATTTGCAATGAGGCACCAAAACCAATCTAATCGCCAAAGGATTTCCAATGTCCAAAAGGGAATTTGTTTATTTGGAGGATCTTTTTTTATGGCATGGGTTAGTTTTTGTAAGATTTCTTGATAGCTTAAATTTTTTGAGATGACAATGAAGCGTTCGTTTTGTGTGTCCGATTTCATCAAATTTGTCATAATGTTAACTACATCAGAAACAGCTATAAAACCAGATCCGCCCGGAGGAAAGTATTTTGGCGCTTTACTCGCTCTTTGGAACAACGTCCCGCTTCCTGACTTCCAAAAACCAGGCCCTAGGATTATTCCGGGATTGATGATCACTACAGGAACATTTTCTTGAGAACCTCTCCATACTTCTAATTCGGCAGCTGTTTTAGTTATGGAATATACACTTGCATGTGGCTGGTACCAGTCGTTTTCTTCCGTAGCCTCATGATTATCGATGCTTTTTCCAATTGCAGCGATAGAACTGACATAGCATAATTTTTCAATATTATTTGAAATGCAAAGGTTAACGATATTTGCGGTTCCTTCTACATTTACCTTGTGCAACTGTTCATAATCATTGGGATCAAAGGAGATTAATGCTGCGCAATGGTACACCTGGGAAACCCCTTCAAAAGCTTTTTCTAGATCGGGAATAGTATTAATATCTGCGACTACCCATTCAATTTTATCGAAGAACTTCGAGGATGGGCTATCGTAATATGAAAATATTTTTTCTACTCTAGAAAGATCGCTTTCCACTCGGTGGATTGCTCTTACCTTAACCCCTTGTTCCAATAATTTGAGCAATAAATGGGAACCTACCAAGCCCGTTCCTCCTGTAACTAACACCATAATCCAAATTTAGGCAATAATCCACAAAGCTTTTAATTTCTTACTTCAATAATAAGTGTGCTGGTAGCAGTACAGATAGAGGGTTACATTTTTAGTTGTTCTCTATTTTTTGAACCTAATACCTATTAAAAGAAGTTGATACCCTTTATATTTGCAGCTATTGTTAAAAAAATAAGAGACAAGCATGGCTTTAAATTTTATAGAGGAAATAAAATGGAGGGGAATGTTGCATGATGTAATGCCCGGAACTGAGGAACATTTGTTAAGTGGCATGCAGTCTGCCTATGTGGGCATTGATCCCACGGCCGATTCCTTGCACATTGGACATCTTGTAGGGGTGATGCTTTTACGACATTTTCAATTGGCAGGGCATAAGCCCTTTGCTCTGGTTGGTGGTGCCACAGGAATGATTGGGGATCCTTCGGGAAAGTCAGTGGAAAGAAATCTCTTAGATGAGGCTACATTACGTCATAACCAAAATGCGTTGAAAGAACAATTATCTCGTTTTTTGGATTTTAAGAGTAATGAGGACAATGCTGCCATCCTAGTAAATAATTATGATTGGATGAAAGACTTTTCTTTCTTGGATTTCATTAGGGATGTTGGGAAGCATATCACTGTGAACTATATGATGGCGAAAGACTCTGTTAAAAAACGACTTTCAGCTGAAGCCAAAGAAGGGATGTCCTTTACGGAGTTTACCTACCAATTGGTACAAGGATATGATTTCTTGCATCTATATCAAAAACACAACTGTACCTTACAGATGGGGGGAAGCGATCAATGGGGTAATATTACCACAGGTACGGAACTTATTCGCAGGATTGCAGGGGGTAAGGGATATGCCTTGACCTGTCCTTTGATCACCAAGGCCGATGGAACTAAATTCGGAAAGACCGAAGGAGGTAATATTTGGTTGGATGCTAATAGGACATCTCCCTACAAGTTTTATCAATATTGGTTGAACACCTCTGATGAGGATGCAGAGAAGTACATAAAGATATTTACCTTTTTGACCAAAGTGGAAATTGAAGTTCTGGCAACTGAACACAAGGAGGCACCGCATTTAAGGGTGCTTCAAAAAAGGTTGGCAGAAGAGATTACGTTAATGGTCCATTCCCAAGATGATTTAGACAATGCCATCAAGGCCAGTGAGATTTTATTTGGTAAATCTACTTCTGCAGATCTTAAAGGATTGAATGAGAAGACATTTTTGGATGTATTTGAAGGTGTTCCCCAGGCAGAAGTAACCTTAAAGGATATAGAGGAAGGCTTGGATATGATAGGGGCACTCGCTGACAAAACAGGATTTTTAGGATCTAATGGGGAGGCAAGGCGTGAATTGAAGCAAAACTCTATTTCGGTAAACAAAGAAAAGGTAAAAGAAGATTATACTATAACCACTGCAGATTTGATCAATGGAAAGTACGTGCTTTTGCAGCGTGGGAAGAAAAATTATTTTGTGCTCGTGGTCAACTAGAAGCAATAATTTACTTTAAAAAAAACCGGTATTGATTATTGTTCAATACCGGTTTTTTGATTCTTATTAGTTAAGAAAGGAAATCCCTTGACGAACACAAATTTCCATGACTTTGTTTACATCTGGTGGTCAATAGTTAGTTAATGGTTGGGAATTGGCACATTATTATAGCACCATTAGATTACATCCCCTGATATCGGAATTATCAAAGCGGCCTAAAATTTCAAAACCCCCATCTGCATATGCCTTCCCTAAATCTTGGGTGGCAATAAATGCACAAGAGTGTATGTTAGCAAGATCAATGACATTAACCCCTCCTGTTTTTCCCGGAGAAAGATAGGCCATGGGATCTTCAGGATCTCTAATAAGTATTTTCATCCAAGGGGGGGTATTAAATATTCCTTCTCCTTTTGAATATCCTTGGGACAAAAGCTCTGTCATGCCATATTCAGAATGTATATGGTCTACCCCGAACCCTTGCTTCAATATACCCTGCAGTTCTTCCCGGATCATTTCCTTTCTCCTACCTTTCATGCCTCCAGTTTCCATTACGATGGTATGCTTTAATTGAAAAGAATATTTTTCAACCATATCCAAGAGCGCAAAAGAAACACCAATAAGTAGAATTTTGATCCCCTTTTTATCCATGTCCTCTATTTTTGACTTGAGTAGATCAATATCATGTAAATAAAAGCCACTCTCGGGATGGTTGCTTTTTTTGATAAGGTCATCTACCATATAAATTAAAGAGGACCCCTTTCGCTCCAAATATGAAGGCAATAGCGCCAACACGCAATAGTTGGTAATGTCACCATAAAAAAGGTCAAAGGCCTTGGTGTAGCTGTCTTCGTAAATTTTAGTGTCTAAAACAAAATGTTTACTAGTAACACTGCCCGTGGTACCACTACTTGTAAAAATAGTTTTTGGAGGTTCAGAAGGGGGGACTATTTTTTTAGATTTAAAAAAATCAATAGGCAGAAAGGGAATGTCTTTTAAATGTTTCACGTTATCCTGACTTTTACTCAAAAGCGAACAAAATTCACGATACACAGAATTGTTTTGATATTGGTAGCCAAAAACTTCTAAGGCTTTTGCCTGAAATTCGTCTGAAGTTTTTATTTCGAAGATACTACGGAATTTCATTTATACTATTGAAAAGACAAAAGTAAGGATACCGTTGTTGTTGTAACATAAAAAAAGCTCCTTTTCTAGGAGCTTCATTGATTAAGTTACATGGGGTTATTTATTTTACGACTAATTTTCTTGTCATTGTTTGGTTATTCTCCGTGATTTGAAGTACATATACTCCAGGGATCAATCGGGCTATGTTTAAAGAGTTTGTAAGTATTCTTTCCTTTAGGACTACGGCCCCAAAGACGTCATAAACTACAATATCCTTAGTGTCGTTTAGTTTGGTTGTTACATAGACTACGTTATCAAAGGCTGGATTTGGATAAAGTTTAAATCCAGTGATTTCCGCATTCTTGGGAGTTTTAATATCAACCATGTCTTGTGCTGAAAGCAAAAAGCTAAAGGTTAATAATATAGTAAGGTAAATTCTTTTCATACATGCCAGTTTGGGATGAGCTTTGTAAATTTAGCTAAAGAGAATAATTTCGGATACTATTTGTTGTGAAATGCCAAAATTTGTAGGTGAAGAGGGTATTTTAACTTTTAGTAGTACAACAAAGTGCAAAAAATCAGATTTATAGCATATTAAAATTAAAATTTAGAAAAAGTTGTCTGTTATTTTACAATCAATTTTCGAGTAGCAACTTTATCTTTTTCAAAAATACGGATCATATATACCCCTGCATCTAAATTGGTAAGGTTCAATTCAGAACCTAAGATCGTAGTTTCTAATAAATTCCCACCGAAAACATCAAAAATCATGATTTTCTTAGGTGCGTTATCCTTGGTTTTAATGAAGACCTTTCCGTTGGTCACTGGATTGGGATAAATACTTAGACCTTCAATTTCACCCGCACTAGTGTTTTGTTGGCTTAAGGCCAGTGTAGTAGTAAAAAAAAGAAGAATTAGGTAGAAGTGCTTCATTTAAGGGATATAATTTAAAGGTACTAATTTTGCCGACTTGCATAAGGTAACTGTAGGGGAAAATTAAAAATAATCGATGAAAAGCAAAAAACGCCCCATATAGGGGCGTTTTTACTTGTTTATATGACAGAAGGGCTTAATTGCTTAAAGTCCACCCTGTGCGCCATGAGTTGTAATCGGTACCTGTTCCGTTGCCATCTCCCGTGATAAATTCTCCTTCTGTAAAAGCAACACCTGTATCATTCTTGAATTTAGTAGTTACATCGTTGAAGGTAATATCGTTCACTTTTAAGAAACCATTAGAAACTTGTGTTCCAGTTGGATTTGCACCAGTATCACCGTCCAAATCAAATGCTTCTCCAAAACCATTGATCACCATATTGTTGAAGATTCCTTGTGTTCCAGCTCTTAATCTTACCGCTTCGTAACTACCAGCACTAACAGAAGTCCCATCTTGGATAGTATTTGCTGATCCTTTTCCATTAATAGTGATGTTATTAACTGTTGGCGAAGACCAAGTTAAAGGATTTGAGTTATTACCTATATCGGTATTATATCCATCTGCCTCTATGGCTTTGTCCCATGCTACACCATTGTGTTCTATGTATACATTACTCATGGTACCAGACCATCCCTCTGTCCAATCCAAAGAATCATCTTGAGCATTAATTATAGAAACGAAATCAAGATTCACCGTACCACCAAAAAATTCAAATCCGTCATCTTTACCTTCATACATTTGTACATATTCTACAACAGTTCCGTTTCCTACTCCGTAAAATGAGAAACCGTTATTTTCAGATTGACCGTCCGCAGAACCACCTGAATATTGTACCCTAACATATCTTAAAGATCCAGAATTATCAGCTATATCCGTTCCTCCGTAAGGTAAACCTGCAATTTCGGAGGTAGATGTGGCAGTTCCAGAAACAGAGTTCACTGGTGCCTTACCTAATAAGATAAGTCCACCCCAATCACCTGCCTTCGGATTTTCAGATGCCGAAGTAAAAACTATAGGTGCATTTTGAGTGCCGTTTGCGATTATTTGTGCGCCTTGGGCAATGGCCAAATAGACATCAGATCCATTAGCGGATGCTCTAATGGTCATCCCAGCTGGAATGGTAAGTGTAGTTCCAGATTCCATGATGACTGGTCCGTTTAGCACGTATGTATTTGCATTATCCAAAGACAAGTCGCTTGTATAACTACCACTCAACAAGATAGTCTCAGTATTTGTAGGACCTTGGCCTCCGGAGTTGTTGATAGTAGTGTTGATGATGATATCAGAAGTATCATCTTCCGCACAAGACATGAATAAGGCGGAAAGAACTGTAATACTTAAAAATAATTTAGTTTTCATTTTGTTCAATTTTAATTTTTATTTTAATCAGTGTGTTATGGTTTAAAAGGAATATTTTACAGAAAGCCCCAAATCTACTCCACGCTTAAAGTCTTGGAGAATAATTCGCTCACCATTAACAATTTCTCTATTAATTTCGAAAGTGGGATCTAAAATATTTTTGGCATTTAAGGTTACTTCTAAATGTTCCCCGAAGCTATTTTTCCAAACAAGATCCAATGTGGGGATGCCTTTTTCAATGATATTACCCAATTGTCCAGAGCCCAAGGCGAAAATTCGATCGGAAAAATAATTACCCACCAAGTTAATTACTGGGCTATAATTCCCAAATGTGGGACTCCAATTAAAATCAGCATTGGCAATCAAGGGAGAAGACCCTTGTAATTCATCGCTTTGCCTATTAAAGGTGGTGCTATAAGAGCCGCTGATTTCACTGTAGAGGTCCTGTTTAGTATGGATATAGGAAACATTTAATCCAAAGGTTAGCTCTGGTTGTTCCTCATCATCCATTAGGATATTTTTACGCAATTCTAGCTCCGCTCCAAAAACATCTGCTTTTTTACCTGTTCTAAAATAACGTTGTGTTCCAGTTGCATCATTTGCGACTACCAAGTTGATAGGGTCTTGTATTTGTTTGGCAAAAGCACCTATGGAAAGGATTTCATTCCTACTAAAAAACCATTCGTATTTAAGATCTAGGTTTAAAATGTTTGAATAGGAAACATCTTTTACATTATTGTAATTGATAGTAGCAATATCTTGTCTTCCTAATACATCTGGATTTCCACCAATTCTTTGTGTAACACCTTCATAAACAAAAGGCGCCATTTCTTTGAATTCAGGAAAAGAAACAGTTTGACTTCCAGACAATCTGATGTTCTGGTCCTCATTTACAGTATACTTTATATTTAGGTTAGGTAAATAAATAGATTCGGTAACCTCGTTAGAACCAGGATTTAAGTCGGGTCTAAGGTTAATTACGTCATAAGCTATATTCTGGTTGATGGATTCAACACGGATTCCTGGTATAAATAACCATTTGTCATTTAAATTGAATTCAGCAGAAACGTATCCAGCAGAAACATCCAATTTACCAGTATAGGTGTTTTCTAATTCTCCTGGTGCACTTGTTTGAGATAATCCCGTATTTACAGGATCTAAAGGTCTAAAAACATGTGTTTGATAACCCTCACCTTCATTTCCTTGGCCAAGTACAAAGTTGTCCAAGTTAAAAATGGAGTTCAGGTTATTAACATCTGTAATATTAAAATTATTACTAATGTTTTTGTAACCGTAACGTTGGTTGTCAAAAGACCTTTCCTTTGTTCTTCCATTATATCCAACATTTAATTTGGTTGCTGGCGTAATCTGGTAGGAAAGATTTATTCTGCTATTGAGTTCTTCATCCTCAATATTTTGGAAATACCGCTGATTGTTAAAGTTATTTTGTTGTCCAAAATCAGGAGAAGTATTAGGATCATTGTCGAACAATAGGTCGTAATTATTCAAAGTTATCCTTTTACGATCTGGCTCATAGGCAAATACTCTGTTGTAGCCTACACCATAATCCAAATAAATGTTATCAAAGGTGTGTTCTCCTGTAAGCTGATTTACAAGTATTAAATCTTGGTTAAATTGTGAGTTCAATTGAAAGTATCCCTTATCTGAGTTTAGGTCTTGACTAAATCCTAGTCCGTTAGTACCATAGTAACCTACTTCATCACTAGAACTATTTACGGCAAGGGAGTTGAATTTTAGTTTATTATCATTGTCAATCTTAAAAATAACATTGGCAAGAGCTGTAGAAGTGGTAGATTGAATATAGCGCTCTACAGTAGGGAACAGAACGTCCAAGTTGGTGCCGTAATTCGCTTGGCTTCCTTCCAAATACCTATACTTGGAGTCAAAGGAAACATTTCCAAAAAAGCTAAGTAATGATTCTGAGTCTTCACCGAACACCCGATACGATTTACCAAAAGATAAAGCGATACCCGTATTAACTGGGGCTATTTTGTTATTCTGAACAGGATCTACACCATGTGAAAGAATAACGGCAAAAGGATTGTGATCATATCGGTTATAAAATCCGAAATAACCTGTTCCTTCATTTTTTACAAAATCTTGTCCCGCAGCCCTAGAATTTACACCTGTACTTACAGAGGCGTCGAAAAAACCTGTCCCTGTGTATTCTTTGGAGGAAATATCTACATTTCCAGCAGAAAAATCCCCATAAAACTTACTTGTATAGGCTTTACTTACTCCTACGCTTTCAATAATATCAGAAGAGAAAAGGTTGAGATCAATATTTTTATTATTAATATTATTGGAAGGCAAGGATAACCCATTCATAGTAGTGCTTAAGTATCTATCTCCCAAACCGCGCACATAAACGTTGTTGCTCCCTTCTTGTTTCGAGATTCCAGAAATTTGCGCAACAGCACCTGCAGCATCAGAAACTCCTTTTCTTGCCAACTCTTGGGCTCCAATGGACGTTTTTATTTCAACCGCTTTCTTTTGATCCAGCAACAATGCTGTCTCTGAATCTTTTTTGGCTGAAACGGTAACGACAACCTCGTCCAAGGTCATTCCTTCACTGGCTCCCATTGGTACATTTACCGTGGTTACTTTCCCTACAACTACCTCTACGTTAGGTATTTCTACGGTTTCGTATCCTAAATAGCTAAAAGATAAAGTATAGGTGCCTGGTTGCAATCTGGCCAATTCATATAGACCATCAAAATCTGAGGTGGTCCCTTTAGTGGTTCCTTTTATTAAAACGTTTGCAAAGGGCAAAGGTTCGTTGTTTAATTCTTTGTCTGTCAAGGTTCCTACAATACTCCCTGTAGTTTCTTGTGCACTTATCTGTAGTGCAAAAAGCAAGCAAAAATATAATAGTATTAATTTCATTAATTCATGTTCTTAAGTTGTGGCAAAGAAACCTAGATGTTGTAATATTGGTGTTACCACCACGTTAAAGATTTATATTGTTAGTGTTACATTAAGGTTACCATATTAAATCAATGTTAACTGGAATTCCTTTACAAAGATTATCTTTACTTTTGAGCGTATAACCAATTTCAACACCGATGAAAAAAAATGACATTAGGATTCTGTTAGTGGACGATGAGCCTGATATTCTGGAGATTGTCAGTTATAATCTTTCGGCCGAAGGATATGAGGTTTATACTGCCAAAAATGGGATTGAGGCTATAAGTAAGGCAAAGAAAAAGAATCCACATCTTATTATCATGGATGTAATGATGCCAGAAATGGATGGGATAGAAGCATGTGGTATCATTCGCGAAACTCCAGGTCTTGAGAATGTCATTATTACATTTCTTACTGCGAGGGGGGAAGATTATTCCCAAGTGGCCGGTTTTGAGGCAGGGGCAGATGACTATATTACCAAGCCAATTAAACCCAAAGTGTTGGTGAGCAAAATAAAAGCCTTACTCAGACGATTAAAAGATGAGGAAGACACAGTTGATGATATTACTAAAGTAGGTAACATTGTAATCAACAGGGAAGAATATAAAATTGTAAATAATGGGGAGGAGATTATTTTGCCTAGAAAGGAATTTGAACTTTTAGCTCTCTTAACCTCTAAACCTAACAAAGTCTTTAAAAGGGAGGTAATCTTAGACCGGGTATGGGGCAACGAAGTTGTGGTTGGAGGCCGCACCATTGATGTACATATAAGAAAACTGCGCGAAAAAATAGGGGACGATCATTTTAAAACTGTTAAAGGAGTGGGGTATAAGTTTGTATTGTAATGGCCATAAAGCTTAAAAAATCGTACAAATTTGCCTTTAGGTCGGCCCTAATAGTTGCTTTTTTGCTGGCAGTCTTAATGGAAGCCTACATGATGGCAAAGGAATCCCAGGATTGGCTATTTTTGTTCATTTTTGTAATGTCTACCTTTTTTATTTCTTTTTTTGTTATACAGTTAAGGGTAGAAAAATTTATCTACAAGAGGGTGAAAAAAATCTACGATGACGTTTCTTTGTTGGAATCATCTTCCCTTACTTCCAGAACTATCACTACAGATATGGGCACCCTTACCCAAGAAATAGAAAAATTTGCGAAGGATAAAAAAGTGGAAATAGATACTTTAAAAATAAGAGAAGAATACCGTAAGGACTTTCTGGGCAATGTGTCTCACGAATTAAAGACGCCATTGTTTACAGTTCAAGGATACATATTAACGTTATTAGATGGGGCCGTTAATGACAAAAATGTCAGAAAAAAATATTTACAAAGGGCAAATAAAGGGGTAGAACGCCTTATTTACATTGTTAAGGATTTGGATTTGATCACCAAATTAGAGGTGGGTGACCTACATTTAGAATTGGAAGATTTTGATATTGTTGAGGTTATTCAAGGAGTGTTTGATCTTTTGGAGATGAAGGCCGAAAAGAAAAATATAACGCTAACATTTGATATAGAGGACCAAGGCTCTGTTTATGTGCATGCAGACAGGGAAAAAATACAGCAAGTAGTGACCAACCTCATCGTAAATTCCATTAAGTACGGTCATGAGAACGGTACCACGGAGGTAAGTGTAGAAAACCTTATAAAAAATAAGGTGATTGTAAGGGTAACAGATAATGGGGAGGGAATTGCTAAACAACACATTCCAAGACTCTTTGAGCGGTTTTATCGTGTGGATAAGAGCGGAAGCCGCAGTGAGGGAGGCTCTGGACTTGGTTTAGCCATAGTAAAGCACATTATAGAGGCACACAATGAAAAAATTTATGTAGAAAGTGTTTTGGATGTAGGTTCAGAATTTTCATTTACGCTGGAAAAGGCTAAAAGAAAAGAGGAATAATACGCTTGTTGGGTTCGTCCCTAATTCAAGGTCGAGGGGCAATTCATATTCGTTTTAACGTTTTCATATTTACAAAAGAACACAATCTAAAACATTGTAAGATTTCCTTAGCTTTGCCAAATCATTAAATTTTAGTTCCGTGGGAAGTAAAAACAAGCTAAAGCGATTTAAGGAGAATGAATCATTTAATAATGTGATTCAACCCAGTAGAGAAGAAATAGAGAACGGTACGTTTGAACTGAAGGGCAAGTGGGCCTCGTTTTTTGAAAACGACAATCCCATTATCTTGGAATTGGGCTGTGGTAAGGGCGAATATACCCTCGGTTTAGCAAAACTAGATCCTGAAAAGAACTTTATTGGAGTAGATATTAAAGGGGCACGTTTTTGGAGAGGCGCCAAGACCGCCGTGCAGGAAGAGTTAAACAATGTGGCATTCATAAGGACGCAAATTGAGTTGATCGATCAGATTTTTGATGAAAATGAGATCTCTGAAATTTGGATCACTTTCCCCGATCCACAAATCAAATACAAACGCACTAAACATCGACTGACTAATCAGAAGTTTTTAGAAAAATATAAATCCATCCTTAAAGAGGATGGGGTGGTAAACCTTAAGACTGATAGCGAGTTTATGCACGGATATACCCTTGGCCTTTTACATGGCTTGGGATTGGAGGTGGTTTATGCCAACCACGATGTGTATAAAAACGAAGGAAGCCCAAAAGAAGTTTTGGAAATACAGACTTTTTATGAAAAACAGTATCTTGGCAAGGGAAAACCAATCACCTATACCAAGTTTAGGGTTTCATAACCTATGACACATTTAATAATTCTTTTTTTTGCCACCTTTTCTGCGGCTTTTATGGCAACAGTTCCACCAGGACTGCTTAATATGAATGCAGCCAAGACCAGTGTTGAAAAGGGTAAGCTAAATGGAATCATCTTTAGCCTTGGAGTCTCATCCATGATTATGGTGCAGGCTTATATTTCGGTCTACGTATCCAAATTTCTTCATAACAATCCATCGGTAATTAATATTTTGCTTCAAATAGCCCTGTTGGTATTCGCGTTTTTTGCTATTTACTTTTATGTGGCTGGAAAAAGGAATAAGAAAAACATGGTCAAGGTTGTTAATGTCAGTAAAAAGAATAGTTTTTTCAAGGGCGTTTTACTGGCTGCCCTAAATTTGTTGACTATCCCCTATTACAGTGGAGTCAATGCCATGTGGAACGCTTCAGGGTGGATCAAGTTCCAAGCGCAAGACATTATAATCTTCATTATAGCCGCAGGATCAGGAACCTTTGCAGTCTTGTACTTATACACTGTTTATTTTTATAAGTTAGACGCTAACTCAAGTGGATTTTCGAAGAATTCCAATTATATTTTGAGTGCCCTGATGATCGTACTATTGATAATAACGGTTATCCGATTTTTCTACAATTGATATGGTCACAGAGAACCAAAATTTTTTTCAAAAAGTCTACGAAGTGGCACGATTAATTCCGTTCGGGAGAGTGACTTCCTATGGGGCTATAGCCAAATATCTGGGCGCTGCCAGGAGTGCTCGTATGGTAGGGTGGGCCATGAATGCATCGCACACTATGGAAGACATTCCGGCACATAGAGTGGTCAATAGAAAAGGATTGTTGACGGGTAAACACCATTTTGATGGCACTAATCTAATGCAACAATTATTGGAGAATGAAGGAATTCAGGTACAGGAGCATCAAATAATAGATTTTGAAAAGCTCTTTTGGGATCCAACAAGAGAGCTTGGTGAATACTATCAGTAGATAAATTTTGGAGGTCTTGAGACTTATTTTTTGCTATAAAAAATCTTTATCGCTCTATGTTACTTTTAAGTTAATGCCCTTTTCTAATCTCATACCTATACCGTATCTTTGTAATTTAGAATCAATTTAATTAATGCTGTAAAGCAAATCGTTATAATGAAATTAAATAAGAAAGATATTCTTGCCGCACTTGAACATATTACTGTACCAGGAGAAGGGAAGAACATGGTGGAAAGTGGTGCGGTAACCAATGTCATGGTATTTGGAGATGAGGTAGAGGTAGATATAACCATTAGCAATCCAACCTTACAGGCACGGAAGAAAACAGAGGTAGAAATTCTTAAGATTATTCATGCTAAGGTCTATGAAAAGGCCAAGATCAAAATAAACATTAAGGTAGATGCTCCTTCAAAGCCTAAAGTAAATGAGATAAAAGGGAAGGCTATACCGGGTATACAAAATATTATTGCTGTTGCTTCAGGCAAGGGTGGGGTTGGAAAATCTACTGTCACAGCTAATTTGGCAGTAACCTTAGCCAAGATGGGCTTTAAGGTAGGTCTGTTGGATGCTGATATTTATGGGCCTTCGGCTCCCATCATGTTCGATGTCGTCAACGAGAAACCCATGGCTGTAACTATTGATGGAAAATCTAAGATGAAACCCGTGGAGAGTTATGGGGTAAAGATACTATCTATTGGATTTTTCACCCAGCCCAATCAAGCTGTGATTTGGAGGGGGCCTATGGCCGCAAAAGCACTGAACCAAATGATTTTTGATGCCCATTGGGGAGAACTAGATTTTATGTTGTTAGATCTTCCTCCAGGAACAGGAGACATACATTTGAGTATTATGCAATCCCTTCCTGTAACTGGAGCGGTTGTAGTAAGCACTCCCCAGGAGGTTGCTCTGGCGGATGCCCGCAAAGGGGTTGCCATGTTTCAACAAGAAGCCATTAACGTACCCGTTTTGGGAATTGTTGAAAATATGGCCTACTTTACTCCGGAAGAGTTACCAAATAACAAGTATTATATCTTTGGTAAAGAGGGTGCCAAACATTTAGCTGAAGATTTAAACGTGCCATTTTTGGGAGAAATTCCCTTGGTACAAAGCATTCGTGAGGCTGGAGATATAGGAAGGCCTGCAGCATTGCAAACAGCAACCCCTACAGAAGAAGCTTTTGAGAAATTGACAAGGAATGTTGTTCAGGAAGTGGTAAGTAGAAACAAGAGTATACCACCTACAGAAGCAATCAAAATAACTACAATGGCAGGTTGCTCGGCCGTTAAAAAGAAATAACTATGACATCAGAAGAACTTAAAATCAACGTGGAGAAAGCCTTGGAAGAGATACGTCCTTTTTTACAAAGTGATGGAGGAGATATCTCCCTAATCTCTATAGATAACGACACTTCTGTAAAAGTAAAATTGGAAGGCGCCTGTGTTGGATGCACTGTGAACCAAATGACCCTAAAAAGCGGGGTAGAAATGACCATAAAAAAGTACGCACCACAAATTGAGGAAGTAGTGAATGTGGTTTAATAAATGATCCACGAGCCCTTTCTTAGTTTTAGGTTTTTAAGAATTCGATTACATGATTAAAACAGACATATTAATAATTGGCGCGGGACCTACGGGTCTTTTTGCCGTTTTTGAAGCAGGATTACTTCAGTTAAAATGCCACTTGATAGATGCCTTACCACAGGCAGGAGGACAATGTTCTGAAATTTATCCTAAAAAGCCCATTTACGATATTCCTGGATTTCCAGAGGTTTTGGCAGGGGATTTGGTTTCCAATCTTATGGAGCAGATCAAACCCTTTCAGCCAGGATTTACCTTAGGGGAACGGGCACAAACCATTGAAAAGCAACCTGATGGTTCTTTTATTGTGACCACGAACAAGGGGACAAAACATCAAGCTCCCATAGTGGCCATTGCAGGTGGCTTGGGAAGTTTTGAACCAAGAAAACCCTTATTGGATAACCTCTCTAAATATGAGGATAAAGGGGTAGCTTACATGATCAAAGATCCAGAGGTATACCGAAATAGGAAAGTGGTCATAGCCGGAGGTGGTGATTCTGCCTTAGACTGGAGTATTTTCCTTACCGATGTGGCATCTGAGGTCACCTTGGTACATCGTAGAAATGAGTTCAGGGGAGCCTTGGATTCCGTAGAAAAAGTAAGGCATCTTAAGAATCAGGGAAAAATCAATCTGATAACGCCTGGGGAAATTATTGGTTTAAAGGGAGAAGATTCCTTGGAAGCTGTGGTCATCCAAAAAACAGGGGGTCAAGAGGTTGTTTTGAAGGTGGATGATTATATCCCTTTGTTTGGACTTTCTCCAAAATTGGGACCCATTGGTGATTGGGGCTTGGAAATAGAAAAGAATGCCATTAAGGTTGATAATACGCTGGACTATCAAACAAATATTCCTGGTATCTATGCCATTGGAGATGTAAATACCTATCCAGGCAAACTAAAGCTCATCCTTTGCGGATTCCATGAGGCTACTTTAATGTGTCAAAGTGCTTATCAACGCATATTTCCAGAGAAACGATATGTCATGAAATACACCACTGTCGGTGGTGTTACAGGCTTTGACGGTTCTAAAAAAGAAGCTGAAAAATCTGTCGTTAAATCTATCGATTAATATCACAAAATTTTCAAAGTTGTGAAAAGAATAGATAACACTATCAGATCGGGAAAGAAACCAATTAAATTTGTGAAGAAATCCAATTGTTGATTTAATACCCCATGAGCGATATTAAAATAAAAATTACGGACAGGGAAGGTGTACTTCATGAAGTGAATGCCCCGACGGATATGAACATGAACCTTATGGAAATTGTGAGGTCCTATGAATTAGCCCCTGAAGGCACTATAGGGATATGTGGTGGAATGGCCATGTGTGCCTCATGCCAGTGTTATGTGAATTCTGGTCATGTCCTTCCTGAAATGTCGGATGATGAAGATGCTATGTTGGCCGAGGCTTTTTATGTAAAAGACAACAGTCGTTTGGGTTGTCAGATCCATATGACCGAAGCCTTAAATGGCTTGGAAGTGGAACTAGCTCCTGAGAGTTAATTTAGGCACTCAAAATATTAAACAAGAAAAGACCTGCTTCCTTTAAAGCAGGTCTTTTCTTGTTTATATCCTTGCCTGATAGGTAAAGAGATTGAAGTAACGCCCTTCAGAGGCTATTAATTCATCGTGAGTCCCTTGTTCTGCAATGCGACCATTTTCAATCACTAAAATCTGATTTGCCTTCCTTATGGTACTTAGTCTATGTGCAATAACGAAGGTAGTACGTCCTTCGGTCAAGGCCGCTAGACTTTTTTGTATCAATGCTTCACTTTCTGTATCCAAACTAGAGGTAGCTTCATCTAAGATCAATATCCTTGGGTTGGCTAAGATAGCCCTAGCAATAGCGATGCGTTGGCGTTGGCCTCCCGAAAGTTTTACACCACGTTCCCCTATCAAGGTATCCAATCCATTGTCAAAGCGGTCGGTAAATTCATTAACATAGGCCGAGTTAACAGCGGCTAGCAATTCCTCTATAGAAGCATTGGGTCTTGGGAATAGGATGTTCTCTCTTATGGTCCCCTCAAATAAAAATTCATCTTGTAGAACCACCCCTAAGTGTTTTCTATAGCTTCCCAAGTGGGCGGTAGCCAAATCTATCCCATCAACTGTAATAGTACCCGATTGTGGATTTAAAAAAGAGGCTGCCAAACCAGCAATGGTAGATTTCCCGCTGCCCGAACTTCCTACAAGGGCAAGTACTGTTCCTGATTTGACCTCGAAATTTATATTGTGTAGAACCTCTTTGTCTTCTTCATAGGCAAACGAGACATCATTAAAAACAATATCGCCCTTTACATTCTCTAAAATAGTGGTCCTATCCTCCTCGCTCATTTCTTCAGTCATGTTCATTAATTCCTCGGTACGGTCAAGTCCAGCAAGTGCTTCAGTTAATTGGCTCCCAATATTGCTCATCTGAACAATGGGGGCCACCATCAATCCCAATAGGAACGTAAAGGCCAAGAATTCCCCAATGGTGAGTTCATCCATCATGATTTTATAACCACCAATTCCTATGATACCCGTTGTAGCCAATCCCAATAAAAAAGTAGACGAACTGGTCATAAAAGCAGTAGCCGTGAGGCTCTTTTTTACATTCTGGAAAAGGCGCTCCACTCCTTCCTCAAAGACTTTGTGTTCTTGGGCCTCAGCATTAAAGCCTTTAATGACCCTTATACCACCTAATGTTTCCGTTAGCCTTCCAGTTACTTCGGCATTAATTTTTCCGCGGTTTCTAAAAATAGGACGTATTATCTTAAATGCTTTTAAGGCTATAAGCGCAAAGATGGCCAATGGTACCAAGGTGAAAATGGTCATGGACGGACTGATTCGGATCAAAAGCACCAAGGATACTACTGCGGTTATACTACCGCCTACTAATTGTACTAAACCTGTACCTATAAGGTTACGTACCCCTTCCACATCACTCATGATACGGGAAACCAAGGCTCCTGATTTGGCATTGTCGAAAAATCGAATAGGGAGTGACAATACTTTTCGCTGTACTTGTGCCCTTAATTCGGAAATGAGATACTGTGCTTGTACACTTAATATTTTGGTGAGTAAAAAAGAGGTCACGGCCTGCACTAAAAAGGAAAACCCAACGGCAAGAACCAGGATCTTTAAAAGCTCCATGTTTTTGTTGGGAATAATATCGTCCATTAGATATGTCAGGGACATGGGTGCCACAAAACTTGCAGCGTTACTGATCACAATGAGCAAAAGGCCAACAAATACGATATTGCGTCTAGGCCAGATTATTGTTTTAAAGGCGGTAAGGATATTAACTTTTTTATCGGACATTTTATGGAATGAAAATTTGTTAGGGATAGTCGTAATTTGAGCCTGCAATTTACCTAAAATTAAGGGAACATAGAGGGAAGAGACTCTAGATAGGAAATTTTTAAGTTTAAATTAGTATTTCAATGGCAAGTCGATTATTTTCATGCCATGAACTAAAAATTCATATCCATCTAAATTTGGGAGGATTCCTTTTTTGAAGAAATTGCAATAATTAAATTAAACTACCTATGAAACTAATATATGTCTGTTTTTTAATGGCCCTAGTAGCCTGTAAATCTAATTCGCCACAAACAGAAGAGGAACGCTGGCAGGCCTTTGCGGACAATACCACCATTATTCGTGATGATTTCGGAGTGCCTCATATTTATGGCAAAACCGATGCCGATGCTGTTTTTGGCCTTTTGTACGCCCAATGTGAGGACGATTTTAATAGGGTGGAACAGAATTATATATGGGCCACAGGTCGTTTAGCTGAAGTTGAAGGAGAAGGAGCTATTTACAGCGATCTACGTGCAAAACTTTTTATGACCGAGGCTGAGGCAAAAGCCAACTATGAAATGAGCCCGGATTGGTTGAAAAAGCTTTGCGATGCCTTTGCTGATGGTGTGAATTACTATCTGTATACCCATCCAGAGGTAAAACCGAGGTTGTTGACTCACTTTGAACCTTGGATGCCCATGTATTTTAGTGAGGGGTCTATTGGTGGGGATATTGAACAGATTTCTACAGAAAAGATCCAGGCCTTTTATGAAGGGGATATGTCCGTACCGGAGTTCAGCGAACTTGAGGCTGAGAAAAAGAAGGCCGAATTAGAGCCCCAAGGTTCTAATGGGATTGCTATCTCAGGCAAATTAACTCAGTCTGGTAATGCTATGTTGCTAATCAATCCACATACCTCCTTTTTTTTCAGGGGAGAAGTACATGTGGTTAGTGAAGAAGGACTCAATGCTTATGGAGCGGTGACTTGGGGCCAGTTTTTTGTTTATCAGGGATTCAATGAAAAAACGGGATGGATGCATACGTCCACCTATACCGATATCATGGACGAGTTTAAGGAAAGCATTGCAGAATTGGACGGTAAATTATTGTATCAGTATGGGGAGGAGATGCGTCCTGTAGAGAGCTCTACGATAGTTTTGAAATATAAGGATGGGGGTATTTTAAAAGAAAAATCTTTTCCGGCCTATCACACCCACCACGGCCCAATTACCCATAAAGCAGAAAACCAATGGGTGGCTTCTGCCATGATGTGGGACCCGGTCAAAGCCTTGGAGCAGTCTTATGTTCGCACCAAAAAGAATGGTTATAAGGGCTTTAGGGAAATGATGGAAATACGTACCAATTCCTCTAACAATACCGTTTACGCCGATGCAGAGGGGAATATTGCCTATTTTCATGGCAATTTTATTCCCAAAAGAGATACTATATTTGATTATTCCAAGCCCGTGGATGGGAGCAATCCTAAAACGGATTGGCAAGGATTGCATACTGTTGATGAAAATATATTAGTGCTAAATCCGGCTAATGGATGGATTCAAAACTGTAATTCAACTCCTTTTACCTCGGCATTAGAGTATAGCCCAAAGAAGAAAGATTATCCCAATTACATGTCTAAGGATCAAGAAAACTTTAGAGGGGTACATGCTATTAAATTGCTCAGTAATAGGAAAGGATACACCTTGGATAGTCTCATAAAATTGGCACATGATCCATACTTACCAGCTTTTGAAAAATTGATTCCTGGTTTGGTTGATGCCTATGACAAAACCAATCCTAAAAATTCAAAATTAAAGAAGCCAATAGAAGTTTTGCGCAAGTGGGATTTTAGGACCTCAAAAGAAGCGGTGGGTATGTCCTTGGCCCATTACTACGGCACCCTTTATGGAAGGATAGGGGACAGTCCTGAAGGGTTGAGTGATATGGAACTGATGGACTACCTAGGTACAAAATCGCCATATACCGAACGCTTGGAAGTATTCCAAGAGGTGGTTGCGCAATTGGAGACCGATTTTGGATCATGGAATACCCCATGGGGTGAAATTAATAGGTACCAGCGCTTAAATGGGGAAGTACTGCAGCCGTTTAACGATACTCTCCCGAGTATTCCAATAGGATTTGCTTCTGGACGATGGGGGGCCTTGGCCGCCTATGGCGCCCGTTATGCCAACAATACTAAAAGGATTTATGGCACTAGGGGGAACAGCTTTGTTGCTGTGGTAGAATTTGGAGACAAAGTGAAAGCAAAAAGCATGCTCGCTGGAGGGCAGAGCGGAGATCCCGAGTCTCCACATTTTAATGATCAGGCTCAGCGCTATGCCGACATGGAATTTAAGGAAGTGCTATTTTATAAAGAGGACGTTTTAAAACAGGCAAAAAAAACCTACCATCCTGGGGAGAAATAAGACTAAAAACAAGTTTTTATGAATTGAACAGCGGAAATACCTAAGGATAAATCCTTTGTGCAAATTGCATGTAAGCCTTGTTGGACGGTTTAAAGACGACGTTAACCACCAGAGAAGGATCCTGAAAAACTTTTTTGGTGATAGTTGTACAATTTACAAACGAAACCTCATTTTTTTTGGTAAACGAGATGGCCAATTAGATAGTCCGTAGTAGGGTGATTCTGAAAATTTGGCATCATTTTTTAAATCGGAATTTGTTGGCTCAAGCAATGGAGCGTTCCAAAGCCCCAAATAAAATCAATGGCGCTTATTCCAATGATTTCTCTATTTGGGAAACAGTCCTTTAAGATTTGTAATGCAGTGACATCCGAAACATCATTAAATGTGGGAACCAAAACACACGTATTCAAGATTAAGAAATTGGCATAGCTCGCAGGAAGTTGAAGGCCATCAAAAATTATTTTTTTTGGCATTGGTAGGGAAATGATGTTCAAGGGTTGCCCATTTTCCAAAACAGCCTGCTTCAACCTTTTTAAATTTTCTTGTAATGGAGCATAATTTTTATCCGTGGTATTATCCTCAACTACAGTAACCACAGTGTCTTCATTCACAAAACGGCATAGATCATCTATGTGTCCGTGGGTGTCATCACCTACAATACCTTCGCAAAGCCAAATGGTATTGGTAATCCCTAAATATTTCTTAAAGACCGCTTCATAGTCACTTTTGGAAAAGCCAGTATTCCTAACCTGTATTTTTGGGTCCATTAAGCATTCTTCGGAGGTGATTAAGGTGCCTTTACCATTTACCTCTAGGGCTCCTCCTTCCAATACTACATTTTTTCCTTGGTAAGTCACTTGGACAAGCCGTATATCTAGGTGAGAAGCTACTTTTTGAGGCACTTTCCTATCCAATGTATAGTTTTGGTATTTGGCCCAACCATTAAAATTAAAATTTAGGGCTTCCCTATTAGGGCCATTTTTTATTATGATTGGACCGGAGTCCCTCATCCAACTCCTATTTGTTTTTTGTATGATAAAAGAGACCATTTCAAGATTAACAGTAGCCATATCTAGCATTTGTTGTACTTTTTCCTTCAGTGAATCATTGGCCACAACGAGAAATACTTTTTCATAGCGTGCTATTTTTTTAATAAACTCAACAAAGGCCCATTGTATAGCTTGATATTTTCCAGGCCAATCATTGCCATTATGTGGAAAACACAATAAGATACCATCTTGTGGCTCCCATTCTGCCGGAAATCTTCTAGTAGACATATTAATTTTCTATTGCTCTTTTAGTTATGTCATGAAATGCATCTATTCTTCGGTCCCTAAAGAAGGGCCAGTTCTGACGAACGTTTTCTTGGTGTGCCAAATCTATGTCTGCCAATAAAATTTCTTCTTTATCAGATGACGCCATGGCTAAAATTTCACCTTGTGGACCGCAAATAAAGGAGTTACCCCAAAATTCAATACCATCTGTGCCAGGCAGGTATTGTTCTAATCCTATTCTATTTGCAGCAGCCACATACACACCATTGGCAACGGCATGTCCTTTCATTACATTCATCCAGGCTCCGTATTGATTCTCCCCGAATTCTTCTTTTTCGGCAGGGTGCCACCCTATTGCTGTGGGGTAAAAAATAACTTCGGCTCCTTTTAGAGCGGTAAGTCGCGCTGCCTCCGGATACCATTGGTCCCAGCATATTAAAGTACCTATTTTTCCTTTGGTAGTTTCTATGGCCTTAAATCCTAGATCCCCAGGGGTAAAATAGAATTTTTCATAAAAATGCGGATCGTCTGGAATGTGCATTTTGCGATAAAGGCCGGCCTGTGAGCCATCTGTATCAATGATATAGGCGCTGTTGTGATAAATGCCTGGCATTCTTTTTTCAAAGAAAGGAATGATTAGTGCAACATTTAGTTCCTTGGCTAGTGCACTAAAAGATGTAAAAGAAATAGCTCCTAAAGGTTCCGCCAACGAGAAATTGTCCACATCTTCACTTTGACAAAAATAATGACTGCTATAAAGTTCTGGAAGTGAGATAACTTCTGCACCTTGTTTAGCCGCTTTTCTTATCCAATGAAGACATTTTTTTCTGTTTTCTTCTGCGGTATTATTCAAATTAAGCTGAACTACCGCAATCTTATAGGTTTTTTTTGCCATGGTAATTGGAATATATTTTTAGAATTTCAAAGATATCAATTTAACCTAAATAACATTTCTCAAAAAAATGGCAATCAAAGAGGGCAAAGGTTACAGTAGCTATGGAGTTGAAGTTGCAAAATAAATAGGGCGGTAGGTAACCTAGTCCTTTACTATGATTAGGCTAGCCTTTGAACCGGTGGACAAATTCCATCTGTTAGAATAAATAAGGTTTCCCTTATCGTCATAAACGTCTACCTGCGCTGTATTTGGACCAGAAGATCCTTGGTTTAAAGCTTCAAAATCTAAACGATTAAAGCCTTTGTTCAAATCAACATTAATACCTTTAAAAGAGGCTGTTAAAAATAAATTAGGTTCTACAATCTCATCATTGGCCATGATTTTAACCCTATCTCCATCCACAAATTCATGGTCCCTACACACAATACCAACAAATTTAGAGGAGGTTTTTACATCTCCTAAATACATATCGCCATAGTGTGCGCCGGAATTTGGGCTTTCTCTTTCTCTGACCTTTGGATCGATCTTCAGGTCATACCCAGCTTGTTTCAGTTCCGTATCCGGCAGCATCTTTACATTTCTAGCCATTAAGGAGTCCTTTAGATTGTAATCTGGTTTTTTGTCTAGAATGGAAGGGAATTTTAAAACGGCACCTTGATTACTTGGTTTAATATCAAAGTTCTTATTGCCATTTTCAATCTTTATAGATTTTATGGTGCCATCTATCTGTCCAAAACTTTGGAGGGTAAAAAGAAAGAAAAAAGTAAGCACTAAACTGAACTTCATAGCAATTATAAAAAACCAATATTGTGGTAAAAATAGCAAATACCCTGCCATGGGTATTTAATTTGCTGTTAAATTCTAACTTAGAAAGCTCGGAATAACCTTAAAACAGCATAAAGTCTTATGGTTAACACCAATTATCAGCAAAATAGTTACATATCGACTAAAATCAAACTATTTATAATAATAGAAGGTTTAAAAATGTATTGTGGGTTGGTTAACAGATGAAATTGGATACATTATTTTAAATAATTGTAAATCAGTTATTAAGAGAGTGAGTTGGCTTGATAAAGTGTGTTAAATACAACGTTAATAAAGTGTGTTTAGCTATGTTATAAGCGAGAATTTTCGTAAATTTAATAGGAAGCGGTTGAAAAATTTAAATAATTTTTTACTAATCTTTAGGAATCTGAAGTTGGGTCAGTTTTTCAACAACGCTTTTCATGATACTTGTAAAGGGTTTACAGGTATGTAATGATTAAATGAATAGATATGAATCCACCTATTCTGTTTGCGTTGATTCTTGTATTGTTTTTCCTTGCTGGTATCCGTGTTGTCTTTGAATATAAGAGAGCTTTAAAATTCCGGTTTGGTAAATATATAAAGACACTACAGCCTGGTTTTAGATGGATCTTACCCTTTGTTGAAACCATACAAATGGTAGATATTAGAGTCATTACTTTTAATGTGGTGTCTCAGGAAGTGATGACTGAGGACAACGTGCCTTGTAGTATAGATGGCGTAGTGTTTTTTAAGATCGTTGATCCAGAAAAGGCAGTTTTAGAAGTAGAAGAATATACGTTCGCAATTACACAATTGTCACAAGCAGCCTTGAGGGATGTTTGCGGTAAGGTAGAGTTAGATACCATTTTATCAAAGCGAGAAGAAATGGGCAAGAATATTAAGTCTATCGTAGATTTGGAAACAAAAGAATGGGGTATAGAAATTATCGATGTTAAAATCAAGGATATTCAGTTACCTGAGAATATGAAAAGGATGATGGCCAACCAAGCTGAGGCAGAACGGTCTAGAAGGGCAAGAATTATTTTGGCCCTAGCAGAGGAACAGGCAGCTGGAAAGTTATTAGAAGCGGGGAAACTTATAGATCAATCCCCTTCGGCGATAAAATTGCGCTTGTACCAGACCCTATCAAATATTGCAGCAGAAAAGAATTCTACCATTCTTTTTCCTTTCCCAGAAGAGGTTTTGCCAAGAAAACGAAAGAAAGCTAAACCAAAGAAGAAAAATTAAACAAATAGCCAATAACCATTTTTTGAAAAGGAATTTGAACCTACAAGGGCTATCCTTTAAAGTGAAAAATAGCTCTTCTTCAAAGCGCCTAACTTACGTATTATGTTTAATGTGTAATGTATTTGATTATTCTAAGAAAAATTCTAAACGGAATATCATGAGACTCAAAAAATATCCAAAGGCAGACTTAAATCGCAACAGTGGGCTTTATTTTGTGATAGGGCTTGCTTTGGTGCTCTTTTTAACGTGGAGAGCTTTAGAATATAAGACCTTTAAAAAAGCAGCAGTGGAACGAAGGATTGTTGAAATTTCAGAAGCACCTAAAGAGGAAATCCCAATTATTGAAGCCTTTAAAATTCCGCCACCTCCAACTCCCCCAGCTGCACCTGCTATTATTCAAATAGTAGAGGACGTTAAAGAAATAGAAGAAACCCTCATTCAAAGCACAGAATCTAGTCAAGAAGCTATCATAGAAAAACCAATTATAAGGGTTGAAGAAATAGAAGTTATTGAGGAAGAAGAAGACCTAGAAGTCCTCTTTGCCTTAATTGAAAATGTGCCAGTTTATCCGGGATGCGATAAAAATATTACCAATGAGGCACAGAAGGAATGTTTTCAGGAAAAAGTAATGGACCACATCCGAAAAAATTTCACTTATCCAGAAGTGGCTATTGATTTAGGGATTCAAGGTAGGGTGTATGTGCAATTTGTAATTGATGCCCAGGGGAACATTACCAATATTGCAACTAGGGGTCCCCACCCCTATTTAGAAAAGGAAGCATACCGTATCATTTCTAAACTCCCTCTTATGACTCCCGGAAAACAAAGGGGAAGAGCGGTAAAGGTTCCCTATAACATGCCTATTACTTTTAAATTGGAAGATGGATAATTAAGGACCATTTTACTATTGCATAAAGTGCTTTTATACCATAATGGTCGGCTAGTCCATAGAATACGTAAAGAATTCTTTAACTACGATCCTTTTTCACATGATTTTAATCATGTTGGAATCCTTTAAGGGACTGTATTTTTAACATATAAAAGTCTAAAAATCATAAGAATAATATGAAAAATTTTCGAAAAATAACAATTTTGCTTTTGGTAACCATTTTTGTGGGGTGTACCAAAGAGCAGAAGGATACCTCTAAAATCCTCAATAATGAAGCGACCCGTTCTGAGATAATGGAAACTATTATTAATGATGATAAAATGATAAGCCAATTCATGGATAAAATGATTAATAATGAAGAGAGAAAACTCTTATTGGCCGAAAAGCGCGATATGATACAGATGAACCAAATGATGCAGGAAATAACCAATGATTCCCTCAAGGCTGGTTTAATGATGGAACATATGATGCGGATGATGCAAAAGGATTCTTCAATATATAGAATGATGCACCGTAAAATGGGAAATAATCTGCATATGGAAGGAATGATGGGAAAAGACAGTACTATAATGCACCCCACGCATAAGTAGATACCAGACTATTTAGCGTATTAAAAAAACTAACGTAGTACTGCTATGCTGGCTCCACATGTATCAGGACATCGGATATTTCTGGAAATTGACTTTGAAGCACATTTTTTAAATTGTGGGCAATATCATGTCCTTCCTTCACGCTAATATTCCCTTTTACAATCAGGTGCAGATCCACGTGAAAAGTGAGACCAGCTTTGCGTACAAAACATTTTTCGGTGGCAATCACCCCTACTACTGTTTTAGAGGTGGTCCTAATCTCGGCAATAAAGTCATCATACATATGTTCATCCATGATTTCACCTAAGGCAGGCCTAAAAATCTTAAAGGCGTTATACATGATAAATCCAGATGCCAAAAGCGCTGCCCAGTCATCTGCAGTTTCGTAACCCTTGCCCATGAAGATGGCTATAGAAATTCCGATGAAGGCCATTAAAGAGGTAACGGCATCGCTTCGGTGATGCCAAGCATCCGCCTGAAGGGCCCCGCTTTTTGTCTCCTTTCCTTTTTTTGAGACGAACCGATAGAATATTTCCTTGATGATTACAATAATACCCAAAACCACTAGTGTGAATTTTTCTGGAACTTTATGAGGGGTTTGTATGTGCTGTATACTTTCATAGGCAATCACCGTGGCAGAAACCACTAAAAATCCAACAACTACAAAGGTAAGTAGGGGCTCGGCCTTTCCATGTCCATAGGGATGGTTCTCGTCTGCAGGTTTGGTGGCATATTTTAACCCAAAAAGTACAAGGATAGAAGAAAACACATCTGTAGTGGACTCAATAGCATCTGCAATAAGGGCATATGAATTTCCAAAGATTCCAGTAATACCTTTTACAATAGCCAAACCCATATTTCCGAAAATACTGAGATAGGTGGTCCTAATGGCCTTTTCTTTATTGGTAAAACTACTCACTTTTTAAACTGTATTTAAAGGATGTGTAAACTTATGGAAAAATAGCACGTACCTACTAAGGCGTTTCTTTAATGTACATGTAAGTACAAATTGATTTATAAATTTGTGGCCTTTTTGTAGGCTACTAACTTTTGGGGTCCTTCCAGCAATACTCTAACAATTTGCAATGTTCCGTCTGTTTTTGTGGCTATGTGCCATTTAATAAGGGAGATGGCGCCATCTTCTATTTCGATACCCGTAATACTTCTTGGGTGGACACAGCTCCCATCATTAAAAAATGGAATTTCCCCTGGTGATGGAAAACGAGGACGGTGGGTATGCCCAACAATGGTCATCTGCTCGCCATTACAAAGAATCCATTTTTTTATACGTCTTTCAATCTTTATCAACTCCTTGTAGTTTTTTGCTGGACTGGTTGGGTCCGCAATTCCCCAAACTTGAAGTGGCTTCCAAAGTACGCGCACCAAAAACCTGCCCCAGCGCCAAAAGGTATAGTTCCACCAGTCGGCCTGATGACCATGAGTCAAAAAGAGTTCCTGGCCCGTATCTTTATGTTTTAAAACTAGGGCCTCCTGGTAGGATATTCCTCCAAATAATTCCTTATCGCAATTGTCTATGGGTTCAAAATAACTAGAAAGATGTTTTTGCACATATGTAGGGTCTTTATATACCATATCATGGTTGCCCCAAATCATATGTAGGCGTTTTTCCAAATGATATTCACGCAACAATTGATATATATTTTTATGTGCCTCGAAAATGGATTCAAAGGACATATTCTCCCAAAGTTCGTCACCATCACCCAGTTCACAGTATTGAAAACCCCTATTAAAATATGTTTTTAAGGCATGATAATAAATGTTTCGGTTATTGGAAAAATCGTCTGCAAAACTATTATCGCCTCTATGACAATCACTAAAAAGGATGAATTTAGAGGAGTCATCGAAGGAAATTACCTTGGCGTTAGCATAGGCTCTGGATAAACGACTTTTGGATGACATTTAGTAAATTTATATAAATATCCAAAAAAGTGCCGGATCAGAAAGAGTTTCGGCCCAGAAAAATGTGGACTTTATTTTGTAATTTTAAATGTTAATATGAGACAAAGATAACATGGTAAAGGGAAAAGGAGAAGATACGCCGTTGGTACAGCTCATAAGTTTCAATGCATTATTGGAGCACTATGAAGTTGTGGCCAAGAGTGCAGATAAAATTCTCGCTACAAGGGCTAAACTTATCCTAAAGGCTGCTGCGCCTTTTCCAGAATTGAGGGAGGGTTTCACGGATTTATCTGTTTTGGATAAACACGAGGAGGTCATTAAATATATCCTTCAGGACACCTTTCCAATAATGTTAGGGTCAAATGAGATCAAAACTGCATCCTTGCCTTTTGAAAACGTCATATTTAATTCCTCTCCTCGATTTAAGAAAATACTAGCGGATGCTGGGGAAGACTTCAACTTGGAAATCAGAGATAATCCAGAGAAGTTAAATTATATCATGACTTGTACCGTCATATTAAACTTTCACTACGGATTTCATTTAGATTTTAAAAGGCCGCTTTTTTATGATATCCCAGATGCTAATGGGGTGCTTAGGAATTACCGTATACTATATAATGCAGATTTTGTTGAAATTATTCCAACGGAATTGGCAAAGAAGCTGACGCAAGAGGATGTAGACGAGCTGTTAGAGCACTTTGATGATTTGGAATTATGGAAGAAAAAAATTCCGCCTAATAGTTTCCTATCCAAAGGGTTTGTAATATCTAATATGTTCGACGTAACAGCTGAACAATCCATATCTGAGATTAAATCGAACTTAATAGCTTCAGATAAAAGAGGTTCTGAGAATTTTGTTCAAAACTTACAGGATACCTTTAAATCCCTTTTTAATATTCCTGACATTAAGGTTGGGTTCGTAAACTATAATCCAAAGGAAAATCAATTTGAAAAGGTTTTCGGCCTCCATATAGAAAGCTACATCCTCAATGGAGAGGATATGGAAAGATGTAACGAGGCTTTATGCCAGGCATCTTTTGAAAAATTAATACACCAAAACACTTTTTTCTCTATTGCAGATGTGGACAAGTACTATGAGATTTCTAAGGGAAACAAGTTATATACATCCTTAAAGGATCAGGGTGTAAAAAGTGCTATTTTGGCCCCTATAGCAGATAATGGAAATTTATTAGGTGTTTTAGAGCTCGTTTCGGAAAATAGAAATGCGCTAAATAGTGTAAATGCGACTAAGTTAACGGATGTGATGCCTTATATCGTTTCAGCTGTTTTACGCTCTAAAATTGAAGAGGCCAACATGGTGGATGTGGTTATTCAACACGAGTGCACCTCTGTTCATTCTTCTGTTTACTGGCGTTTTAAGGAGGAGGCCAAGCGTTTTATTGCTGATGATGTTCAAGGACTTCAGCCCGTATTCAGGGAGATAGCTTTTAAGGAAGTTTATCCTTTGTATGGTCAAATAGATATTAAGGATTCTTCACAAGCAAGAAATTCTGCTATACAGTGCGATCTGCTTATCCAATTATCCGAGATAAACGATATTTTGACAGCGGCTTGGGAACGTAAAAAGTTGCCCATCTATGAGGAACTTATGTTCCGGGTGGAGAACCATATCAATGAAATAAAAGAAGTTCTGGATACCGCTAGCGAACAGGTGATCTTTGACTTTGTTGTTCATGAGATCAATCCCGTTTTTGCCCATCTTAAAAAGAAGGATAAGGAGCTTTATAAATTGATTATGGCATATGAGGCTCACATAGATGGAGCAACGCATTCCTACTATGACCACCGAAGGAATTATGATGAGAGTGTGATGTTGATCAATAAAAAGCTAGCATCTGTCATAGATAAGAAGCAGGTAGAAGCACAAAAAATGTTTCCCCATTTTTTTGAACGTTACAAGACCGATGGGGTAGAGCACAATATGTACATTGGAGATACTATTGTAGGGGATCGGGATTTTGATCCTATCTATCTCAATAACCTGCGATTATGGCAATTACAGGTGATGTGCGAAATGGAAAACAGTTATTACAATCTAAAGCCAAAATTGCCGATACAATTGGATGTTGCCTCCATGATCTTGGTGTACAATACCTCTTTGTCCATCCGTTTTAGAATGGATGAAAAGCGTTTTGATGTAGACGGCACCTATAATGCCAGATATGAAGTAATAAAAAAGAGGATAGACAAATCATTTATCAAGGGGACCGATGAGCGCTTGACGCAAAAAGGGAAACTGAGTATTGTCTATTCCCAGAAAAAGGATGAATTGGAATACCTTAGGTATATTAAATTTCTGAAGGCCAAAGGATTTTTCACAAATAATATAGAAATCGTAGAACTGGAAAGCCTGCAAGGGGTATCTGGATTAAAGGCTATTAGGGTAGAGTTCCTTTATGCCATGGGCAAAGAATCGGAGCGTACCTATACCTTCAATGATCTCGTGCACGAAATTAAAAAGTAATCCGTTAATTTTTTGGTTGAATGATTCTGTGAGAATTGCTCCCTACAATTAAAAGGACTATTGTACCATAGATAAGGCCCTTTCTGGCCCAAAAAACTTAAAGGAAATTGCAAATGCAATAACGGAAACCACCATTCCGATCATGAAAATGGTATAGGTCCAGCGCAACAATTTGTACTTTCTGTTCAGTACCAATCCTAGAAAATAAAGGTCCTTGGTCAAAGAGGAATAGATATATTCCTTATCCTTTATCAGTTCATTAATGGCCCATTCATATTCTTTTAAACCCATTTTATGAAAATTTCCAAAAAAGAGGAGGTTTACCTTCCTTTGATTCACATCATCCTTGGTAAACTCCCCTCTGGTTACATTGGGCCTGGTGGCGAGAACTGCAAGAACCATGGATACCACACTGAACAACACAAAGATTACCGTAGGGTAAATTAAATAATCATTGGAAGGATTGTCTAATTTTGGGATGAGGTTGGACAGTGCCAATGATATTATAATCGCATTCACCGACAATAGGATATTGGCCTTTGTATCTGCAATATCACTCAGGGTCATATGATTTCTTAGGGTAACCCTAAAAAGGGTCTGCACTCCTCGGTCAGGACTGTCGCTTTTGTACTTGGCTTTGATGGACTCTTTTTTGGCAATCTGCTTTTCTGCTTTGCTTGCCTTGATCATTTTTTTTAGATTCTTGTCCTTGCGTTTTTGCCAATTTATTTTGGCATATTCGGTATAGAATCGATGTTCTGTCTGGAACATTTTAATATTTTCCTTGCGCCATTCCTGAAGGGTATAGGAGGCAATTCCCAAAAGGGAAAGTTCCTCCCTTAAAATTTCCGAGGTTGCCATAAAACTCTTTTTGGCAAAGTGTGAGGAATCTGCGTCCCTCATTATTTCCTCCTCTAAATCTTCTGGTTGATAGGCCCTTTTTGTAGCCCTTATGAATTTTTCTACCTTTTTGATTCCTATCTCCCCATATTCGTGTTCTTCCAAGAATTTGCGTGCTATTTTACAACTCTTTTCTTCATGTTCCTCTATGCCTTTACAATAGCCAGTATCGTGGAACCAAGCCGCAAGTGTCAAGGTTTCCGACACTTTTTCCTCCAGCTCATAATGGTTCAATAATTCTTTAGTACTTTTAACTACTCGCTGCGTATGTCGCAAGTTGTGATATAAGTGATTGGATTTTAATTCCTTAGTCAACAAATTGCTAACGTAATCTTTAGTTTTTTCTATTATATTCGACATATAAGTATCTTGAGAGATACCAAATTACAAAATTTTGATGCAAAGAAGATTTGAAATGCACAAACATTACCTGCTAATTTTGTTTACCCTAATTTTTACGGGATGTGCCACTATAGGCACTAAATATGCTGAAGGCCATGATGCTAAGAACGTACCCTCATCTAAAGAAATTTCCCAGACTTTTTATTTGATTGGGGATGCCGGACTTTCTCCTATGGGAGGCATGAACCCTGCCCTAAAGCTTTTTAAAGAGAAATTGGACCAAGCCGATAAAAATAGTATGGCTATTTTTTTAGGGGATAATATCTATCCAGCAGGGCTTCCAGATAAAAGAGACTCCACAATGGCTTATGTGGCAGCAAAGAATCACTTGAATGCCCAATTGAGGACATTGGATAATTTCAAGGGAAAAACCTTATTTATTCCAGGAAATCACGATTGGTACACGGAAGGTCTTATTGGCCTTAAACGTGAGGAAAGGTACGTTGAGGAATGGATGGATGATAAAGGCGCTTTTCAACCTGATAATGGATGTCCATTGGAAGAAATAGAAATAGGGAACGATGTACTTGTGGTCGCCATTGATACAGAATGGTACCTTACTAATTGGGACAAACACCCTGGCATTAATGATGAGTGCGATATAAAGAGTAGGGATAAATTCTTAGAGGAATTGGAGGGCATAATTAAGAAAAATAGGGATAAGACCACTATTTTGGCGATGCACCATCCCATGTTTAGTTATGGTTCCCATGGAGGGCAGACAACACTGTATCAACAGCTTTATCCCAGTAAAGGGAAAGGACCGTTTCCCATGTTGGGCAGTTTTATCAATCTGCTTCGAAAAACAACAGGAGCTTCTACGGAGGATATGCAAAATAAGAGATACAGGGAGCTGCAAAAGCGTATTGTAACCTTGGCACAATACTCGGAAAAGGTAATTTTCACTTCGGGACATGAGCACACCCTGCAATATATAGTAGAAGGGAATACCCCTCAGATTGTAAGTGGATCAGGCGCAAAAGAAGGTGCTACTAGATTACTGAACGGATCTAAATTTTCAACCGGAAAAATGGGGTATGCTATTTTGGAAGTGTATACCGATGGATCCTCGAGGGTCCGGTATTATGGGGTTGGTGATAGTGAGCAGGAGGAATTTCTTTTTACTACCCAGGTCTTGCCTGAAGACCGTAAACTAATGGTAAAAAAATATGCTGACACCTTTCCTAAAGAGATGGAAGCGTCTGTATACTCGAAAGAAGAGATTGCTAAAAGTGGTTTTTTCAAATCAATATGGGGCGATCGCTACCGCAAGTATTACGGGACCAAAGTTATGGCACCAACAGTAGCGTTGGACACTCTTTTCGGAGGGTTAATACCTGTAAGAAAAGGAGGGGGACACCAATCAAAATCATTGCGCTTAGCCGATAAAAATGGTAAGGAATATGTAATGCGTGCCCTGCGTAAAAGTGCGGAACTATACTTGCAATCCATGGCCTTTAAGGACCAATATATTGTAGGTGAATTTGAGGATACCTATACGGAAAGTCTTTTACTCGATTTTTATACGGGAGCACATCCCTATGCCCCCTTTACCATCGGGAAACTATCTGATGCCATAGGGGTCTTTCATACAAATCCCGTGCTGTATTATGTGCCAAAACAAAAGGCACTAGAAGATTTTAATGAAAGTTTTGGTGATGAGCTCTATATGATAGAAGAGCATGTGGGAGACGGGCATGGAGCGCTTAAAAGCTTTGGCTATGCCAATAAAATAGAGAGCACGGACGACCTTTTTGAGAAGCTTCGCAGCGATGAAGAATATACGTTGGACAAGGAGAGCTACCTAAGAGCTAGATTGTTCGATATGGTCATTGGGGATTGGGATAGGCACAGCGATCAATGGCGCTGGGCAGAAATAGAGGATAAAGAAACCGGGAAAACTATTTTTAAGGCCATTCCCAGGGACAGAGACCAAGTTTTTTCTATTATGGGAGATGGCCCTTTAATGGGCTTAGCAACAAGGGTAATTCCACCTTTGAAATTAATGGAAGGATTTCATGAAGATGTCCGAAATGTACGTGGATTTAATACCAATCCCTATCCGTTGGATATGGTATTACTAACGGAAACTACAAAAGGCCAATGGGAAAAGGAAGTGGCCTTTATTCAAAAAAACCTAACGCCAGAAGTTATAGATACTGCTTTTAAACTATTTCCTAAAGAGGTCAGGGATGCAACCGTTACAGAACTAAAACGGGTTTTGCTGGCCCGTCTTCAAAACCTACCCCAAATCGCCAATGAGTATTATAAGGAATTGAATGCCTTTGCTGTGGTAACGGGAACGGATAAGGATGATTGGTTTGAAATAAATGTATTAGAGAATGGGGATGCTGAGGTAAATGCCTATCGTATTATTGGTGGCAAAAAGGAAAAACAGTTCTTTCATAAAATAGTTGACCCTACCATTACCAAAGAACTGTGGATATATGGATTGGACGACGATGATTATTTTGAGGTGAAAGGAAATGGTCCTATGGGTATAAAGGTCAGATTGATAGGGGGTCAGAACAACGATATCTATGATATTCAAGATAATAGAAAGGTCTTTATCTATGATTACAAAGCCAGGGAGAACACCATAAAGAATAAGGGCAATGCCAAAATCAGGTTGACTAATGACTATGATATTAATACCTATCAACCCTTAAATTTAAAAAAGACCACTAATCAATTAGTTCCCACCATTGGATACAACCCTGATGATGGGGCAAAAATTGGATTTAGTGATACGTATACTCATAATGGTTTTCTTCAAAATCCGTTTACGAGTCAACATACCCTAAATACAGCCTTTTATTTTGCGACCAGTGGGTTTGAATTGGGATACAAAGGAGAATTTGCCTACGTCCTAGAAAATTGGAATCTGGGCCTTAACGCCAGATTTACAAGTCCTAATTTTAGTGCTAATTTCTTTGGATTCGGTAATGATACGGAAAATTTGGATGATGATCTGGAACTAGATTATAATCGAGTTCGACTTAAGAATTTGAGTTTTGCCCCTTCTTTGATTTGGAGAGGACAGTTGGGGGCGAAAATTGAATCTAGTGTGCGTTATGAAAAAATAGAGGTGGAAGAAACTGCAGACCGTTTTATCAATACATTTTACCAAGCCAATGGGGAAGAAAGCACCAAGCAGTTTTTGGGGTTACAGGCAGGGTATAGTTATTCTAATACTGATAATAGCGCCTTTCCTACCTTGGGTATGGCCACTTCCTTAGAGATAGGGTATACATCTAGAATAGATGGAGGGGATGAAGGATTTGGATTTGTTGTGCCCAGTCTTTCTTTCGATTATAAACTGGTGCCAAGTGGGCGAATGGTTTTGGCTACTAAATGGAAAGCCCATTTTAATATTGGGAATGATTATGAGTTTTATCAAGCGGCTTCCATTGGTGCTAATGATGGACCAAGGGGATACAGAAATCAACGTTTTGCCGGCAAAACAGCCTACTATCAGAATACCGATGTGCGCTATAGTCTAAGAAAAATAAAGACAGGTTTATTGCCCGTGGCCATGGGTATTTACGGTGGATTTGATTACGGTAGAGTTTGGTTGCCTGGGGAAGAATCCAATACGTGGCATACCTCTTATGGCGGTGGCTTTTTCTTTAATGGAGCAGATTTGATGTCTATTAATTTGGCACTCTTTCAAGGGGATGAGGGACCCCGATTTTCATTTGGACTCGGATTTGGTTTCTAATTTCTTAAAATCAAATGCAGCCTTAATAGTGCAATGTTCCTTATTGCTTCAGCTCAAAGGAATATAAATTTTGTCCGGTATCTGCCCTTTCTTCGTCCGATAGGAGCAAGGAGGTATTGGAATTTGGTTTAAATGAAACCGATTCCAATTGTGTGGTGGCTCCTAATTCTATGGTCTGCATTTTACCCTTGGTGAAGTTATCCAAAGTGAAATCAGTAAAGACCCATAATTTTCCGTAGCCCAACAGTACTATTTTTTTGCCGTCTGGAGATATGTCGGCCGAAGTAACAATACAGGTATTGGGCTCATCACAGGTTTTGAAGGAGCCTATAAATTCAGCTTTATAACTTCCTTTTTGTGCAGGCACTTTATAAACCCTTGCTTCCCCATTAAAAGGTCTGCTTCTGTTCTTGGTGATGAGGTATAGGAACTGGTTACGATAGAAGATGGCTTCACAGTCAAACAGCAATTCCTCTTTTTTGGATGAAAAATCTTTTTGGTCCGAGTAAGAAAATTCGATTTTCTCAGCTTCTATTTTATCTCCGGGCTCAATGTTGGGATTAGGTACTTTGTAAATTATCAGATCTTCACGATCACTATTATTATTGCCGGTATCAGCAATGTAAACATTGCCTTGATCATCTTTGGCAAGGTCTTCCCAATCTTCGTTTTTGGCATTCTTTACCTTAAGTTCATTTAGCAACTTCCCCTCAAAATCTACCTGATAAATTTCATCCTTGTTGCCATTATCCTCAATAGTCCAAATGGTAGTGTCGTTCATTTGAACTAACCCTGAACTTTCACTGATCTTATGGGGTAGTTTGGTGACAAAGGTCAATTGCCCATAGTTGGAACAACTAGTACATATAACGAGGAGAAAAAGAGGGACAAATCTTATCATGAGTGCTTTTACTCTCAAAGCTAGGACTATTTTTAGGAGGCTTAAAGAGATTAGGGTATAAAGGGGCTGTATTTAACTTCTTTTTATCAAATAATAAGATTTTTTTAATTATTCAGGGGTTTTCCTTTATATATAAAATGGCCATTTATGATTATAATTGAGGGCAAGGGACGGTTTTATACGGGTCTCTCCTAAAATTGCTATTATTCTAGATACTTTCCAAGTAAACCATCATTTGTGCAAAAAATCCAATATATTTATGCGTAATAATCAAACCACTTAAATTAAACAAATACTTATGATTGGAATATTATCTTTTGTAGGCTTTACTGCATTAGTAGGTATTATAGCTTATTTCGCCACAAGGAAAACAGATGAGAGTTCATCTGATGGTTATTTTTTAGGAGGTAGGAGTCTTACTGCTGGCGTTATAGCAGGTTCGTTATTACTTACGAACTTATCTACAGAGCAAATTGTAGGATTAAACGGAAGTGCGTATACAGATGGACTATCTGTAATGGCTTGGGAAACCTTGGCGGCAATCGCCATGGTGGTAACGGCCGTATTTTTGTTGCCACGATACCTTAAGGGAGGCCTAACCACTGTACCCCAGTTTCTAGCAAAAAGGTTTGATGTAAGCACCAAAACAATTACTTCGGGCTTATTTTTAACGGGATATGTAGTCGTATTGTTACCTGTAATTCTTTACTCTGGTTCAGTAGCTATAAGCGGCATGTTTGATGTGCCTACACTCTTGGGTGTTACGGATTCTACCGCCTTGGTAATCTGTATCTGGGGAATAGGGATTATAGGGTCTATTTATGCCGTATTTGGTGGTCTAAAAGCGGTTGCAGTTTCGGATTCTATCAATGCCATAGGATTACTTACTGGGGGTTTATTGATCCCAGTTTTTGGATTGATGGCCATAGGGGACGGTAGTGTGTTAGATGGTTTGAATGTATTGATGACTACAGAGCCTGAACGATTTGATTCTACCGGTAATGCAGGGCAAGAAGTACCCTTCTCTACCATTTTCACAGGGATGATGTTGGTACAGTTATTTTATTGGGGTACCAACCAACAGATTATTCAGCGTGCTTTGGGTGCCAAAAATTTGGCAGAAGGACAAAAAGGGTTGTTGTTGGCCGCATTTTTAAAGATTTTGGGACCCTTAATTTTAGTATTACCAGGCATGATCGCCTATCATTATTTTGAAGGAGGACTTGCTACTAGTGATCTTGCGTATCCAGAATTGGTGCGTGCCGTGTTGCCAAAACCTATGGTCGGATTTTTTGCCGCAGTTCTCTTTGGAGCCATATTGAGTTCCTTTAATAGTGTGCTCAATAGCTCTGTCACCTTATTTGGGATTGATATTTATAAACAACACATAAACCAAGATGCTCCTGAAAAAACCGTTGTTAAATACGGTAAAATATTTGGTATTATCTTGGCACTGGCAGCCATGTTTATTGCTCCGTTGATCGCCAATGCAGGAAGTCTTTTCAATTACTTACAGGAAATAAACGGGATCTACAGTATTCCAATTTTTACCATAATCGTAGTGGGCTATTTAACCAAACGAGTACCTGCCATTGCCGCAAAAATCGGTATTTTTTCAGGGTCTATTTTATATATATTTAGTCAGTTTTGGCTTGGACCCAATATGAAGGAAAGCGCTCTTGCTGCTGCAAAAGCATCTGGGGTTATAGATCCTGCAGCCCTAAAATTAGTGGAAGCGGATGCCTACCCACATTACCTACATATAATGGCCATCTTGTTTTTAACCAATGTAATCATTATGTTGGTCATAGGGTATTTCAAACCACGGGAAACTCCCTTTGAGCTTGAGTATACAAAACAAGTGGACATTGTTCCTTATAAACACATAAAGATTGTAGGCATAGCCATTTGTACCATTGTGGTTAGTATTTATATCTACTTTGCGAAATAAATAGTTGCGGATAGTTATCTGTAATGCTAAATGAAAATGGAGTACGATTATATTATCATAGGGAGTGGTTTTGGAGGCTCGGTCAGTGCTTTACGATTATCTAAAAAAGGATATAAGGTTTTAGTAATTGAAAAGGGGAAATGGTACAAGGCTGAAGACTTCCCTAAAACCAATTGGAATTTCAAAAAATGGTTATGGATGCCGTATTTGCGTTTTTTTGGCATTATGAAACTTTCCATTTTTAAACATGTCGCGATACTTTCTGGTACTGGGGTTGGTGGCGGTTCTTTGGTTTATGCCAACACCTTACCTACACCTAAAACCGCTTTTTTTAATTCTGGAAGTTGGAAGGAATTAAACGATTGGGAAACTGAATTGAAGCCTTACTATGCAGAAGCTTTAAGAATGTTGGGAGCAGCAAAAAATCCAATATTATTTGATGGGGATTTGGGACTAAAAAAAATGGCAGAGAAGTTAGATATCCAGAAAAAATTTTCCGCAACCCGAGTCGCTATTTTTTTCGGAAAACCAAATGAAAACCAAAAAGACCCCTATTTTGATGGGGAAGGGCCAGAACGTTCTGGATGTACTTTTTGCGGGGCGTGTATGACGGGTTGTAGGCATAATTCGAAAAATACGCTCGACAAAAACTACCTCTACCTCGCTCAAAGAAATGGTGCAGAAATACTCGCAGAAAATGAGGTGTATGATGTAGAACCTATAGGCAATGCTGACGGTTCTGAGGGTTACGAAGTTTGGTTAAAAAGCAGCACAAAATTTTTCAGCAAACGTAAAAATATAAAAACGAAGGCTGTGATTTTCTCAGGCGGAGTTTTGGGTACGGTAAAATTACTACTGAAGCTTAAAATGAAGTCACTCCCCAATTTATCAGATAAGCTCGGGGAAGATATCCGGAGTAATAATGAAACATTGGTTAGTGTTACTGGGTTGGAAAAAGAGAAAAACTATTCGAAAGGTGTTGCTATAGGAAGCATACTTGATACAGACGAAAACAGCCATCTCGAAATTTGCAGATATGGTGAGGGATCCGATGCATGGAAGCTGGCTCATTTGCCCTATGTAACAGGATCCAATGTGATATCCCGTCTTTTTAAAATACTGCTTAAATTCCTAAAACATCCCGTTGATTATTTCAAAATATATTTTGTTAATGGGTGGGCAAAAAATACCGTTGTTTTACTTTTTATGCAAACCCTTGATAGCACCTTAAAGTTTAAAAGAAATTCCTTGGGGCAAATGACTTCAACGGTAACTAAAGGTAAGGCTCCCACACCCTTTATCCCTGAATCTATAAAATTGGTGAAGGCCTACAGCGAAGCCATTAAAGGGGTAAGCACCTCCTTTGCGTTAGAAACATTGGCAGGAATACCTTCTACAGCCCATATTTTAGGTGGTGCCGTTATGGGTAAGGATCAAAGCACAGGTGTGATTGATAAGGATAATAAGGTTTTTGGGTATACCAATCTGTATGTCATTGATGGTTCTATGATTTCTGCAAATCCAGGGGTTAATCCATCCTTAACAATAACAGCTATTGCAGAACGAGCTATGGATCAAATACCCCATAAAAATGACTTAGGTCATTCTGAGCCAATGAAGGTATATAGGACTTCTTTTTCCGCCGGAAGCAGCACATACGTTTCAAACGTTGCAGGCCAATGAAGCGTTTTGTGCCTGTCTTAAATCGTATTTTAATTTTTATAGTACTGTTCATTTTGGGTATGATTATCCTCTTTGGTCATGGAGATATTCCGTTGGAGGAATTAAAGAAGAAGTACGCCAATTCAAATTCATCCTTTATTTCTGTGAAAGGATTGGATGTTCATTACAGAGACGAGGGAAACCAAGCCGACTCTATTCCAATCGTACTCCTACACGGCACAGCATCAAGTTTACACACCTATGACGCATGGTCCAATAGCTTGAAGAGTACCAATCGAGTGGTTAGAATGGATCTTCCTGCGTATGGCTTAACAGGTCCGTTTATGGATCGGAACTATTCCATGACGCATTATACAGAATTCATTAAGGATTTTTTGACAGCTTTGGGGATTAAACAATGTGTGCTGGCTGGCAATTCCTTAGGGGGAGAGATAGCGTGGAACTATACCCTAGAACGACCAGACATGGTTGAAAAATTGATTTTAATAGATGCAGCAGGATATCCCAAAACTTCAAAGAGTACCCCAATAGCCTTTGAATTGGCTAAAATACCCCTGCTTAACAAGGTATTTACCTTTATAACGCCACGTTTTTTAGTGAGAGCCAGTGTTGAAAATGTGTATTTTGACACCTCAAAAGTTACTGATTCATTAGTGGAAAGGTACTTTGAACTCACCCTAAAAGAGGGTAATCGTCAAGCCTTCGTAGATAGATTTAGCATGTCAAAGGATGAGAGTGCGTATACGAATATCAAAAACATTCAGCAGCCAACGCTTATACTATGGGGAGCGAATGATTTATTAATCCCAGTGGAGAGTGCCTATAAGTTTCATGCGTATTTGCCACATAATAAATTAGTTGTATTGGAGGGTACAGGTCATACTCCCATGGAGGAAAGTCCTATGGAAAGCCTAGCGCCAGTTATTGCTTTCTTGAAAAATACACAAAAAATTAAGTAGCCAATACGTACCATTAGCAATGGTAGTATGGGTTGTATCTGTAGTTCCCATCAGAAGGCTGTTCTATGCTTTACTGTCGTGGACAAAAGCTGTATTTAATGATTCCAAGATTTGTCAAAAATAAGGGTCAGCTTAAATATTAACCCATCTAGGTCACCATTGGTTTAAGGAAAAAGGGAAATTAATAGTTGATGAATTTTTTTAATTTACCAAGCGTAGTATTTTTGTGTATAACTAAAATTAAAAACCCATGAAAAGCAAGATATCGGTAAGCGCTATACCGAATACATTGGTGCAAAGGCACCTCGACATTAACCCCAATTCCAGCACATAAGTCTAAATATCCATTACAAGTTTGTAGCCTACCCCACGAATATTTACGATTTTCACTTTTGAATCATATTCAAGTTTCTTCCTTAATTTCGAAATAAAAACATCAAGGGTTCTGCCCACATAATAGCCTTCGTCTCCCCAAACCATTTTTAGAATAACCTCTCTTTCAACGGTTGTGTTAGCTGCGTTATAAAGTAAAAGAAGAAGATCGGCTTCTTTACTTGTTAATTCTATTTTTTGATGTTCAATCAAAAGCTTTGTATTTCGTTTGTCAAAATGGTACGCGCCCAAAGGGATCAAATTAGGGTCGATCGCCGGTGTTTTCCTTCTTTTCCAAAGAAAAAATAACCCCAAAGTGATTAGTGCGAGAAGTATAAAAACAACAAATATATAATTCAACTGACTTGTCACTACATCTGTCCGGTTTGTTTCTATCAAAGTAAATAAAAGGCTATAACAGGATTTGGGTTGAATTCTTGATTTACAAGGAATTATGTCCGATTTCATGACCTCGTCCACCTTAAAACTATAGATCACTTCCTTCGTTGCGCAGTCCTCTACCTCTACGATATAGCTATTTGCCAATCCAGTTTGCTTAACAAGGCTATCAATAGTTGAAACCAGATCTTCTGGGTTGAATTCAAATTCATTTTCGAATTGAATTCTATAGAAACCATTTTCTTTTATGATCGGCAATACACGAGAGGTACTGTCCTGTGAACTGAGTAGAATTTGATGTCCTATCATCCTCAGAGATATTACAATTTGTTTATCATCAGTGGTATCTTGGGCATTTGTTCTTGCGATGAAAAGCAAGAAACAGACAAAAGTGAAGCCTAAGATTTTAAAAAGTCTTGGGTGCATTTCACAAAACTATTCCATTACGTGACAAAGTTCAATGTTTTACATAAAATTTACATTATTTTACATTTGATACGGTTGTAGAAGGCTCAATGCATAATAGATTTGATACATATTAATCCTTGAATTAATGGTTGTGAAAAAGAACATTCTAGTTTTATGTGCCTCAATAATTATCCTGAGTTTTATGGCTTTTGGATTTGTTCACAGAGATAGTTCAGAATCAAATAAAATAAAAATCCCGGATAACCTAAATCTAGTTAGCAATCTAGGACCCTCGCAGAATTTGGAAAATAGGATCTTTTCAAATTTTATTTATGATGTAGGTCCAAGGTTCGGTCCCATTAAAAAGGGAGATCTAAATAATTTTACATCTTTTGCTGATTTTATGGAAGAAGATGATGCTAAACGGATTTTGTCTTACAAATTTGTGGAGGTCATTATTATCGAAAATGATAGGGAATCAGATATTCGTGAATCTGGAAACAGTGCTAAATTAACTTCCGCTCAGTTAAAACTCCTACAATCTTCCGATTATTCCACCAACCTTAAGATAAGAGCTGATGTAATGCAGAAGAATAGGTATACCGGAGAATTGGAAGAGAGTTATTGGACGCCTCATCTAACGATTGTTCCGGAAAAGCAAGCTTATTATATCAATGGCAAGGATTCACTAATGGAATTTCTCAAAGAAAATAGCAAGGAAAGTAGAGTTAATGTAGTAGAGGACAAACTTCAGCCGGCTAAGCTGTTTTTTACGGTAACCAAGAATGGGACAATAGAAAATGTTTCACTGGATAGATCATCAAATTTCCCTGCAGTTGATAAAAAGATGATTGAGCTAATCAGCCGAACACTTAGAAAATGGCTACCAGCCGAAAATGCTAAAGGCGAAAAAGTTGATCAAGTCTTGGTGCTTTCCTTTGGGTTAATGGGTTGTTAATTATACAACTAATTGTATTTTAAAAGGCTTTTTCATGTATGTGAAAAAGCCTTTTAAATTTAGCATCTCTTTTTGGTCATAGTTAGGATTACCAATAATGACACCAAAACTTTATGCTGAAAAGTGTTTTATTCCATAGGAAGCACAAAAGCATAGCTCTATCATTAAGGAGTGCAGGTTGCCTATAAGTTTTTTATCTGCAATTTATGAAAGGCATCCGCTTGGAGCTTGAGGAGTTCCTCCGCTTTTTTCTTCTTGTACCTATACATTTCCTCTTCCTTGGAAAGGTCGTCATAGACTTGTTTATTGAGTGCCGTATCGGTATTAAATAAGAGTTTTCGTTGTTCAACCTTTTGGCTGGCCCATGTTTTAACGGCACTTTCCTCGTCCTCCAATTTATAATCGTAAGGACCTCTGGGAGAAAGTAGTTTTACGATAATGGGTGAGGTTTCAATGGCCAGAAACAGGAGAAATATAAAGAACGATGGAAACCAAGGGAGTTCGTCCAGAGCGCTGATACGAGCCATGAGACCGTCAAAGCCGTCTATTAGCGGCTGTGAACCATTCACCTGATCCGTGTAGGCCACTTCCAAGCTACTTATTTGGATTTCTAGATCCCTTATTTTTTCGGTATTCGTTGTTTTTAGCTGCTGCAATTCTGCCAGAGCAGCATCGTGTTTTTCCCTTTTCTCCTTGTACACGGGCCCTTTTCCCAAAAGCTTGGTGCCTGCGGTGCCTTCCGCTTCGGAAATATAGGTATCGTATAGGGCGTTGGTTTCTGTTTCCTTAATCGCGATTTCATTTTTTAGGCCGATGATGTTCTGCTGTAGCTCGGCAATTTTGGGATTGTACTGAAGGGCAATTTGGTCCTTGTTGGCCAGGGTCAGTTCGTTTTTTTGTTGCAAAAGCACCTGGTTGATCTCTTTTTCAAAGATTTTCATTTCCAAGGGCTTGGAGATGACCACCGCTATTATGATTGCTAGAAGTATTCTAGGGGTAGCCTGCAAAAACTCGTTTTTTAGGTTACCTGTCTTTTTGATGGTGGAGACGATAAAACGGTCCAGATTAAAGATGAGCAGACCCCATATGAGTCCAAACGCAATAGCCATATACATGTTGTCAAAAACGGTATAAAGGGCATAGCCACTGGCAATGAAGGCCATGAGGGCGGTAAAGAAAACGGTGGCGCCAATGCCGGCATATTTGTTTTGTTCCCCTGGGGAGCAGGTACTTAGAATGGAGGAGTCTGCTCCAGAGCAGCGAATAAAAAAACGTAGTAACATGATGATGTGTTGTTTTGATTGATGATGTACTGGATATTTGACTATGAAGATAGGAGATTGTTACAAAAAAAGCCCTCAAAATGAAGGCTTTAACGTTTGGTGTGTTCTTATGTGTCCCTTGGACGGGAATGGAGCAGTTCCCTGTTAGTTTCCCTTAGTCTTGGTAGTGAGTTTTACAACTGGGGCTACGGAATCCACTCCGCGGATATCAATATTGATGTTCTTATTTTTTTTGACCAATTGGATGGCTTTTTCGGAGGAAACTGGGTCTCCGTTCAGGTAAAATGTAGCACCTCTGACAGCCAATTCCTGCATATGTGTAATTGGATTTTTTGGTGGTGGAGGGGGTGCCACATTGTTTTCATCCTCAATTACAATGATCTCTACCAATTCCCCATCCTCCATCATATGATCATACACAAGACCTGGATTGCCTTTTTTATAATTTTTCACTGCTTTTTCATACGCAATCCTATCTACTTCTGGGGCATTTGCAGGTAAGGGTGGTGGTGGTGGTGGATTGGAATTTTTGATCACCCTTGGAGGGGTAGGGGTTCCTACGGCTGGTGGCGGTGGCGGTGGAAACTTCGGAAACGGTTCTGCCGACGCCTTTTGTGCTGTAGTAATGCGGTCATTTAGCTGCTTTAAGCGTGACATATCAGCTATTTTGATCACATATTTTCCTTTGGCTTGTGCATTATATTTGCTGGCCAAGGCATTGTACTCTTTCATTTCCGCTTTAGTGGCTTCTTTTTCCTGTTGAACGTAGGTCTTCTCCCTGATGTCGACGGTGGCTACCCCATAGTCCGTTAAAATAACCTCCACTTGTTCGATGATCTCTTTTGGGGCTTCTTTGTCTATGGTAATGATAGAACGTAGCGTTTGAGAACGTTGTTCCTTGGAAAGGTCTTGGTTGTATTTCAATAGAAAAGAATGTAGATCTTCCATTTCTACAAGGATTGAATTGACTAAAAGTTGCCCATATTTATTGATGAGGATCTCAATGTTCTCTGCATTAATGGTGGGGTTTTCCATTGCTACCTGTAATTGGGTAGTTGTCTCTGTGCTTTTAGTCTTTTGCTCCAGTGCCACAATTTCTTTATTGCTAAAACTATAGAGCAAGAGTGCTAATAAGGGTAGCAGCAATACACCTTTACCCCATAGGGCTTTTTTGGAAGTGTGTGTTTTCATGATGATGATTCGTTTTTTGATTGATGAATAATTGATTGAATTTGATAAACTGGGTTCCGGGACATCCCGATAGCTATTGTGAGAAGCAAATGCCAGTAATATTTTTTGATAGGTAGAGGTGTTTACCCCTTTGTGCAACACCGCCTCGTCTGCCAGGAATTCGTGGTTTAATTTGATGTAATGTTTGGAAATATAAACCAAGGGATGGAACCAAAAGATAATTTGGAAGAGTTCTATGAGTAGGACATCCATGCTGTGTTTTTGTTGGGCATGGGTTTCTTCGTGCCAGAATACTTCTTGTGGAATCTGATGCGACTCGTATTTTTTCTTATTGAAAAAGACATAGCTAAAAAAGGTATGTGGGGCTATAGGGTCTTGTAGTAAAACATGTTGGCAAGGGCCAGCTTTTTCTTTGGGATTATTTCTGATCCTTTTAATGACCCCCCATAGGTTGATTAGAAACTTGATAGAGAATAATGCTACGCCGAGCCCGTAGAGGCCCCAAAGTATCCAGGGAAGATAATTTATTGATTCTTTTAGGTTGGCGGGATCGCTCTGTAAGGATGCCGCTTGCACTAATTCTGCACTCACTGGCTGAGGTTGTGCCATAACGTACTCCGTAAACGTGATGGCAGGAATACCAAGGGCAATCAGTAAAGCCCCCAGCAAATAGAACCGTTTGAAGTGGTGCATGGTGGCCTGCTCCAAAAAGATCTTATAGAAGACGAGGAAAATGGCAAGGAGGGCGCTAAATTTTAAGAGATAGATCCACATGGTTATTTCTTTTTAAGTTCTACATCAATAATGGCCTTAAGCTCTTCCAACTCTTCCTTGGAGAGATCTGTTTCCTTGGTAAAAAAGGAGGCAAATTGTGAGGCACTGTCATTAAAAAAGCTTTTGATGAGGCCATTGACATGCTTGGAAAAATAATCTTTCTTTTGCACTAAGGGGTAATATTCTCGAGAGTTGCCAACTAAAGTGTAGGCTACAAATCCTTTATCGGCCATCCGCTTTAAAAGGGTAGCAATAGTTGTGGTGGCGGGTTTGGGTGCTGGATATACGCCTAACAGGTCCTTCATAATGGCCTTTTCCTGATTCCAGAGATGGTTCATTAATTCTTCTTCGGTCTTTGAGAGCTTCATGGTCAACAATATTAGAGTGCGCTCTACAAACATAGAACATATATTTCAATTCTACAAGTGTAGAGTATGTTTTTTTTTGAAGGTGTTAGCTATTGTAGCGGCATCCTCTTACTAAGGGGTATGCGTAGATGTTTGTAAATGGGGTAGTACGCTTAGTAAAAGATATAGCGAAAAGAGCGACCCGTAGGGAAACGCCCTAAAATTGGAAGTCTATAAATGATGAAACCATAGTCCCTTAGAGCAGGATAGAGCGTTATGTAACACGCTACCCTGCTCATAAAGACCTTGGTGTTTTATTTGGTTAGTTCTGTAAAGTGATGGTAAAAATGAGGAATGGTCTCAATCCCTTTTAGGTAATTCCATACCCCGAAATGCTCGTTGGGGGAATGTATGGCATCACTGTCCAGCCCAAATCCCATAAGTATGGTTTTGCTGTTCAGTTCTTTTTCGAACAAGGCCACAATGGGGATACTACCGCCACTGCGCTGTGGAATGGGTGTTTTCCCAAACGTGGCCTCATAGGCTTTGGATGCGGCTTGGTACCCAATATGGTCTATAGGGGTTACATAGCCCTGACCGCCATGATGAGGTGTTACCTTAACTGTTACGCCGGCAGGGGCAAGACTTTCAAAATGCGTCTTGAACAGCTGGGTAATTTCTTTCCAATCTTGGTTGGGAACCAAACGCATGGATATCTTGGCATAGGCCTTACTGGCAATTACTGTTTTGGCACCGGCACCGGTATACCCACCCCAAATACCATTGACATCCAAGGTTGGGCGAATAGAGTTGCGTTCGTTGGTGGTATATCCTTTTTCACCGTAGACCGATGCTATTTTCAAAGCATTTTGATAGTGTTCCAAGTTAAAGGGAGCCTTGGCCATTTCGGCACGGTCTTCTTTGGAAAGCTCTTCCACCTTGTCATAAAACCCAGGTATGGTAATATGGTTGTTCTCATCATGAAGGGAGGCGATCATCTTGGTCAGTATATTGATAGGATTGGCCACGGCACCCCCATAAAGTCCAGAATGTAGGTCCCTGTTGGGTCCGGTAACCTCTACTTCTACATAACTTAGGCCCCTTAGACCGGTGGTTATGGAAGGCACATCTTTGGCGATCATTCCCGTATCGGAAATAAGGATGATATCATTGGTTAGTTTCTCCTTATTGTTGGCCACAAATTCTGATAAGTTTTCACTTCCTACTTCCTCTTCCCCTTCTATCATGAATTTTACATTGCAGGGTAGGTCGTTGTTTTGCACCATATACTCCAGGGCCTTTACGTGCATGTACATTTGTCCCTTATCATCGCAGGCACCTCTGGCGAAGATGGCACCTTCCGGATGTAAGTCGGTAGTTTTTATCACCGGCTCAAACGGGGGGGAGTCCCAAAGATTGATAGGATCTGGCGGTTGTACGTCATAATGCCCGTACACAAGTACGGTGGGCAAGTTGGGATCTATTATTTTTTCTCCGTAAACGATGGGATATCCTTTGGTCTCACAAATTTCCACGGTATCACAACCTGCCTCTAAGAGGGAGGTTTTTACGTAAGCCGCGGCATCTATAACATCTGGAGAATAAGCGGGGTCCGCACTAACGGATGGGATTTTAAGAAGTTGGATAAGCTCATTGATAAAGCGTTCTTTGTTCTTGGCAACGTAAGCTGATATATCTTGCATAAAATGGTTTAATGAGACATAAAAATACAAAAAAGAACTTTTTATGAGCTAAGTATTTCATAATACAAAATTTGCTTTATATTTGCAGTCCTTTTGAAGGCGAGGTGGGCTGGATATCAATTGAAAATTCACCAAATAGATGTAAATCTAGCTCCAATAAAGGACCTTATTGAAATGCAGGCGTGGTGGAATTGGTAGACACGCTAGACTTAGGATCTAGTGCCGTGAGGTGTGAGAGTTCGAGTCTCTCCGCCTGTACTTATTGAGAAAGCCGACTTTTAGGAGTCGGCTTTTTTATTGCGGGGTAACACATGGGTAACACATTTCATGATATTTCGAAAAACGTTTATGCAATCCTTCCTTTTGAAAAAAAATCACTCACTTTTTATTTGAGACTACAGAAAATCAAAAAAAGTCTTTAGCTATTTTATTTACCACCTTTTGGAGGAGCTTAGTTTAGCTCCAAAAGAGAAAGAGGACTGCATAATTTAAATCCATTTCCCAGCTTTTTTATAAATTACTGAAAGTTATTCTACTTTTTTAAAATCATTGGTATGGAGCAAACAATTTCAGTAAAACAGATACTCATAGACCTACTTTCCATTAAGGATCAAGTATTTAAAAAGTATGTGGGCAATGTTGAATATAAAGACCTTTTGGATTTTTTAATGGCCAAGGATTATTACAACGAAGAGGACCTGCCACTTCCAACATTGAAGCAGATTGAGGCAGCAACTGGTTTAAGGACCTATCGTATCAGAAGGCAATTGGAGATCATTTATAGGGAATTGCTAAATGGTTCATTAGAATTTAATAATGTGGTCATTAGCTTTAATGTAGAGTACCATAAAACCTACGGGCATTTTAAATGTTCAAGACTTATATATCTCCCCAGAATTGGTGAGAATATGAGGTTGCCGTTCCTTAAGGCTAAAATGGGGATTGATTTCTTTTATGTAACAGATGTCCGACAGACATTTGAAGGGGAAACTCAATTCATTGAAATAAACCTTAAAGGAGGGTTTTATAATGCCTATTGGCACTACAGAAAGCATAAGGCCCTTGAAACTGGTGAAATCGGTTTAGGCGAGCAATATGATTTATACGAATTCCAAATGAAGCAAAGACTTGGGTTGAGGGGGTAATTGTAATTGGCCAATTTCCACTTAGCTTTTGGGTAGGATCCTTCTTAATTTCACCAAGGACTTACATTTTATAATCAGAATATTCCTGCACTTAATAATGGCCTTTCAATGGTTAAAATGTAATTATAAGTCGGTGATTTTAATATCTTTCTTGTTTAATAATTTGTGTTGAATATCAGTCTGTGTGTAGTGTCGTAGCATCCCGTAAGGCGCTATGTATTAAAGACATTGTTATTTGCCGTTTTTTATTTCATTTTCAGCGTTGGCGTGAAAGCTTTTGCAATTCTGGTTCCTGCGGTTGCAAAAAGCTTGGTTCATAAATGACCCGCAATAATTTTTCCTTATTTCAGAGAAGTCAACTATACTTGAGCTGGAGGAGAAAAATATAAAGTAAAATTTCCCACCAAAAGAACCTTTGGATTTGTTGACTAGATAGTAGTTGGATAATTATTTTAAATTTCCTTTCTAATGCTAAAATAATGGACGAACCATCGGATTTTATGCTAATAATGGGTTAGAAAATAGGGTATATTATAAGCTGAGTGAGACTGAATCTAAAATTTTCAGGAATAACTATTCATATCTTTTTAACAGATGTGATACTCCCCGTATTTTGTGACAATCGTTTCAGTAATAGTCCTTTTCCTTAGAAAAGATTTATTGTAATTTCTTTGAAATGTTTTCAAAAAAGCGATATCCTAGTATTATTTTCTATATTTAATAGCTGTAAAAGATATGTTTCATATATCCCGAATTAGAGGTATAATAAACAAATGTTCATTATACAATTGTTGGCAGTAATAGAAATTAAAAATGGAGGACAAATTCAATTTAAAAAGATTCATTGATGCTCAATCAAACACTTATGAAAAGGCTTTAGATGAAATTAAAAACGGCAGAAAGGCAAGTCATTGGATGTGGTATATTTTCCCACAGTATCATGGTCTTGGTAGAAGTAGCACCTCTGTAAAATATGCTATTAATAGTGAAGAAGAAGCAATTAGTTATTTGAAACACCCAATACTAGGTTCACGTCTTATAGAAATCACGAAAGCATTTCTATTAATTGAAAATAAAACAGCTTATGATGTCTTAGGCGGACCTGACGACCTAAAGATTAAATCCTCAATGACTTTATTTGACGATATTCAAACTGAAACTGCTTTATTTGATTCTGTCTTAGAAAAATATTTTGAAGGAAATAGATGTAGACGTACCATAAGCGCACTGAAAAATGAATAAAACTACTGCCAACAAAACCTAAACTGCATTAAAACGCAGTTTAGCCAAACCGTTGGCAACCATTAACCCACATTATAAGAATTATGAAACATTTTTTTTTACTAACTATTATTCTCTTATTAATATCATGTAATACATCTTCAAAAAATTATGAGGAAGAATGGCAAACCAAAATGGATTCAAGGGATTTTAAAGGGGCTTTAACAATTATTAATACAGCAATAAAGAACGATTCTCTAAACTCAGAATTATATCGCAAAAAAGGTAATTCATATTATAATATGGATGATTTTGTAAATGCAGATGTAAACTACACTTTAGCATTAAATCTAGACTCTACTAGTGTCAAAGCTATAGTTTGTAAGGCCATGTTGTTGAATAAACAAGAAAATAATATACACGCAACTGGGTATATTGAACGGGCATTAAAATTAGACCCAAATGAAGCAAGTATTTATGTTACTCGCGGAAATATTTATGCAAGTGAAGGGAATTATATTGATGCAAAAAATGATTTCAAAAAGGCTATTCTACTTGATAATGAATCGTTTGATGCTTATAATAACTTAGCAAATATTTTAGCTATTGATGATGAATTTGAAGATGCTGTTAAAAACTATACGAATGCCTTAAGAATAAAACCAAAAAATGCAGATATTCTAATTCATCGAGGAATAATAAAGCAGCAAATAAATAAATTAGATGAGGCATTAGCAGATATTGACCTTTCAATAAGTATTAATTCAGAAATTCCAAGGGCATTTTGGTATCGGGCATCAATCTACCAGGAAAAAAATGATTTCAGAAAGGCTATTTTAGATTATAGTTCATACCAAAAATTAAAGCCTAATGATTGGGAAGTTTATAAAAATAGAGGTCTTTGTTATATTCAAATTGAAAAATATAATGAAGCTATAAAAGATTTTAATAAAGCAATAGATCTAGACAACACACAATTTGAATCGTTTGAAGGAAGAGGTTACTCAAAAATAATTTTGGAAGATTATAATGGTGCCTGTGAAGATTATAAAAAAGCAAAAGAATTAGGTTCAGTTATGGCCGATGAGGCAATTGTTCTAGTTTGCGAAGATGATATAAGTTTTTTGTGTGAATATAAAACAGAACATTTGGTGAGCAAAGAATATTTAGATTATGCTTCATATAACTATTATGATAATTTACAAGGTGTCATTTTAAATTATGAAAAAGATTATAGTAACATAACAATAATAATATCTTCAGTAAGTGATGGATTTCTGGAAGAAGTAGGCGTAAATATCGGAGACCATATGAAAATATACATAGACAATACACAAAAAATAATAGATAATAAGATGGAAAGTCTATGTGAAAATAAATTAAAGAACTTTATAATTAAAGACAGGAAAATAAAATTTTCGATATCGGAGGCAATAATGGGTGGAAGAATAAATCATGGAATATGGCATTTAACTTATGCTAAAGCAATTTGAATTTTAATTATTATGAAAAAAAGAGTTTTGTTGATTTACATGTTATTGATATCCTTGACTAGCTGTGAAGGATATATAGAATTTGAGAAGGCTAGGTTTAAATACATTATTCTACCTATTTTTTTTGGAACGTTGATTATCGGAATTTTAGGATTAATTTTTAGAAAAAAAGATTAACGTTTGCCAACAACGTATATAAAACATAGCGGTTTTAGTGCTAAAACGAAAATTAAATAATAAAACAAAGGTCAGTTATAAACCGAAAAGTTAGTGCTTAAAACCCACTACTTTTCATATACAAGACCGTTAAGGCTATCTTGAAAACAAACAATATGACACAAAAGACATTTTTTATAATAATTTTCGGACTTATATTTTGCTTGTCTTCAAATGGACAAAAATCAGAGTTCCAAGAAATTGATAGTCAGCTGACAAATAATTTTAAGAAAATGCTTTCAGCTGAATCCGAATTAAGGTTTGACAGATTGAGCCCTGGTTTTACAAAACAAATTTTAAATTTTTTAGCTAATCCTGTTACATTCAGGAATGAATTTGACAGTCTATCTAAATACCTAACTATTAAAACATCACCTGATAATAAAATAAAATTTTATAGTTGGGACGACCTAACAGGTGGAACCTGGCATAACATAAATTGTGTTGCTCAGTTTGAAACAGACAATGGAAAGATAATTGTTCAGCAAATAAATTCTGGAAAAGAAGCAGAATTAGGCAGATATACAGACAGCGAAATTTATGAAGTTTTTGAACTCAATACAGAGATTGAAAAACTTTACCTGACAATTGCTTGGGGAACCCACGGCAGCGGACAACAACATCAAATTGTGCAAATATTCAGAATCAATGGAGATACTCTTCTAAAGTGCAATTCGTGTTTTGCAGACAACAAAGATTTAGTAATAGAATATCCGAGAAGTGAAAAAGCAAATCTAACTTTTGACCCTGTGAAAAATATTTTACATTTTAATGAGTTCAAGTTTGACGAAGAAAAAGGACGATACAAGGCGACAGGAAAAACAATATCACTTGAATTTATTAATGGAGTATTTACAAGAAAATAGAAACACAACCTATAACAGCGTATATGACTTATGGCGGGTAAAGTGGTGAATTCAAGCTTTGTGCTTTTAATTAAATTTGGTGCAAGACGACAATCAAGTACTTCGTAAACCGCCACAAGTGATTTACAAACACGTAAGCCATTAAAAAAACCCAAACTACGAAAATTAAAATATGTCAGAAATAACTTCGAGCAGTGCACATAATAGACAGTTAGTCGATTGGTACACTAAAATAAAAAATGGAAATATTAAACTTCCTCGTTTCCAAAGAATGGAAGCTTGGGATAGATGGAGAGTTCAAAGTTTTTTAGAAACGGTTATTCATAATTTACCAGTAGGAGTTACCTTAATTTTAGATGTTGGAAATGAAGAAAAATTCGAATCGAGATATATAAGTACTGCCGAACCTGAAGTTAAAGACAAAATAACCGAACATCTTTTAGACGGACAGCAAAGGTTGACTTCTTTTTGGAGAGCATTACACAACAACTACGATTTTGAAACATATTTTGTTTATTTTCCAGATTTTGACGAAACAGATAACAATAGGAGAGATGAAGAAATCTCGATTTATTGTAGAACAAGGTATTTAAAAAACAAACTTAAATATCCACTTTGGGCTGACTCACCAAAAGACAGTTTAAAAAGAGGTTGCGTTCCAATTCAACTATTTAGACCCGAAAACATTCAATCCGAAATTGACAATTGGATTGAACTCGCAACTAAACATTTAGAACCAACAGATTCAGACCCAGATGGATTTAAAAAACTAAAAGAATACAACAAGTTTCAAAAAGACTTGACTTTAAAAATCACAAAATTAAGAGAGACAATCTCACATTTTAACCTTCCATTTCTTTCACTTCCATCTACCACACCAAAAGAAATTGCTTTACAAGTATTTATAAATATGAATACTAATAGCAAACCACTTTCTATTTATGACATTATTGTTGCAGAAGTAGAAAGTGAAATGAAAAGCTCATTACACGATTTACAAAGTGATTTAAGTAAAAAACATCCTAAAATCCAACAGTATTTTGAACTCGACTTTTTAATATTAGCTACTTCTGCTCTATTACAAGACAAATTACCAAATCACAGAGGAATGGCAGAAATGGATAAATCTATTCTTGTCAATAATTGGGATATACTTGAAAATTGTCTTGGGAGAATGGCGGTATTTATGGAATCACAAGGAATTTATGATAAAAACAGACTTCCAACCAATGCCGTTTTATCAGTTGTAGCCTCAGCTTTTTCAAAAATTCCAGAAAATGGAGATTTAGCAGGTAAAGGAGAAATACTACTAAAAAAATATTTATGGTCTTCATTCTTTACATACCGATATGAAAACTCGGCAGCTTCAAGAGCATATCAAGATTATATCAACCTTAAAAGAGTAATAAATAACGAACAAAACGATAAAGGCGATTTCTACGAAGAAATAGATATTCCTGTACTCAACAGAAAATTATATCCTTTGGCCGACAAAGAAGAACTACTAACTGTAGGATGGCCTAAGAAAGTAAATATTAGAGCAAGAGGTATTCTTGCAATATCTACATATTTAGGTGCATATGACTTCGCAGATGGCAAACAGGTTTCAAGAGAAAACATTAAAAAAAGAGAATATCACCATATTTTTCCTAATGCACTTCTACAAGAAGCAAATGTTGATAGCTCTTTAGCATTAAATTGTGCATTAATCACAGGTAAAACTAACCGAAATATTGGAAGAAAAGACCCTTTGATTTACTTGAAAGAGCGTTATAAATGGGCAGATGAAGAAATTGTAAACAGTCGTTTAAACAGCCACATAATCCCAATAAAGGAACTTTCAAATGGAGGTTATGAAGGAATGGAAAAAGAGAAAAGAATTGATAAAATTCAGTCAGATTTTGATTCTTTTATCGAAACCAGAGCTGATTATGTTCTCAAAGCAATTGACCTTTTAACAGGAGGTAAACAAATAACTATCGAATCAATTTTACAAAATTCAATTGAACTACCACAAGCAATTAAAGACTTGAAATCTGAAATTGAAAGTATTGAAATTCAGTTACGAGATTTAATAAACGTCAAATTAAGTGGATTAAGTACAAACCCATTTGAACAGTTTGTATCAGATATGACAAGGCAATCGACTGAATTTAAAATTGCTTCACACTTAAAAAAATTCCCAGGAGAAAATTTTGAGACTTATCGATCATTTAGAAAAAAACTGAACTTTTTCACACTCGGAGAATTCAAAGAGTTGATTATCAAAAAAGACACTTGGAGTGCATTTGAAGATATGTTTAAAGCTAAACCGAATGTAGAACACCGATTTAGCCAACTATTCACTCTAAGAAATCAAATTGCACATAATAACGAACTGAATGACATAATGATTAAAGACGGAGAAGCTGCTATTATTTGGTTTAAGAGTATCTTGAAAAATGAACTTTCGGAAAAGGAATAACGGCTTACAACAATGTGTACTATGAAAAATAGGCGAAACATTAATAAAATGAAGGCTTTTGGCGCGTATCAAACTTTGTGCTTAACTGAAAGTTTAGTGCTTCGAAATCGCCTACTTTTCATATACTAACCGTTGACAATAATAAAAAAAGAGGAATGAAAATATTTAAATTAATAACACTTCTATTTATTTGTACAGCTTCATCAATTTATGGTCAAGAAGAAGATTTTGAAAAATACGCAAATGCATTATGTAAAATAACAACATTTGCTGACAATAAAGGGTTTATTGAAGAGGTTACATTGAAAGATGATGATACGCAGGTTAAATGGGAAAGAAAAAACGGATACATATTTACAACAGAGTTAGATTATATTGAAATATTTGCATTTAAAATTTTATACAAGAAAAATGATAATTATGTAGTGTATGTTTATCAAGACCCTGAAGGAACAGCAATAAATTATTATATTTTCGATTTAACAGTAAAAAATAATACAGTTAAGTTAAATAAAATAATCGGAGGAGGAGATAGATGTAATAATGGAGTAGACATTGATGAAATTAAAATTGAAGGCGAAATTATAACTTACGCAGTTCATATTACACCTGAAGAAATTTTGACTTGGTTTGAAAAAAATAAAACGTTTGGTTGTCTTGAATGTTGTTTTGCATTGGCAACTTATGATTATAATATTTCAACAAAAAAGAATACTTTTAAATACATCAGACTAATTAAGGAGAACATCAATATTAACAGCAAGGTTCTAAAAGTTTATAATGATTTTACGGAGAAAAGAGAATTAAAATTAAGTCTAACGCTAAATGAAAAAGAATTAAAACAGTTCTTGAAAGCATTAGAATAAAAATATAACTATTTCCAACTAAGACTATAAGTAGTGGTTTATTCTCGCCTACTTTTGATAATCCAAGAGGATTTTTAGCTTGGCACATACTTGTAAAGGTAAATGCTTACCCTCACAATTAAACATACGAGCCTAGCCGTTATGGCGTATTAATAAAAAATCAATATGTACGAAATAATTTGTCCGAATTGCGAGAAAGTTTTTAAAGTCGATGAAGCTGGGTATGCTGATATTCTTAAGCAAGTTCGTGACCATCAATTTGAGGAAGAATTATCTAAGCGACTTGCTCTAGCAGATAGGGAAAAGGAAAGTGCGGTTGAACTTGCTAAAGCCAACATAAAAAGCTCATTGCAAGAAGAACTGGCAAAAAAAGACAAAGAACTAGCCGAATTAAAAGCCAAAAGCAATGCTGAACTTGCTGAAAAACTAGCAAAAAAAGAAGCGGAAATCTCTGAAATGAAGTCCCAAATTCAAAGTGCAGAAATTCAGAAAAAGTTAGATGTTTCCGAAGCTATTAAAGTCATAGAAAAGGAACGTGACAATCTAGCCAATGATTTGAAAATCAAAGAAACTGAAACACAATTGCTTGAAAAGTCGATTAAGGAACAGTTTGCAAATAAGCTGGTTATAAAAGATGAAACCATCAAAATGAAAGACGATGAAATTTCTCGTTTGAAAGATTTTAAACAGAAGCTATCAACAAAAATGGTTGGTGAATCTTTAGAGCAACATTGTGAAAATGAATTCAATAAGCTCCGAGCAACGGCTTTTCAAAATGCTTATTTCGAAAAGGACAACGATTCAAGAGGTGGAAACAAAGGAGATTTCATTTACAAAGAAACTGATGATTCAGAAAATGAAATCATTTCAATTATGTTTGAGATGAAGAATGAAAATGATGAAACTGCGACAAAAAAAAGAAACGAGGATTTCTTTGCAAAACTTGATAAGGACCGCCAAGAAAAGAACTGTGAATATGCGGTTTTAGTTTCATTGTTGGAATCAGATAACGAATTTTATAATACTGGAATAGTGGATGTTTCCCATAAATTTAAGAAAATGTATGTAGTACGACCTCAATTTTTCATACCAATTATTACCCTTCTTCGAAATGCAGCCATGAATTCCTTGAAATATAAAGCAGAACTGAATTTGATGAGGAATCAAAACGTTGATATTACCAATTTCGAGGAAAAGATTGATGCATTTAGAAAAGGATTTGCTTATAATTATGATTTAGCAAGTCGAAAATTTACAACCGCTATCGAGGAAATAGATAAGACCATTAGTCATTTGAATAAAACCAAAGAGGCTTTGTTATCATCTGAAAACAACTTGCGATTGGCCAACAATAAAGCTGATGAATTAACAATCAAAAAATTAACACATGGAAACCCAACCATGAAGGCAAAATTCGATGAATTAAATAATAAAAATGAATAGAAAAAACGACAATGCTATGCTGACTTGAAGTAATTGACCAAATAGCGAATGATGAAAATATTGAAATTATCTTAGACTGAATTACCAACAAGTAATGCCTTACGAATTTATAATTCCCTCAAGCCAATTCAACACAAAAAATTGCATAACATCAAAAGCTAGGTATAAGCCAGATAGCCTTAATGGATATAAAAAATGCTATAAATAAACAGATTTTCGAATTATCCTTATTATTAGATCTTATCTAAAACAACAGCAGAGGTTTTTTTTAATTGCTCTACTGCTGTTTTAATGAAGTTTTATTTTCCAGAATTACTAACTTAATTCAATGGTATAAACTCCCTCCCCAATATTTATAAGAGCTTCAATCGTGTCTCCAAATTGGTATTTAGATTGATAGAAATTAGCTAATTCCTTTCCAAAAGACAGCCTTACAGATCCATTTGGGTTTGAATTCCGATCAATTTTTGTTTTCAAAACAGAACCATTTGGTAATTTTAATGAAACTAACTCACCTTCACCACCCATAAAATCGCTAATTTTTTTCCCAGGATTCATAAATCCTAAGGTATAATATGCATGACCAAGTTTTATATTGAAGGCTAATTTTTTAATGTTGCCCAAATTGCTGTCTAAAACTTGATTTTCAAGTTCTTCAGTAGAGGTGATTAACTTCCTTCCTGCTTTATTCCATTCTGGACTTATTTCATAAACTAAAGAGTCCTCCAATCCTGAAGCTATATTTAAGTTATAACCACCCCAATTTAATTGCTCAACGTCTTTGAAAATATAAATTGAAACTTTTTTTCCAAACTTTAATTCATTAATAATTGCATTGTTTACTCTTAAATTGGTTTGTTGACTTTTCCCTGGTTTTGCGTAACCTATAAATCGTTGATTTAGAGTTTGGGTTGTTTTTCCAATATATTTTATTTCTTCAATGTCCGAATTTGATTGAACTGTAAAAGCATATAAAACATTATTTATCTCAAAATTTGGTTCATTTAGTTTACTGATTGAACACTGGGTTCCATCTGCGGATAACGTCCAAGAACCTGTTTTATTGAAATTAACATCTAATAATATTTGGGCAGATTTTGATTCATTCATTTTAAAATTATTTTTAAGGTTTGGTGATATTTTCACTTTTTTAAGCTATTGAATTTTTAATTTTATGTCACCAATTCAATTATACATTGGTTTAATAAAAGAATAATTAATTTGTAGAATTGGTGTCAGTACTAAACTTGATTTTGGACTGGCAGTCTCTGACATAGGTAACCCATTCATGAAATTTACGATTCCATAATGATCTTTTGAAAAATGCATAATGGTACCTATAGATATTGTTTTAGGAGTAAACCAATGGTTCTCTTTATTAACCTCCTTAATTATTTTAAATCTTTCAGGAAAGTCTTGATAAATTGTAATTTCTCGATTATCAATCTCAACCCAAACTTTAAAATAAACGCGTAATAAATAGAGTATTTCATCAAAATCATTTTCACTAACCCTGGTTGTGAATTTGTTTTCTTTTATAATAATGGGGGAAAAATAAGTGTCATATATATCATTGATGCGTTCATCAGAAATAGAAAATTTACTTTTCCTTTTTTTTGTAAAGCCTTTTCTTAATAATCTAGGCTTATTTAATTCATCTACGAAATTCAAAAATTGAAGATTTTTCATACAAGAATCTTAAGAAGTAACCTCTTTAAAATACTCATATATCATAACCATTGCCAAGGTGTCCAGTTCACAGTATTTTAGCAATCCTGCTTCTATAGCTTTTCTCTCTTGTAAGTTTACTTCCTCAAATTGTAATTTCCCATATGCTGTTAATGCGGCACCACCATCGCTAATGCCTTCGATTTCAGTTATAGCATTATCTAAAGCTTCGGCATCCCAGCCATCAAATAAAGGCGGTAATAATTTATAAGGGCTTATAGGTTTGCCATTTTCCAATTTTAAAAATACGTGGACATCTTCAAAGTTTTTACTTGTTGCGTTTATTTCCGATAAGGGTTTTTGGTATTTGTTTTGGAGAAAATTGCTCGAAAACAATACGGCTGGCAACACAGCTTTTATAGAGTTGGAGCCATTAGTGTAAGGGTCATAATAATAATCTTTTACAACTTTCCATAAATCTATCATATCTCTATCTCCACACCAATTTTCAGCACTATTTCCTGTATTGTGACTTATAGATTTTATAAAAGTGATTAATTCGTCCTTATCTGGTTCTTCTGATGCCAATAGTTGTTTGTAAATAGCATTCACAATGGTATTTTCATGGGCGTGGTATCTAAAAATACTACCAGCATTTACCTCTAAAGAGGCCTTTAAAGCTCTTATAAAGTCGAAGTTAGGGAATACACCTATTTGTGTATTTAAATACTCTGAGGCGTGTTCTATGCGTCCATCTTCATAAACAATATGATGTGAATATTGAAATGCCAGTTGTTCATAAGGTTTTCTCCCTTTTGTAAATGGAATAGCAACCGCAGAGGTTTCAAAATCAATAAAATTAAGAGGAAATTTCCAGCTATCCAGTTCATCTCGTAAACCATCCAATTCAAAAAACGGCGTTGTATCGTTTAATTGTACTTTTTCAATCTGGATCCATTGTCTTTCGGTCGGAGAAATTTTACCAGCTACGGGCGTAATGTCAATATCGTTTTCAAGAATTTCTTCCATAAAGTATTTCCCTTCAGCTATTAATTTGTCAGATTTTCTCATGCCTGATACTTCGTACACTTTAGGTTTATTAATGCTGCTAATGTTAGCTTTTAGTTGTTCTCCCCAACATTCGTGAAATCCACTTTTTTCTGCATCAGTAGGTTCTGTGTGGAATTCACAGGTTTTGCATTGCTTTCCTATTTCAGTGAAAATTTTGATGTCATCTTGGTAGTGATTTTTGAAATAATTTAAGAGTTCCTCAAAGGATTTATTTTCATCAATTGGATTGGTGCTCTGAATTAAATTTATTTCTTCCTCAACCGAAATTTTTGTAACCAGAGGATCTCCTAAATCTTCAAGTTTTAAACCATCACGTTTGATGATACCAGTTCTCAAATCTGCTTTTTTTGAAATCCGAAAAAACTGATTTAACCCATCAACGGTGGAAATAGCAGATTTATTCGCCAACATTAAATAAGCTTTTATATGCCAGTTAGGATGACATTTTTGAATTACATATTTTTGAAAAGCAACATCATATAAATAAGGGGTCCAGCCATTATTTAATTGTCCTTTTTTATTCAAAAAACTATCATGTTCATCAGCCTTAATTGATTTTGCTTTTACTTCAATTAATTGAATGTTGTTTCCTTTTTTTTCTAAAATATCTACTCGAATAAACAAACCGTCAATTAAAAATGCTGCTTCAAAAATCGTGACATTTTCCTGTGCCAATAATTCCTCGGTTTTAGAGGCCAACAATTCATAATCCCAGTCATCGCCTAAAATTGCAATTCCTTTTGGATAGTTCATTCTTGCCAATTCCTCAACTTGAAATCCCCCTTGTGCCAGTGACTCTAAAAATGTATCACTTTGCTGGTTATTTACGTACTCCTTTTTTTTGGTGTAAAATAATTTTGTTGGACAATCCAACGCCTGTTTAAAACGAGATTTTGTGAGATACCTTGGTTTTTTTGTTGATTGCATTTGATTGATTTTATATATGCGATTCTTTTTGATCTATGATACTCCTAAGTAAAGAGACCTGTTATCCTTTTGTTTAATATAAAATGGCTTTGACAACTATTATCCTCTTTTAATTTTAGTTAAGGTATTGTTTTTCAATTTTATTAAAGTAAAACCAATTGTTATCAATAATTTGTCCGACCCATTTTGATCCCAATTCTTGTAATATTTTATTTACCAGGTTAGAATAAATAGTTCCCCTTTGTTTACTGGTTGGTTTAAAATAAAAAAATGTGGTTTTTGATTCCTTTATTATATTTACTATCAATTTAAATAATAACGATTTTAATCGCATTGGATGTATTTTTGAAACATCTCTCATTGAATAGGACCATTCCTCTTCATTATTTTCGTAATCCCAGTCATGCCATAATGGATTTGTTTTCCATTGTGATTTTTCATGTGGTACCAGATACGCAAAAGATAACTGTTTATCTTCAGATAAATACACCTGCCATTTTTCGCCATCAATTATGGTTTGTTTAATCATAATATGTTTTTAACCACTTTAAGCTTAAAGATTTTTTTAGAACTTACTTGTTACCCAACAAACTGTGGATTGATTTATATTGCTCCTAATATTTTTACCGAAAGAAACTCTTTGTAAATTGCCTCTTCAAAAAGCACTTTATCTAATTTTGCATCTTTTTCTAATCTTTCTTGATTTTCCATAAGATACTTTTTGGTAATCTTATATGCTAGTTTCATTATTTCTTTAGTAGAGAGCTTTTTATACCTACCTTTTAAAAAACGAACTGTAGACTGATTTATTTTATTTTTATCCATATCTTTTTTTCTATTAATTTATATTCTATAATCTCAAACTGGCATTAAGCAGCCCTAAAATATCCTTCCACATGAGCTACCCCTTCTCTTTTTAAAACTTTAGGGGTTTCATGAAAATTAAATCTTCTTATGGCCTTTCTCGGAATACTATCGAACGTAACTATCAAAAAGGGATAAGAAATTCCGTCATAAAAATCTTGCATTCCATATTTATCAATAAACCATTCATTATCTATTTTCCTTGTATCAATCTGCCAAAAATCATAGCCATACTTCATCATAAAATACATGAATTCATATTCCCTAGAATCAAATTTTGCCGCCGCCTTCCAGTAAAAGGAATCATCAAAACAGAACGGATACCACCTCATGCTTGGATACCCCGCATTATGAGAAAAAACACAATACGACTTATTTATATTACTATATGCTGCCAACAGTCCGTTTTTCTCTATACCTTCCCTACAAAAGGCATAAGAAACATGATATACATAACGAAGTGGTGTGATCTTTTTATACGATTGCTTTTCCATTTTTCCTGGTTTATAGTTTTAAGTTTGTCATTTTCTTAAATAATAAATAATTGCGCCGAGCATGAAAGGCCATATTATTATATATAGAACTCTGTCCTGATTTGTAATATTTTCATCCTTTTGTTCCTCACCATTACATTTATCGAATTCTGATAAGACTATACTTATAAATAGTCCCATAGCTATGTACATTATTAAATATTCCATATACCGAATTTGGATTACTAAGCATTTAAATAATTCAATACAGCACTCCAATCAGGAAATCGTTCACTTCCAAATTCAAGCCATTCTCCAGTAAATTCTGAAGCGCCATTAAACTCTCTATCATCAATCAAAAAATCCCCGATTAATAGTTGTTTGTGGTGACACAAAATCAACCGTTTCTTAATTTTTTTAGTCTCAAAATATTTATCAATCCATAACCTTTTGTGAGTCCATGCCTCTGGATTATCCCAAGGAGCTGTTGATAAAAAATACACGTCAAAATGAATAGCATCAAGCAATTTATTAACCCCTTCAATAGCCCCCTCAATAGGTTCTAAATCTTTAAATAAACCTGGCAATTTATCGGGCCTTCCCTTATAGGGAGTAATATTTGCCATTGGGTGTTCTCTTCTTCCTCTATCAAAATCCGCGATAACTCCGTCTAGATCGATATAAACTTTTTTTTGCATCTTTTTTTTATTTAGTTAATTACCTTTTTACTTTGCAAACTTAAGTAGTACCTTAGACAAATCATGTCCACTTAAAATCAAATGGCAAAATATCCAAATATTCAAAGACTTGTTTTAATCAAGAACCTATTGTCTAATAAGCCTAGTTCCTCTTCTGAAATTTTAGAATTTCTAGAACAAAAAGAACTGGTAGTTGAAAGTCAAAGAACCATTGCCAGGGATATCAATATTCTTAGAGATCTAGGTTTTGAGATTGAAAACCCCACAAAAAATAGAGGCTACCTTTTGTTAAACTCCGATTATAAGGAAGATCTTTTAGAGCGGTACCATGATTTTATGGTTTTGTCAAAATTACCCAAATCAAAGAATGTAGATGGGCTTATTACTACACCACTACTAAAGGGTATAGAATTACTTCCATCACTTTTTGAAGCAGTTAATGATTTTTATAAAATTCAATTTCATCATAAAGGATACACATCTGAAACCAAAGAACATTCTAAGCCAAAGACATGGGAAGTATTCCCATTGGTTTTAAAGGAATATCAAGGTAAATGGCATCTACATAGTTATGCCCCAAATATTAATGAATTTAGGACCTTTGGTATCGATCGAATGAATAATTTGATTCATCTTGAAAAATTCAATCCTGATCAAGTTCAAGGAGCTGGGGAGGTAATTGAACTCTTTAAAAGAAGAATTGGTGCTGCCAAACCCCTAGAAGAATATTTTAAGGATGGGAAAGTAAAGCCTCAACTTATTAAATTTTGGGTTTCCTCTTTTTATCTCAATTATTTAAAGGCAAAGAAGCTCCATTATTCACAGACTATTACCGGTGAAACCAAAGAGTTGATTAATTTTAACACAAAGAAAAAGATTACTTACACTATGGTCACCTATGTGTTAGTGCCTAACTATGATTTAATTAAGACTATAGTTTCTCAATTGGGGGAAATTATATTAGTGGAGCCACTAGCACTTAGGAATTACATAAAAGAAAAATTCAGTGGACTAGTTTCGGAGGTTACCCGTGATTCTTTTTCTTAAGTTCATTAAATCAACATATCTTTTTTTGGCTGAATTTCCCCAGCTTTGAGTACATGGTTCCACATCAAATTGATTTATAGAATCATTGATTATTGCAAAGGCAAAGACTGGTTTTATAATTTTTCTTGAGGGTAAGTACCTGTAATACTCTACCTTCGTTTCTTTGGAATAGAATTCAAGTATTTCCTTGTTTGGATGGCATGACAAACAGTATTTCTTCACCATCACTAATTTCATCAGTTCATCTTTTCTTGCTTTAGCAAAAAGTCTATGAAGAAATTCTAGGAAATTGTATTTGTCTAAACCGTTTAAAATGACATTTTCATCGAGATAGGGCTCTAAAATACTTGCATCCAGTTTTTCACAGGAAGCAATGAACTTCTCAATAATTGGAGATTCTTTCATGCGGAAAAAATAGCGTTGGGTTTTAAAGCTTGAAAGAAATTTTAATCATAATCAATCCAGGTTAGATTAGGGTCTCTATTTTTTTTAATATCCCTTTCATAACCATCGCTATAATTACATCTAAAAATATCCTTTATTTCCATTTGCAGCTCTTGTATATTATAGGCGAAAGCTGGCTTGCCTTCGTTAGGTACAACATAAAACTCGTGTACTGTATCCCCTTTGAAACACATTTTACAAGTTCCCATAACTAGTTCCACTTTTTTTACACCTCTTCCCCTTAAATAATCGAACTGTTTTTTCATAGAATGTAAAAACCTGTATTTGTCTAAATCCTGAAAATACTGTTCTTCATCAATTAAGGGTTCAAAGAGGGAGGCATCCAAAGTTCTACAAGCTTTCAAAAAGGTTTCTTTTATGAATTGTGAATTAGCTCTAGATGAAGTCTCTTGTTTTGTTTTAAGCTTAATAAGTTCTGTGTCCATCGCTGAAATTCTAGAAGTGATTATTACTACAATATTGAACTATATTCTAAGGATTCCAAGTAGAGGATAAAATATTAGTTTAAAGAAGAAATAGATCGGATAAACTGGAATTTAATTGTCTTTAGATAGCAAATAGGTTGCATTTTAAAAGGCAAGAAAGAAATGTAAGAATGGTATATGCCATTGAATTGATTGATGACTACGAAGCTTAAATGCGTGTTGCCTCATAAAAGACAATAAGCATAAGGGGAGGGGTTGGTTGAATTCTTTAAAGGGTCTTTTTTATTAATGATATAAATTGGATACTTATTCTCGCAGTCATTAAATTTTATATTAAAGTCTTTAACTTTTGAACTTTTTGATAAATAATTTTCTCTAATTTTTGATAATTGTACTCGTTTTTTCAATTTCGAATGGAAAGAAGATAAAGTAGACTTTGCCATAGTAATGTTGAACTTATTAAAGTGATAATTACTTCCGTAATTTGAAATGTGCCAAACTGCAGAATTACTAAACATAAAATACGAGGAATAATAAAAAGCGAGTTATTTTAAAACTAAAGCCTAAATTTTCTAGAAAATACGGTATTTGAAATTCCTCATATATCATTTTTTTTGTTGGAGGATAAAGTTCGTCGGGTGCTTAGATATATGGGTTAGGCAGAAGTTGTCTATTTTGATCCGTAAGCCCGTTTTCTAATGTTTTAATCTATTTTGGTTTTCTTCAATCATTTTATAATCGAAATGTTATCCTTAATAGAATCGTAGGCGCAAAATATAAGTAAGTTTGTCTAATTTATTTTTACGCTAAATTATATTCCACATTGAATAAAAATAGTAAATAATCTAAGTGAAATTTCATGGAACATTGAAATGGCAGCATTAAAGTAGAAGTCAATTACAGTTTTTTGTTCAGATACTAAAATGAAAATTGATAATTTTAACTGAAGAGTATTTAGCGATTATGTGTTTTGTCACCTAATCCGTCACCCAAAAATAAAAAATCCTGTAAATCAATTGGTACTGGGTTTTTGTAGGATCAGAATAGCTTAATAAATAATATATAGATACTTTAAATTGTGCTGTTTGGCAGTTTCAATTTGGAGTTACTCACCTATTAGTGCCGTCCTTTATAAGTTCATTATAAAACTCATTCCAGCACATTGCCTCTCCATTCCGCTTTGCTCTATGTCGGACAAAGCGCTTCATAAAAACGTCTTGGACACTATCCCAGTAGGCTGTCCGCACCATTGCGCCTCTCCCGCATTTCCAGAATGCTTTCTGGAGCGGGAACACTTCATTTATACGGCCACCCTATAGGATGGAGTCCGCTTGATCGGAATTCCATTCCTTCCTTTTGCAGCGCTTCCAATGGGGGTTGATTCTTATGGTTTTTCATACACTTTACTAATCGTCCCCGTTCCCTTTTTTAGATGGCAAAACAACAATATTCAGCCTTGGACGACTGCATAACCGGGGTCGTGCCTCCCACCTTTTATAAGTCTTGCCAATACTGAATATTGGACCATTCAAAGCATCAAAAAAGAGGAACAGCGACGGTACTGCGGGAAGTAAATCGATTATTGACAACCATGGTCTTTTAACAGACCATTTCAACAGAAGCGTTACAAAAAATCAAAAAAAGAAAACGCTCTGGATGCAATAAGTAAATCGATTTTAAATGAAGTCTAATAAATCCTTAAAACCAAAAGTTATGAGCGAGAGAGCAAACGAGATCCTAGATGGGTTGAAACAGTTTAACGGTTCTGAAACCATATTTCAGATCCCATTATTGAAGACCAAATATACCGACGGCATTAAATACCTGGCCGAGGTGGCACAGTGTTTCTGGTTGGTGACCGATGCATCAGTAATAGCAAAGAGCCTACAGTCCAAATCCTATTTTATCACAATAGATATAAAAAGGTTTTCAGAGCAGGAAAGGGGAAAAAAAAAGTGTGATGCCATTGTAACTTATAGTGACGGAAATGACGTTCTGATCTTGGAACAGAAATATGAGTATACAGATTTCCTCTTGGAAGAGCTTCGACTGTTTTTTGTAGATGATACCTTGATGCTTCCCGGAGAGTACTGATCTTAAACACATCATTTTATCCTAGAGATACCTAATTTCATTTGGGTATCTCTTTTTGTTTTTCCTAATTTTTTTAAACCCTTTTGTCGTAAAGTATTGATCAAAAATTGTATCTTCAAACAGCTGACAATCAGTTCATTTATTTTGTATCGTTATCCCATTATTTGACTTTCGCCGGTAATGATACCCCTCAAAAAATAGAATAGGTAAGGAATTATTGATTCCAATGAATGGCAACGGACCTTGGTCCCGTTGTTTGGAATTTTTGGTACGCCCTGCGTACAAAAAGGAAAAGCAAGAGGGTAACACGCTGTCGCGGTGTTAACGATTTTGGTTTTATTTAAAATATTGATTATCAGTATTTTAAAATAATATTTAAGTTACTAATTTTTTAAAAACAGATCCCATTTGCGGCAAAATCCCTGAAACCCCAGTAAAAATGGGTTCTTATTGCGGCAAATGAAGCATAAAGATATTTATGGGTACATTTTCCAACATACGGTTCAAAGCTAAAACTGCCGCACGATTCCAGCGGTATTCACGCTCCATAGCCCGTACCCATACCGAGGCTCTGGAAGCCATGCTGGACTTTTTTGAGGACAATGGGGTATCCCCAAAGGAATCCCTGGGACCAAAAATAGTTACCCTGGAAAACCTGATCAAAAAACGGGTCAATGGGTTGGTGGCCATTATAAAGAGCATTGAAAAGACCCAGACCCAGCCCATGCTCGCCATGCTCCAATTGCTGTTCGAGGAAACCCTCTCCCCAAAAAAAGAACTGCTCCTGGAACGTCAGGCCACTATAAAAACAGAAGCATCAAATGTAGATCCCAAATTACAGGTCCTAGCCCTTCAGAAAGAAAATTTGGAATTGAAAAGGAAACTTCAGGTTAGCAATGCGAACCTTGAGGTCCTGTTGAAAAATGTGACCGTGATACGTAACAGTTTTGGCAGGAGCCATTATCGTTTGAACCTGTCTGAAGAGGCCCTTGAAAAGATAAAGAACCATAGCACCCCAAACTGATGTACATCTCCATCACCCCTCACAAATTGTCCGAGTCCTATGGACAGAGCGTGTCCGATTTTGTGGACTATCTGGAAAAGGAAAATGAAGGGCTGCCCCTAAAGGAGCAGGAACATTTTTTTGACCAATACAATGACCATGTTTCACCTAAGAGCGTAATCGATCATATTGATGCCAATACCACCAAACTGAAAAAAGTGGAGCCTAAATTTTATGCCATTACTGTAAGCCCATCCACCTATGAATTAAAACATTTACAGGATCATGGTCAGGATCTGAAACGCTATACCCGTGAATTTATGAAGGACTATGCGGCCTCCTTTAACCGGGAAATCTCAGGGAATCAGGTAATGGTAAATGATATCGTGTACTATGCCAAGATAGAACACCAACGCACCTATAAGGGTGCCGATGTCCAGGTCAGGGAGAATGCCCCGTTTCGGAAGGAAATCGTTAAACTACAGAATGACCTTCTAAAAATTAATAGGGGGGAACTGTCCGGCATCATTTCCCAGATAGAAGCACGGATAGGGAAACTGATGGAACAGGTGCCCCACAAAATCAATGGAAAACTCATAGACCAGGGCATGAAAAAGGAAGGGCTGCAGACCCATATCCACATCATCGTTAGCCGAAAGGATGCCTCCAACTCGGTCAGCCTTTCCCCAGGGAGCAAGTATAAGGCCTCCGAAGTAGAACTTCATGGCAAGATGGTAAAACGAGGTTTTGATAGGGACCAATTTTTTGACAAAGCGGAAAAGACCTTTGACCGCACTTTTAACTATCAGCGAAATTTTGTGGAACAGTATGCCTCCCGGAAGGATTTTATAAAGAATCCAAAGGACTATTTCAGGGCCTTGCTGCAGCTGCCCGTCAATGAAAAGACCATCGCCCTAAAAATGTTAAGGGAAACAGGGCTGAAGATTCCCAGCATCCCCATTTCCCAGGTACAATTGGCCTTTAAGGCTCTTCAGAAAATACGAAAAGGATTGGAAATGGCCGTACGATCCAGTTCCATCGGAATTTAAAACAGGAACATGGAAGGACTATCGACTTGGAATTTGATCATGATCGGGCTAGGGGGGACCCTGCTCTTTTTCGGGATGTACCGCCTTACGAAAATGGCTTTTTGGGTCAATACCTTTTTCCTGTTTTTTGGAGCGTTGGCTGCCTTTATGTATTCGGCAAGTATTCTGTTTTGGTCGGGCCTGTTGCTGAAATTGATTTTGCCCCTAGGATTGGTGAACATTATCTTCCTTGTTTTTCTGGATCCGGAAAGAAGGCCCACTGGCCTCTCTAAAAAATACAGGGTGGAATTTCCCCTTGTGAAAGGGAAACTGGCCATCAATAACCTACGAAGGGGCATATCCATCATTGGGGCGGCCGGGAGCGGCAAGACGGAATCCGTGGTCTACGACCTGTTAAAACATTTTGCCGAAAACGGCTTCTGTGGGGTGATCCACGACTATAAGGATTTTGAGATCACCGAAATGGCCTATCCCTTGTTCCAAACGGGAACCCCGAAATTCTATATCATTTCCCTGGAACACATTCATCATAGGGTTAACCCCATAGCACCTAGGTACATGGTGGATGAAGAAAGCGTCAACGAGGTGGCCCGGGTGCTTATCGAGAACCTGATGGAACAAAAGGAAATGGGAAGTACGGGAACTAACAAATTCTTCAATGATGCGGCAGAGGGGCTATTGGCGGGACTCATCTGGAAATTGAAAACGAGTTACCCTGACCATTGTACCTTGCCCCACCTAATTGCCATTTATCAGCTCTTGGATACGGACAGCCTGATCGCTTTTTTGTCCTCCAACACCACCTCCAAGGCCATGGCCTCTGCCTTTATCAGCGGAAAGGAATCTGAACGCCAAACGGCAGGGGTAAAGAGTAGCCTTGCCAATGCCCTGAAAAAGATCAGTACCCAAAGGATCTTTATGGCCCTGTCCGCGGACGAGGTGCCCTTGGATATCAATAACCCTCAACATCCAGCCGTGGTCTCCATCGTGAACAACCCGAAATTTGAGACCTCTTTTTCTCCCATCATCGCTACTTTGATCCATACCATTACCAAACAAATGGCGGTCCGAAACAGGCTTTCATCCTTTTTGTTGATGGAAGAGGCGCCGACTATCCGATTATTGAACATGCACCGAATACCAGCCACATTACGAAGCTATGATATTGCAACGGTCTACGTGATGCAGGACAAGGTGCAAAACGATCTGATGTACGGAGACAAGGCGAGCAGGGCCATTTTGGGCAATCTTTCGTATCAATTTTTTGGGAAGGTGAACGACCCGGACACGGCGAAGTATTACGAACGTTTTTTTGAGATCGTAAAACGGGAAACCAAGAGTGTCAATCAAGGCCACAATCTCAGTTTCGATACTAGGATCACCACAGGGGAGAAGGAAGTGGCAAAGGTGAGGGCAGATACGTTCTTTAGGTTAAAGGAAGGGGAATTTATCACTTATGCGGATGGGAATGATAAAAAAGTACGGTTTAAAACCCCAAAGATCGACAGGGGTTTGCCTAGTGATCAAAAAGTTTTCACCCAGGCGGATCTGAAGATATATTTTGAAAGGATCCATCTGGAGGTGAAGGCACTTTTTTTAGGAGACAGAGAATAATTTTGGCTAGGTTGGAGAATAAAAAATTCTAATTTTGTTGTGACTTGATAAGCTTTTGTCATACAGACAGATAGCTCTATTTTATAGAGAATATAATCAAAATGATCGTGAAATGTCACAATAATATCCAATTCGGATGGTTATATTTATTCATTTTTAACTTTTAATTTCATTATGACAGGAGATAATTATTTATTTGACAGCAATCTTACAGGAGCAATTGAAGATTTAATAAGGGAAGCTAAAAATAAACTATTATTGATTTCACCCTATATTGATTTATCACCTAGAGTTAGATCGGCACTTAAGGAACAATTGGATAGAAAAAATCAAAATTTCAAATTAAGAATCCTATTTGGTAAAAATGGCAAGGAAGAACTCCAAAAGGGCAAAAAACCAAAGCTTAAATCGTCATTGGAATTTTTGATGCAATTTCCAAATGTTGAAATTCGATTTGAAGAATTGTTACATGCCAAGTTTTACATAAATGATTATCATATGATTTTTTCCAGTATGAATCTATACGATTACTCTGGATCCAGAAACATTGAATTTGGAATTTTAGAAAAGCATTCCTCAAAAGGTCTGTTGACAAAGGCAATTGATGCCACAGATGACGCTATTTCAAATGTAGTCCAGAATGTCTCTGATAATGTATTTGGAACAAGCAATCAAACTGATCCAATCAAAAAATTTGATAAAATATTCAGTAATGCAGAATTGTTGTACGAAACTGAGCCAATTTTGGGAGATAAAAAGGGAATGGGAGCTAAGCTTATTGGTTCGGTCGGATTTGAAATGAAAGAAATTATTGACAAACGAATTTTGAAAGATGAATTATCAAAAATGTTTGAGGTTAAAAAAAATTATTCCAAGCCTCTTGTTAAAAAGACCGCATTTCAAAAAAAGGATAAATTGGTATCAGCGACAGTTTTGGGTAAAGCTTTAGGGAAGAATTATAAAGAGGTTGTAGCTGACTTACAAAGCCTAGGTCTAATTGATGGTGACGCTAACCAACCTACAGAATTAGGTCTACAGAAGGGAATAGAATTGAAGTCCACAGACAAAGGAAATTGGATGGTTTATCCTGAATCGATATTAGGCGATAAAAGGAGTTCTTAAAATTGAATTATATTTATTTAAATGTATTGTGCTATAATTTTCGTTATGTATAATTGAAATGATTTTCTTCTTAAGAATAAACATCTATTATCTTAATTTCAAATTCAAATTCCTCCCCCCATTTAACTCACCCAAGGTTATTTTTAGCCTTTCATTTTTACCCAAGGTAAACTTGGGATACACTTGGACAAATTGGACTTTGGATCCCGAACTAACTTGAGAAGGTCTTTTGAATTGATACACAGATTTTAAGGGCACTTCCTGATAGGAGGACTTCCGTTTTTTGGTGCCGTTTACTCTGTAAAGGTCCAAGGCGTTGATTTCATAATCGATCTGAGATTTATTTTGGATTTCAAAGACCACAAATACCTGATCCCCGTGATACATACTATTGGTCATTTTAAGGACAACCCCCTTGTTCTGCTTTATTTGATTGAACGGCCTAGGCGTTTTTAGTAACTGCCTACATAATTTTTCTAACGCTATAGCCTCGGAATTCTCTGCTTTCGAATCCAAAGCCGTAAAAGTTTTATTTTCTTGAAACCTTAAGCTAGTCTGCCCCGTTTCATTTCCAATACTTTCCTCCTTGGGGATAAAATAATTGAGTTGCGACAATTTTTTTCCGTATCGAAGGATATAAGAAAAGACCTGGCCATCACTTCCTAGGACCAAGAGGTTGCTTTCCGCACCTGGGTAGGCTTGTAAAAGTCCGAAGCGTTGCTGTTTTACCCTGTTGAAACTGAAGACGAAATTCGTGGAGCCCGTAATCCCATGTTTTATGGTACTAGGGAAGAAAAGGGCCACGGCTTTATGTTCATTGGCGTAAATGGTGTCCAAGGGTTTAATCGCTTGTGCCGATACACTACATATAGAGCATAAAAATATAAAAGGGTAGAGCATTTTTTTCATGGTTCGTTGTTTTATTGATGATGGTGATTATTGACCTTTTAGCAGCAATTGATAATTATCTGCGACTAAAACCTTTACGGTGCGGTTGTTTCGTTGAAATATTCTTTTGATGCCTCCCACCTGGGGAACGCCTGGGAGGTTGATGTCCTGAACAATATCATCCACCACCTCACGGGAGGCATTGGATCTGAAACTGTTCTCTATATAGATCCCCTCCAATCCGTCCTGCAGATCGTAAGCTTTTAGGGTCAGGGGCACATGATCTATATTTTCAATTTTGATCATTACCCGATTGGGCTGAAAGGTCACCAAGCCATAAAGTTTCGTATTCGCAGGAAACAGGGCATTGCCGATCACTGCCTCCTGCGTCAGTCTTAACTGTATCCTGCCATTCGCCTTTAGGATCTGTTCGCCATCCACCTTTGCAAAAAGGACATTGGATGTTGATTCTGAAGAACCAACTTCGATGGGTTGTGGATCGGCACTAAAAAAAAGCTGGTGCTCCAGTCCTATTTCTTTTACGGAAACAGAAGGGTTCCATTCTTGCTTCGGGATATCCTGTTGAGTTTTTTCAGGGGACTCGTCTTTGTTCACTGCGGCCAGCTCGTTTTCCCGGTTAGTATACTTACCGTACAGACTATCAAGTATCCTTTCTCTTTTCTTATCGAAAAGACCAGAATCAAAGGTGCCTGTGGAGTCGAACAGCTTTTCATCGTAAATACTGGGGGCATTGGTCTGCCTCACTTCCTTCAGTTCGTTAAGGGCATCCAATTTGGAGGAATAGTCCTTTTGCTGTTGTTCCAATTTTGGAACTTGGGTCTCTTGCAATACATCATTTTGTTCATCCCCTTCCCCCAGGACCAAATAGGTGTACGAAAGGATAAACAGAACAACGACCAGTATCACGGATCCAAATACGATTTTGTTCTTTTCTATATTCATGATGCGTTAGATTTAATGCCCTTAAGGGCTATCATTATTAGTTTTCTTAAGGCTGTTCTCGAAATAGTCGGTGATCAATAGGCCATGGGTGTTCCTAGGAAAATTGCGGTCCACGGATATCAACTGGCCGGTGCTGACCAGGGTATAATGATCCATGACCGTGCCCCGGTTGATCTCAAAATAGGTCGTTGTCCTGAACTTATAGGGTTCTGCCGTTAGATCCAGTTCTGTATCTATTTGTATGACCTTTTGTACCAAGGAATATTGCAATAGTCTGTTATAGATCCCATCCGCTTTTTTCTGACGGTAGAGGTTGTCCACGGAACTATCCCCCAGCCATAGGGCCTTCTCCAGGTTCTTTTCATAATTACTGGCATCGAGACCATAGAAATAATGGTGGAACAGGTCTAAATGCGCCAAAGCCTCCACTTCCAGGTTTTCCGTTTGGGAGACCAATTTGAGGGGGATCACATTACCGTCTGTACTGATGGCAAAGGCATTATCCAGACTTTCTTGGTAGATATTATAAACCATTAGTCCCGAAAAGAAACTGGAACCCAAGGCAATGACCACTACCGAAAAGACAATGAGCCTGTTCAAATGCAATACCTGATAAATATTTCTGTACGCTGTTTTCATTTAGGTGAAGAGTTTAAAGGTGAAAGAGGTAGCCTTCCTGTAGAGTTTGAATTTTAGAAAGACAATAAAACCAATGCTACCTAACTGTACCAAAGGGGCAAAGGCAGTGCTTCCAAAATCAGTGCCCAAAAGATCGGACCAAAAATTAGTATTGATCTCGGTATAGAGGTTATTGACAAAGACATTGACCAGAAAAAAGGCAGGGACAACCATATACACAGCAGCATATAGCTTGAAAAAGGTATAGGCCATGCTCCTAAACTTTTCGAAAACCGCCAGACTGATAATCAAGGGGAAAAAGGCCTGCATGATCCCCAATAGGAAATAGCGCTCAGCCAAGAAAAGGGGGTAGATGAACAGATCCAATAGCCAAAGGAACAGCCCTATGATAAAGGAGAATATTTTCAGGCCGAATAGGGGAGTGACCAACGCCTCGTATAACAGGGCCATTGCTTTTTTTGCTGCTTCCAATGCACCCACCTCCTGTTCCAGATCGATATCCTGGAGCTGTAAGGGAAGTAGGGCAGGGGCTGTGTCCCGATATTGGGATTCAATGGCCACCAAAATCCCATCGAAAACGCCCAACACTTGGGTGGAAAAGATGACCAGAATGACAACGGCAAAATTCTTGGCCAGTTCTTCAGGACTTAAGCCCCAAGTGTATCCGTATTTATTGACCACACCCTCATTGTATTTTTTTAGGATATTGATCAGAAAGAAGAGCACGGCCAAAGCTTTCATTCCCCCAATGGTATATTGGGAAAAGGCACTGCTCTTGATGGTCTGGAAAACAGTGTCCACATATTCCAATCCCATCCCTAAAATTATGGCCCCCTCCATCGTTAATAATTTATTTCACGGTTATTAATTCTGTCCTGCATTTCCCGAAAGGATATGATCTCCCGATAGCGCTTGGTTTTTTGCTCGATCTCCAAGACCATTTCCTTGGATTTCAATTCCTTTTCTTTTAGGATCGAGGCCCTTTCGGCATCGCTCATCTTAAGGAAGTCACTGGAAAGGATCTGATCTATAAACTCTAGATCCTCCAGGGAGTTTTCGATAATGGCATTAAAGGAATCGGAAACCCTATTGATCTCATTGGGCTTTATGTAGGGTGAATTCAGGATTTCCCTGAGATCGTTTTGGATAATATCGAACAGCCGTTGGTTGTTCCTGCCCATTTCCCGGACGGCCTTCAATTGTTTCAGGACATCGTTGACCTTTATGATATTATCCTTTTGTTCTTTCAGAAACTCCACGGTCTTTAAAAGCTCGGAGGTCTGCTTGGCCGACTCCAATAAGGACTTGGCCAAGGAGATGAAGTTAGTGTTGTCATAAACGGGCATCCCTTGGGCCGTAATATGGCCATTTGTGAACAGGGCGAATAATATTGATATTACTGCGATTTTTAGGTTCATGATGTAGTTGAATTTAGATTTTTCAATTGCTGTACATATGCGGTAATTGCCTTTTCCATACACCCATATTTATGATATAAGGCCATTATGGCCGCGTTTTCTGGCCCATCAGTGAGATAGGCGGCATAGACTTCCGGCGGGACTTCCAAACGGAAGATGTTACTTTCCTTACCTATCTTGATGAACACTTCGGTGTACTTTTGTTCTCCGCTCAGATTGTTCTTGATGGATTTTAATTGGTTCAGATCGTGGCTGGAGAGGTTCAGCCGTTCTTTCAGAGCATCATAACCCTTTTCATTGTTTAGGCTATAAATGACCTGGGTGTTCTCCAAAATGCTGGCAGAGGTGGAATTGTTGGGCAATTGGTTGATGGATTGCAGGATGATACCTATGGCCCCATTTTGTTTTCGGATTGCCTGATAATAGAATTCCACACTTTCCAATACATTGTCAAACTTTAACTGTTTGGCAAATTCATCAAAAAGGATGATGCCCTTTTCTGCCCTGTTCTTCCAAATGGTCCTTTGGATGGCAGATTTGATGAGTTTTAGCATAACGGACAAGATCTCTTTATTGTCCTTCACTTCATCCAGTTCAAAAATGATCAACCGCTTGTCCTCCATTTTATAGGTTTGGTCCTCACTGAGCTCAAAAAGAAAGCTGTAAAGCCCATTGCCCACATATTCAGAGAGGATGTGCAGGAAATTGGTGATATTGAAATAGTCCGGATGTATTTTGAGATCCTCCAAAAGGTGATCCCTATGAGTTTCCACAAAGGCATAAAAACTGTTCAGTGAATGGTTTCTGGGTGTTTTTTGATAATAATCTTGTAGAATTTTCTTTATGGAAACGGATTGGGACTTGGTCACTTTAAGATCGCTCGCCAATAACTCAAATAGGAAAATGGACAGGTCTTCCAGGCGCTCGGGGGTAATCTCCTCCTTGATAGCGCTATAAAAGGGATTGATGCCAAGGTTTTTACCGCTTTCATAACGTAGCACGGCATATTGGTCAGGGTACAGTTTGGCGAGTTTGGTATAGGACCCTCCAAGATCAATGATGACCATGCGCACCCCGTCTTCAAAATACTGCCTCAAGATGTTATTGGCCAGAAAGGACTTGCCCTCCCCAGTGGGGGCAAAGATGGCAAAGTTGCGGGCTTTGATCCGTCTCTTGTGTTCATCCCATACATCCTTTAACACGGGAATGTTGTGCTCCCTGTCGTTGAAGATTATACCCGTGGCATCCGACCTGTAATTTGTGGTGTTGAGCCATAGACATAAACTGTGCTTCAAATCGGTTACATAAAGGTCCTCATTGGAAAAATTGGAGGAAAAACAGCAGTGGCTGTTCAAAAAGTAGTTTTTACGTTCCTCTCCTCCTGGATAGTAAGGGGTAATGTCCAAGGCTTTGAACTCTGCCTTTATGTTGGAGGTGATATGCTTGAGCGTTTCCTTTTTGTCACTCCAATAAATGATGTTCAAATGGCCACGGATGATCCTTGAGGTATCGTCCGCATTGATCTGTTCCTGTATGGCCTGTATTTTTTTAAGCACTACTTTGTTTTGTGTTCCAAAATTGGAGCTCTTCTGCAGTTCCTCAATTTTCTTGTCCAACAGCTTTCGCCATTTCTGTATGTCGTCCAGGTAGATGATCTGGTTGACCATATGGTTCTCATTAAGGGTGAGTCCAAGACCATCTATAAAGCCCTGATGGAACACAAAATCATTGGAAGTGAAACGCTCATTGGTTTTGCTGGTTTGTACCCCTTCCCCAAAACAGCCTTCATGGTTCACCGCTAGGACATCAAAAAAGTTTTCCCCAATGATAATATTGGATTTATCCAAAAGTATATCGGTATCCATACCCTCATTGAAACCATTAAAGTGGTTGTGGGTTAAGGCGAGTATTTCATATTCCGTCAAGGCATCAAAGAAAACCTTGCGACTGTTATTGATAAAGGATACCGCATCATTTACATGGGTTGTAAAACGAAAGATGGAATCATCCAGTTGTTCTGTTACCCCGTTAGCAACCTGAAGAAAAGGGTTGACATATTTGGCATTGTTCAAAGCTTTGTTCTGGGTAAGGGTAAAGAACAAATAGCTTTTATGTTCCATAAATTCCCTTTCCTTAAAATAGTGGTGTGTGGCCTTGGAAAGGAAGGAGGATTTTGGCAGATTTTCAGAAGCGAATAACTTTTTTATATAGATGTCCTGTTTGTGGATTACCGTTCCTACTGGTAGTGATTTAAAAGCTTGGAACCAAACCCCATGTAACTCTTCAAAATCAATGGAGGATAGGGAATGAATCTCAGGCATTGTAATGGAATAGGCAAGGACCACATTGCCGTTACTTGCAAAAATGGTATTTCCCTGGACTTCCATAATGGGATGTCTTGTTGCCAAATTTGTTTTAGTCATATTGCAAGGGGCTAATGCGTTTATTGCTAATGCACTTTGGAAAGACCTTCTGGAAATAGAGCAGGTGGGGTTGAAAGGTTATTTTGGTGAAGACGATATATATGGCCGTGTTGAAGATCAAGGAACCCAATAGTGAAAGCAAACTAAAGGAGAAAATTATAACCAATAGTGAAGCTAAGATGGCTAGCATCTGCAGGGTAAAAAGGGATAGGGGCAAGCCCCAGATCAATGCCCTTTTTCTAATGTTCTTATATGTCTCGAATCGTTTCATTAGACCACGATTCCTATAAGATAGGTGAAAATGCCGACGACGGCCCCGGCAATAAGGACAAAGACCAGTACCCTTGTAATGCCCTTTTTGAGATCTGCATTTTCTCCGAAGAAATGCCCCGCATTGAACAAAAACCCAATGAGGAAAATCACACCTAAAATAATGGGAAAAATGGTCCTGATGGTATCTGATACATCGTTGACCGAATCTTCAATACCACCAATCTGCGCAAATATTGAGCTAGTGATCAGAGAAAAAAGTAAGCTGAGATAAATGGATTTTTTCATAATAAAATGGTTTAAATAGTTGACCAATTTTGTTACTGAAAAAATACAGATTAATTTATTTAAAATATTGATAATCAATACTTTGTGAATAAAATTATGTTTGAATTGAATTGTGTTTGTTTGATTACAAATGAGAGCGAAATAAATGGAATTTTTATGGGAGAGCTGTTGATAAATATGATAGAGAGGATGTTAGAAGAAAGGTAAAATGCTCATTTAATGGGCATTTTACCTTTCTGTTGATAAAAGTTGGAGCTCTAATTTAGCTAATTACTTAATTATGTTTAGTGGCGGTTTTCGAAGAGCTTTTCCATCGGTATGATTCCAGCTTTGTAAGAAGCTTAAAATCGTGAGTTTAGGTTCATATTATATTTACCCTCTATTCAAACCCTTTTTCCTTTACAATATATTTCTGATAAATATATGTTGTCACTGGTTTAAGGGTTTTTCCATTGGTGGGATGAATACCTGGAGAAGTGAAAAATTCCAATTCATTGTCCGACTTATCATACCATAAATTATCCCCTTTGTCAATAGTATCAAAAACAACCACTTTCTTCATTTTCTCCATGGTCATTTTTTCATGAGGCTGTTCAAATTCACTACCCTTACAAATAGTACTTTCAAAATGGTCCTGTACCCATATCATACAATTTTCTTCCTCTACCACAAATCCATTATAACCCACAGCACCTGTTAATACTAATAATGGTATAGCGGCAATAGCCCCGACCTTCCCAAATTTCTTTTTAAAGTCTTTTTTGATTCCTGAGGTGACTGAAACTCTTTCCTTTACATCCCCTCCATTTGAATTTTCCCTTACAAACTCTGCATAATTTTTGTACCCCAAATACCTACACAAACATTCTATCAATTTAGGCTTAAGATCTTCTTGGACCGCAGTAGTCCCGTTAAGGTAATTGGTATAATAATCCCTAAGACTTCGTTCACTCACCGTATACTTAAAATCTTCCAAAAGTATTTCCGAAATATGGGTGGAGAGATGCGTTTTTTTTGAAGATCCGATTTCCTTTTCGGCTTTTTTAAACGCTCTTAAAAGAACCTCTTTTGACATGTATTTTCGGTTTTATTTGTTATAAAACTAAGGATTATAATGGAATTTCCATGGAATAAAATTTCCGGAAAGTCTTTTCCATGGGTTCTCCACAACCTGCAATCCCATCCTTGTTTCTTTGTCCTGTGATTGATGAACGCTTCAACATGCAATTGAGGCTTTGTACACCATATATCACTTCTGAAATCCATTATGCGGTAGGCAAATAGCCGCCGGGAAGTAGCTAGGAGCTGCCGCATGGGATTTCTACTTCCCAAAAAATAGGAGTACTCCCAACTCTCACGGGTTGCTGTAGCCAAAACGGTATTCGGATAACTCCGGACAGCAATCCCATTGTTCAATTTTAAATTCAAAAAACCATGAAAAAAATAGTTTTAGTATCCATATTATTACTTACCAACATCACCCTTTTATCCTGCACAGCCGATTCATTGGCAGAAACAGATGCAACCTATTTGGAACAATCTACAGAAGGTGAAGATGGTGAAGTAGTAACCCCGCCGGGAAATTAAATTAATGAAGGGTTTTACTATCCTTAAAATCAAAATTTTTATAGAAGGGATGAGGTTTTACAAAGCCCATCCCTTTTTTACATTCTACATCTTATTCAAAATGTAAGCCTAATCATTTACCATTGCTATAATTATAAATATTAGATTTCTAAGGTAATTAACACCTAAAAGACCCACACCATGGAGTAAAATAAATGACGATCTAATTGGACTTTAAATAAGAAATGAATTAGGAATTATGGAAAACCGTAATTGAGGCATCATAGGAATTTCTACATTTGGTACCTAGGAAAATTATGAATACCCAAGTAAAAATCCCAAAACAAGAAGCAGGTTATGTACAACAAAGTAATGGTAGCAGAGGATATAGATAGTATCAATATAGGCGTGATATCTCTATTGCAACAGCTAAAGATTAAAGAAATCAATCATGCTGCTTATTGTGATGAAGCTTTTTTAAAAGCTAAAAGGGCCTTGCAAGATAATGAGCCTTATGAGCTTTTGATCTGTGACCTCTCTTTTAAGGTAGACCATAGGGATGAAAAAATTACTTCTGGGCAAGATCTTATCGCTGCCCTAAAAAAGGAACAGCCAGATCTAAAAGTAATTGTTTATTCTATTGAGGACCACCCCCAGACCGTTCAGTCTTTATGGGAAAGTGTATTGATCAACGGATATGTCTGTAAAGACCGAAAAGGACTTTTAGAATTAGAAGATGCTATTAATGAAGTCTTTAACAACAACTCTTACCTATCCCCACAATTAGAGCCAATATTTACCAAAAAGAATGTCTTAACTTTGGGTGACTTTGAAATTAGAGTACTTACTGATTTGGCCAATGGCCTTACCCAGGATGAAATTGAGCAACGATTAAAATCAGCCCGTATTATTCCTAGTAGCAGGAGTTCCATTGAAAAAAGAATTAAGGAATTAAAGGAGGAATTTCAAGCCAATACTACCATACATTTGGTCACCATCCTAAAAGACTTACGATTGATCTAATAGATTTTCAAAAACAGTTCGACGACATCGATAAGATGGCTTAATAAGATCATTCTCCATCCCAATTAATCCAATTTAATTTATAGGAATATGTTTCCTATTCCCCTTCCCTTTTGACTTTAATATAACTAAAGTTCACCCATTACGGAAAACCGTAAAGGATCTCACCAAAATGGTAATATGTTTGTGATCAGACTTTTACCAGACCCAACAAAACTTAAACAATTAATGAAAGTATTCTCAATTAGTGCTTTAAAATTTACTTACCAGCAACTAGTAGAAATATTGAAATTTTAAAAAAAAGGAAACAACTAACTGACTAACAGGTCTCTATGAGCATATTCAAATTTTAGTAGATTTCAATGAACAATTATGTTGAAAAAAATCTCTGAGAAAATATAATATATATAATATTATTCTGTTTACCTTGAAGAAATTATGCTGGAATAGTTTCAAGATTTAAGTCTTGATTCAATTTTCCAAGGAAGTCATTATTAATATTAGCAGGCCTCTTTTTGTAACGCTTGTTTTTTACCAAAAACCAAACTTTTAAGACTAACCTGTATTCATGAAAAACACTTTACTTAAAGCTTTAGTACTGATTATTTGCATCATTTGTATTATTTCTTGTGAGCGTAGTCCCCGTCAAGGAAACAAAGAAAATTTTATAACAGATAGAGATACCACTTTAGCAATCGCGCCTAATTATACCGAACCTAAAAATTCAGAGAAACTTAAGATAAATCTTTATATCGAGAACTCTGGAAGTATGAATGGCTATGTAAATGGAAGGACCGATTTTAAAGACGCTCTACAAAATTTGTTGGTCGATATTAAGTTTCCTTATGGAGAAGAAAACATTGAGCTTTTTTTTATTAATGACCAGATTCACAAAAGCCCAATAAAGGGGGATATAGTCGAATTTGCTGATAAATTGAGCCCAAGCTCTATAAAGATAGGAAATACAGGTTCCAGTAACTTAAATGAGATATTTCGTCAAATCACGAAAAATTCAGATGATAGCACAGTTTCCATCTTACTGTCTGATTTCATTTATTCTATAAAGGGTAAGCAAACGACTGCATTGTTAGGAGAACAAAAAGCTCTAACCCGCGATGTATTTCAGACTGCGAGCAAGGATGGTAAAAACTTAACTACAAACTTATACCAATTTGTAAGTGAATTTGACGGTCCATATTATGATTATAACGACAAGCCTATTCAACTGAAAACAAGCCGTCCCTATTACATGGCCGTAATTGGAAGCCAAAATAGCGTAGGTAACTTTACAGATAAAATTGGACCATATTTCCAAAAATACAATGGATATAAAAACCAATTCATCTTAACTGAGAAAGACTACGAGATCAATAATTTTTCGGTTTTGATAGCAACCCTAAATCAAGGAAAATTCAAACCTGCAAAAAAACAGGTTGTAAAAGGGCAAGTAAAGGGTATAGAAATTACAGGAGATAATAGAGATGGAAATCTCTTTCAAATGGCAGTAGCAGTTAATCTAAATAATTTTCCCGTTTCAAAAGATTACTCTACTTCTCCTTCAAATTACACAATCGATGGTTCTGATTTCATTATATCTAAAATTGGGGTTATAGAAGACACTAGAATTAAATTCAAAAATGGAGAAACGATCCAAATTGAACCTTCTGATTTATTACACTTAAAGGGTGAATTTAGCCATGTTATTGTATTTAATACCGATAACAAACAAATAGAGGACTTGAAATTTAATTTTATACGCACTACTCCAAAATGGGTAGAGCAATCATCAACAACTGATGATTCTGATATTAATACCAATAGCAATACTCTTCAAAGTACTTTTGGTCTTACATTTTTAGTAGAAGGCTTATCTGAAGCCTATCTCAAGGCAACTGGAAACAAAAATTATTTTAGTCTTACCGTTCCCATAAAACATGAAAATTCCAGCTCCTTTCTCGGCACGACTATCGGACTATTTTTTATTGCCGGAATTATCGCTCTAGTAATCTTAGTTATAATCAAAAATAAAAAACGTAAATAATGCAAGATTTAATTGCCAATTTCTACGAGTTATGGGGTTCTAATTACCTTGGACCATTTTCTCAAATTATGTATGAAAATGATTTCTATAGTCTAATCTTCATATATACTCTCCCAACAATTTTAGTGTTAACGGTTATTTATTACTATGTTATAGATAGGCCAAAGACAAGTAAACTATGGGTTTGGTTGTTGACTCTCCTTTTTGGAGGTGTATTAGCCTTTGTTATTGCATACGTTACTGTGGAAAATAGTTTGTACAGTATTCAACTTCAACCGGAAGACTATGCCACTGATACTATCATTTTCTCAGTAACTAATATGGCTTATGCCTTTGTCATCATTTTTCTATTCTCAATTTTGATTAAATGGAAAAGCCCCAATTCCTCACATGTACCATTTTAATAATTAAACTATGTCAAAACTATATATTTTCGGTATTGGTGGAACCGGTGCCAGAGTTTTAAAATCTCTTACTTTTCTTTTGGCATCAGGTGTCAAGTGTAATGTAGATACAATTGTTCCCATAATAATTGACCCTGATGCAGCTAACGGCGACGTAAGCAAAACGACTGATATTTTACGTTTATACCAGAATATAAGAAGCAAATTAACCTTCGACAACGAAACCAAAAACGAATTTTTCAAAACACAAGTTGAATCGTTGACTGACAACTTTAGGATCAAAATCCAAAATTCAAATAAAAAGTTCAAAGACTTTATAGATTACAGTAGCCTTGATAAAAATAACAAGGCCTTAACCTCCCTGCTCTTTAGTGAGAGAAACCTAAATTCTGACATGGAAGTTGGGTTTAAGGGTAATCCTAATATGGGAAGTGTCGTTTTAAATCAATTTAACCAGTCCGAAGACTTTGAAAAATTCGCAAGCAGCTTTTCCCAAGGTGATAAAATATTTATAATCTCCTCTATATTTGGAGGGACAGGGGCATCAGGATTTCCTTTGTTGCTTAAAACTATTAGATCTGCTGGTCCACAATTAAACAATTTTGCCTTATTGCAGCAAGCACAAATTGGTGCTATTTCCGTATTGCCATATTTTGGGGTAAAAAAGGATGAGGATAGTGATATTGAAAAATCTACATTTATATCCAAGACGAAAGCAGCCTTAAAATATTATCAACATGGCGTAAACGAAAGTGTTGATGCCATGTATTATATTGGCGATCATCACAACAAGGATTACGATAACAATGAAGGTAGTGTTGCCCAAAAAAATGATGCTCATTTCATTGAACTTGCCTCGGCCCTGGCCATATTGAACTTTACTAATTCTCCTTTACGCAGTGAGCCAGTAGTTAAGGAGTTTGGGATTGAAAAAGACTCCGCCTCCATCCTGTTTACCGATTTGAATGATATAACCAAAGACAACCTATTAAAACCCCTTACTCAATATTACCTATTTCATCTTTACACCAAGAAGAAATTGCGAAATAATTTGGACATGAAGTTCGCTGCAATGTTAGAACTGTCTTCTGCCTTTCTTTCCAGCGACTTTTATGGGAAGTTTAGACTCTTTAATGACCAATATTGGGAATGGTTGGAGCAAATGAAACTAAATGAAAGAGGTTTTGATCCTTTTACAATGGAGGAAAACACAGAAGATATTTTTGATAGTGTAAAAGGTATAAAATTGAAAAATGGCAGCTTTTTAGGTCCAAAAAATTATGAACGATATACTGAATACCTCAGTAAATCTTCGAAATCAATTAAGAAAGCTTCCAATATTGAAAATAAGTTTTTCGAAAATTTCTATATAACCACCAACAAATTAGTGCAAGAAAAATAAGATTTATGGCAAAAGTATTTAGATTTCACGAAGGGAATAATTTATATGATTGGCAAGATTCCAATCCATTAAATGATAAGGCCATTGCTGCAATTGAAGATCCAAATGGTGAACACGCCAGTAGGGAAATAACTTCAATCCCAAGCCCTTTTGCACGTATAGATTTAATGAGAACAGCTTTTAAAGAAGTTGCGAATACTAATTTAATTGGCAGGACAATCCACCATAAAATGGTTTCTGACGCCTTGGATATTGGACAGATTTTCTTCAACTATGAAAAATTTAAGGATAAGATCGAAATTATAAGTTGGGATCCAAAACATGATCTTGATAATCTAGTTAACTCAAATAATCCCAATCATAGATTACTGGGTGAGAGTCTTCGATTGTATTTTATAGAGGATGCTGGAACCTATAATTTTAAGGACTTAAACAAATTGTATCTAATCAATTATAAGGACGGTCCCAACGCAATAAACATTATCGGGGGTACTTCGCCTGCTTCATTGTTTTTCACCTCTGCCAATAAATTTGACCTGCACGATTTTCAAGATGGTTCTGACACCTTTTTGGATGATGTGTATTGTCCATTGCACAAAAGAGATCCAGAATATATAAAATATTTGTTCTCTCTTGGTAAATCTATTCCAAATTTCGTTTCTAAATTCAGTCAGGTCAATGATTATTTTGATGAAACGCAAAAACAATTGGATACAGAATTTAGAGCTGTATTAAATCAACTTACATCCACTTCTAATAATGATCTTCCATCGCTTAGTATAAACGGAGGAGGTGAAATTATTGAAATATTTAATATTCCCTTAAAAAAATCAAGGGATAAAAGTGATAAAATAAAAGACAGTAAATTTGTCCTTGCCGCAGAAAAAGGAATTGATGGTAACTTACCTCCTTTAGTTTTACCCAATGATATCTTTTCTGGCCAATTACGGTATGTGACCGATAATTGGATACAGTCTAATAGGGCACCTCATTTTGATAACAACCCAGTTGATCAAAGAGTACTTCCCTTTGATGGTAACAAGTATCCTTATTTAACCATTAGTGACTTTTTAGAGCCAGTAATCATTCGTACAGAATATCCTATTGACGATTACTATTTCAACAAAGGAAATTATGAAGGAGGTAAAAGTTTTCTATTGCCTATTAAACCATTATTCTTTGAATATTTTCCAGTTGATTTTCTTAGAAAAGTAATAAATGGTGAAAAAGCATTTGAATTAAAGCCGCTACAAAACGGAAGCGTAGAAGCTATACTAAGAATACCAATACAACAGAACAATCATATTACTTTTAGAAGGACTTATTATAGTCCAGTAAATCAGGCACATAAACCTGATACTAAGGTTGCTGAAAACAAAGGAGCCGTAATAGAAAACAGAATTAATTTGGCAATAACACCCTTTTATAAATTTCCTATAGGTGTAGAGCCAGAATACAATATTGCTTTCTATGATGCTGACTTTATCCCGTTATTGGAGGATAATGCCTACGAGTTCAAATACTTTGATAATAAAAACCATGAAATCCCGAATGTACAAAAAGTACAACGTAGATTTAAAGAAGAGGAAAATATTAATATGTTTGGCTATGTGGTCAACCATAACTTTGACTACATCCAAATAAAACATAGTTTTGGATCTGGACTTATTTTACCGGAATTTGAGAAAAGAGTGAACAAAGGAACAAGCCAATTTTCTTTTGCCATTGATTTTGGAACTACCAATTCACATATAGAATATTCTGTAGACGGAAACATCCCTCAACCTTTCGAAATAACCAATCATGAAAATCGGCATTGTGGCAGGTTAATAGATGACACCAAATTTGATGAGCCCTACTTAAAGCTAAATAAGGATGATATTCTTCCCAATGAAATTGGACTCGGCAGCACGTACCAAATGCCACAGCGAACTGCTGTTAGCTATCACAAGAAAACTAACTTTTCACAGCCCGTTTTTTCAATGGGCAACATAAATATTCCGTTTAAATATGAACGCTTATCTTTTGCACTAAATACAGAGATAAAAACAAATTTAAAGTGGAACAATGATGCCAATAGCAGTACATTGATGCAGCAGTTTTTCGAACAACTGATAAAAATGATTCGAAACAAGGTTCTATTGAACAATGGAGATTTGGAAAAAACCAAAATCGTCTGGTCCTATCCTGCCAGCATGCTGGAATATCAGTTAATTCGTTTAGAGGAGAAGTGGACCAACACCATTCATAAATATTTAGGTAAAGATATCAATATCCAAAAAGTTTGCGAAAGCCTTACTCCTTTCTATTATTATACCAATGTAGAGGGAAAAGCTGCTTTGGAAAAACCTATGGTCTCTTTAGATATTGGGGGAGGAACATCAGATGTAGCGGTTTATAAAGTAGATAATCCTATTTTGTTTAGTTCATACAAGTTTGCAGGTGATGCGATATTTGGAGATAATTATAATAGGAACATTAATATCAATGGATTTGTCCAAAAATATCACCATAAGCTTTCCTTAATTCTTCAAGAAAATAAACAAGGAAACTTAAAAGGTATCATGGAAAGCATAAAGGAAAGAAACAATTCCAATGACGCTATAAATGCTTTATTCAGTTTAGAAAACAACAAACAATTAAAGGATAAAAAAATTAACATAAGTTTTCTTTCACATCTCAAAGAAGACAATGAATTTAAGATCATCTTTTTACTCTTTTATGTTGCACAAGTTTATCATGTGGCACAATTATTAAAGTCAAAAGACATTGAAATTCCATCTTCATTCACTTTTTCGGGTACGGCCTCTAAATTATTAACAATCATAGATGCATCCCCCACTCACACCATGCTACAAAAGCTCGTGAATCTAGTTTTTAAGCATATTTTCGAATTGGAATCAACACCTAGTATAGAAATCAACTTACCCAACAACCCAAAAGAATTGGCAAGTAAAGGTGCGTTATATTTTGAAAAGGCCAAAAAGGTTGATCTTAAGGAAATACGTGAGGTATTGTTGAGTAAAGAGATTTTAATTAGTACATCTCCGGAATATAATTACAGTAATGTAAGCAACCTGGAAAAGGAGGCGTTAAGTACCTACGATGAGTTCTTATCATTCTTTTTTAACTTAAATAAGCAACTGTCCTTCAGAGATTATTTCGGCATTGAAAAAGATATTATAGATTTTTCCCAAACTTTCTTAGAATCCAAAAAGGTAAACTCATTAAAAATGGGCATCAAGAGTAAGTTAGCTGAAATTGAACATCACGAGGATGAACCAATAAGCGAAACCCTCTTCTTTTATCCTTTGGTAGGATGCTTGGGCGAATTGGCATATGAACTGACAACTAAAAGACAATAGTAGATGAAATATGTACACCTAATTTTAATCTGTTTGCTTTTGGTCACCAATAGTGTTTGGAGCCAAGGCAATAGTAAAGCTTACACTCAAAATGAGTGGGAAATGACTGTAGACTATATTAATTCTAAAATCCTCTTATTATATATGGAGGAGATAAAAGCCCAAAGAGATCTAGATGATCAGGAGAAATCAAGCTACGATGAACTTAAAAAAATTAATATAAAAAACAATCTAGAAAAACCCATTGATTTCAAAACACTATCGCCAATATTATCTAAAGCTTGGCCAACTACCATTAAAAAAATAGCCAATCCAATTGATTCTTTTAAAAATTTAGATAAAAAAGACCTAATAGTTCTTTTTTTCAAAGTAGATAGCCTATTAAACGTTAGAAAATCTGAAATAAGTTCTGATAAGGCTTTCATTAAATTAAAAAAGGAAATACTTGGCGAAAACTCCAAAGCTGAAGTTTCGAAAGAAGTACAAAATGAAATTGAAGCTAGAAGCACAAATCAAGTTGTAAGTAGCAGATCTATAGAAACTCCAGATCAAAAATCATCTAATTCTTGGTCTTACTATTTGATGATCCCCATCCTACTATTCATGCTTTCAACACTGTTTTTCGGTTTCAAATATAATACCGTAAGAAAAGATTTAAAAGAGCAGAAAAAGAAATATTCAATATTAGAAAATGACTATGACCAAAATGATAATAAACTAAAACAAAAGCAAAATGAAATTGACGAATTAGTTAATTCTATCAAGTACCAAAGCAATACTCACCAAGTAACATCAAATCAAAACCTTAGACCAGATCCAATCGTTGAAGAACGTCCAACCGAGGTAAGCTTTCCGGTTGAAGAGCCAAAAAATTCACCTACAATCCTTTATGCAGGTAAACCATCCGTAGATCATTTTTTAACGAATATTTCAAATGAACCTTTAAACAATACCACCATTTTTAAATTAGTCATTAGCCCTAACAATGAACACTTAGCGGAGTTTGAAGTAATTCTGGTTGACAATTTTATGACCAGAAACATTACCAATCAACCAGATGATTATCTATACAGGGTTTGTAATAATGAAAACTTCAATAAAGAATTTAAGAGAGAGATTATCACGACTAAAAAGGGAAAAGCTGAACTTATAGATGGTAACTGGACCGTAAAAGAAGAAAATAAAGCAACCATAAAATTTCAATAATGAACCACGATGCTACACTTATCATAATAATAGCCGTAATTATAGCAATACAAGTAATTGTTTTCGTCAAAAATATAGGCAAAATCAACAACTATAAGAAGACCATTGGTAATGTGAAAAACTTTGCGATTGTCAACGTCAATATTCATGAAAATCAGGTAAAGGATATTAGTATAGAAGAAGTTTTGAAAAATAGAATTGAAGAAAAATATGATAATTCACATGTCGAAGAAATTCCAAATACTATAGTCGAAGAAGACGAAATAGAAGATGAGTATAATGATGAGGATCTAGATGTAGATACTTACAACGATGAATTAGAATTTCCTGAAGATGAAGAATACGAAATCGAGAAGAACTAAGTAAGCGAACCTGAAATAACTTTCATTAAACTCTGATTATAATGAGTGAAAAAATAAATATATCCCTTATAGAATGTAAGGGTGTAAAAAATGAAACCCAAAGTGATATTCTTAATTCCATCAATGGGTATCTTTTAAGAAATAAAGGAGCTGTAAGCGACTTTATGCTAGTGAAAGACATTGTGGACAGAAACGTAGACAAGGTTGATGACGAAATTAGTAACAGCCTCCCGACCCCACTATATTTGGGTCTTATGGGCACTATGATAGGGATAGTAGGTGGTTTAATTTTCATGCCAAAAATGTCTGATTCCGCTGAACAAGCTACTAGCGGTATTGATGCGTTATTGGGAGGTGTTAAAATAGCCATGATAGCCAGTGTAGTAGGACTCTTACTGACAATCATCAGTAATTATTTCTTTTTTAAGGCTAGAAAGCAGGTAGAGCATCAAAAGCATGATTTTTTCACTTTTATCCAAACCCAGTTATTACCAATACTCTCCCAGAACACTTCTTCTAGTATCTACTCTCTCCAAACAAATTTATTGAAATTCAACAAAGAATTTTCTTCCAACATGAAGGATTTTAGTGGGATTATCTCTACGGTTCGGGAAGCATTTGATAGCCAACTTCAAGTAGTACAAGAGTTAAAAAGAATAGATATTACGACCATTGCGAAATATAATATTGATGTGATGCATCAGTTGAAATCTTCCTTTAAAAATTTAACGCAACTATCGGAATATTTAAATAATATGAATGGGTTTTTGGGGAACACTAGGGAACTTAATCTTGCTGTCTCTCAACAACTAAAAAAGGTAGGGGAAATATCGGAAATCGTAAAAAGATTTGATTCTAATGCAGGTATCATTTCGGATAATTCAAGGTACCTATCAGAACAGTTTAAAAATATTGATTCCCGTGAACAAGCTATTAAAAATAGGATTGTTGACTTTGACAAGAACACAGGCAAGATGGTTGACAATCTTGAACTCTCCTTTAACAAACGATTACAAGATTTTAATGAAAAGGATATAGAAATCAGTTCAGGGTTCGAAAAATTATTTCAGGACTTAAGAATTAAAACGAGAGAAGTATTTGATGATGAAAGCAGTAATATAAAGGCTATTAAAAATGATGTAGATTCCTTAAAGGGAGTCTCTACTGAGCTTTCTTCACTAAAGGCAAGCGTCACCCAACAAGATCAAACCATAAGGGATCTATTGGAAATCATAAGAGACAAGCCTGTGGAAATTAAAACGTCTAAGGTAGTTACCGTTGGTAATGTTATTCTAATTGCTTTTGGAACAATTACTTGTTTGAGTATCATCTATAAAATATTCACAAGTTAATGGGCAGTAATAAAAAGAAAACAGATATTTTTTGGGTAAGCTTTTCAGATTTAATGACCACCTTATTCTTCATAATGCTAGTGTTATTTGTCTTAACTGTAGTCTATCTAAAAATAGAACAAAATAAAATTATTGCAGAAAAAGATGAATTAGAAAAAATCGTACGGTTAGAAGAACAGTTTAAACCACTTCAATTGGATGGCAGTTTCTATTACTTGGAGGAGTGTAAAAAATTTGTTGCCAAAGACTTATTGGGAAAAGAGATTTTTGAACGCAATAAGACTCAGATTTTGGATGAATACGTGGAGCCTACCTTGGGCGTAGGGCGTAAGTTGGAAAAATTTCTTAATGATCTGGAATTAAAGAACCCTGATTTCTCTTACTTATTGGTCATTGAAGGAAATATGGGAAATTCATATGATATGAAATTTAGCGAAGATGACAGTTTTGGATACAAAAGAAGTTATGAAAGGGCTCTTGCTGTTTATAATTTATGGATTTCAAATAATGTGAATTTTAGAAAAAGCAATGTAGAAGTATTGATTTCAGGAAGTGGATTCAATGGCCTTTGTAGGGAAGACAATGAGACAAACAACAAGAGATTTTCGATTCAAATAATCCCTAAAGTTAGTAACAATTTATGAAGAATATCAAAATCTTATTATTTGTAGTTGTAATTATATTTGGATGCAATAGGCCTAACAGAGGTGCTACAAGAAATACCGATTCAAGACAAGAAGTCTCTTCGAAAAGTAAAAAAGTATACGGCCAAAGATCAGCTGGCCAAAATATTGTGAAAATGAATTATGCACATGGCGTTTATGAAGTTCCTATTGAGATCAATGGTACGCCAATGAACTTTATTTTCGATACTGGTGCCAGTAGTATATCTATTTCGGCCACAGAAGCTATGTTCTTATACAAACAAGGTAAGATTACTGATGAAGATATCGTGGGCTCCTTGTATTTCCAGGATGCTACTGGAAGTATTTCTGAAGGAACTGAGGTTATATTAAAATCTGTAAAAATTGGAAACCGTGAGATCAAAAATGTGAAAGCTTCTATAGTTCATAATTTAAACGCTCCCCTACTTTTAGGCCAATCGGCTTTAGCTCAATTTGGAAAGGTAACTATCGATTATAATTCTAAATACATCAGCTTTGAATAAACTAATACTTATCATAATAATTCTTTCTTGGTGTACATCATGCAATAGGCATCGCCCTGTTAGCAAAGTAGAGAGTGTCTTTGTTTCATCCTCTGAAGAAAACACTAAATCTGAGAATAAGACAACTTCTTCGGATATAGAAAAAATAACTTTTCAAGCAAAAATTATTAGAATATTGGATGGTGATACAGTTGAAATCTTATATGACAAACTTCCTATAAAATTAAGACTGGAACATATAGATGCTCCCGAAAAAAGAGGAAAACAACCATATGGCAATGCAGCCAAATTAGCGCTTTCTGATTTATGTTATGGCCAAATGGCAACCATTTCATCCGATGGAGATTTCGACAGAAATGGTAGGTTGATTGGTGAAATATACAATATAGACGGTATTAATGTTAACAAAGAAATGGTCCGTCTAGGAATGGCATGGCATTTCAAGAAATATTCGGATGATATGAGTTATGATGTCCTGGAAAGAGAAGCCCGTGGTTCCAAAATAGGGTTATGGCAAGAAAAACAACCTATTGCCCCTTGGGATTTTAGGTAACACTTGTGATCAATAAATGCAATAGGTTCTTTTCAATCTAATGAAATCTCAATAGCATCTTTTAAATATTAATAGAAGGTGTAATATTAATCTTGAATATTTAAACATCAGAAAAATATCTAACTAAAATTCAAATGAGGTACAGAAATAGAATTAAACTTGCCCCTGGTTTACATATTAATTTGTCTGGGTCTGGCGTAAGCACAACATTGGGAGTGAAAGGTGCGAGTGTTAATCTTGGAAAAAGTGGAGCCCATTTAAACACAGGGATCCCTGGAACAGGATTATACAATAGATCTAAAATCTCCAGTGCCTCTAATGGTTCTTCAAATAAGATCTCAAAAAACCAAACTCAAGTAGGTGTTAAGTTAGACTTGAATGATAACTATGAACCAGTTATTGAGATATATGACGACAGGGGAATTGATATTACTACGCAAGCGTCCATAGCAAAAATCAAAAGATCCCCAGAATACAAAGCTAATCTTTTGAAAATCTACGAATTATACTACAATGATATAATTGAAGAAACTACACAGTTTACTGATATATATAAGCACATCGTTCCACCAATTTCAAAAAAAGAAATTCAAGAAGAAATAGATAATTTAAAACTTCATAAATATAGAAAGAAACCTTTTGACAAGTCTAAACCAAGTGTTGATTCTGTAAAAAATATACTTTCTAATGAAGCAGTAAGAAAATTTAATTCTGTGCTTTTTTGGAAGAATAAGAAAAATCGCCTTGAATATATTGAGAGCAATTTGGATAAAAGACTAAATGATTTAATTGCCCAGTGGGAAGAGCAGAAGGAAGATTTTGAAAAGAGCGAAATTATTAGAGAAAAAGAGAGTAATGAAGATTCTCTAAAAACCTACCAAACTAAGAAGGACATCTTAATCAAAAACCTAAATGGGACCGAAAATTTTGTATTGCAAAACTTTGAAGCAATTTTAAATGAAATAGATATTAAACCAGAATTCTTTGTTGATTTTGAATATAACGAAGACGACAAAACTTTTTTAATTGATTTAGATCTCCCGGAAATTGAGCACTTGCCTAAAGAAACAGCTACAATTTTAAAGTCAGGAAAATTATCAGTAAAAAATAAAAGCGAAAAACAATTGAGGGAAGATTACGCACAATGTGCAACTGGTTTAGGTTTTTTAATTGGTGGTATTGCCTTTCTATGTTCTGCCGGCATTGAAAAGGTAAAGGTTTCAGCCTACACCCAAAGAATTGACAAGAAAGATGGTCAGACCAAGAATGACTATATCTATTCCATTGAATTTGATATTGACAATTTTTCAAAAATTAATTTCAAACAAATTGATTCTGTTATTGCCTTTAAAAGTTTTGAACACAAAATGGAATTGTCCAATTCATCTGTTTTTAAAACCATCAATATGGACTAGGTATGGCTATCCTAGTTATTCACTTTAGAAAGCTGTTATATATTAGTTTTCGAACATCAGAATAATATAGACATTATAAAAATTAATTGATTTGAAAAAAACTGTTTTGAGGTTTACCAAAGGCACTAACAATGAATATTCTTATAACTCCATAAAGGTTTTAACATATCATGTGATAAATAACAATCCTTTAATTATAAAATTTATATACAGCCTTATTGTTCTAAATGTTATTTCCCTTATTATAGAATACTATAAAGGGATTCACGATAATTATTCGGAGTTTTTTCAACTATTCGAAATGTTTTCAGTTTCAATTTTTACTATTGAATACTTATTACGACTTTGGACATCCGATCTTAATAATAAATTCAAAGGAAATTTTATTGTCAAAAGAATGAAATTTGCTTCCTCCACCCTGGGTCTAATAGATTTAATTGCGATCTTGCCATTTTATTTGCCCTTTATATTTCCGTTTGACCTCAGAATAATTAGAATTCTGCGTACGTTAAGACTCTTGAGAATATTTAAACTTAATAGATATTCCAAATCATTAAAAACAATCTCGGGTGTTTTAAAAGAAACAAAGGATGAGTTGATCATGACGGTATTTGTAGCTTTTATACTGCTGGTACTTTCTTCTACCCTTATGTATTATATAGAAAATGATGTCCAACCCGAGAATTTTGCAAGCATCGGTCATGCATTTTGGTGGGCCGTTGCGACGCTGACGACAGTTGGTTATGGGGATGTTTACCCCCTAACTGCCTTGGGCAAAATTTTAAGCGCAATAATTGCTATTGTAGGTATTGGTTTTATTGCCCTTCCTACAGGTATCATAAGTTCAGCTTTCATAGAGAAATTAAGACATGACAAACATAAAAAGGGTAAACAGTTTATTATATGCCCGAATTGCCAAATTGAAATAAATAAAGACAATCGTTAATTCACCCCTTCTCAAATTCCAACAAAATGGGAAATAATTTCTAATTAAATTTATTAATGTTCCTTGAAAAATTTAATGTGGTTGTAGAGATTTGGACACCTTCATATATGGTTTCTAATACACTTTCATAGACAATAACTAATAGTACTACAAAATGAACATATTATATATACATGGCCTTAACGGGAGCCTTAGCCCTGAGAAAAGGGCAATTCTTGAAAATCACGGCGCTGTTTATTCTCCACCCATCGATTACCAAGAAAATGACTACAGCATTGAACATTTAAACATTGAGTTTAAAGATAAAGATATCAATGTGGTCATGGGCAGTAGTATGGGTGGTTTTGTAGGGTATTATCTATCAATAGCATTTCAAACGCCAGCTTTATTATTTAATCCAGCTCTAGTTTACCGTTCCGTATTTCAAAATGTCCCAGATTATAAAAATCGTAATCGTTCTTTCAAAAAAATAGTGTTAGGGGCCCAAGACGATATAGTTTACCCAAACAACACCTTGCTATTTATTGCTGAGAGAATAAAAAATAATACTGACTATCAAATTAGCATACGTCAAGATTTAGCCCATCGCATTCCTTTGGATATATTTGAGGAAGAGGTAGAGTCCTTTTTTAAAGGAATAGGTTATTAAGGTTTAAAAAGAAATCAAATAATTTACCAGACTGAATCTAAAAGTTCTTTTCAAATTTTTATTCTAAGCGTTAGAAATAATTCTCAATTGTTGGTGAAATCCCCTATATTTAAGCTCTCAATATATTATACAACCCAAAAATAATTAAACTAAAAAAAATCAAATAAAAGGTAATTATGAGTCTTTATATAATCGATGAAAATACAGGACCTGATTCAATTATAAAATGGTATGACGAGAACATGCAGGACGAAATAGATTTAATTATGAATTGAAATTAATTGGTATTTTATAACCTGAATATTAAGAACATAATTATCAGATAAGCCTTAATCCTAAGATCACCACTCGCTCAATTATAAACTAGAATTTATTTATTAATGGACGCATTTAAAACACACTCCCAAGTAATTACAAACTACAGAGAATATTTAAATTCTTTTATAAATATAACAGATGAAAGAATAAAAGAAGAAGTTAGAAAGGCATTTGAAAGCGATGGTTTTATTCCCGATCCATTAATACAATTTAACCCTTCTTTTAAAAAAGGAAAATCTTTACAAGATCTTTACACCGAAGGTTTAATAAATAAAAAATTAGGAAAATCTTTTGGAAATTACAATTTGTATAGTCACCAAACGGAGGCGATTCAAATTGGAATTCAGAATAAAGGATTTGTTGTAACATCAGGAACTGGCTCTGGTAAATCTCTAACGTATCTAGCCACAATTTTTAACTCCATATTCAATTTAGGCCAAGATAAAAAAAAGGGTGTGAAGGCTATACTTGTGTATCCAATGAATGCTTTAATTAATTCTCAACAAGTAGAGATTGAAAAATATGCTGAAAATTTCGGAACAGACTTTCCCATAACTTTTGCTAAATATACGGGACAAGAAAATGCAGAAATAAGAGATTCAATTAAAAACAATCCGCCAGATATCATCTTAACTAATTATATGATGTTAGAGTTAATTATGACTCGACAATCAGAATCATGGTTACGTGATTCCTTAAGAGATAATTTACAATATTTGGTTTTTGATGAATTACATACGTACAGAGGCAGACAAGGTTCGGACGTTAGTATGCTGATAAGACGTATTAAGAGCTTTTGTTCTTCAAATTTAATATGTATAGGTACTTCTGCCACAATGTCTTCTGGTGGAAGCCCAACAGAAAAAAAAGAAGCTGTAGCTTACGTAGCTACTAAAATATTTGGTGTTAACTACGATACCAGTCAAATTATTGGAGAATATCTTCAAACTTGTACCAATGGTGAAATATTTAATCCGATTGAAATAAGAAATGCTTTTCTCAATGGTATTAATATTCAGGATGATGAAGAAAGATTCATTAATCATCCCATAACTAATTGGTTAGAGTTAAATATTGCTTTAAAAGATAACGATGGAATACTTGAAAGAGGCAAACCTAAAACAATAAAAGCAATTGCTTCGATATTAAAGAAAACAACAGAATTAGATATTCAATTAATAGAAGACAAACTTGTTGATTTATTAAAGTGGACTGAATATTTAAATGAACAGAATCGAATAAAAAAATCGGGAAAAAGCTTTTTGCCATTTCGTTTTCATCAGTTTATCTCTCAAACAAGTACAGTTTCTGTAACGTTAGAATCAAGAGACACTAGAAGTATTACGATTAAATCTGGAAGATATTTAAAAGAAGGTGCAGATGAAAAATTCTTGTATCCCATATTATTTAGCAGATATTCCGGTGTTGATTTCATATGTGTAGAAAAGGATGTTGACAAACAACTATTATTACCTAGAAATCCTGATGAACCCGTTCAAACACTAACTAAAAAAGAAGGAGTTAAAGAAAATCTAAAAGAAAGCAATTTCAGTTCTGGATATTTAATTCTGGATGAAGGTGAATCATTTTGGAATGAAGACCCCATTGAAATTGCTCCAACTTCTTGGTTAAATCCAAGTGAAACACAATTTAAACCATATTATGATTGGCAAATGCCAAAACTAGTATATTTTAATTCTAGCGGAGCATATTCTGAAGAACCTATTTATCCTCTTAAAGGCTATTATATTCCAGTAAAACTTAGAATCGACCCTTCAGCCGGAATTATTTATGAAGATTCTAAAACTAATGAGGGTACTAAATTAATGAAGTTGGGAAATGAAGGAAGAAGTACTGCAACTACTATATTATCATATGCTGTTGTGGATTCTCTTTTTCAACAAAATGAAGAATTAAAAGATCAAAAATTATTAAGTTTTACCGATAACAGACAAGATGCTTCTTTACAAGCAGGTCATTTCAATGATTTTCTTTCCTCAATAAGACTACGTTCAGGGTTACATCACGCTCTAAAAAACAATCCTTCCGGGTTAAGAGTTCACGAAATTGCCGAATATGTATTTAAAGAATTAAAGTTAAGGGAAGATGCCTTTGCAAAAACACCTTCTGCAGATCCAGATTTTCCTGATCGTGATAATGAAAGGGCCATTAAAACATACCTACTAATTAGAATATTTCAAGATTTAAAAAGAGGATGGCGTTATACATTACCCAATCTTGAGCAAACAGCCTTATTAAAAGTTCAATACCACGAATTAAGTAGATTATGTGCAATGGATCAAAAATTTGCACACATTCCATTTTTTAATAACATCTCAGCTGAAATAAGAGAGGAAATTCTCATTCAACTATTCAATTATTTTAGAACCAATTATGCACTGGATCATCGCTTCTTATTTGATGACAGATCTGAAACTGAAAGTTTCTTAAAAAATAAATTGGATGATAAAAAGTTATGGTCTTTAGATCATAAAGAATCCATAGAAACCCCTACTTATATGGTTTCTGTAAGACCTGGCAGAAGTACTCAAAGAGGTATTTATTTTGGCACCATAGGATTACGCTCTGGTTTAGGTAAATATATTAAAAGAAAAATGCTCGAGAATGACTTTGAGCCATTAAGGCAAGATGAGTACAGAGAATTTATTGAGAATTTATGCGATTTACTAACAGCTACAAATTTTTTATCAAAGAGAGAAAACTTAAGAGGTTCCGGTGGAAACGTTCATGGTTATCTACTTAGAACAGATAATTTAATTTGGTTAAGTGGAGATGAGAAAACGGTACCTGTTGATGCAACAAGAATTAATACATATCGTGATTTACAGATAAAACCTAACTTTTATTTTCAACGCTTATATCAAACAGATTTTACAAAATACCAAAAAGAAATTGAAGCCCGGGAACATACAGGACAAGTGAATAGTCAAACAAGAATAGAACGAGAAGAAGCCTTTAGAAAAGGAGAGATTTCTTCAATGTATTGTTCTCCAACAATGGAATTAGGTATTGACATTTCTAACCTGAACATTGTCCATATGCGTAACGTGCCACCAAACCCGGCTAATTATGCACAACGAAGTGGTCGTGCAGGTAGAAGTGGTCAAACGGCAGTGGTGTTTACCTATTGTTCAGCTTGGTCAGCACATGACCAAAATTATTTCAAAGCTTCAGAAACAATGGTTGCAGGTACTGTGGTACCTCCAAGAATTGATTTGATAAATGAAGAATTATTGACATCACATTTCAATGCCTATATTTTAATGGAAATGGCTTTGGCCGATTTAAACAAGTCTGTTTCTGAACTATTAGATTTGTCTAATGATAAAAATATTGCAGTCAAACAAAATATTTTAGATGCCATTGATAATGGAATTTTAAATTATAAACAATCTTGGATTGATTCATATAAAAAAGTAATAGCATCCATAGAACCTGAACTTAAAGAAATGTGGTGGTATTCTGATAATTGGCTGGATGCTAAAATCAATTCATTTTCTCAGCGTTTTGATAAGGCTTTTGATCGTTGGCGAAATTTGTATGTTTCTGCGAAAACGATGATATTAAAATCGCGAATAGTATTAGACGATCCTGTTATTAAGTCTGATAGCGATCAAAAAATTGAAGCCAAAAGGCAACATGCTATTGGTTTAAAGCAAATTGAATTGCTTAAAAATGATACTAAAAATAGTTATAAAGACCAATCTGAATTTTATGTTTTCAGGTATTTAGCATCAGAAGGGTTCTTACCAGGCTATAATTTTACACGCTTACCTGTTAGAACTTTTATTGGGTATAAACATACAGATCAGGGAGAATATATTTCAAGACCAAGAGGAATTGCGTTAAAAGAATTTGGCCCTCATAATACCATGTATCATAATGGTAGCAAATATCGTATGAACCGTATGATGTTACTTGATTCTGATACACATCAGCGTAAAATAAAAATATCCAAGGCTACTGGGTATGCGTTTTTAGATGACGAAGCTCAATTGGCAAATAATGATCCAATTACGTTATCAGAATTAAAAGGTGATAATCAAGAATATCGTAGCACCTTGATAGAGTTATCAGAATGTGAAGGAATTCCACAAGAACGAATTTCATGTATAGAAGAAGATCGTTCCTCTGTTGGATATATTGTAGAAGAATATTTCAGATATACAAAAGGCATTGAGCATACTAAAAATTTGGTTGTTCAAAGAGGTGGAGAAAAATTATTAAACCTAATTTTTGATCAGTCAACAGAATTAATCAAATTGAATAGACGCTCACGCAGATCTACCTCTGAAACAGACGGATTTGCGATTGATAAAAGAAATGGGAAATGGCTAACCCAAAAAGATATAGATAGTAGTCAAGAAGTTTTAGATAACAAGAAAGATGTGATGATCTTTGTTCGAGATACAGCTGACACACTGTACATTCAGCCACTGGCAAATATGGAATTGACACCAGAACAGGTTATCTCATTAAGTTATGCACTCAAACGAGGAATTGAAAGTTTATTCCAAGTAGAAGAAAGTGAGATTGGCGTTAATGTTATGGGGCATAAGGATAATCCAAATATTTTAATTTATGAAGCGGCAGAAGGCAGTTTAGGTATTTTGTCACAACTTATCCAAGAACCTAAAAAGTTGAGACAGTTGTTCGAGGAAAGTTACCGTAATATCCATTTTGATCCTAAAACAAGATTAGAAACGGCTGCTGGCGAAAAACTACCTCGGGCTTCCTATGAAGATCTATTATCCTATTACAACCAGCGCCATCATGAGATTTTAGACAGATATAGCATTAAGGAAGTTCTAGAGCGATTGATGGACTGTGATTTATCTTTGGTACAACAAGGGAATGACCGTGAAGATCAATATCATTATTTGTTAGATACATATGATAAAAACAGTGGCACAGAATTACCCCTAATTAAATACTTATACCAAAATAAACTGGCATTACCAGACAAAGCACAAGTGTACATGGAGGAATTTTACATAAGCCCGGATTTTGTATATAACACCTCCAATGGACCAGTCCTACTATTTTGTGATGGCTCTATTCATGATAAAGAAAACGTCATTAAAGACGATTTACATAAAAGAAAATTATTACGGGATGCAGGTTATGACGTGATAGAATGGAATTATAAAGAAAAAGTAGAAGAATTAGTTTTGAGAAGAAAAGACATTTTTAGAAAAGTGAATTAAATATGAGCAATACACTACATCAACCAGGTACACTTATCCATTATCGTAAAAGAGATTGGATGGTACTACCTTCAGATGATACAGATATATTACGTATTAAACCTTTAGGTGGCTCAGAAGAAGAAGAAACGGCTGTTTATTTGCCTATTACGCTTCTTAATGAGAAAATTACTTCAGCTCATTTTGAAGAACCAAAGGCAAATGAAATAGGTGCTTTTGAAACAGCTAGAATCTTATTTGATGCGTCTAGATTATCATTCAGAAATGCAGCTGGCCCTTTTAGATGTATGGGAAAATTATCCTTCCGCCCACGTGCTTATCAATTAGTCCCTTTAGTAATGGCTTTGAAACAGGACACTGTAAGATTAATGATCGCCGATGATGTTGGGGTTGGTAAAACTGTAGAGGCGCTAATTATTTTAAAAGAACTTATGGAGCGTGGCGAAGTAAAAAAGTTTGCTGTGATTTGTCCACCGCATTTATGCGAGCAATGGCAGACAGAGTTAAAAGATAAATTGGATATTGATGCAGAAATTATTCGTTCTAGTACTGCAGCGAAATTAGATCGTAAAATACCCGATGATCAAAGTGTTTTTTACCACATTCCTTATCAAGTAATTTCTATAGATTATATAAAGTCAGATAGACAGAGAGGCAAATTATTAAATGATTGCCCCGAGTTCGTTATTGTTGATGAAGCGCATACATGTGCATTACCAGAAGGTGCCAAGTCAAAATCACAACAAAAGCGCTATGCGTTGCTTCATGATCTTGCTCAAGACGAAAACAAAAATATATTACTCTTAACGGCAACACCTCATAGTGGTAAAGATGGGGAGTTTACATCCCTTTTAGGATTGTTAAAACCTAAATTTGGTCAATTAAAATTTGATACTATTAACCAAAATGAAAGAAGAAAATTATCAAGACATTTTGTACAACGTAAACGCGAAAACATAAAAAGGTGGTTAAAAGAAAATACAGAATTTCCAGATCGTGATTCGTTGGAGATTGGATACTCCCTTTCACCTGAGTATCAACTATTCTATCATAATTTAATTCGTTTTGCTAGAGGTATTTCTTCAAAGGAAACTGATAATAAGCAAACACAATTATTACGTTCTTGGGCAGCAATAGCATTAATAAAAGGGGCAATGTCAAGCCCTGTGATGGCTGTTGATATGTTGGAACGCAGAAAAGTTAAGTTATTAGTCGAAGAAGAAAATATTGAAGCACCTTCATTGGAAGATACTTTATTCGAAGATTTAGAATATGTGTCTGATATTCCAAGACAAGATCTACTGGAAAGTGTTGATTTTGAAAATGAAGAATTAAATGATTTAGAAAGTTTACAAAAGGAAGCTGTTTTACTACAAAATAATCAATTAGATAAAAAAATTGAAACCACTATTAAATATGTTAAACAATTAATAAAGGATGGTTTTGATCCTATTGTATTCTGTCATTATATAGCTACTGCTAATTATGTAGCCGACCGTTTAAAAAATGAATTACCTAAAAATATTCACATCGAAGCAATTACTTCTGAACTTGCTGATGAGCAGCGTAAAGAGCGTATTGAGATAATGGGTAAGGCGGAAAAGCGCGTAATGGTTGCTACAGATTGTTTAAGTGAAGGGATCAATTTGCAAGAACATTTCACAGCGGTTTTACATTACGATTTACCTTGGAATCCCAACCGATTAGAACAGCGTATTGGACGTGTAGATCGTTTTGGTCAATCTGCGCCAACTATCAAAAACTATATTTTATATGGTGAAGATAACGACATGGATACATTTGTCTTGGAAGTGTTAATAAAAAAGGTTTTGGAAATTCAAAAGTCAACCGGGGTTGCTATTGCTATTGGTGAAAATAGTAAATCCGTGATGGCGGAAGCTGCCAAACATCTTTTGTTTGACGAGAGTAAATCTGAAGGGAAACAACAAAAATTATTTGCTGAAGAGACGGTGACCAACGAATTGGATTTAGCACGTAAAAAGGGAGAGAATTTAAGAAGCATCTTCGCTCATGAAAGTATTGATCCAGAAGTGATCAAAAAAGATTTAGAAGAGGTGGATGAAGCCATTGGAGATGATGATACCGTAGCACAATTTGTTAGAAGCGCGGTACAACAATTAGGTGGAAGTTGTGAATGGGATGGTAAATCAGGATACAATTTACAAGCACAGAACTTACCCCCACATATTAAACGATTTTTTAATAGTGATAAATTATCTAAAATCAGTTTTGTGTCTCCAACGCCCAAAGGATATAGATATATTGGGCGTAATCATCAATTTGTGGAACATTTATGTCAGTTTTTATTAGCTATCGCTTTTGAACCACATCCAGAATATGGAAGATTAGCACGTGTAAGTGAAATACAAACCGATGCGGTAGATACCAAAACAACTTTGGTCATGTTCCGCGTACGAAATGTAATCAAAGAGGTAGCCTCTAAAAAAGAAGCGATTGCAGAAGAAATGTATTTATGGGGTTATAAATCGGTGAACGGAAATTTAGAAGTGTTAGATTATAAACAAGCAAAAGATTTAATGACTAACGCTAAAAGTTTATCCAATTTATCTAAAGAACGTCAACAGGAAGATCTAGAAACAGAATTAAAACATTTTGAAACCATGAAGCCTCAATTTATAGATCTCGCAAATGCGCGAGCTGAAAAATTGGTGGAAGCTCATGGCAGATTTAAAGAATTAGTAGGTGGACGCCGCTTTGAAAAAGCAACACCTGTACTGCCACCAGATGTTATGGGAGTTTATATATTAATGCCAAAACCAAAATCCTTGTAACTATGAACTACAGTGCTATTTCTATACAGGGTAATATTGTATCAAGTGAAATTCTTGAAAAAATAAGAACGGAAGATATTCGCTTTCAAAAGGCGATTGATTTTAATTTAAATCCAAGTGCTTCTATTCGTGATGAAATTAATTTGGCTTGGTCTTTGGCAACGTCCAACTGGAATGCCTTCAAACAAAAAAGAGAAAACTTATCCGAAACAGATACGGGTACTACTGAAACCAGACGTTTTTGGATCATCCCATTGTTATCTGTGTTGGGGTATGAAATGACCGTTGCAAATGCAGAATTCATAAACGGAAAATCTTATGCCATTAGCCATCGTTCTACCAATCGTGATGGATTTCCTATTCATATTGTTGGCGTCAACCAATCATTAGATAAACGTCCCGAAACTGGAACAACGCGATTGTCTCCGCATGCCTTGGTGCAGGAATATTTAAATAATAATGAGCATTTATATGGTTTAGTTTCCAACGGTCGGTTTTTAAGAGTACTGCGCGATGCCACACGCTTAAGTCGATTGAGCTATTTGGAGTTCGATTTGCAGCAAATGATGGAAGAAGGCTTGTATGTGGAGTTTGCATTGCTCTATCGCGCACTGCATGCTACCAGAATGCCTGAAAAAATAGATATTGGTTCGGATAGTATCTTTGAGTTTTACCATCAAGAAGCCATCTCATCAGGTTCTCGTATTAGAGAGCGCTTAAGTCTTGCTGTAGAAAGTTCAATAAAAGAATTGGCAAATGGCTTGTTATACCATCCCCAGAATGAAGACTTACGACAGCAGGTTTTAGAAAACAAAATTACAGCTAAAAATTATTACCTCTATACCTTGCGTTTGGTGTATCGTATGCTCTTTCTATTGGTAATAGAGGAACGTAAATTGATTTATCCCGAAAAACGTGACGAAGATTTAAACAAAAAAAAAGGCATTTATTATGATTTTTACAGTTTACAACGCTTAACTAAATTAGCCGAAAAGCTAGTATATGTAGATCCTAGAAAAACAGATTTATGGCAATCTTTATTAACAACTTTTGCCTTATTTGAAGATGGACAATATGGTAAAAAATTGGGAATCGATCCATTGGGTTCTGGACTATTTTCACCAAGTTCTTTAAGTATTATTAACGATCAATTGCTAGATAATGAATGTTTGCTGAAGGTATTACGCTATTTAGTGACTTTTGAAAATGAAAAAGGTCAGCGCACCCGTGTTAATTATGCCGATTTAGATGTAGAAGAATTTGGTTCTGTCTATGAGGGTTTATTGGAATACGACCCTTTATTCACAGATAATGTAGGGCAGCCTATTTTTAGTTTTGTAAAAGGAGATGATCGTTCTTCCAGTGGGTCGCATTATACACCAGAAGAATTAGTGAAACCTTTAATCACACATTCATTAGATTATTTAATCGCCGATAAGTTAAAAGAACAAGATCCGGAAGTAGGATTATTATCCTTAACCGTATGCGATGTAGCTTGTGGTAGTGGACATATTTTACTTTCTGCAGCGCGACGCATTGGTTTTGAGTTGGCTAAATACCGTAGTAAAGAAGACCAACCGGCACCCACCGAAATGCGTAAAGCAACACGAGACGTCATACGGAATTGTATTTACGGTGTCGATTTAAATCCGTTGGCGGTAGAATTGTGTAAAGTCGCCTTATGGCTAGAAGCACACGACCCAGGGCAACCTATGAATTTTTTAGACCATCATATTAAATGTGGAAATGCCATTGTTGGGTTAGCACATTTTGAAGAATTGGAAAAAGGCATTGGCAGTGAAGCCTTTAAAACCTTACCGGGAGATCATAAAGACATAGCCTCATCATTTAAAAAACGTAACGATTTAGAAGTTAAAACCAAAGGACAATTAAGTACTTACGAAATTGCCAAAATAGATGACGATTTAAAGGGCTTACAAAAAGACTTCGCCAATTTCTCCCAATTACCAGAAAACACACCAGACCAAATAGCCAAAAAGGACAAATTATACCAAGAGTTGACTCAAGGCAAAAAGTGGTGGCGTTTAAAACAACTAGCAGACTTGCATGTGGCACAATTTTTTATACCAAAAACAGAGGCTAATAAAGAAAAACTAACCACCCATAGCCAATACATGAATTACCTAAAAACGGAAACTCAAATTTTAGACCGAGGAGCCGCTATGGCAGTAAGCCATGACAAACGTTTTTTTCATTGGTTTTTAGAGTTTCCAGCAGTATTTCAAAATGGAGGCTTTGATTGTGTCTTAGGGAATCCTCCTTACTTGGGGGGAAGAAAGATTTCAGGTTCTTTTGGACTAGATATTTTGAACTATTTATTTTCAATGAATGAAAGTGCAAAAGGGCAAACTGATTTGGTAGCATACTTTTTTCTTAGAATATTTAAAGTAATTAATGAAAGCGGATATGCATCTTTGATTTCAACCAACACTGTTTCTCAAGGGGATACCAAAGAAGCTGGTTTAAGCTACATTACAAGTAATAATGGAACAATAAATTTCGCAAAGAAGTCATTAAAATGGCCTGGCGTTGCTAATCTGTTCGTTACTCTAGTTGGATTTACTAAAATCTCTGATGTAATATCATTTTTAGATGATAGTAAAGTAAATCGGATTAATGCAAACCTTGATGACGCAGATGATCGAGTGCCTGTAATATTAAAAAACAACAAGAAAAAAATATTTAAAGGTGTTTTTACCTTAGGAGATGGATTTATTCTCTCCTCAGAAGAGGAAAAGAAATTAATTAATTCTGATTCAAAATCCAAAGAAGTAATATTTCCATTCGTAAATGGTAAAGAGCTTAACAATACTCCTAATCAGTCTTCCGAAAGAAGCATTATTAATTTTAGGGAGCTAAGCTTTAAAAAGGCTAGTGAATATAAAGCGGCAATAAATAGAGTTCGATTACTGGTTAAACCAATAAGAGATACAACCAAACGCATCCGTACAAAAGAGAATTGGTGGATATATGCTGAAAGTCGACCGGGTTTATTTAATTCCATTGAAAGTTTGAGCAAATGTATTGTTACTACAGTTGTGACAAAGCATTTATGCTTTAGTATCCTGAAAACAAATACAGTATTTAGCCAATCTATATTTGTTATTGGGTCAGATAAACATTGGTTATTTGCAATTTTGTCTTCAACTTTCCATACAGAATGGGCAAGGAGATGGGGTCCTTCTTTGAAAACCGATTTAAGCTATTCTTCAACTCAATGTTTTGAAAATTTCCCTTTTTTAAATAGTAAGTTATTAACAGAATCAGGCAAAATATATTCTGAGTTTAGAGAAGAAATTATGCTTAATATCAATTTAGGTTTAACCCATATTTATAATCAATTTCACAATGAGCAATTAGTTAGTCAAATAGATGAAATAGAACAGAAAGCATTCTCGAAAAAATTTGGCAAAGAAACCTGGAATTTATACAATCATTTAGAAGTTAAAAAAGAGGGTAATATTAGTTATGAAGAGGCAGTGCGACTTATTTTTAAATTAAGAGAATTGCATAAAGAAATGGACGAAGCGGTTTTAGAAGCTTATGGTTGGCAAGACATAAAATTGCGCCATGATTTTTACGAAGTAGACTATTTGCCAGAAAATGATAAGGTACGTTATACCATTCACCCAGAAGCACGTAAAGAGGTTTTAAAACGCTTGTTACTCCTAAACCATGAGCGTTATGAGGAGGAAATAAAACAAGACTTACATAAAAAAGCAGATGTAGTGGCCTTCTATAAACAAAAAGGTAAACCCATACCAGAAGGTACAAAATATAGTGATGTAAAAACTAAAAAAGCAGCACCTAAAAAAGTAAAACCCAATATCGTTAAAGAGCCACAAGCGCAATATGGCTTATTTGCAGAAACTACCATTGAGGTAAAAGAAGGTTGCAAAGTAACCATTCAAAAAGAGGATGGGGCGCTCTTTAAATATCACATAATTAAAAATGCCATAAAAGGCAAATTTACAGGTGAGTACAAACAAATAGCTACAAGCTCGTCTTTAGCAGAAGTTATGTTCGGTAGAAAAGTTGGTGGTATCTTTACTTTTGGAGGGGCACAGTATAAAATTTTGGACGTAGAATAACTAGCATTAAATAATATGGCAGTATTAGGAAGAATCATTAAAGTTAATAACGAACACATTAATTTGCGTTCAGGAGACGTAGTAGGAGATGTTACCATAGAAGGTGACTATTTACAATTAAGAACCTACGCCATGGGAGATTTGGAACGTGAACGTGGTTCAAAGCAAAATATTCAATTCACCAAAGAAAAAGCACGCGAGTTTAGAGATTTGTTAAATAAATTTTTGAATGAATAGAAGAGTATGCTAGAAACTATTAAATATGCAACCATAAGTAATATTTACACAAAAGATTTAATCTTTTATGAACCAGACAACACGCAACAGCTTGTTCAAATGTGTGAAAATTATGGTATATCCTATCTCCCCGGTAAAGACCGAGCTTCGTGCTATAGATTAATTGATGGAAACTTTATTTTATCTGAATTAACAGATAACATAATCTGCCAACCATTTGATAGATTATTTGACAAGTATACCATTTCAAAATTTGAAAAAGGAAGCCATGATGAAGTTATGTTCGTTATGGATGAAGGCAAAATTAAGGGGGTTGTACACATAGTAGATTATAATGCCGATTTTATCAATTATGAATTTTTTAAACTCACTTTTCAATTTGAAAAAATGCTCAGACAACTTATGTTATTGCACAAAGAAACTGACGAAACATTAATTGCGTGGATGAAACAGAAAGGAGCAAAAAGTGAACATTGGAATACACGATACATAGAATGCACCCCAGAAGATCAAGAAAAACGAAATGAACTTATTTTGAAAAGAAGAGAGTGTAACCCATTTCAAACCTTTTTCTTAAACGATCTATTATATTTTTCTGCTTCCAGAAAATATGTTTCAAAAGAATTCAGAAAAAGTTTAGATGAAATAAAGATCATAAGAAATTGGGTAGCGCATAATAAAGATCTTACTCATAAATCCCAAACAAACAATCAACCTTTATATAAAATAGATGAACTAAAAAAATTTGTCTCACATGCTAATACTTTCTTTAACTGTTATGAAGAATTAGAATATAAAATTAAAAAAGAATTATGATAAACTCAGCAAACGCCAGATCTATCTCAGATTTATATAACACAGAAAAGAACATAGTCTATTTTATTCCAAAATACCAACGTGAGTATGTATGGAACAAGAACAATTGGGAATCCTTATTCGATGATATTTGGGAAAATGATGAAAATCACTTCTTAGGTTCAATTATTTGCATTAACCAAAAGCTAGATTCTATAGATAATGACCGTCTAGAATTAATAGATGGTCAACAGCGTATGACCACACTCTTTATTTTCTTTTTAGCCATTTATAAGCATATGTCTAAACTTAAAGACCAAATTGAAGACGAGGAAGATTTGTTAGAATTTAATTCAGAACTACTCAATTTAAAATATAAGCTTTTATTAAAAAGTGACAAATATTCAATACGCTTAGAGCCATCTTATGCCGCACGAAATAAAGAGGATTTTGAACACTTACTCTCACATGAAACAGATTTTTTAAAGGGTCGTTTTAGGCGGTCGGACAATGCGGGTAATAGACGAATTTTAAAGGCATACAGATATTTTGGGAATAGATTAGGTGAATATAAACCAAATCCAAAAGATGTAGATGGCGATTATGTAGAAGAGTATGTTTTTGATATAGATCAAAGTAAACAGTTATTGAAGAAAATTAATTCTGCAGTCCTTGTAAAAATAGAAGTGTCAAATCACTCTGATGCTTTCACTTTATTTGAAACTTTAAATACAAGAGGTGTCCCATTATCACCTATTGATATTATTAAGAATGCTTTTTTAAACGAATCCGAAAAAAGAGTAAAAGGTTCAATTGATATAAATTTTGAAAAATGGACCTTACTGAATAATAATCTATTGGACGACTATATCATCCAAGATCGTTTTTTAAGGCATTTTTATAATGCTTATAAAAATGAAAAAAGTATTGAAGTAAAAGGTAAAACAAGAGCAACACGTTCTAATTTAATCCATATTTATGATACACTAATAAAAAAAGATCCAAATTCGTTTTTCACAAAACTTAATACAAGTTCAGAGACTTACAACAGATTAATTGTTTCTAATCATGAAGAAAACTCCAAAGGACTGACGGGAGCCTTAAGAGATTTACAAAATATTGGAGGAGCGACTTCTTACCAATTATTAATGTATGTATTCGAAAATTTTGATTTGGAGAACGAATTAAAAATAGAATTAATAGAATATTTAGTCAAGTTTTTTCTTCGAAGAAGTATTACAGATTTGCCTCCAACAAGAGATTTAGATAAAATATTTATTGAAATAGTCAAGGATCTCCATGAATCTAAAAAGTATGAATTAAGTAAAATAATCAAACAAATTGAATCTCTTTCTACGTATGCAAGTGATGAACTATTCTTTGAAAAACTTGAAGGTGATTTATATGAAGAAAATACTGGCGCTACTCGTTTTATTTTATGCAAAATTGAGGAGTTAAATAATAAAACAAAAGAGACTTACACCGATTTATGGGCAAGAGATGACAAGAATAAATTTATTTGGACTATTGAGCATATTTTGCCACAAGGATCTAATATTCCGCCTGATTGGATTCAAATGATTGCAAATGGAGATAAAAAGGAAGCAAAAAAAATTCAGGAAGAATGGGTACATACATTAGGAAATTTAACATTAACCGGGTACAATTCTCAACTAAGTAATTTGTCGTTTGCTAAAAAGCGAGATAGAACTAATAAAGAAGGATCCTTTGTTGGATATAAAAATGGCATGTTCTTAAATGAGACCTTAAAAGAAAAGGAACAATGGTCTAAAAATGATATCATCGAAAGAGGGAAAAAAATAATTGATCTTATAAAGCAATATGTTTAGCAGTTAATTTATATAATATCTATTACCATGTATGGAGAAAAATATCATTTCGAAATCAACGTTTCTAAGAGGATTACAATTTGAGAAATCATTGTATCTATATAAACGTGATTACAATTCTACTATAATTACGGAAAACCATAATTACGGTAAGGATTATTTTTTAGGATGAATTCGATTTATCAAATTAAAAGGCAATGTAAAATTGTATCGTATTAAGGTTTAGGATAAAGGTGTTTTGGAAATAATCGCAATTAGAGCAAAAAGTATTGTGAACAAATTTCACTTCCTTTTGTCAACCATCTTACTATCAAATGCAACGAGATTAAATAATTGCCGCATTCGGCTACGTACCCTATTGCCATAGCGTTCTTCCATTTCTTCTGCATTGAGATTGGTAGTAGCATGGGTAAGGACTTTATGATTCAACAAAAGTTCATGCCTGGATATCAGGATTTCTCCCAAGACATTGCAATCTTTTCCGTAATGTCTTCCAAAGGGCTCCACTCCGAGATCATCAAAACAGAAAAACCCTTGGTTGCCATAATCTTCAATTACCTTGTACCCAATATGATTAAAAGCAAAGGTGATGTTGCGTGAAGGAATCACCTCATAAATCCTTTGATGGGGTACGATGTATCTCAAAAGCTTCATAAGACACGTTTTACCACATCCCACGGGTCCCGAGAGTAGAATTCCTTTATGAATATCTATTCCTGCCTTTTCACAGCTCTCTGCGTCCCGGATATAGTAATTGGAAAGCTTATAAATAATAGCATGATCTTCTTCAAATATCCTGAACTCGTTTCCAAAGAGTTGTTTGCCTTTAGCATTTAGGTAAGCTAGTATCTTCGGAAAATCATAGATGACTTTCTTTCCATCAAAACTTCCAAGAACATGTTCAACGCCACCTTCCACTATTTTAGAGGGGTTCTCCATAGTTTTTGTCTTTGGTTATTTTCAGGTTGTCCCTTCCCCGATAGCTATCGGGATGGGAAACTGTTTCAAAGTGTTTGACCTCTATTCCGTTAATAAGCCATTTTTCGGCCAGGGCCTTCCAATCTGTAATAACAGCCTTTCCATTAATTTTCCACCCCAAACTTTGGTAATGGTGATAAAATCTCAATCCTTCTTTAGTAGACTTATTTTTTGCTTTAAAAAAAGAAAGAACTTCCAATTCATTTTTGGGAGTGCCTCGTTTATTTAAGTTTGTTTTTTGTTTATTATTGTTTGTATTAGATACCACTGCTTGTTCATTACTTGTTTCAGGGTTGTCCACTACTTGTTTAGTAGTTGTCCCAAAAACAAGGAGGGTAATCTCACTGCCTTTAAATGGATTATAGGAGGGAAAATATAAAATGTATTTCCAGTCATTTAAATTGCTGAGACACTTGTGATAGGTGGCCTTGGATCCAATTTTGGCCAGTTGCATCACTTCATCTCGGCTGATATGGAATTTATTTGGAAATCTGTTGATGTTCCAAAACTGGAATAGGGCCATGTAAAGACTTATATGGGTAGGGTTCAGCCTGGAGTCTTTTGAGAATTGCTCGAAAACAGCATTTAGATGGAGTATATAATTCATGGTCGATCGTAGTTATCGAGTTGTATGCTATTTTTCAATAGAATTTTATGAATCTCTTCCTCATCATAATAGATGATACCACCGAGCTTGGAGTAGGGGATAGTGCCGTTCACCCTCAAGTTCTGGAGCGTACCTGGGCTGATACCCAAGAGCACCATGACATCTGAAGACCTCAAGAACTTTTTAAATCTAGGGCCACTGCCTGTATGTAGTATTTTTTTAAGATCATCCAGTAATTCCATTTTGAATTCCCTTAGATCGTCTGTGGTAATGATGTTGCTTGGCATATTGTGTTTGTTTAAAAGAAAGGGACTTCCGGTTATAGTTTTTTAAAGGTTGTCCCTTTCAAGGTTTGACTTTCGTTCTACAAATCTGTAAGGTTTTGTTGGACTTTATTCACAAGTTGCACCCAACTTGGGTGAAATTTTAACATCTTGAAGTTTGATGGATTTTAAAGTAAATTGATATTCTATTATTAAGTAAATGTGGACTAGCAGCAGCAATAACACCATTATTTAGGAAGGGAAAGAAAAACCCCAAGATTCACCTAACTTGGGTAAATCTGTGGGGACCAATTGTTACTAAAGGGTATGTTTTATTCATCCTCTTGGTCCAGACGGGATATGAGCCTAGTAGAGAGTTCGTCTAAAAATTTCACTCGACTCTTTTTTCTGGCCCTAATTTCGGTGTAGGTTCTGTAATAATCCCCCAGATCAAAATTAAAGGTACGTTGCAGCGCTTGGGCAATTTCTTTTATATCGGCCTTTCCATTATTTACAACACCCGCATGATAAAGGGCGTAAACAAGTTCAGTCATTCCAGTTTTTGAGGATGTCCACTTTAGAGAATTATGGGCATTTCCATTTCTGATAGAATTATGGGAATCGCCTTGTTCCAATGCAACCAGTCTTTGTTGCAAGTATCTAATGAGGGATTTGTAGGCTAATAACTTTCCTAAAAGCATATCATGAGAAGTATTAAACTCGGGTTCCAAATAATAAAATTTAGAATGGGTGATGGGCAGGATATTGAAATGGCTTCTGGTGAAATATTGCTGGTCCAAATGCTCTTGTCCAGATTCAATATAATGGGCAAAATCTATGTTGTACCTAAAGAACCTGTTTAGTTTACTCATTTTAGATGTAATATAATCTTGTTGGTTGCTTAGAATGGCCCTCGGAAATTGCAGCTCAAATGATCGTATTTGGGAATAATAAATAAGATATTGAAGCGGAATCTGTTTGGTATGTTTGAAGAATTCAATTTCTAAGTCTACAGTAGAAAATTCCTTGTTTGAAATCTCCTTTTTAAAAATAGATAATACGTCCCTGCATAGAGAGACGGCCATGTTCGTCTGACGGATAATGTCATTGGAAGATAGATCTATGTTACTAAGATCTTTTATCAAGGTTTCAGACTGTAGTTTTAAATCCATAAGCTTTCCGTTTTTACAGAAAATGAATGCAAACAGTAGGGTCGCCGTGGATAATTTGGGGGGTAAGAAAAGTAAACTTATTTAAATCAAAACAATAATTTAGTATATAATCTAATTAATATGAAAATAATCTATATTTATTAAAAAAACAAATATTCCAATAATATATTTAGTTTGAGTTTTTTTTAGAAATCCACAATTTAGTATAACAAGCAATATGTTTTGATTACCCAAGACCCGTAATTGAATGCCGCCATTAATTATTTAAGATATCCCTTATATCTTTAAAGGATATCTGTAATACTTGGTAGAAGGGGAATATGTCTAATAGATCTTTATGGAAATAAAAGAACTGGTAATGATATCTCTACAAAAAAATACTATCCTATTTTGAAAAGTTGATGATTTCTGCCAAAGCTTCATCTGCGCTTTTATGAATAAAGTTACCCTGGTAACCTATGGTTGTGCTCAAATGTGTATGTCTGTATAATTTTTGAAGCATTTGAGGAGAGACCTTATCCCCGGCAATATTTCCAAAACTATGTCGCGCTATGTGATTGGTGATCTTTTTGTCAATCTCTGCCAGTTTTGCAATTTCGGCCAAATGTGTGTTGTGCCGTTTAATGGCAGTTTTAATCCCTGTATAGATGGCCAGTGTATCATTAATTGGTACATCTTTTAAATCAGGAAAAATGTAATCGGCATTACTCACTTTCATGTTTTTATAATGGTGGAGTATTTCGTAGACAGGCTTTGGTAGTTTTAAGGAGTCTGCCTTATTGTTCTTATTCATTTTATAGTACAGTCTGTCTCCTACAATATCTTTCCATTGCATTCTCAATACGTCTGAAATTCTTATTCCGGCCAGATAGAATGAAAACAAAAAGGTGTTTCTTGTATGCCAAATGGCTGTATTTTGTTCTAAATCAAGTTTCTCAATTTTTACAATCTCCATTTCATTTAGACCAATTTTTATCGTTTGGGGATATTTTATTTTTATTTTATTCCGACCAAAAGGATAGAATTTTTGATCCACTATCTTTTTGCTAATGGCAATATTATATAGCATCCGTATCATAACGAAGAAATTCATTACGGACCTTTCGGATAAGCCTACAGTATTTAAAAGATGAATTTTCATTTTTTTTAAAAGGTGCTCATCGATTTCTTCAAAGCTTAGATTTCGATTTTTGACGAATTCCTTTATCCTGTTCACTTTGCTTCTATCTGAAATGGCCCTGTTATGTTTATTCGCCTTAAATAAATCTTCGATATGTTCATCGGCCAATTCGAAAAAGGAAAGTCTTCTTGTGTTTTTGCGAATAGAATCAACAACCTGCTTAGCGGAATAATTTTGTTTGGATGCTTCCAGTTCAAAAATTATATCCTCAATTTCATCGTATTTTTTTCTAATGAGCCTGTTGAGCTGTTTATGCTTGGGATGGGAACTTTTTACCTTTTCGCTTGGTTCATCCCAATATTCGGGTTTTAGCTTCTGGCCCAAATGATAATAACTACGTTTTCGATTTACGGTAAGGCGAAGAGCCAGGCGATGAAGCTTGTTTCCCTTTTTGTCCAACTTGGCATGTAAGACGGTTTTTAAAGTTGCCATATCTCATCATGTTTTATGTAAAGATAAACAATCGGGGTAACACATGGGTAACACATTTATTGATATCATATAGGTATATATGATATTAAATAATATTACAAGTATCTAAAAATCAGTAATTTAGTTAATTTTGATGGTGTTTGATATGGTTATATTATAGGCTTAGGATCTAGTGCCGCAAGGTGTGAGAGTTCGAGTCTCTCCGCCTGTACTTAAAGGAAAAGCTTCTCTGAAAAGAGAGGCTTTTTTTATGTGATATCCTCATTTTTGGTGGCCCTTGACACCAAATAATAGGTGCATTTTGCAAGCTTTTATCAAGAACAATATATGCAATAGGCCAAAGGCCTAAATTATCGGAGGTTTTTAACCAAGTACTTTTTTGCGCGTTTCCTTAAGGAGCGGGCTTGGTTTTATACAGTTTCTTCACAAGCATTTCTACCGTGAGTCCTTGGCCCAATATTGAAAAGACCACTACTACATAGGTAACAAATAGGAATAGTTCCCTGTGCATGGTATCGGTTAGGCTCAAGGCCAGTGCGATAGAGATACCGCCCCGCAGTCCGCCCCAAGTCATTACCAAATTGGTATTGGGCACAAAATCTAGTTTCTTCTTAAAAAATGTTATAGGCAGCAATAGGGACAGAAATCTGCTCATTAAAATAATGGGAACGGCCAAGACACCGGCCAACAAGTAACTGCCATCGTAGGCCAACACCAACATTTCCATACCAATCAATACGAAAAGGATGGTATTCAAAAGAATATCCAGTAACTCCCAAAATTTATCCACATATTGTTCGGTCTCATCGGACATGGCATCCTCCCGTACACGGTCGGTACCAATCAAGAGTCCCGAGGTTACCATGGCCAAAGGGGCTGAAAAATGGAATTTTTGTGCTATGACAGTACCAATCATGACCACAGCCAAGGTAATGATCACTTCAATCTGGTAGTCGTCTATTTTTTTCATGAAGCGGTACGCCAACCATCCCAGAAAAAGTCCTAAAAGAATCCCTCCGAAAATTTCTTTTGCCAGCAACGTAACTACCTGCGTAAATTCGATCGATTCTCCGCTTAAAGCGGCCATCTGAAACAGGGTAAGGAATAAAATAACCCCTACGCCATCGTTGAACAACGATTCTCCAACAATTTTTGTCTCCAGTATTTTGGGCACGCCCGCTTTTTTTAGGATTCCCAAAACGGCGATAGGATCGGTAGGTGAAATCAAGGCCCCGAATACAAGGCAATAGATATAGGCAACCTCTATTTGAATAAATCCGAGCACTAAATACATAAAAGTCGCTACCAAAAAAGTGGAAACCACCACCCCTAAAGTGGAAAAGACAAAAATTGGCCACCGTTGTACCTTGAGCTGTTCAAAATTGGTATGTAGTGCCCCTGCAAAAAGTAGAAAACCCAACATGACATCCAACAATAATGTCTTAAAATCGATTTGGGTAATGATATACTTTTCAGCATTTAAGAGGGTATCGTCAAAGTAGCTGATTGCAAAAATAGCCAAGGTAAATACAATAGTAATCAGCATTAAACCGATGCTATTAGGCAGCTTTAGGAACCGAACATTTAAATATCCAAACACCGCGGAAAGTAGCACCAAAATGGAGGCGATAAGAAAGTAGTCCATAATTTTTTAGTTTAAAAAACTACAATTTAATAATAATTTAATGACATCCCTTTTAAGGTATTTAAAAACGCACGTATCAACAAAATTTAGACTAAAATATTAATTGGAAAGGATTATCCCAAGAGATCTCCTTTAAATTGGCATCAAGAAAAATTGAGGTATATGACCCAGTGCAATTAAAAAGTAGTTGGAATATAAAACTATATTTTTAGATCTTACTCCTGACCTTTGCTAAAGAGTTGATTTTTTTTGTCATTGCCAATCGCCACAGTCATTGCGAACGCAGTGAAGCAATCTGTTGCATTCGGGTTCTATTGATGAGATTGCCGCACTCCATTTCGTTTCGCTCGCAATGACCTTTTGCCTTTGTAGAATTGTACGTCCAAAGTATCCTTGTGACTTTTTTTACCTATTGTGTTTATGTTCTTTGGAACCTTCTTTCATATTCTTCATTTTTTCCATCATTTTCTCTTTCATTTCAGGGTCATTCATCATTTTTTGCATCATTTTAGCCTTCATGTCCTCTTGCATTTCCTTGTGCTCATGCATTTTTTGCATCAACATCTTTCTACCTTCTGGATCATTCAACATCTTGTCGACTATCTTTGTTTGCATTTTTTCATTCATTTCAGAATTTTCCTCCATCATTTTCTGCATATGGGATTTCATCTTTTCTTTCATTTCTGGATTGTTTTCCATTATGGCTTTCATCTTCCCCGATTCCATCATTTGCATGTGGTTTTGCATCATTATCTTTCTTGCAGCCTCGTCTTGTTGTGCCAAGTCGATAAATTCATTGAATTGACTCGGATTTGTAATAATCTCCTGATAGAGCGCATTTCTATTTTCTTGTACTTCCATGGTTTCCGAAGCATTAAAGGTAGATTTACAGCTCATTATTGAGCCTATTACCCCAATGATCAATGCTATTTTTACAATTGTTTTCATTTTCTTTATTTTAGAATTAATAATTAGATTTTGTTGTTCGTATTATTCTTTGCATATAAAGTAAAAATGCCTTTTTGGTATAGTGATGACTCTTTTACTTTATCAACGTTTTAGATACATTTATAAAGGTCGACGGCCTCCATCAGAAATAGCATGATATATGTCACTTGGTACTAAAGGATTCCTGTATCATTGCGAATCGCCACCGTCATTGCGAACGGAGTGAAGCAATCTGTTTTTTTTGGGTTCCATTGATGAGATTGCCGCGCTTCCCTGCGTTCTGCTCGCAATGACCCTTAGCTGCCGTCATTGCGAGCGTAGTGAAGCAATCTGTTTCCTACCGGTTGAGGACTTTGTAAATTGATAGTCAGGTTTTTAGAAATTTCAGAGATAAGACCAGTTTTTGTTTTTGCAAAAATTTACATAGAATTAGAGTGTCTAAAGACAATATGAGCACCAATTCGTCGTTTTCAATTGGTAACGGTTTATGAAGCTTCCCAAAAAGTTTTATGCCGGTAAACTTAACCTATAAAGCTCCTGAAAAGGGGCTTGATACTAAATATGCAAACCCCCGAATCTAAACATGGAGAAAAATTTAAAAGTAAACGGTTTCTACTACAAGAATAACGATAAACCTATTACTCATTCCGAACGTGAACTGTTGGTCAATGACCTTATGAAAGTGCTCAAGAAACACGGCTTCGAATATTTTGGATATTACAATTTTGTATCCGATGAGGATGTAAACCTACTGGATATCAATCTAAAATCACTAAAAGAGGCTACAGCCAAAGCGGTATAGCTAAAAATATAACTGTAACCACTTTGAAAAAGGTTTAAAATAAATTATAACTCCAAGAGCATTGCCCTTGGAGTTATTTTATATTTGGAAAACTTAGTATTCCTTGCCGTCATTGCGAATCGCTACTGTCATTGCGAACGCAGTGAAGCAATCTGTTCTTTTGCGGGTTTTATTGATGAGATTGCCGCGCTCCCCTGCGTTCCGCTCGCAATGACAGTTTGCCCTGCTTAATCCTTAAATTGATTTACATCATCGCTCAGATCATAAACTGTGGCACCCTCCAATTGGTTTTCAAGAATACTACTACCGGCTGCACTGCGGTACCCGCCCGCACAATGCACTACAATAGGCTTGTTAATAGGAATATTTTTTGCGGATTCCCGTAGCTCATTCAGGGGGTGTTCCAAGGCCTTCTCAAAAAACTTGCCCTCTTTGATCTCACTCTGGTTGCGGATGTCTATTATGGTATAATTGTCGGGATTCTTTTTAAAATCCTGAAGATCCAAGGGCTTCATTTGTAGTAGGTGTTCATTGGAAGTGGTCAGTACTTCCTGCAATTGCTTTTCGTACCCAATTTTTGCCACTCGCTGCAATAGCAGTTCCAAATCCTCGGGCTTGTCGATGACCAAACTAAATTTTTCCTCAGGTTCCACGATGGCACCCAACCAGGTTTCGAACTTTGCCTCTTCGGAAGTTGCCTGAATGTTGATGCTACCTTTGAGGTGGCCTTTTTTAAATTGGGTTTCTTCACGTACATCTACTAGCAATCCTTTTGTGGAAGCACTCAATTTAAAAGGTACTCCTGCAATAGCTTCACGAAGTGTTTCTGCACCCTTCTTGTTCATATCTACATTATACCCAAAGTAGGAAGGGATAAAGGGTTGGCTATCGAGTAGGGTAGCTACAAATTCTTCTTGGGTCTGTTTTTTAAACGCCCAATTGCCCATACGCTCATTACCCAAGGTACTGCTGTTGGCATCGCTCATGCTCTTTCCACAGAGCGAACCGGCACCATGGGCAGGATATACGATGGCATCATTGGGCAAATGGGTGAATTTTTGCTGTATGGTATGGTACATGGTCTTGGCAAGCTCTTCACGTTTGGCCTGCATATTGCCTGCTTTTTCACGTAGATCAGGACGGCCCACATCGCCTATAAATAAAGTGTCTCCCGTAAATAGGATTGTTTTACCTCCTTCTTTGGCTACTATGGTAATGCTATCTGGGGAATGCCCTGGGGTGTTTATGGCATGTAATGTTGCTTTCCCAAAGGTTATGCTATTGCCGTCATCAAAGGGTTGGTACGGATAATCTGCGCCCAATTTTTCACTATTGTAGATGGTTGCCCCGGTTTCTTTGTGGATTTGTAAGTGCGAACTCACAAAGTCTGCATGCGGATGTGTTTCTATGACCGCTGTAATTTTGGCATTGTTTGCCTTTGCAAAGGCATAATACTGCATGGGGTTACGCTCTGGGTCTATAATGGCCATTTCACCATCACTAACTAAGACATAGGAATAGTGGGATAAGGGTTTGTATTCAAATTGTTCAACAATCATAATCAACTTGTTTTTAGTATACTAAAAATACTAATTCTTTAACGGAAGTACAGTAACATAGGTTACATCCCGTCAATTCTACCTTCAAAATTATCGATAAGGCTTCTGCTACTGCTGTATAGTGGCGTATGCTCTGCTTTTGTGCAAGAGAACAGAAACAAGATTAAAATGGTAGAAATCAAGGGCTGTTATTTAGCGGTTTCTTAGAATCCCTTTTAAAAAATACGTTTGTTAATTAACATTATTTTTTGAGCCAATACAGATGATTTATTCATTCAACATACTATAGAAAAACCATAACCAAACAAGATGGTCTTATTTAATGACCTAAAATACAATATAAATATGTTGGGCTGCTTAAGTACGTAGAGGGCAATATCTTATGGTTTTATTGGATATTATTTTCTATCTTATGCAATATTATATATTGACCACATAATAGTACTTTAAATAACGTCTTAAACCAAACAAAATGAAAACTACAAAAAATATCGTCTTGCTTTTTTTATTTTCCTTTTTTGGCTATGTACAAGCACAAGAACCAACAGTAATCATTACCTTAACCGTAGATACGGCGGCGCTGGGTGATGAGCGCGATGCCCCAGGAGGCTGCACGTTTACCGTTACCCCGGCGAATAAAGTTATTGTTAACGACCCTAACGATCCAAAATCCTTTACTATTTTGGTAGAAGAAACTGATGTCATTGAATGGCAAGGTATTACCACTACAGGGGATGATGTGAAAATTAAAAAAATAAGTTTTATTGGAGGAACAGAGATTTTTGGTTCTAACAATATCTATGGGCGTAATGAAAATGGAAAAGAAAAGGTAAAGGCCAAACCCAATAAAAAAACGCCTCCTGGTCAAGATTATGAATATAGTATACGATTTAAGCCCGATGGATTTTCTAACTATGATCTAGACCCCAAAATCAGGGTTGGGATTCAATAAACGATATTTCAATAAGCAAATCTATTTTCGAGTAATAGTGTAATTCATGAAAAATAAAACCTATTTAAAGTTAGTTTTAGTAGTGCTTCTTGGTCTATATGGGGTTCATGGGCAGGCACAGACCCAGCACGAACTAGTCCTAACGGTAGACACGACAAAACCGAACAGTGTAGCAAACGGTTCTTTAAGTGCTGAAACTACTACTACCGTGATCGAAAATGGCGCCGGGAAGCGATTTGCCATTTCTGCAGAAGTAGGAGATTCCGTCTTATGGAAGGCCAAAGCCCAAGGCGAGTCAAAAGTACCTGTGAATGTTGTGGGTGTTAATTACATAAGTGGGCCGCGCATTTTTAGTTCCAATACCTTAACCGGAGATACTATCGTTAAGGCTACCATTATTCGTGGAGGTAAGGAAGATTATGTCTATAAACTTCAATACACCCTTGGTTCGGATTCAAAAGTGTATGCTGTCACCGCCTTAATCAAGACAAAAAAATAGCGATCAATGCTTAGTATATGAAGTTATTTTTGAAATGTAATGGATGGGCAAAAGTAGTCTTTTTGCTTTGCCTTATGGCCAATGGCATGCCTAGTTTTGGTCAAGATGAATCGGTTGCCGATAGCTTGATCCAGGTGTATGAATCTGGAAATTATGATCCGGCGCTAAAACTCAAACTTTTATCGCGTATTACGGTTAACCTTCCCGATCCCGACCGTATTTTGGCGTATAGCGATTCTTTGATGACGGAGGCCATACGCCAAGATTCCACTATATATATATTTAACGCCCACTTGCAGAAAGGGAATGCTTTGCAACAAAAAGGAAACTTAAGTGGTGCGTTGGACAGCTATTTTAAGGGTGTGAAAATTGCCAACACAAATTTCAAAAAAAATCAGGTGGCCCTCATGTATACTGCCATTGCAGCTGTTTATGCCGGTATGGATAACAGAAAAAATACGAGACAATACTATACTGATGCTATTAGCATTTTTAAAACGGAAAAGGATACGTTTAACTATGCCGTAGCCATGGAAAATTTAGGGGATACCTATTTGGAATGGTCTAAGCCAGATTCCGCGTTGCTGTACTTCAACCAGTCTGGCCCGTTATTCAAAAAATTAGGAAAAAAACTTCCTTTGGCCTATAATTTAGGGAATAAGGGCCTGGCCTTTGCACAACAGGGAAGACCCACCAAAGCAGAGGAGAATATTAAAGAAGCCGTTTCCATATTGGAAGAGTTAGGAGATTACAGGCCTATTACGACCTACCTTACCTATATGTCCGATATCTATGCCGATAAGGAAGATTGGGACGGTGCGTTTGACTATGCCTTACGTTCCTTAGATCTCGCCAAACAGTATGGGTTAAAAGTGCAAATAAGTAATGCCTACTTAAAACTGTCCGAACTATATGAACGTACCGGGTATGCTTCCGCTTCTTTGAATTATTATCGTAAGTATATCGCTTTTAGGGATAGTGTAATTAACATCACCGCCGTTCAACAAATGGCAGATATTCGTAGAAATTCTGAAAAGGCACAGTTCAAATCAGAGCTAGATTTAACCAACCAGCAAAAACGAACCCAAAAAGTAGTGGCCATTGCCACTGCTATTGCGTTATTCTTTATTATTCTGTTAGCCATAGGTTTGTACAGACGTAATATGTTCGTTAAACGTACCAAGACCATTATTGAAAAGGAAATGGCCCGGTCGGAAGAATTATTGACCAATATTTTACCGGAAGAAACGGCAAGGGAATTAAAAGAACACGGCAAAGTACAGGCCAAAAAATTTGAATCGGTTTCAGTATTATTCACAGATTTTGAGGCTTTTACTGCACATTCAGAACACTTAGATCCAGAGATTTTGGTAAATAGGTTAGGGTATTATTTTACTGCTTTTGACGATATTATCGAAAAACATGGGTTAGAAAAGATTAAAACTATTGGAGATGCGTATATGTGTGCTGGAGGGTTACCGTTTCCTACAGAAGACCATGCCATTAAAATGGTTAAGGCGGCATTTGAGATTGTGCAGTTTGTAGAGAAAGCTAAGTTTGATAAGGGAACCGATTTTTCATTTAACGTGCGTATCGGCATTAATACAGGGCCTGTAGTGGCGGGAGTAGTGGGCAACAAAAAGTTCTCCTATGATATTTGGGGCGATACGGTGAACGTGGCTTCCCGTATGGAAAGTTTATCCCATTCGGGAAAAATTAATATTAGCGAAAACACATATAATTTGATAAGAGACACTTTTAAATGCTCATATAGGGGCCAGATAGATGTCAAAAATAGGGGAGCTATGAAAATGTATTTTGTTAACGGCCTTAGGCAAGAAGTAAATGAGTCATAAAACAGGAATCACAAAACACGGATAAGGAGTATTTTAACAATTACCTTTTTTAGCTCCTTAACTTAGGATCTTCTGCCGTGTGTTGTTAGAATTTGTCTTTTTGAAACGCCTAAAAGAGCTAGTGCATCTTGGTCTTATTGTGATAAAATTTCGGAAAGCTGTTCTACATTTAAATATTGAAAATAGCGTGCCTTGGCCTTAAAATTTTCATCCATTAAAACTATTGCAGGTAATGAGAACGGTTTGTTTTTTTGACTAGCCATTAATATGGGAATCTGATGTACAGGATTTCTTTTGTTCATTCTTTCGTTCGTATATACTTGATTTCCGAACGTGATGGTATCCTTAGTTTCTACGTTCATTTTTACCGAATAATAGTTTTTGTTGAGTAAGCCTATGATTTTATGATGGGTAAACACCTCCTTTTGCATCTTAAGGCAGGGAACACACCAATCTGCGTAAAAATCTATAAACACTTTTTTGGGGTTTATTTTTAAGGAATCTCCCAATTGGTTAAAATCTAACCACCGCACCTCTTTTTCTGTTTGGGAAAAAGCAGGGTTGGCCATTATCAATACAGAAACATATACTATGAAAGTTCCTACTGTTTTCATCTCTTATAAGGAATTAATTTTGAGTCCAACAAAAACGGTTCGTGGTGCCGCAGGACCGTAAATATAGTTGCTATCGCGGTTTTTGCCGATATCAAAATCGTCCTGATAGCTATTGGTCACATTTTTCACACCTCCGTAGAGTTCAAGAGCGGTGCTTAATGTTGGTAAATCTATAGTGTAGCCCGCACGTAAACTCAGTTCTGCAAAGCGAGGTGTTATATCGTATTCATCTACGGCCTGCCCAGTATCTTCACCGGCAAAGTGTGTAATATCCATTTTCCCAGTATAAATTAAATTAGCACTAGCATTTAGTCTTTTGGTTGGGGTATAGGTGAGTGTGGCATAACCGTAATCATTGGGGGTCCGTAGAAACTCTCTTAGGGAAGGAAGTCCGTCAATATTTTCTACTGGATCGTTAAACAAACTAGACTGTAGGGTAAAGCCAGCCTCTAATTCTACTACATAATCAAAGTTGGCCCGTGCCTCTAATGTTAGGCCTTTTACCGTAGCGCCACTACCATTTCTTTTTTCGAATCGCTGCCCAAATTCATCCTCACCTAGTGGAAATTGAAAAAAGGCATCGTTTAATTGGGTATAGAATCCTTCTACAGTAAACCCCCCTATAAAATGCTCTGATGCCTTGTCGTAATTCATCGAAGCGGTAAAGCTATTGGAGCGTTCCTCCAAAAGGTCGTCTGCCAAGGAAATCCTAGAAACCCCGCCTCCCGCAAAGGCGATATGGAGATCTGTGTCAAAAGCTTGAGGTGCCCTAAAGCCAGTTCCCCAACCAAGCCTAAATTGGGTGGTCTCCTGTAATTTGTAAAGAAGGGATAGGCGTGGGCTAAAAATAGCTTGGTCTACCAGATTGTGGTTATCTATTCGGAAGCCTGATAGAAAATTAAGGCTCTCGGTAATTTCCCAGTCGTTTTGAACAAAAACTCCTAGATTTTTTGTGGTCTGGTCGATGAGGTAATTATAGGCTTCAATTTCATCCAAAACATCGTCATACATGTATTCCATACCTCCCGTGAGGACCGTAGTACCTCCAAGAAATTCTTCAAATCTATGGTTGTATTGGGTGCCACCTTGGTGTGTTTTTACCTTGGAGATACCGTATGGGGGGTTGGCGTAAAATGCTTGTTGTTCTGTTTCCTCATCAGGGACAATACCTGTATAATGGTCACGATCGGTACGCTGGCCACCATAATACAGAATAAGCGAGCTTTTGTCAAAATTTATTTGATAATCCAAACTTCCCATAAGTACATGGTGGTCTCGCTCTTCACTTTGTTGTGCTAAATAGGCAGGTTTTTCCACTAGCTCGCCCCCATAGCGATATTCGTAAAGGCTGCTGATGCTAGCTTCCAATTTTGAATTTTTCGTAGGCAAGTAGAAGGCGGTCATCCCAAAGGAATTGTCCTTTAGTTCTGGTAATTCGGAGAAGTTATCACCATTGGCGTCGTAAGCGGACCTCGTTCGATTGCTCAGAAAAAAAGTGGCGCCTGCATTGGCGGCTTCATTGATGATGGTAGCATTTCCGTTGAGTAGGGTCTGGTCCGCACCTCCGTTTATATTTTGATACGAATAACCAATACTGTATCCATTTCGCTTTGGAATTTTAGTGATTACGTTTACCGTACCACCTATGGCACTGGAACCGTAAAGTGCAGAAACCCCACCACGGACTACCTCTATACGATCTATCATGTTCACTGGGATTTGTTCAAGACCGTATAAACCAGTAAGCGGACTAAATATAGGACGGCCGTTAATAAGAATTTGTGAATACCCCCCCTGTAAGCCGTTCATACGTATTTGGCTGTAGTTACAGGTTTGACAATCGATCTCTACCCGTAAACCAGGTTGAAAACGCAAGCCTTCAGAAAGGTCTGTCGCGGTTACTTGTTGCAGTGTCTCGCTATTGATCAGGTTAACGATAACGGGCGAATCTGTTCTTCGCTTTTCTGTTCGTGTACCAGTAACCACTACTTCATCCAACGCTTCGTCTGTTTCAGATAAGTTAAAATCAATAACCATATTGGCTCCAGACCCCAGATTAACCGTTTTGTTTTCGGACCTATACCCTTGTGATTGTGCAACAAGGGTTATTTTGCCTACGGGTATTTTAATTTGATACCTGCCTTCTTCATTTGCACTGGTGCCCTGACTTCCTCCTTTAACATAGATACTGGCAAAGGGAATGGGTTTTCCTTCCGACGTAACTATGCCTGAAATCGTACTTTCTTGATCTTGCCCAGTAGCAAAAGTAGTAACCATTAATAAAGCATATACAAGTTGTTTCATTTTCACCTTCATATATTATTTGTATGTCTAATTAAATATTTAGACAAATCTAAATATTTATTTTTTAAAGTCACAACTTAACTGTGCCTTTTATCTGATAATTAGGTATGGTCTATATTTTTTGTAAAAAGCAGGGTAGGTACAATAGAGCTAATACTTTAAAAGCTATGGTTTGTAATTAACCATAGTGGGTAGAAAACAAGTATTTGTCCTAAATAACAAGCATCGTTATAGAGAACACTCTTGGAAAAGCGTTTTGGGGTATATTAAGACGAAGTACATACAAACAAGAAATTGCAAAGGCTTTTAGAGTATAATCTTTAAATTTTTCGAAAAAATGAACCGCGCTAATGATTTTACGAAATAGGGTCATATGAGACCTAATTGACTATAAATGTGACTCATTAACATTAATTATTCTTAATTATATCTTAAAAAGGCAATATAGCATAGAAATAGGAAAATCCAATCTAGTTTTGGTAGATCATTCTTTCAGAATTTTGCAGTGTATAATTTTTAATATATACATTATGACGAAAACAAAATTTTATCCAAGTATATGGCAAACCATCCCCTATTCATTTGATGTTATAGATCAATGGGATGCCGAAGGAAAGCGAACCAAGGATTTAGTCCTTAAAAGTAATATTGCCTCAAAGCAAGGGGTTTCTGAAATGACCCTCAATATTATCAAATTGTCTGCCATTGGTAAAGATGGTAAGGAGCATTTTATTGAAGACTTCCCAATACGAGCGAAGCTAACTATAAAAGGCCTACATACGGGACATTTCGTAAGGTCTAAAAGTGCAATACAGTTGAACCCTGGGGAATACACTTCTTTTAGGTTTTATTTAGATAAAACAGATAACAGCTTTGTCTATACTGATCGCACTTCAGAACCAGTTTATCGTTTTGATCATCTCGATTTTGAGATTGAAGACGGACTTGAAGTTCAAGGAGACGAAGCTCGTGAGGTGATCCTTCGATTCGATTTTGAACCCTATGCCTTAACCGGTATTTTAAAGTCAATTCAACAACTATTTAAAAAATCCAAGTGGTTCACCACTAAATTGGTTCATAGTTTTGGGAATTAATAAGTGGAAAATTAACACTATGATCCTCTCCAAGATTGGAGGCCATATTTCTAAATTTAGGGCAATCACAACTGCAACAATAAAAAAGCTTTCCGAAAATGGAAGGCTTTTTTTGTTTTCTCCCTTTTTGAAGTGTTCGGTCACAAAAATAAGCTGGTGCAACCTATGTCCATTTTGACTTACTTGAAAGGATCGTTGGTTAAGAAATAGTTACTAGTTGTTCATAGATTGAAATAACCCTTTCAGTTTAATTTATCTGGATAAGATTTCATGCAGCTAATGTTACCGAATCAGAAAACCACATTCTTTATTTTTGGTCAAAAAGCTAATGGATATTTGGAAAAGACTCAGAATTATAAAGTATTCTATTCTTAAAATAGCAGCGTTGTCATATGTGTGATTTTTAATAGGTGAAACCTTAACAACATAAAGGTGAGATGCCCTTATTGATGCAATAGTACTGGTTGGAACGGAGGGATATAAATCATGGCGGAATTTCGTGTCTGAAAGCTGCCATACCCGACTAAGCGAATTGCTTGGTACACTGGATAGTATTGCCTTCAATAATATGGACCAAAGGCTAATTGTATATTTTAAGGAAAAATCAAGAATCAATAGAGGTTAAACAATCCATAATACCCATCAAGAAATAGCATACGAACGGCATAGCTCTAGGGGGGTCATTTCCAGACTTCTTAAAAAATTGGAACAAATGGGCAAAATAGAACTTCATAGAGATTATATAAAAATTTTGGATTTATAAGGGTTCTGTAACCAATGTTACTGCACAACCTTTTTTGGTGGACTAGTTTCGCACTGTTAAATATAAATCCATATGGAGTTGTTGCAAGTGTTTGGTTATGCAAGTGCATTGATAATTGGAATTTCCCTTGGTTTGATTGGTGGAGGAGGATCTATTTTGGCAGTACCTGTGCTAGCCTACCTTTTTACTGTCAATGAAAAAGTTGCTACTGCCTACTCTTTGTTCATCGTGGGTGCCAGTGCACTTGTTGGTGGTTGGCAACAGCATTTAAAAGGATATGTCGATTGGCGAACTTCAGTTGTATTTGGTATCCCTGCAATAATTGGGGTAACGGTTGTTCGGTATTATGTGGTGCCCGCACTGCCTGATGTTCTCTTCAACATGGGAGGTTTTGAGTTCACCAGAAGAATGGCAATGTTCGGTCTTTTTGCCGTTTTGATGATACCTGCGGCATATTCCATGCTCAAGAACGGAAAAAAAATAACCGTAAAAGGAGATGGGGAGGTAAAATACAACTATCCATTAATATTGGCCGAGGGATTGATTGTTGGAGCTATAACAGGAATGATTGGAGCTGGTGGTGGATTTTTGATTATCCCTGCCTTGGTAATCCTTGCCAATGTAGAGATGAAAGTAGCTGTGGGCACTTCGCTAATAATAATTGCTTTCAAATCTTTATCGGGTTTCTTTTTAGGAGATGCTTTGACCATGGAAATAGATTGGAGCTTCCTAGGACTATTTACCGGACTTTCACTGATAGGCATTTTTATCGGGAGTTACTTGAGTAATTTTATCGATGGCAACAAGCTTAAAAAAGGATTTGGCTATTTCATCTTGGTAATGGCGGGTTTCATTTTTTATATGGAGTTTCTTGTACAACGATAATTGTTCTGAGGAAAGTAAGTGTCAAACATGTATATCCATTTAAAGACCAGTAAAAAACAGGTCATTTTTTTTGGTCGATTACTATTGTGTGTAACCAAAGTTACTGCTGTCGTGTTTTTTCTTGGGTACTTTTAATAAAAACTTAATAATTATGTCTTTTTTATCCACATTATTCAAACCCAAGTCCAATAAAACAGATTTGGTAAAAATTCTAAACCTACAAGAGTTTCGGGATGCCATAAAAAACAATAAAATGCAATTGATCGATGTGCGTACCTCCCAAGAATATAAGGGTGGTCATATTAAGAATGCCATGAATATTGATTTTTTTAATGGGGAGGCATTTCGGAAAACATTCGAAAAATTAAACAAAGAAGAACCTGTCTATGTTTATTGTCGGTCAGGCAACCGCAGTCAAAAGGCGGCTACACGTCTTGTTGGCATGGGTTTCAAAAAAACCTATGATTTAAAGGGAGGTTTTATGGAATGGGAAAGGCAATAGGAGTAGACTACAAGCCTCGAAAAATCGAATATACTGTCCAAGTCAAGTGTGCGTAAAGCCATAGTGCCTATTTTTCCAATATATTGGTGGCCTAATTATTTTTAGTAGGGGGTGGTTGTGGAACATTAATTTTAACTGGCCTTGCCAATGATGACAATTGTCACAGTTTATGTTGAACAACCAATTTATATTTGATTATGAAACTAAGCAATTGGACAAAGTTATTTTTGGTTTGCCTTATTTGTTTAGGCATGATCACTGCCGTTGTGTTAGTAATAAAATATGTATTCAACTAAATTATAGAAATATGAAGCAAAACATGGGCGGTACAGACCGCATGATTAGATTTATTATTGCTATTGTGATCGGTGTATTATATTGGCAGAAAATCATAGACGGTACATTGGCTTATGTACTTCTCGCGTTGGCAGGAATATTTGTGCTGACCAGCTTTGTAAGCTTTTGTCCGCTATATAGTATTGTGGGTCTTAATACCTGCAAAATAAAAAAGTAGCAATTGAATAATTTAGAAGAGGGGTCTGTCATCCAGAATGACAGACCCTTTTATTATGGCTTAAAATTACCACGTATTTTTTTGCTCTATGTAACCATTGTTACTGTGCTCATTAAATCTTGGATCTATCTTTAAGGAGTTATAATTACTATAATCAATCTCAAATGAAATCACATTATCAAATACTAATTATTGGAGGAGGTACGGCTGGCATTATGGTGGCTTCACAACTTTTGAGACAGAAAAATGCTAAGGACGTTGCTATCATTGAGCCATCGGATACTCATTACTATCAACCGGCTTGGACCTTGGTGGCTGCCGGCACTTACGACTACGACAAAACAGCCAGGCCCATGGTATCTATCATACCTAAAGCTGCTACCTGGATAAAGGACAAGGCCACTGGTTTTGATCCGGAAAATAACTTGGTCCATACGGAAAACAAAGGGAATATCTCATATGACTTTTTGGTGGTAGCTCCCGGATTAACTTATGATTTTAGTTTGGTGCCCGGATTGGGGGATGCCATAGATAAAGGGGTGGTCTGTAGTACGTATACCGATTCAAAACATGCATGGGATGTTATTAAAAATTTTAAGGGAGGGACGGCTTTGTTCACACAACCTACCACTCCTATAAAATGTGGAGGTGCACCTCAGAAAATCATGTATTTGGCAGAAAGCTATTTTAGAAAAACTGGGGTTCGAAAAGATATTGATGTCGTATTTGCAACCTCAGGGACAGTAATATTTGGGATTAAAAGGATTGCTGATACCTTAATGAAGGTTGTAGATAGAAAGGATATCAATCTTAGGTTTTATCACAAACTTGTGGCGGTAGATGGCAAAAAGCAGATTGCCTGGTATGAACTAGGTAATGATATTGCGCCTGGCAGTAGTGTGGTAAGGTCTGGGGATGATGATAAACAATTAGATGAGTCTTTTCAATATAATTACAAAGACGTAGAAGTGACTATTGAAGGAAACAGATATGGTATTCATTATGATATGCTGCATACAGCACCGCCATCAGTAGCACCAAAGTTTGTAAAGGAATCTTCCTTGGTAAACGAGGCAGGATGGGTTGACGTGAACAGTCAAACCATGCAGCATACTAAATATCTAAATATTTTTAGTTTGGGAGATGTTTCCTCCTTACCAACTGCAAAAACAGGGGCGGCTGTAAGAAAACAAGCGCCTATTGTTGTGGACAATATAGATCTGTTGATAAAGCAAAACAAGATCGGAACAAAAGCCTATAATGGCTATTCCTCCTGTCCGCTAGTAACTGACTATGGAAAAATGGTATTGGCAGAATTTGATTATAAAAATAACTTTACCCCTGATCCAAAACTAAAGCAAATGCTTGTTTTTGATAGTTCCAAAGAACATTGGAGGTTATGGATGCTAAAGAAATACGGGTTACCGTATCTCTATTGGAATAAAATGATGAAAGGCAAGAACGTTTAATAAATAATTTTCTCCCATCCATTGCAAAAAGATGAAACGTACTAAGTTTCATCTTTTTTTTTGCCTAATTCTGAATTATTAGAAGTTATAAATCAATGTTTAATCAGGTATTGTGTATTTGTTAAGTATAGGGTCCAATATAGATGGTTTCCAAGATTTTCCAACCCTTAAAACACTTTGAATTTGAGCAAATCAACATAGTTGCTGCAATGCATGGAGAGGCAACATTCCTAGTCCTGAAAGAAGATAAATATCAAAAAAACACGGTAAATCAAATCCTAATTTGCAACTATTGGAAATATTAAAACGGCATGGGGTTGAACTGTATGTTTGTTCCCATGCTATAAGTACCAGGGATATTCAAGATAATGATATGAAAGAATATGTCCAATCGGCCCTGTCAGCAATTAGTGTCCAGGCAAATTACCAACTTGGAGGGTATGCATTAATACCTTGATTATGAATGATTATTGGAAGGTCGTTTTAGCCAGTTAATACTTTGTTAAACCTTGGCCATGTGTAACTACTGTTACCAACCTCTAGAGCATAAAACAGTAGTTTTATAGCTCATAGTAAACAATCATTATGGAAATCAAACAATTTCAAGATAAACCATTAGCTCATTATTCTTATGCAATATTGAGTGATAAAAAAATAGCATTAGTAGACCCATCAAGAGATCCTAAATCATACTACAAATTTGCAGAGGAGAACGATGCTGAAATTATTGCTGTTTTCGAAACACATCCCCATGCTGATTTTGTGAGCAGTCATCTACAAATTCATCAAGAGACAGGCGCAATCTTGTATGTAAGTAAATTGGTTGGGGCAGAATATCCTCATACAACCTTTGATGATGGTGATAAACTTAAGATGGGAAAAGTGATTTTTTCCGCAATTAACACCTCTGGCCATTCCCCTGATGGCATTACTATTGTAGCTAAGGATGAAGCCAATGAGCATGTCATGTTCACGGGGGATACTTTATTCATAGGAGATGTGGGAAGGCCTGATTTGAGAGAAAAGGCGGGCAATATGGTCGCCAAACGGGAAGAACTGGCCAAGGCTATGTACGATACTATACAAAACAAATTCAATTCACTTCCAGATGAAACCATTGTATATCCTGCCCATGGAGCTGGTTCTCTTTGTGGTAAAAACATGAGTACGGATTCTTCTAGTACCCTCGGGAATGAACGGATGGGGAATTGGGCGTTTAAAACCCAAACTCAAGACGAATTTGTTAATCATATTTTGGCGGATCAACCTTTTATCCCTTGCTATTTTGGTTTTGACGTGGACATAAACAAGGGAGGAGCAGAAAATTTTGAGCGCAGTATTTCACAAATACCTTTTAGGCTCGGGGTATCTTCCTTGGATAAAAATATAATTGTGATTGATACACGGGACCAAGATGACTTTAAGAAAAACCATCTGCCAAATTCAATAAACATTATGTCTAGGAATGAAGATGATAAAATTGAAACTTGGCTGGGCGCTATCATACAACCTAATGAACCCTATTATCTTATAGTGGATACCATGGATAGTAGACAGGAGGTGCTGGAGAGAATTGCCAAAATAGGCTATGAATTGCAAATCAAAGCAGTGGTGACTTTGTCAAACGAACAATTGGAACAGTCGGACAATTTTGATTTTCAAGCTTTTCAAAATAACGAGGATAAGTATACTATTGTGGATATCAGAAATAAAAGTGAAGTCCAAGAGGGCAAGTTTTTCGACCACGCCATCAACGTGCCCCTCAATGAACTGAGAGAATCTATTGGGAATATCCCAACAGATAGGCCCATAGTGGTTCATTGCGCCGGGGGGTATAGAAGTGCAGCTGGATCCAGTATCATAGCAAAGGAAATTAAAGCCGCTAAGGTGTACGATCTTAGCGAAAAAGTAAATGAATTTAAATAAACAAAAAAAATACTAGTCTATCGGATATTGGATTAAACGAAGAAAATACGGCTAAAATGGCTAATGATCTAAATGATCTATTATTTAATTACCAATTGTATTATATGAACCTTAGAGGATTTCATTGGAATATAAAAGGGAGGAAGTTCTTTGAGTTGTACCTAAAATTCGAAGAGCTTTATTGAAGGTGGATGAAATAGCTGAGCGAGTACTTACTTTAAGCACATCACCTATCCATACCTATTCCAAGTATTTGGATAATTCAGAGATTAAGACGGTGGAAAATATAATGGATAGGGACACCGCAGTTGACCATATTCTGGATAGCCTTGCAATTTTATTGAAAAAGGAAAGAGCAGTTCTTAAAATTGCATCTGAAACGGATGATGAAGGAACAGTGTCTTTAATGAGTGATTATATTGTGCAACAAGAAAAACTGGTTTGGATGCTCTCCGCTTACCAAGATTATATTTAAAAACATAAAGTACAAAACTTGTCCAGTTTTGCATGTAACGTGTTATCGGGTAAGTTTTTGATTTTGTATTTGCGTATTAAGAGGTCTTTTGTTCAAAGAGGACCTTTACTGTGTAACCAAAGTTACCGAGGTCTTCATTTAAACAATGTTTCTTTGCAACTTAAATTAAACCAATGAATTGGATATTAGAACCTTGGCCATGGTATGTTTCAGGACCAATGATTGCCTTTATTATGTTTTTGCTACTTATGGTAGATAAGAATTTTGGAATGTCCTCAAATTTACGAACAATGTGTACCATCTGCGGTGCGGGAAATAAAGCAGATTTTTTCAAGTTTGATTGGAAAGCCCAAAGATGGAACCTAATTGTTGTTTTCGGCGCGGTTATCGGAGGCTTTATTGGTTCCCACGTTCTTTCCTCGGAAACAGCTGTTGCCATCAATCCTAATACTATAGCAGATTTGCAGTCCCTAGGATTTAATAGTGCAGGTAAAACCTATCTTCCAACGGAACTCTTTGATTTAAGTGCTTTAACAGATATCAAAAGTTTGGCTATTTTGGCCATTGGAGGGTTATTGGTTGGCTTTGGAGCTAGGTACGCTGGAGGTTGTACTTCAGGACATGCTATATCCGGTCTTAGTGATTTACAAATGCCATCACTTATAGCCGTTATTGGTTTCTTTATTGGTGGTCTGGCAATGATTCATTTTATTTTTCCCCTAATTTTTTAATTACATGAGAACAGTATCATATCTTTTTATAGGCATACTTTTTGGCATTACCATGTTTAAGTCCGAGGCCGCATCATGGTTTCGAATTTATGAAATGTTCAAATTTGACTCCTTTCATATGTACGGGATTATAGGATCTGCATTACTTATTGGAATTGTTGTCGTACAGCTCATAAAACGGCTTTCTATTAAATCGTTCTATGGAGAGCATATCAAATTTGCTCCCAAGGCCAAAAGCTTTAGTCGTTACATGTATGGTGGAGTCATATTTGGTTTCGGATGGGCTTTGACAGGCGCATGTCCTGGCCCTATGTTTACCTTAGTTGGAGCCGGATATATTCCTATTTTAGTAGTAATAGTAGCTTCAATTTTTGGAACCTTTCTATATGGTCTATTGAAAGATAGATTACCCCATTAATGGTCTTGATATAAGAATTTCTATTTCCAATTTTTTTATAAATTTTAGAGCCTATTTTTTTGTATTTAAAACACCAAAATTCCCGTTTTCAAGGTGAAAATTTGTGATATGCCTTAACTCGCTTTTTAAAATCAATTCAACAACTATTTAAAAAATCCAAGTGGTTCATAGTTTTGGGAATTAATAGATAGAAAATTAATACTACGAAAGTTTCCAACATTGGAGGTCTTAGTTGCGAATTTATGGCAACCACAACTGCAACAATAAGAAAGCTTTTCGGAAACGGAAGGCTTTTTTTAATTCCCTTAATCCTTGTTTATTTAGATTTTGATTCCTAAATAAATGTTAATTTTGCCTTACATTTTTTGCATATTTCATAATATTTTTCTTACTTCTCAATTATTGTCTGTTTGTATGGATATTATTCATCTGTTAGGCCTTGAGATTAAGGTAAATTGCCGGGGGCGTAATAACTAGAGCATGTATAAAACCAAAAGACAAAATGATAGATCATAATGGATAATACTATTTTTTTAATCCATAAAAAATCAGAACTATAGGTGAAAGGTAAACAACTAAATAATATAATTCCTTTATTGAATTTGGCTAAATTCATAGGATCGGCAAGTTCTGTTTATATCTTTCGTACAGGGATAAATGAGGAAGTTTATGATCATTTTGGTATTCGTCTTGCACAGGAATATAAAACGTTACTAACTCCTTTCTTTGACTTTACCTTAAATCTTTCAAAAAATATTTGCATAATACCCGATGTACAAAACGAAAAAGGATTAGAGGCGAAACAGCTGGCCCAAGGGGAGTATACAATTATGGGCTATATTGGATGTCCATTAATAGCTGATGCAGGAAGGTCATATGGGGTGTTAAGTTTGATCTTTGATACCTCCTTCCAATTAAATACAGAACAAGAAAATGCGTTACTTACTGTTGCTTCCCTAATATCCAAAGAATTAGAGGAGGTACAAATCCGGACGGAATCTAAGTTGGTAATGAAAGAGCTTAAGCTACAGAAAGAGGTCAATAGAAATATAATAGAAAATTCAAAATTGAGCATTTGGACCTGCAATTTAAAGAAAGATATTTTATATGTTGATGCCAAATGGGCTAAATTATTAGGGTATAACAAGGCAGAATTATGTCCGATTAGTCTAGAAAAATGGGAGTCAATGATACACCCAGAGGATTTGGAAGTCTTAAAGGGTAAATGGAATGATTATATAAAAGGCAACACTGGTCCTTATGAGATAAGTTATAGAATAAGGCATAAGAATAGCTCTTGGAAATGGCTTTTAGAATGTGGTAATACTCTAAAGCATGCTAAGGATGGCATTCCGTTGGAAATGGTAGGTACCATAGAGGATATCACTCAACAGCAATTGGACTATTTGCATTTGGAAGAAGCTTTACAGCGGTTAACCTATCTTTCTAGAGCCACTACCGATGCTATTTGGGATTTAGATCTGGTGAATGAAACATTACAATGGAATGATAAATTTTTCGAAAACTACGGACACAGGCCAGAAGAATATGCAATTACTGGGTTGACATTATGGATAGAAAATATACATCCAGAAGATAGGTCTCGGGTAGAAGCCAGCTTTGAAAAGTCTCTGGAAGATGATAATGAGAACTGGGAAGAGGAATATCGTTTTAAAAAGGCCAATGGAGAGTATCTTATTGTAAACGATAAGGCTTTCATAATCAGGAATTCTAGTGGAGAGCCTGTACGAATGGTTGGCGCCCTTTGTGATATAACAGAAAAAAACAATTACCTACTAAATGCAAAAATTGCCAATGAACGATTCCAGCGAATTGCAGATCTTACCAAAGAGGTAATATACGATTGGGATATCATCAATGAAGACGTGTATTGGGGTTCAGGATATGTGAAGCATTTTGGACATGCTTTACCTGAGAAAAAAGTAACGTTGCAGACTAGAATCAACCATATTCATCCCGACGATGTTTATAGGGTGCTGAATGAATTGAAGGATTTGTTAAAAACTCCCGATCAGAATTATTTTGAAATGAAATACCGCTTTTTAAAAGGCGATGGTAGTTATATAGATATTCACGAAAAGGCGAGTATCTTAAGAAATGAAAATGGTGATCCTTTTCGTGTTGTAGGCTCCATGAGAGATGTTTCAGAAGCCAATCGCTATTTGGATAAGCTTCAGGATTCAGAAAAAAGATACAATGATCTTTTCCACTTGTCGCCCCAACCTTCATGGGTATACGACTTAGAGACACTGCGGTTCATGGATGTGAATTCTGCGGCCATTGAGTGTTACGGTTATAGTAGGAAGGAGTTTATGAAACTGACCCTTTCTGATATTAGGCCAGTGGATGGAATTGTGCCATTGATGAAGGAAATCAACGATGTTCGTTCCGACGTGGATAGAATTTTTAGTGGATCTTTTAAACATCGTAAAAAAAATGGGGAAGAATTTGATGTGCGTATCCATAGCAACCCAATACACTTTAAGGAGCGAATTTGTAGACAAGTAGTGACCTTCGATATTTCGGAACTGACAAAACAAATTAAAACCATTGAATCTCAAAACACCAAATTTAATAAGATTGCTTGGATGCAGAGCCACGTGCTTAGGGCACCTTTGGTTAGGATGATGGGTCTCACTAATTTATTATTAGATCCGGAGGAGAAAAACCAAGGGGACAACAAATTCTTATTAGAGGAGATTCGAAATTCCTCCAATGAAATAGATCGGATTACTAGAGATATTGCGGAAATTACTAATGAGTTAAAAATCAAACAACTGCTTAATGACGAATAGGATTATTCTTGTTGATGATGACCCAATTATACAATACGTGCATCTTCGTATTTTAAAAAAATATTCTAATCAACCCTTAATGCAATTCGAAAATGGTTCCGACGCCCTTGAATATTTCGAATGTATCGGAAAGGATAAATCTCCTTATTTAGTCCTGCTAGACATTAATATGCCTGTGATGGATGGTTGGGAATTTCTGGATGCAGTTTACCAGCGTGGACTAAACAGTGGTATGTCTGTAATTATATTGACTTCTTCTGTGGACATCTTGGATATGAAAAAGGCAAAGATGTATGACAACATTATCAGTTTTGAGCAAAAACCTTTAACCCCTGAAAAGATTAGTTCAATTCCAATTCTTCTTGAATATTTAGTACACTAAGCCTAGAACACATTTAAATAAAATGTGTACTAGAGAAGTTATTTCTATTGAAAATACTTTTGATAAGAAAAACATTAGCTAAACAGAAAGTCCCCTACTATAATGGATAGGGGTACATAATGAAAAGTAAGTTCGGTTAAGTACATTAATGTAAAAGCTCAGGGAATAAGGCTAGTGATTTAAAAGAAACCAAAAGCAGCCAATATCAGGCAAAAAATAACAGATATTAATATTACTATCAATACTGCTACCATAATCCTGAGGAATCCGTTCAGGATTTTTATGCCTATGGTCAATTCGTTTTCCATTTCCATTTGATGAACCTTTGTTCTAAATTACATAATAAATTGCAAATTTTAAGCGGATACGTTAAAAATTTCGACCAAATACGGGGATTTAATCATAAAAGCACAATACCCTTTGGTTTTAAGGGAGTTGGCTCCTATACGTATTAAGCTGATTGGTCTTTAGTAAATTGCTTCTCTAAATCCTCCAAGGATATCCCTTTTGTTTCTGGCATCATAAAAATTACAAAAAATAATTGTAGTACCATCATGAAGGCGAAGAAGATAAAAATAGGCCAAGGATTATCTTTGAAAACGCCATCGGTGCTATCCAAAAATATAGGGGTGATCAATGTAATAACAGCCGCAAATACCCAATGTACCCCTGTACCCCAGGATTGACCATAGGCCCTTACCTTGTTGGGGAATATCTCGGAAATAAATACCCAGATTACGGCGCCTTGTCCTATAGCATGTGAAGCTATAAAGGCACAAATAAAAATTAGGAGAAGGGTAGAGCTTGCTCCAGTATAAAAACACCAACCCACCATAGACAAACTGGCAATATAACCCAAGGAGCCTATTTTCATTAATTGTTTTCTTCCAAGTCTATCGATTAATTGGATGCCAATGAGGGTAAAGATGAGATTGATAATGCCTATAGATATGGAATTGAAAAGGGATTCCTTTCCTCCTAATCCTGCTCTTTCCAAAATTTCTGGGGCGTAGTACAACACAAAATTGATGCCCGACAATTGGTTGAAAAAAGCAATCAGAAAGGCTAACATCAAAGGTTTTTTATATCTTCCTTCAAAGAGCCCTGCCTTGGAAATTTTGACTCCAACTGAATTCTTAATTTCCTCCAACTTTACCAAAGCCTGAGCCCTATCAGAGATGTAAGTAAGCATTTTGAGAGCCCCAGCATCGTCTTTTTTGTTAAGCACAAGCCATCTTGGGCTATTGGGTACTTGCAAGACCATGACCGAATAGATCATAGCAGGGATGGCTTCAACCCCCAACATCCAACGCCAATCATTGGCGCCATCAAATCCTTTTAGAAGATAATTTGAAATAAAGGCAATGAAAATACCAAATACAATGTTAAACTGGTACAAGGCACCTAATTTCCCACGGTTCTGTGGAGTGGAGATTTCCGAAATATAAATTGGCACCGCTACAGAGGATGCGCCCACGCCCAATCCTCCAATAAATCTAAATAGGGAAAAGATATAAGGGTCAGCAGCGATTGCCGATCCTATGGCGGATATAGAATATAATACCCCAATCCAAAACAAGGTTTTCTTTCTTCCTAGTCGGTCGCATGGAATTCCGCCAAAAAGGGAGCCTAGGACAGTCCCCCAAAGGGCCATGGACATTATAAAAGTTCCATGGAACCAAGGAGAGGTGTTCCAAAGTTCTTTTATGGGTAAATTAGCACCGCTGATTACAACGGTGTCAAATCCAAATAAAAATCCTGCTAAAGCCGCAGTGAGGGAAATTTTTAAAATGCGATTGTTCATGATGGGTTGGTCAAAGTATGTAAACTTACTAAAAAAAAATCCAGATATTAATAAAAGGTCAGAAATGGGATTGTTGTACAATCGAGCAAATGAAACTGTGTAAACAGACAATAGAATGTATTATAGCAAGGTTTCAATATAAGAGAGTATTTTAAGGCTGGCCCCCTTGTTTTGGGTGATGTAGCTTGCGTTGATTGTTCCAGTTTCTTTTCTAAAACCTTCCTTTTGTGCCAATTCAGCCAATGTTTTTTGAAATTCCAACTTGGTAGCTACAGGGAGCACACCCTTTAGTTCAACTAGATCCTCCGCTTCTTTAAAGCCTTTATATTGGGGCCCAATAAGGACGGGGATTCCAAATACAGCAGGTTCCAGGGTATTATGTAGGCCAGTAGCAAACCCACCACCTACATAGGCGATATCGGCATAACTATATATTTTTGTGAGGAGTCCAACCGTATCAATGATAAAAACTTCGGCATTGTTGGTCCCCTTATTATCCAATTCTGAGAATAAAATGGTTTTCTTGGTGATGGCCTCTTTAAGCTTTTGGATATGGCTTTTTTTGATATTATGGGGAGCAATCACGAATTTTAGTTGTTGGTCAGGGGAATTAATATAATCCAATAATATGCCTTCGTCCTCTGGCCAAGTGCTGCCAGCCACCAAGCAGAGATTTCCTTGTTTAAAAGTCTTCATAAAATCTAAGGAATTATCCCTCTCTAGGATTTCTGAAACCCTATCCAATCTGGTATCACCTGCGATGGTGCTATTATTTATATGTATCGATCGGAGAAGCTCCTGAGAGTTCTTGTCCTGTACAAAAATATGGGAAAAGGTGTGAAGACTTTTTCTCATAAAATCCCCATAGATCTTAAAGAAAATCTTTCTTTTTGTGAAAATGGCAGAAATTAAAAGGGTAGGGACTTGCTGTTTGTGGAGTTCCTGTAAATAGTTGGGCCAGATTTCATACTTCACAAAAATGGCAAGCTTTGGCTTGGCCAATGCTATAAATTTCTGAGCATTTTCTTTTGTATCTAAGGGCAAGTAGCATACCAGATCAGCAACCGATGTGTTTTTTTTGACCTCATAACCCGAAGGGGAGAAAAATGTCAATAGTATTTTAAAGTTGGGATATGCAATTTTTAATTTTTCTATGATGGGCAGCCCTTGTTCGTACTCGCCCAAGGAGGCCGTGTGTATCCAGATGACCTTGTCTTCGCCGGCTATTTCTAATTGTAATTGAGAAAAAACATTTTCTCTGCCATTGACAAATAATTTTATTTTAGGACTAAAATTGGCAATCAATTTTAGGACAAAGGAGGCTACTAGTACGGCTAAATTATATAGAAATAACACTCGGTAATCGTTTGGTGCTAAATTACGCTTCTTTATAAGAATACCTTGGCTTCAGTTCCTTATTTTTGTATTATTGTTATATAAAAATTGAAGATGAAGAAAATACAAATGGTAGACCTTAACGGGCAATACCAGTCGATTAAAGAAGAGATAAATTCATCCATATCCCAAATTCTAGAAACCACAGCCTTTATAAACGGACCAGAGGTTCATGCCTTTCAAAAAGAACTTGAAACCTATTTGGGGGTAAAGCATGTTATTCCTTGCGCCAATGGTACGGACGCCTTGCAGATTGCAATGATGGGCTTGGGCTTAGAACAAGGGGACGAGGTTATCACTGCTGATTTTACTTTTGCTGCCACGGTAGAAGTTATATCCCTTTTGAAGCTTACCCCTGTTTTGGTGGATGTGGATCCAGATACATTTAATATAGATCCGGTGGCGGTGGAGAAGGCGATCACCTCAAAAACAAAAGCTATTGTTCCAGTGCATCTTTTTGGTCAATCTGCCAACATGGATGTGATCATGGCGATAGCCAAAAGGCATAATTTATTTGTTATTGAAGATAATGCCCAAGCTATTGGAGCTACACATACTTCTGCGGACGGTAAGAAAGTAAAGGCGGGTGCCATAGGACATGTTGCAGCAACTTCGTTCTTTCCTTCTAAGAATTTAGGATGTTACGGGGATGGAGGAGCTATTTTCACTAATGATGATGAACTGGCACATACCCTAAGGGGTATTGTGAACCATGGCATGTATGAGCGCTACCACCATGATGTGGTGGGTGTCAATTCCAGATTGGATTCCATACAGGCAGCCGTGCTTAGGGCGAAATTACCTAATTTAGATACTTATAATGATAAGAGGCGTAATGCCGCTAGGAAATATTCAAAAGCTTTTCAAGGACAGAAAAATATTAGAGTTCCTAAAACAGTTAATGGATGTGAAGGCATTTGTGATACCTGTGATTGTAACGTCTTCCATCAATATACATTGCGTATAATGAATGGACAAAGAGATGCGTTGGTACAGTATTTAAGTGAGAAGGGAATCCCATGTGGGGTGTATTATCCTATTCCATTGCACCGTCAAAAGGCGTATTTGGATGAGCGTTATAAGGAGGCCGATTTTCCGGTGACCAATCAATTAGTGAAGGAAGTCATTTCCCTTCCTATGCATACGGAACTAGAGGATGAGCAGATTAATTTTATCACACAAACAATTATTAAATTCATTAATGAATAATTAAAATGAAGATACTCGTAACGGGCGGACTTGGATTTATAGGTTCGCATACTGTAGTACAATTACAAAATAAGGGTTTTGAGGTCGTCATTATTGACGACCTTTCCAATTCGTCCGAGGATGTGTTGGGTCGTATTACCTCAATTACCGGAAAGGCACCGAGCTTTGAAAAGTTGGATCTTAGAGAGAAAGGGAAAGTAACCGATTTTTTTAAAAGACACCAAAATATAGAAGGGGTGATCCATTTTGCAGCTTCAAAAGCGGTGGGTGAAAGTGTGCAAAAACCTTTGCTCTATTACGAGAATAATATTAATACGTTGGTTTATGTTCTTCAAGAGCTTTCCCAAAAAGAAAAAGCAGGGTTTATTTTTAGCTCTTCCTGCACGGTTTACGGGCAGGCAGACACGATGCCGATTACGGAAGATGCCCCCGTGAAACCGGCTGAATCCCCTTATGGGAACACCAAACAGATAGGGGAGGAGATCATTAGGGACACTTGTAAAGTGACGAAAGGTTTAAATGCCATAGCACTACGTTATTTTAATCCTATGGGTGCCCACCCTTCTGCTGCCATCGGAGAATTGCCCATTGGAGTGCCACAAAATTTGGTGCCTTTTATCACCCAGACAGGGGTAGGGTTACGGGAACAACTTTCAGTTTTTGGAGATGATTACCCAACCTCTGACGGCACCTGTATTAGGGATTATATCCATGTGGTGGATCTCGCCAAGGCGCATGTGGTGGCATTAGAACGACTTCTGGAAGGAAAAAATAAAGAAAATTACGAGGTCTTTAATGTAGGTACGGGAACAGGAAGTACGGTTTTGGAAGTGATTAAAAGCTTTGAAAAGGTGTCTGGAAAAAAGCTGAACTATAAAATTGTGGACCGCAGAGCAGGGGATATTACCTCGGCCTATGCAGATACCACCAAAGCAAATAACATCCTTGGGTGGAAAGCGGAATCTACTTTAGACGAAGCTATGAAATCTGCCTGGGATTGGGAATTAAAAGTAAGAAATAGATAGATGTATATGATAAAAACATCGATCTAAAAAACAAAACGGTCCTACCTGGCATGATCGATATGCATGTGCACATAGAAAGTGAGTCGAATCCCAAAACTTATATTAATAGGTACGTGCAAAATGAGGCCGATATCGCCTTTGAATCAACAGTCTATGCTGAAAACACCCTAATGGTAGGTTTCACTACAGTTAGGGATTTAGGTGGCACAGGCGTAAATATAGCGTTGCGAAATGCCATCAACAAAGGTTTAGTAGATGGTCCTCGTATATTTACCGCTGGGAATTCCATAGCTACCACAGGTGGGCATGCAGATCCTACCAATGGAATGAAACAAGTCCTGATGGGTGATCCGGGACCAAAAGAAGGAGTAGTAAATTCTCCTGAAGATGGGAAGAAAGCCGTAAGACAGCGTTATAAGGATGGTGCCGACGTGATTAAGATCACCGCCACTGGAAGTAATCCACAGTTTACTGTTGAAGAAATAAAGGCTATTACGGATACAGCTAAAGATTATGGCATGCTTACCGCCGCCCATGCACATGGTGATGAGGGTATGCAAAGAGCTATTTTAGGAGGAATAAAAACCATAAAACACGGGACATTAATGAGTGACGCTACCATGGATATGATGGTCAAGTACAACAGTTATTTGGTGCCAACCATCATCGCCGGAAAACAGGTAGTGGAAAAAGCTGCGATACCAGGATATTTTCCTGAAGTGGTGGCTCAAAAGGGAAAGAAGTAGGGCCTTTGGTAGCAGATATGTTCAAAAGAGCCTACAAAAAAGGAGTTCCGATAGCTTTTGGTACAGATGCAGGGGTTTTTACCCATGGATTGAATGCTAAAGAATTTGGTTATATGGTAGAAGGTGGAATGTCTGTAATGGAAGCATTAGCATCAGCAACTTTAACTAATGCGGATCTGTTGGGTATGGGAGACAGTCTGGGTCAATTAAAATCGGGATATTTGGCGGATATCGCTGCTGTAGAAGAGAATCCGGTAGATAATGTAGCAACCTTGGAAAAAGTCACCTTTGTAATAAAAAATGGATCCATTTATAAAAACGAGTAAACCAAAACTTGGGAATACTCGTAGATACTTTATGGTAGTAAATTTTCCCAATAGCACAAAATTGCTGGAGACGGCGGAGGCAGAAAACCTCTATGGTAATTTAGTCGCCCAATTGATCAAGGACTTCGGCTTGGCCAATATTTTTATAGAGCTTTCAGAAGGCATTATGCCTGAAGATCTAAAAAAGGTCATCCATGAAAAAGTCTATGTACTTATTATGGAGAAATTCGCGGACTACCTCAATTTACTTTATATTATAGATGTACCTGAAAATACGGTTAAGGCTATTGAAGCAATAGATGTTGTTGAAGTTGCCGATGAGGTTACTTTCCTTATTTTAAAAAGGGAATGGCAAAAAGTCTGGTTCAAGGCGAAATATAATTAGAAATAGAACCTAATAAAAGGCATAAATGGGTCCCCATAAATACTCTTTTCCTCATCGTAAAGTAGGTCATATCTGATGCCAAAAGTCACGTTGCGGTTACTGTAGCCAATGCCTACAAAGAGGGCGGGTGACCAGTAATTTTCGGATATAGTAGCACCATCAAATTCAAAATCTCTATTTACCCGTAAGTGTTCCAATTCAGCCGATAGCTGTATAAGTTGTATTGGATTGTAAAGTGTAAGAAGACTGCCGCCATATGCCAATAGTTTAGATTCTTGGAACTTGGAGTAATTAAAATTAAGTCCTAAGCCCACAGCCATCTGCTCATTAGCCTGATAAATGGCACTGGGGGAAAGGGAGGCGTTAAAAGATTCTCTACCAAAACCGAGTCCTACCCCTCCTCCATAATATACATTGTTCCAAAAACCACCTGAAGTTCTATAACCCTGACCCATGGCGATAATACTGCTAAGGATAAAAATAAACATCAAAAAACATCTTTTTAAGACGTAATACTGCCTTTTCATAATAATCGTTAATTTTTACAATATTCCACCCTAAGGTAAGCTTAGAAATGTTAATTGTTGTATTTTTGATTAAATTTTGTTCAAAAGACAGAGATAACCTTTCATGGATAAATATTCTTTTTTAAATGCTGCGCATACTTCCTTTTTCGCAGAACTATATGACAAGTATTTAACGAATCCTGATAGCGTTGAGCCTAGTTGGCGCGCGTTTTTCCAAGGTTTTGACTTTGGTCAGGAGAGTTTGATGGATGAAATGGATGTTCCCACATCCTCCGCTGGCACAGCCTTGCCCAATGGGCAAAATGCGGTAATCCCTGAAACGCTTCAGAAGGAATTTCATGTAGTAAAACTTATAGACGGCTACCGAAGCAGGGGACATTTGTTTACAAAGACCAATCCTGTAAGGGAAAGACGGAAGTATTCCCCAACCTTAGATATTGAAAACTTTGGTCTAGAACCAGCCGATTTGGATACCGTTTTTACAGCGGGACAGATCCTTGGAATTGGCACTAGTACCCTTAGGGAGATTGTTAAACACTTACAAGGTATTTATTGTGATGCCATAGGGGTGGAGTATATGTATATAAGAGACCCTGGGCGTATTGAGTGGATTCAAAATAGATTGAATATAAACGATAACCACCCAGATTATAGTAACGAACGCAAAAAGCATATTCTAGGAAAATTAAATCAAGCAGTTTCTTTTGAAAGCTTCTTGCATACTAAATATGTAGGTCAGAAAAGATTTTCTTTAGAAGGGAACGAGACGTTGATTCCAGCTTTGGACGCTATCGTGGAACGAGCTGCAGAAATGGGGGTGGAGCAATTCGTTATGGGAATGGCTCACAGAGGTCGTTTAAGCGTGCTCACCAATATTTTTGGAAAATCACCAAAGGATATTTTTGGGGAGTTTGATGGCAAGGATTATGAGCAGGATATTTTTGATGGAGATGTAAAGTACCATTTGGGATGGACTTCTGATAGGATGTCCGACAATGGGAATAAGATAAAAATGAACATAGCACCTAACCCGTCTCATTTGGAAACGGTAGGTGCAGTTGTTGAAGGGATATCACGGGCCAAGCAGGATGAGTACTACCCTGATGATTTTTCTAAGGTGCTTCCAATCATAGTGCATGGGGATGCTGCCATAGCTGCTCAGGGATTAGTATACGAATTGGTACAAATGGCAGATTTGGATGGGTACAAAACAAATGGAACCATTCATATTGTCGTGAACAACCAAATAGGGTTTACAACCAACTATTTGGACGCTAGGACCTCTACCTACTGTACCGATGTGGCAAAGGTGACCTTGAGTCCGGTTTTGCACGTTAATGCAGATGATCCAGAGGCTGTGGTACATGCTTCCATGTTTGCTTTGGAATATAGGATGACCTATAAAAGGGATGTCTTCTTAGATTTATTGGGATATAGAAAGTATGGGCATAATGAAGGTGATGAACCAAGATTTACCCAGCCCAAGTTATACAAGGCTATAGCAAACCATCAGAATGCAAGAGATCTTTATGCTGCAAAATTAATTGCGGAGGGAATTATAGATGATAGTTATGTTCCTAAACTAGAAGAGGAATACAAGGCTGCTTTGGAAGAGGATTTGGAAGATTCTAGAAAATTAGATAAAACAGTCATTACACCATTTATGGCGGATGAGTGGAGTGGTTTTGAGGCGGTACAGGAAGACGAGATGATGAAGCCTGTGGACACCACCTTTGATAAAAAGAAGTTGACCGAGATTGCCAAGATAATAACAGAATTACCCAAGGGCAAAAAGTTCATGCGCAAAGTGGAGAAGTTAATTGGGGACAGAAAGAAAATGTTCTTTGAAACGGATACTTTAGATTGGGCAATGGGAGAGCTTTTGGCCTATGGTACGTTATTACAGGAGGGTTATGGGGTTCGTATGTCTGGACAGGATGTAGAGCGTGGAACCTTTTCACACCGTCATGCTGTTGTTAAGGTGGAGGAAAGTGAAGAGGAGATCATGCAATTGAATATGCTCTCAGAAGATCAAGGAAGATTTCAAATCTACAACTCCTCATTATCAGAATATGGCGTTGTGGGCTTTGATTATGGTTATGCCATGGCAAGTCCAAATACGTTGACGATCTGGGAGGCACAATTTGGAGATTTCAGTAATGGGGCCCAAATTATGATTGATCAATATATCTCCGCAGCAGAGGATAAATGGAAACTTCAGAACGGTTTGGTGATGTTGTTGCCTCACGGGTATGAAGGTCAAGGGGCCGAGCATTCATCGGCAAGGATGGAGCGCTATCTCCAATTATGCGCCAAGGATAATATGTACATTGCAGATTGTACAACGCCTGCGAATATGTTCCATTTGTTGCGTAGACAGATGAAATCTAATTTCAGAAAACCACTAATCGTGTTTACCCCTAAAAGTTTGTTGCGGCACCCAAAAGCGGTATCTACTGTAGATGAGATGGCAAATGGTAAATTTCAAGAAGTCATAGACGATACAAGTGCGGATATTAAAAAGGTAAAAAGTTTGGTTTTCTGTACTGGAAAGTTCTATTATGATCTTTTAGCAGTAAAAGAGGAAAACAATAGGGACGATGTGGCTCTTGTAAGAGTAGAACAACTATTCCCATTACCTGCAACACAGATGAAGGATATCATTGTAAAATATAAAAAAGCAGATGACATTGTGTGGGCACAAGAAGAGCCACGTAACATGGGTGCTTGGAGTCATTTGTTGATGCATTTCAGTGATGTGAGTAAGTTCAGGGTAGCGTCTAGAAGATTCTATGCTTCGCCTGCAGCCGGAAGTGCTGTACGCTCTAAGCGTCGTCACCAAGAGGTGATTGCCTATGTTTTTGATAAGACAAAGGACAACATGGTTAGAGAAAATATAAAATAATAACGCATCTATTAAAATTATAAAATAATGATTTTAGAAATGAAAGTTCCCTCACCTGGGGAATCTATTACCGAGGTAGAAATAGCAGAATGGTTGGTAAAGGATGGCGATTATGTGGAAAAAGACCAGGCTATTGCTGAGGTCGATTCCGATAAGGCCACATTGGAACTGCCTGCAGAAGAAAGCGGAATTATCACTTTAAAGGCTGAGGTCGGTGATGCGGTTGCCGTAGGAGAAGTGATTTGCTTGATTGACACTAGTGCTGAAAAACCGGCCAGTGGAGAAAAAGAAACTAAGGAAAAGGAAGAAAAGAAAGAGGTGAAGGAAGCGCCTAAAAAAGCTGAAAAAACTGCAGAACCTGCAAAAGCAAAAGAGACATACGCCACTGGGACAGCTTCCCCGGCAGCAAAGAAGATATTGGACGAAAAGAATATGGATGCCTCGGCCGTTAAAGGCACTGGGAGGGATGGAAGAATCACTAAGGATGATGCGGTCAATGCTGTTCCATCTATGGGCACTCCTAAAGGCGGTCAGAGAGGAGAGACTAGAACAAAACTATCCATGTTACGCCGTAAGGTAGCGGAACGTTTGGTGATGGTGAAAAATGAAACGGCTATGTTGACTACTTTTAACGAAGTGGACATGTCGCCTATTTTTGAGCTTCGTAACCAATATAAAGATCAGTTTAAGGATAAGCACGGAGTAGGACTTGGTTTTATGTCCTTCTTCACTAAAGCTGTGATAAGGGCATTGCAAATGTATCCTGCAGTGAATTCCATGATAGATGGTAAAGAAATGATCTCTTATGACTTTTGTGATATCAGTATAGCGGTTTCTGGACCTAAAGGACTAATGGTTCCGGTAATTAGAAATGCAGAAAACCTATCCTTCAGAGGGGTGGAGAATGAGGTAAAAAGATTAGCTATAAGAGCTCGTGAGGGTGAGATTACTGTAGATGAGATGACAGGTGGAACATTTACTATTACCAACGGTGGAGTTTTTGGTTCTATGTTGTCCACTCCGATTATCAACCCACCACAAAGTGCCATCTTAGGAATGCACAATATAGTGGATAGACCTATTGCTAAAGACGGCAAGGTGGTTATTGCCCCAATTATGTACGTTGCCCTATCCTATGACCACAGAATAATTGACGGTAAGGAGTCTGTTGGATTCTTAGTAGCGGTAAAAGAAGCTTTGGAGAGTCCTATAGAATTATTAATGGAGGATAATGTCAACAAGGCCTTGGAGCTATAAACTTCAAAATCAATATATAAAAAACCCGAAGTTTACTTCGGGTTTTTTTGTTTTAAGTAAACGCACTTCTTATCGTAATCTATAATGGCTTTTCCTTTTTTTAGGATATCTGCACCTACTACTCCATCTACTGGTAATGCATTGTGGGAAATTAGAGCTTCATTAACATGGACTAGATCAAAAAGGACCAATTTTACTTTATTTTTTGACCATTGTCCAATCTCAATAATGTTTTTAGTTGAAATTTGGGTCTCCATATTAGTGGCGCCAGCCCCCGCAGCCTTAATTTTAGAATCCTTGGAAACTAGCTTAAAATATTGAATTTTGTCAAGTCCAATACAGGTGTTGGAAGCGCCAGTGTCCAAGATAAACCGCCCTGTGATTCCGTTAATTTTAGCGGTAATCTCAAAATGGCTTGTTGCAGTCATCACAAGGGGTATGCATGTGAAGTTTTTTGTTTTTAAAAACTTTTTGAGGCTTTTCATTCACTTTTTTGACAAAGATAAGGCTATTTTTGTGCCATGATAATTACTGATACACATACCCATTTATATAGTGAAGCTTTTGATGAGGACAGGGACCAGGTCATTCAAAATGCTATAGAGAAAGGAATAAAAAGATTTTTTGTACCAGCCATTGATTCTGCCTACACTGCGTCCATGTTAGCTTTAGAAAAGTCATATCCGGACTACATCTATTTGATGATGGGTTTGCATCCAACACATGTAAAGGAAAACTACAAAGAAGAAGTGCAACATGTGGAGGAAATGTTGTCCAAGCATAAGTTTTATGCCGTAGGGGAAATCGGAATAGACCTATATTGGGATAAGACCTTTTTGAAAGAACAGCAAGAGGCCTTTAAATTTCAGATTCAGTTAGCCAAAAAACATAAATTGCCAATAGTAATTCACTGTAGGGAGGCCTTTAATGAGATATTTGAGGTGTTAGAAGAGGAGAAAGGTAATGACCTTTACGGTATCTTTCACTGTTTTACGGGTGATTATCACCAGGCTCAAAGGGCTATTGGCTATAATATGAAATTGGGAATAGGGGGTGTCATAACCTTCAAAAATGGAAAAATAGATGCCTTTTTGGACCAGATAGATCCTGAGCATATAGTTTTAGAGACAGATTCGCCTTATTTGGCTCCTGTGCCTTATCGTGGTAAAAGAAATGAGAGTGCTTACGTGATCAACGTATTGGATAAGCTTGCAGATATCTATAATAAAAGTAAAGAAGAAATTGCGGAGATTACAACGGCAAATTCCAAAGTTATTTTTGGTATTTAATAAGGGGAAAGAGATATGGAAGATAAAACAAAGATCATGTTGATCTATACTGGAGGTACTATAGGAATGGTCAAGGACTATAGCACTGGGGCTCTCAAAGCATTCAATTTTAAAAAATTAGAAAAGAATATCCCGGAATTAAGCCAGTTGGACTGTAGGATTGATAATGTCTCCTTTGATCAACCAATAGATTCATCCAATATGAATATTTCACATTGGGTGTCTATTGCAACTATTATAGAGGAACATTATGCTAAATATGACGGGTTCGTTGTTTTGCATGGAAGTGATACCATGAGCTATACCTCTTCGGCTTTGAGCTATATGTTGGAGCATTTGGCAAAACCGGTAATTTTTACAGGATCCCAATTGCCTATTGGCGATATGCGGACAGATGCCAAGGAGAATTTGATAACGTCTATTCAAATTGCAGCCTTACAAAATGGTAATGGCCCAGTCGTCAAGGAGGTTTGCCTTTATTTTGAAAACAAACTCTACCGTGCTAATAGGACCACCAAGTTTAATGCAGAGCATTTTAAAGCGTTTGGTTCTTTCAATTATCCTGAATTGGTCGAATCTGGAGTGCATTTGAAAGTTAACTATGATCAATTATGGGTTGGGAATAAAAATAAAAAACTTATTGTACATAAAGAAATGGATACTAATGTGGCCATTTTAAAACTTTTTCCTGGGTTGAATAGGTCCGTTTTGCAAAGTATCTTAAAAATTCCTGGATTAAAAGCACTGGTTTTGGAAACATATGGTGCAGGAAACGCCCCAACGGACCCTTGGTTGCTTTCAGATTTAAAGGATGCGATAGGTAAGGGATTGCACATTGTAAACGTTACCCAATGTTCAGGAGGAAGTGTTATTATGGGGCAGTATGAAACAAGTGAGCAATTACAGAAACTGCAACTAATTAATGGTAAGGATATTACAACGGAAGCTGCCATTACCAAGCTTATGTATCTATTGGGGAGCAATGTTTCAGCTAAGTTGTTTAAAACCATATTTGAAACTTCGCTGAGAGGTGAAATGAAATAAATTAACTGATTTAATTTCATTTACTAATAAATTTTTTGTTATTTGGCAGCCCTAAAACAAAGGAATAGAGAGGTGGCCGAGTGGTCGAAGGCGCACGCCTGGAAAGTGTGTATACCTCAAAAGGGTATCGAGGGTTCGAATCCCTTCCTCTCTGCTTTTAAGTTTTAATTTTTTAATAACAAATTTTTTTTATCTTTAACCCTATTAACTAACTAATTTTAAGTTTCAAAGAAATGAAAAGATTATTCACTATCCTGGCACTAGCTGGGTTGTTTGTACTAAGCACAAATACCGTAAATGCAAAAGTTGGAGCAACCGCATTGGTTTCGAACCTTTCGTCAATTGCTACAACAGCAGTAATGTTACAAGATGAAGCTCCTGCAGAAGTAGAAAAAGGCTTTACTCAAGTATTAAAAGAACAGTTTATTCAAGGTGGTGCCGGATTTATGGGTATCGTTCTTTTATGTTTGATATTAGGTTTGGCAGTTGCTATTGAAAGAATTATTTTCTTAAACCTTGCTAGCACAAACACGACAAAACTAAAACAAAGCGTAGAAGATGCTTTGGCTTCTGGTGGTGTTGAAGCTGCAAAAGAAGTTTGCAGAAACACAAAAGGACCAGTAGCTTCTATATTCTATCAAGGATTAGATAGGGCTAATGACAGTGTTGAATCTGCCGAAAAAGCAGTTGTTGCTTACGGTGGTGTTCAAATGGGTCAATTAGAGAAGAATGTTTCTTGGTTGTCTTTATTTATCGCTGTTGCGCCTATGCTAGGTTTCATGGGAACGGTAATTGGTATGATCCAGGCCTTCCAAAAAATTGCTGCGGTAGGTAACCTTAGTGCATCTCTTATTGCTGGTGATATTCAAGTGGCGTTATTAACAACGGTATTTGGTTTGATCACTGCGATCATCCTTCAAATCTTCTACAATTACATCATTGCAAAGATCGATGGTATAGTAAATGACATGGAAGACTCATCAATCGCTTTGATTGATATGTTGGTAGATCACAAAAAATAAGTCGCACCCCTAATACAGAAAGCGTTATGCACAAAATATTAAAATATATATTGGTTGCCCTAAGCTTAATTGGTGCCCTTCTATGGTTCCAGTTGCCTAGTGCAGATATGCCGGCCTCAGAGGCTGTAAATAGTACGCCTATGAATTTAATGTTCATAATCACGTACATTCTTTTAGGAATAGCAATAGTTTTCAGTCTTGTTTTTGCACTTAAAAACTTATTGACTACTCCTGAAAACATTAAGAAAGCCTTGTACGCCGTTGGTGGTTTGCTTTTAGTAGTTGCTATTTCCTACGGTTTGGCAACAGGTACTGATGTAAATCTAACAGAAATGGCTAACAAAGGCATTCCAACAACAGAAGGTACGGTTAAAACAATTGGGATGGGATTGAATGTATTTTTCATCTTAACAGCAGTAGCAGTACTTTTGATGATTGTTCCAGGAATCAAAAAAACGTTTAGTAAATAAAAATATATAGTTATGCCAAGAAGAGGAGCACCACCAGAGGTTAATGCCGGTTCTATGGCAGACATTGCGTTCTTGTTACTTATCTTTTTCCTAGTGACCACCACTATTGAGACTGATGCAGGTTTGGATCGTATGTTGCCACCAATTGAGCCGCCTACCGAAGAACCACCGATCATTAAAGAAAGGAATATCTTTACGGTCAATATCAACAGAAATGGACAATTATTGGTTGAAAGTGAATTGACCAACATCAAGGATCTTAGAGCAAAAGCAATGGCTTTTTTGGATAACGGAGGCGCAGCTTCTGGTACACCGGAATACTGCAACTACTGCAATGGTAAAAGGGATGGATCTTCTTCGGATAATCCTACGAAGGCTATTATATCTCTAAAGAATGATAGGGAAACCAAATATGGGACGTACATTACTGTACAGAACGAGTTGGTAGGAGCATATAATGATTTGCGTAATAGAGAAGCGCAGAGGTTGTATAAAAGGAATTTCACAGAAATGGAAGCCTTGTATTTGAATCCTGAGACGCCTTCATCAGTTCGTGCTGAGCTAAAGGAAAGGGTGCAGAAAATCCAAGATTTATTTCCACAGAAATTATCTGAGGCAGAAACTGCCACCACTAATTAAAGAGAACTAAAACAATATAAAATGTCAAAATTCAATAAGAAAAAGGATGCTGCTTTACCAGCAGTAAATACAGCTTCACTTCCGGATATTGTTTTCATGTTGTTGTTCTTCTTTATGACTGTGACCGTAATGAAAGATAGTACCTTGAAAGTAGAGAATACCTTGCCTAATGCTTCTGAGATCAAGAAATTGGAAAAGAAGGACAGGGTGATCTATATCTACGTTGGGAAGCCAACACGAGAGTACGAAAAGGTTTATGGTAAAGAATCAAAGATTCAATTGAACGATAAATTTTCTAGTGCTTCAGAAGTCGGGGATTATATTTTAGCTGAAAGGGCCAAAAAGCCCCAAGAGTTACAAAATGTACTTACCACAGCACTTAAAGTGGACAAGGATGCCAATATGGGTATTATATCTGATATCAAATTAGAATTGAGAAAAGTGAATGCATTGAAAGTAAATTATACCACATTTGAAGGTGATGCTTTCAGGAATTTACAATAAGCTTAAAAATTATTAGTTTATAGATCAAAGCGCTCCAAATTTACTTTGGAGCGTTTTTTTTATATCTTATATTGCTTTAACCAGGTTTACATGATGAAGTATATAGCGTTATTTCTTATTGGAGCAATCACTGTACAATGTTGGTCTCAAGAGGTGTCTGTTGGTTCCTTAGAGGACGACACCTATTTGGAGGATCAATTTTATCTGGGCGTTACATACAACCTTTTACTCAATAAACCAACGGACATAACTCAACGAAATCTTTCTTACGGGTTAATGGGAGGTATTGTAAAGGATATTCCGTTGAATGCTGATCGCAACTTTGGACTTGGAATTGGAATGGGATATGCTCTTAATTCGTATTACACCAATCTTTTTGCAGAGCAGGTCAATGGAGAAATTGGGTATTCTGGACTAACTTCAAATGATAACTTTAGGCGAAGTAAGTTAGAGACTCATGTCATTGAACTCCCACTGGAAATTCGATGGAGAAATTCAAATGCTATTGATTATAAATTTTGGAGGGTATATGCTGGCGGAAAACTAGGATATATTTTTGAAGGGAGGTCTAAGTTTGTTGATGATAATGGGAAAACTGGATTTACCAATCCTGATATTAAAAAACTTCAATATGGCCTTATGTTGAACGTAGGCTATAATACATGGAATATTCATATTTACTATGCGCTGAGTAAGCTACTCGAAGATGGCGCTTCGTTGGATACTTCGGAGCTTATCCAGGTGAAACCACTTCGGATAGGAATTATTTTTTATATTTTATAACCAAAATTTTAGGGTCATTAATTGGGATACCATTCCAATTATAAATCCTATAAGTAATTCTGTTTTGCTATGTGCTCTTAGGTACAGTCTTGAGGAAGCCACCAAGCCAGTGGCCAATGTCATTACACTTATAGCTATCACCACGTTTATTTCAAAATGTATGCTAAGGCTTATTAGGTACATCAATAAGCTACCCATTCCCATAAGGTGTATACTACTCGTAAATTTGAAAAATAATAATAGGAGACAGGATAGGGATGCTGTTATTAGTCCAAAAAAGTAATAAAATAACTCGGTGGAGTAATTATTGGGGATCACTTTATAAACGATCATCAAAAATAAAGAAATACTGATATATAGCGTGTATTTGCGTTCTTGTACTGAAGGCATAAAAATAGAAGACACCATTCCCAAGTTACGCAAAATGAAATAACAGATAATAGGTATGATTACCGTTAAAATAAAAATAGGAAGGATATTTCCGCTCTGCATTTCAATGGGAGTGTACTTGGGTGTAATGATAAAGTAAATTAAAGTACCGCCTATTGGAATAAATAGAGGATGAAATAAATACGAGATGAGTTGATAAAAGGCCCTCATTATATTTCCTTTCTCATCCTCGCTACAGGAATATCCAATTGTTCCCTGTATTTTGCTACTGTTCTTCTTGCTATGGGATACCCTTTTTCCTTTAGAAGAGCGGCCAATTTATCATCGGTCAAAGGTTTTCTTTTTAGTTCCTCTCCAATAACAGTTTCCAATATTTTTTTGATTTCTTTGGTAGACACATCTTCCCCTTGTTCATTCTTCATGGATTCGGAAAAGTAATCCTTAATCAATCTAGTACCGTATGGCGTATCTACATATTTGCTATTTGCAACCCTTGAAACAGTGGAAACGTCCATTCCTATCTCATCGGCAATATCCTTCAGGATCATAGGTCTTAACTTACGTTCATCACCAGAAAGGAAAAACTCCTCTTGATAATTCATGATGGAATTCATGGTGACGTAAAGGGTTTGCTGTCTTTGTTTTATTGCATCAATAAACCACTTGGCTGCATCTAACTTTTGTTTAATAAACATCACTGTGTCCTTTTGCGACTTGGATTTGTCCTTGGCATTTTTATAGCCTTCCAGCATGTTATTGTATTCACGAGACACGTGCAGTTCAGGGGCGTTTCTTCCATTTAAAGTAAGTTCTAATTCGCCATCGGTAATTCTTATCGAGAAATCTGGAACAATGTGTTCTATTGTCCTAGTATTACCAGAATACGAACCCCCGGGTTTTGGATTCAAACGTTCAATTTCTGTAATGGCTTCTTTTAAGGTTTCTTCGGAGACATTGTGCTTTTGAATGAGTTTGGCATAATGCTTTTTAGTAAACTGCTCAAAAGATTTTTCCAAAATAGCAATTGCTAGCTCTGTGCTTGGAGTTGGTTCTTTTCTTTTTAGTTGAATAATCAAGCATTCTTCCAAACTCGTAGCCCCCACTCCAGGAGGGTCTAATTCTTGGACAAGCCTCAAAATTTTTTCTACTTGTTTTTCCTCCGTATATATGTTTTGTGTAAAAGCAAGATCATCCGTTATATCGGAAATAGCCCTGCGGATATATCCACTTTCATCTACACTACCCACCAAAAACTCTGCAATGGACCACTCTTCGTCACTGAGGTAAACAGTGTTTAATTGATTGATTAGGTATTGTGTAAAGGAAATACCAGATGCATAGGGAATGGTTCGTTCCTCATCATCTGAGCTATAGTTGTTGGCCTGCGTCCTATAATCGGGAACCTCGTCATCACTTAGGTATTCATCTATATTAATATCGTCAGCCGCTATGTTTTCACTATCGCTTTCGTCATCATAGATATCATCAAATTCGTCTTCCTGATTTTCAATTTCTTCCTTTCCTGTCTCTAATGCCGGATTTTCTTCTAACTCCTGTTTTAAACGTTGTTCAAAGGCAAGAGTAGGCAATTGAATCAACTTCATCAGCTGAATTTGCTGTGGAGATAATTTTTGCGATAACTTAAACTGTAAGTGTTGCTTTAGCATATTTGGGTTACAGGCTTTCTTGTAAAATTACAGAATTCAAAATTAAAATTCCGCATTCTGTGGTGTTCGAGGAAACGGGATTACATCCCTAATATTACCCATCCCAGTAGCAAAAAGAACCAAACGTTCAAAACCAAGGCCAAAACCACTGTGAACGGCTGATCCAAACTTTCTGAGATCAAGATACCACCAAAGTTCCTTTTCATCTATGCCCAACTCACTTATTTTTTGTTTTAGGACATCTAAGCGTTCTTCTCTTTGAGACCCACCTACGATTTCACCAATACCAGGAAATAGTATATCCATAGCCCTAACGGTCTTGCCATCTTCGTTTAAACGCATATAGAAGGCTTTGATTTTAGCAGGATAATCAAATAGAATTACTGGACATTGAAAGTGTTTTTCCACCAAATAACGCTCGTGCTCACTTTGAAGATCAGCACCCCATTCTTCGATGATGTACTGGAATTTCTTCTTTTTATTAGGCTTGCAATTTTTAAGGATATCTATAGCCTCTGTGTAAGAAACTCTTTTGAAGTTGTTATCCGAAACAAACTTTAATTTCTCAATTAGAGCCATCTCACTGCGTTCTGCCTGTGGTTTAGATTTTTCTTCATCCAACAATCGCTGTTCTAAAAACTGCAGGTCTTCTTGGCAATGCTCCAATATATATTTGATCACATTTTTAATGAAGTCTTCCGATAGATCCATGTTAGCATCTAGATCGTTAAAGGCGACCTCAGGCTCTATCATCCAAAATTCTGCCAAATGACGAGAGGTGTTAGAATTTTCTGCCCTAAATGTTGGACCAAAGGTATACACCTTGCCCAAAGCCATTGCATAAGCTTCAGCTTCTAATTGTCCCGAAACGGTTAGATTAGTTTCTTTGCCGAAAAAATCTTCCTTATAGTCAACTTCCCCATCTTCTGTCAAAGGCGGATTTTTGGCATCTAAGGTGCTTACTCGGAACATTTCGCCTGCGCCCTCTGCATCAGATCCTGTTACTATGGGCGTATGCACATTGTAGAACCCATTTTGCCTAAAATATTGGTGTATGGCAAAAGAAAGAGCAGAACGCACGCGCATCACAGCGCTAAACGTATTGGTTCTGATCCTAAGATGAGCCTTTTCCCTTAAAAACTCCAAGGAATGTTTTTTAGGTTGTATGGGATAGGTTTCTGGGTCTGCCGTGCCCAAGATGACAACATTTTTCACTTGTACTTCTACAGATTGGCCTTTCCCTTGGCTTTCTACAAGTGTGCCGGTTATTTTTAAAGCGGCGCCAGTAGAAATTTGTTTTAAGAGTTGATCTTCAAAATCTTCAAAGTTAACAACACATTGAATGTTATTGAGGGTTGAGCCATCATTTAAAGCAATGAACCTGTTACTTCTAAAAGTTTTAACCCACCCAAATAGGGTAACTTCCTGTAATAAATTTTTGCCGCTCAAGAGCTCTTGTATACTTTGTTGTTTCATTGGAAAATACGTCTAATTTAATGTTGTAAAGATAGTTTTTTGGTAAATAGCAACCGCATCGGCTGTTTCATAATGATACGGTTTACCGTTTATATTTTATTTTTCATTAGTATTGAGTTCTTCTTTTGGAAGAATATCAATCTGTGGTTTTTTAAGAACGGTTTTATTTGCTATGCTTCTTTCCAAGGAGAGCAATAAACTTGGCAATAAAATTAGATTGGCCAACATTGCAAATAATAAGGTAGCAGAAACCAAAGCCCCTAACGCTACTGTACCCCCAAAACTAGAAATCATAAATACCGAAAAGCCGAAGAAAAGAACAATTGAAGTGTAAAACATACTCACTCCTGTCTCCCTCAAGGCGGCATAAACAGATTTTTTGATTCTCCAGTGGTTTGCATTTAGTTCTTGCCGGTATTTGGCAAGAAAGTGTATAGTGTCATCTACCGAAATACCAAAGGCTATACTAAATACCAAAATGGTAGATGGTTTTATAGGAACCCCAGCAAAGCCCATCACCCCCGCCGTTATAACTAAAGGCAAAAGGTTGGGGATCAAAGAGATTACAATCATTCTGAAGGAACGGAACAAATAGGCCATAAAAAGTGCAATCAAACCAATAGCAAGAGCGAGGGACATGATTAGGTTTTTTACCAAGTATTTGGTTCCTTTTAAAAATAATAGGGCCTTACCTGTGAGATACACATTGTATCTGTCCGCAGGGAATATTTTGTCTATGTTCTCCTGAAGTTTTCCTTGGATTTCCTCCATTCGCTCCGTATTCACATCCCTCATGTAGGTGGTGATCCTAGCGGTTTGTCCTGTGCTGTCCACAAAGCTCTTTAAAAGATTGCCATCATTAGTTGATTTTCTGGCAACATCCATAATAAACGTACTTTCCTGTGCAGTGGGCAATTGATAATATTTAGGCATCCCATTGTAAAACGCCTGTTTGGAATATTTGACCATATTGACCACGGAAATGGGCTTAGATAATTCAGGAATTTCGTGGATTACGTCCCCAATTTGATCCATTTTGCGTAAGTTGGTAGACTTTAGTACTCCTTTTTTACGCTCCGTATCCACGACAATTTCTACTGGCATAATGCCGTCGAATTCCTCCTCAAAAAATCGGATATCCTTAAAGAACTCTGCATTTTTTGGCATGTCTTCTATGGGGCTACCAGAAATTTTTATTTGGTACATTCCAATGATACTAACCACTAGAAGGACTATTGAAGTAATGTATACAGTAATTCTTCTTTCCCTTACAATTCTTTCCATCCAGTTGACGAAAGTTTCTATCCATCTGGTGTTCAAGTGCTTTAAATGCTTGGTTTTGGGCAGGGGCATAAAACTGTATACGATAGGAATGATCAATAACGAAAGGATAAAGATCCCAATGATATTGATAGAAGCTACAATACCGAATTCTTTTAAAAGCTTACTATCTGTAATAATAAAGGTAGCAAAACCGGATGCTGTAGTGATATTTGTCATCAGAGTAGCGTTTCCGATCTTGGATATAACACGTTGTAATGAAAGGGCCTGATTGCCGTGTTTTTTGACTTCCTGTTGGTACTTATTGATCAGGAAAATACAATTGGGAATACCGATCACAATAATAAGGGGCGGTATCAAAGCTGTTAATACGGTTATTTCATATCGCAAAAGGCCAAGGATGCCAAAAGCCCACATCACTCCTATAATCACCACGAACATAGAAATAAAAGTGGCCCTAAAGCTTCTAAAGAAGAAGAAGAAGATCAATGAGGTTACTCCTAAAGCAGCTAGAATAAATTTTCCGATTTCGTCAATGATATTCTGGGAATTCATGGTCCTGACGTAGGGCATACCCGAAATATGGACATCCATGCCAGTTTCATTTTCAAAATTGGCAATCAGTTTATTGAAATCCTGAAGAATAAAATCCTTTCTTACCGAAGTGTTTACTATATCCTTATCCAAATAGATCAAAGTCCTTACTGTTTTGCTCTCTTTGTTGAAGATTACATCATCATAGAAGGGCAAATCGTTGAACAAGTGATTGGTAAGGCTATCTATTTCTTTTTTGGTGGTGGGTGTTTTTTTGATAAAGGGCCTTAAGGTAAACTCTTGTTTCTCGTTGTCTTTTTCTAATTCCTGTAAATTGTCTGTGGACAATACAAAATCTACCTCTGGAAAGGCATCTAATTGTTTGCTGAGTTTGTTCCAACGGTTAAATTTATCAGGAGTAAACAAGGAGCTATCACGAACTGCAATGACCACCACATTTCCTTCTTCCCCAAATTGTTCTAAAAAGGATAGATATTCAATGTTGACCGGATGGTCGTCGGGTAATAGATTTGCCTCTGAATTGGAAAATCGCATATTTTCCCACTGTAGCGCAAGGAAAACCGTAATTACAGCAATAAGTATTAAGATCAAGATTCTATTGCGGAGGATTAGCCTGGCCGTTTTTGCCCAAAACCCTTGTGTTAGCTTAGCTACCATTGATATTTTTTAAAGTTGTTAAAGGTAGAAAATCATTGCTAACGTACCTAAAAACCAGAACCGAAATAAAAGGTGAATTTAAATGAGATATTATCGTCGAAGGTAGGCAGATGATAGGCTCCGTGTCGGTAAAAGAAGCTAAGACCAAAACCAGCCAAAATCCTGTTCAACTCAACTCCGCTTTCAAAATATCCTTTATTTAAGGAGCTAAAATTTAGGCCAACATGATTTTCTATATTGGAAACAGCTCCAATAACACTTCTAGTGATCAGTGATAATTGGGGTTTGATGCGGCTACTTATTTTAAAAGGCCTTAGGGTGTGCCTAATTTGACCCATGACAAAGCGGTCCGAGAAAAATTCGTCGAAGAACATGGTTTCGAAACTTTCCCTACCAGTCACCGAAAATCTGTCCATAATGACACTTCCGTCAGGCTGGTTAGGCGAGGCGTGGTATAAATGCGTAAGGGGAATATCGCCGAAGGCAAAGCCACTATTAAACAAAATTTCCGTTCTGGTTTTGTTTAGGAACCTTTTTACATAAAAAGCTTTAAAATTGAATTTTGTAAAATTAAAGTCACCATCCAATACATTGGGAAGACTTTGAGAAACTTGTAAGGTGAACTGGGGAAATCCATCTTTTAGAGTACGCTTTTCCTGTGGAGCTTGCATATATTCGGAAAAGGGGTTCCATTGAAAACTCAATGTAGCCTCGGTTAGGTCATAGGTGTTATAATTCTGCCCATTTAAGGTGTATGTGTAATTATAAGTGGGGTCATTAAAACTTTTAGAGAATTGTATTCTTCCGTTCAACTTGGAGGTGAAGTCGTGTTCCAAGAATATAGAGGTGTTCCTGGTGGCATAGAAAGAAGAAATATTGAACAAGCGTGGCTCGAACAAATAGAAGGTTCGTTTGTCTGTAATATATTTGGAACTTCCAGATTCTACAAGGTCATCTGTATAACTAACGCCCAGCCAGGTGTTATATTCCTTGTTCAATCGTGTTGTTGCCCCAAAACTATATTTGAACTTTTGGTCCAAGGTGCCGTATACGACATACCCATTAAGAAAAAGCTTATTAGAAAAGTTAGTATTGGTGATGGCACCTAGACCTACTCTAAAGGCTTCATAGTTATTGTATTTAAGAAGATACCTTAAGTCAAAATCAAAATAGTTGGTAGGGTAATATCCCTGCAATAGCTTTCGAGTTCGGTTCAATCTTGGTTCTACATTTTTTTGATCCACTAAACTATCTATATAGACATAGGTTTCTTGGCCAAGGGAAGTTATGGTGTCTGTCCTAAAAGTATTCCAGAAGGGCTCGCTTCTTAGGTAAGCGTCATCATCAATTTTAATGGCAAGACCTTTCCTGCTGATTTTTAAGGGTGAGTTTAGTGACACATCAAAATTATGTTCCCCGGAGATAAGATATGCCAAGTCTTCGGCATTCTGGGGATTTGAATGCACCAAGGTAGAGTCTTGTTGCCCTTTTCGTATTTCGAATCTATTACCTAAAAAGGAGAGACTTTCAGGGGTATTTCCTTTTTTGATTTTTATTTCTTTACTATTTGGGAACCAAATATTTTCCTTTGGATAATACGTGAAAGTCTGAGTGGCCTTGACCTCAAAAACCCCTATGGTCTGGGCAATTGCTTTTTGTAGTGCGTAGGTGGCTGTGTCTATGTATAGAACTCCTTCTAGGCCTTTCGTTTGCCCTTGATCTTTTTGGGAATAGTAGATCATAAAAGCAGAAGACTCCCCCTCATTCTCATTGGATACTTTTAGGATTTTATAGTTGTATTTTTTTAGGCCTCCTGCAGATAATGGATTAATATATTCATTTTCTAGAAGGATATAATCTGAGTCATAAAAAGAAAAGGATTGAAATTGAAGTCCCAAAACCTCATAGACAGGTTCTTTAAAACCAGCCATCCGAATGGCATTAATTGTTTTTTGCCTCCCTTTGTCCTTAGTGAATTTATAGGTAGAGGCCTCTTCACTAATGTAAAGGTGCGACTTGACCAGTTGTTTTCTGAGATTAAAATTCGTGGAATCCAATTCTTTAAAACGCAATTTTCCATTGTCGCGCACATAAACAGAATCAATGGCTGGATTAATTGAATCTATTGGCGCAGTGACTAAAAGCTTATTGTATGTCTTAAAGGAATAACTATTCAATATTTTTTCTGGGTGGTTTCTTTTTTTATAGTCAATGGCTTTTTTAATGATCTCCTCCGCAGATTTCACGTATGAACTTAGGACCACTTCATCTAAAACCACAGTGGACTGATCTAGCAGAACGGAATAATATGATTTGGCTGTAGTAATGGGTATTTCCAATGGAGCATATCCAATATAGCCCACCTGGATAAAAGTAATTTCATTGGCGTTATCCAATTTAAATTGGCCGTTAAAATCTGTAATAGTACCAGAACCTTTATTTGGCTCGATAGAGGCGAAGGGCAAGGGTTTATTAGTTTTTCTGTCCTTGACTATGCCAGTTATAGTCTGGGACCAAGACAGTGTTGTGAAAAATAAAACTAAGTAGAGTAAGGCGTTTTTCACAAGTGTTGTGTAGTTAAGATAGATAGGAAATATATAATTGAACAAAGAGCGACTCAAATGGGGCCCTTTGTTCAATTATCTAATCAGAAAATTAGACTTTCATTATTTCGATTTCTTTATTGGCTAATACTGAGTCAATTTTTTTGATGTATGTATTGGTAAGCTCTTGGATATCTGCCTCAGCATTTTTTTGCAGATCTTCTGAGATATCAGCATTTCTTATTTCTTTATTGCCTTCCTGTCTAGCATTGCGAATCCCAATTTTAGCATCCTCAGCTTCCGCCTTGGCTTGTTTTACTAAATCTTTTCTTCGTTCCTCGGTAAGGGGTGGAACATTAATGATAATATTATCTCCATTGTTCATGGGATTAAATCCCAAGTTAGCATTCATGATTGCTTTTTCAATTTCATGAAGCATGTTTTTCTCCCAAGGCTGAACAGATATTGTCCTTGCATCTGGGGTATTTACGTTTGCAATTTGTCCCAAAGGGGTTTGGGAACCATAATATTCAACCATTACACTGGAAAGCATGATAGGACTGGCTTTTCCTGCCCTAATCTTTACAAAGGCCTTTTCCAAATGTTTCATGGCAGCATCCATAGATTCCTTTGCTGTATCAATTATAAAACTTATCTCTTCGTTCATGTATAAAAAATTTAAAAACTAAACTATCTAAAAGTAACAAAAATTAAATGTTTACCATAGTACCTACATTCTCTCCCGAAACTATTTTTAGGAGATTTCCTTTTTTGTTCATATCAAATACTACAATTGGGAGCTCATTTTCTTGGCTTAGGGTGAACGCTGTAGTGTCCATTACCTTCAACCCTTTGTTGAGTACCTCTGTAAAGGATATTTTATTGAATTTGGTTGCATTTTTGTCCTTTTCAGGATCTGAACTGTAAATCCCATCTACCCTTGTTCCTTTAAGAATTACGTCGGCTTCAATTTCAATTGCTCTAAGAACGGCTGCCGAATCTGTTGTGAAATAAGGATTTCCAGTGCCTCCTCCAAAAATAACTACCCTGCCCTTTTCCAGGTGCCTAATAGCTCTCCTTCTTATAAAAGGTTCTGCAACTTCATTAATTTTTATGGCAGATTGCAATCTGGTAGGCATGCCTTTTACTTCTAAGGCACTCTGCAGTGCAAGACCATTTATTACTGTTGCTAGCATCCCCATATGATCTCCTTGTACTCTGTCTATGCCATTATTCTCCCCAGATAACCCTCTAAAAATATTTCCACCACCAATAACTATGGCAACTTCAATTCCCTTATCTACAATAACTTTTATTTCTTCGGCATATTCGGAAAGTTTTTTTGGGTCAATTCCATATTGTCTCTCTCCCATTAATGCTTCTCCGCTAAGTTTTAGAAGTATTCTTTTATACTGCATGGTGTAAATCTTGATTAAATCGGAACAAAAATAATCAAAATAAGTTACGGAAGAAGTCGTAGGCATTTAATGTACTCCTAATTATTTGTCAAGAGAGATGAATGTCTGTCTATTTTTTTATAATCTTGTGCCGATTTAAAGGGTCGTAATTATAATCTTTGAATTAAACTTATAAAATTCGTAAAATGAGAAAAACAGTATTGATTTTCCTAACAGGATTATCTTTAATAGGATGCGGTGCCTCTAAGAACTTGGTCCCGGCTTCTAAGATGACTATGTTAACAACCATAGACTTGGTAGATGTTGTTGATGATAGAGTCAAAGTTAGTATAGATCCAGGTGCTTTTACCTCGGACAAGGTTTCTTTTTTTATCCCAAAAACGGTTCCTGGAACCTATAGCGAAGATAACTATGGAAAATATATCCAAAATTTCAGGGCAATAGATTACAAGGGAAATGAATTATCCGTCTCAAAATCCGATGATAATACCTGGGATATAACCAATGGAAAGAATTTGGATAGGGTGACCTATGAGGTAAATGACACTTACGATACCGAGGGCGAAGTAGCTGAGGCTGTTTTTTCACCTGCAGGCACTAATATTCTCAAAGGGGAGAACTTTATGCTCAACCTTCACGGCTTTATAGGCTATTTTGATGGATTAAAAGAAGTGCCTTACCAAATAACAATAAGTACCCCTGCGGATCTTTCAGCAACCACCTCTTTGGCTAAGAAAGTTACTAAGGCTGGGGTTGATATCTTTGAGGCAAGTAGGTATTTTGAGGTAATAGACAACCCTATTTTATATGCCAAAAGTTCTGCAGAATCATTTGAAATAAACGGGATTACCGTTAATTTGGTCCTTTATTCTCCTAATCAAGTATACAAGGCATCGGATCTTAAGGATAGGATGCAAAAAATGATGGATGCCCAAAAATCGTTTTTGGGAGAGGTTAATAGTACCAAGCAGTATAATATTCTTTTATACCTTTCTACATCGGGGGAAGACGATGCGTCCGGTTTCGGAGCTTTAGAACACCATACGTCCACCGTTGTTGTTTTGCCAGAACAAATGCCGTTAGATCGCTTGGAGCAGGCCATGGTAGATGTTGTATCTCATGAATTTTTTCATATTGTTACCCCCTTGAGTGTGCATTCCAAGGAAATTCAATATTTCGATTTCAACAACCCTAAAATGTCAGAGCATTTGTGGATGTACGAGGGGACTACCGAGTATTTTGCTAATCTTTTTCAAATTCAGCAGGGACTTATTACCGAAACAGATTTCTTCAAAAGAATTATGGACAAGATCAACAATGCCAAAAGGTATGATGATGATATGTCTTTTACGGTGATGAGCAAGAATATCCTAGTGGCGCCTTATAAGGAAAACTACGCCAACGTATATGAAAAAGGAACCTTGATTAATATGGCTCTGGATATTACCTTAAGGGAGTTGAGCAAAGGCGAAAAGGGGGTCTTGTGGCTTCTAAAAGAACTTTCTAAGAAGTACGGAGATCAAGTGCCTTTTGAGGATGCAGCGCTAATTGGCGAAATTACAACCATGACCTATCCAGAGGTGGGCGAATTTTTTAAAACACATGTAATTGGAAACGCTCCAATTGATTATAGCTATTATTTGTCTAAAGTGGGTTTAGCCATAACAGAAGTAGAGCAGGAGAGCGGTTATTTTTTGAATGGCGATGTTCCTTATATCGATGTGGATCAAGATAACAACAACGCTATTTATGTTAGGGAAGGGATTGCACTAAACACCTTTTTTATCGATCTGGGCGCCAAGGGTGCCGATGTCATAAAGGCAATTGATGGAGTGGAAATTTCCTTGGAAACTATTAGGCCTATTATTGGAGCAAGTTTTGGATGGTCGCCAGATAAAGAGATTCAAATGATGGTTGAGCGTGAAGGTCAACAATTGATTTTAACTGGAACGGTAGGTACACCCATGGTAAAGCTAGAAACGATTGTTCCTATGGATGATGCCACTGCAGAACAGGTTGCCTTGCGAAACGTTTGGATGAAGGGTTAACAGTAAATATAACATTATAAAAAAGGGGTGCTCTTCATTAGAATGGCACCCCTTTTTTTATGCTATTAAAGGTGTCTGATGGATGTAAGGGTTGCTCTATATAAAGTGGAGTTCTTTAATGAGGTTATCCTAAACAAGCCTGTCTAGTCAAATTTGATCATATCAGCAAAGATTTTTTTAAAAAGCAATTTGGTTAAATAGAATTATTAAACCTTGGGATACAAAAAAACCGCTTCTTTTGGAAGCGGTTTTTTAATTTATATATGGAAGAGTTTACCCTAAAGCAACTCTTTTAAATCCGGTAATTTCAAGTTTTGAATCTACAGATTTTACATATTGTGCAACACTTTGTTTGCTGTCTTTAATGAAATCTTGGTTTACCAAGGTGTTATCTTTAAAGAAACGGTTCAATTTACCTTTAGCGATATTGTCCAACATAGCTTCTGGCTTACCTTCTTGACGCAATAGGTCTTTTGCAATCTCTATTTCTTTGTCGATGATAGATTGGTCTACACCTTCCTCGTTCAAAGCAACCGGATTCATTGCAGCAGCTTGCATAGCGACATCCTTAGCGGCTACATCTGCACCATTAACAGAGGCAGAAAGCCCTACTAGGGTAGCTATTTTGTTGCCTGCGTGGATATACGATCCAACAAAAGGAGCACTTAGTCTTTCGAAACCACCAATTTCTAGTTTTTCTCCGATTACTCCAGTTTGTTCAATAAGTTTATCCTGTACAGTAATACCTTTGAAATCAGCAGCAAGAAAATCTTCTTTTTTGTCAAAATTCAAAGCAAGGTCAGCGAATTCGTTGGCTAAAGTCACGAAAGAATCGTTTTTGGCAACAAAGTCGGTCTCACAGTTCAAAGAGATAACAACGCCAGAGGTATTGTCAGCATTAACTTTTGCAATAGCTGCTCCTTCTGAAGATTCTCTATCAGCTCTGTTAGCAGCAACTTTTTGACCTTTTTTACGTAGAATTTCAATTGCTTTTTCGAAATCACCTTCAGCTTCCACTAAGGCTTTTTTACAATCCATCATTCCAGCACCTGTGGTCTGTCTTAATTTATTTACTTCTGCGGCGGTAATCTTTACCATTTTGTGTATGTTTTAATATTGCCCTAAAATAATCACGGGGTACGCGACTTAGTTTAGGGCAATGTTAAATTAATATTTAGTTTATAGTAGGGAAAAAGGAGGTTTATTCTACACCGCCTTTAACTGTATCTTGCCATTCTTTAAGCTCATCCCATTTTCCTTCAGCAGCCATTTTTGCTTGCTTAGCCCATGAAGCTGGGTTGTTAGAAGCGAAAGTGGAACCAGCTTCAACCAAGATTTCTTTTAAGTCATCTTCAGTTTTGAAAGCGAGGTCAGCAAAAGTCATAATACCTTGTTCATTGAAAACTTCGGCAATTTTTGGACCGATACCTTCAATTTTTGTCAAGTCATCTGCTTTTACAGCTTTCTTAGGAGCAGCGGCTTTAGGCTCATCTTTCTCCGTTTTTTCCGATTTACGTTCTGCTAATCCTTCTATGATAGCATTGGAAACATGTGACAAGATAGCATCGATAGATTTAGATGCATCATCGTTGGATGGGATCAAATAATCGATTGGTCTTGGATCGGAATTGGTATCTACCATAGCGAAAATTGGAATATTCAATTTTATCGCTTCTTTAACAGCAATATGCTCGCGCATTGTATCTACGATGAACAAAGCGGCAGGTAGACGGGTCATTTCAGAAATAGAACCTAAGTTCTTTTCCAGTTTCGCACGTAGACGCTCAACTTGCAAACGCTCTTTTTTGGATAGGGTGTTGAAAGTACCATCTTTTTTCATCCTATCTATAGTAGCCATTTTTTTAACAGCTTTACGGATAGTCACAAAGTTGGTCAACATTCCACCAGGCCATCTTTCTGTGATGTATGGCATGTTTGCATTTCCAGCTTTTTCTGCTACGATGTCTTTAGCTTGTTTTTTGGTAGCAACGAAAAGAATTTTTCTACCAGATGCTGCAATTTTTTTAAGAGCTTCGTTAGCCTCTTCAAGTTTTGCAACAGTTTTGTATAAGTTGATAACGTGAATTCCGTTACGCTCCATATAGATATAGGGAGCCATGTTTGGATTCCATTTTCTTGTAAGGTGACCAAAATGTACACCTGCCTCTAGAAGGTCTTTTACTTCAATATTGTTTGCCATTTTTTTGTACTAGTTTACGTTCTGTTGAATTAGCAATACTAAAGTGGTACATCATTTTTTTTTGATATAGCCTTTAGCATTTAGATGCTAAACTATGCTCCAAAGTGTCTTACGTGTTCCTTTGGGACAACGACAACATGGTTTAAATTTATCTTAAACTGGTTAAGATATATCAATGAACTTTAATGAATTGCCAAAGTTGCCCTTAGCATTTTTTGGATCAATATGATTAGGCTTGATCCCATCCCCTGAAATACTTTACAAAATAAAGTATTAACGTTTCGAGAATTGGAATTTCTTACGAGCTTTCTTCTGACCGAATTTCTTACGTTCAACCATTCTAGGATCTCTAGTAAGAAGACCTTCTGGCTTCAAAACAAGTCTATGCTCGGCATCTATTTCACATAAAGCTCTAGATAAAGCTAAACGGATTGCTTCTGCCTGTCCAGTACTTCCACCACCGTAAACATTGACTTTTACGTCATAGTTCTCGTCATTTCCTGTCAACGCAAAAGGTTGTTTTACTTTGTACTGTAATGTAGCAGTAGGAAAGTATACGTTAAAGTCTTTTTTGTTGATGGTGATATTTCCCTTTCCTTCTGAAACATAAACACGAGCAACAGCGGTTTTCCTTCTACCGATTTTGTGAATTACTTCCATTACTTAAGTTCGTTTAAATTAATTGCTGTTGGTTTTTGCGCTTCTTGGTTGTGCTCAGACCCTACATACACTTTTAGATTTCTGAAAAGTTCAGCACCTAATTTATTTTTAGGCAACATTCCTTTTACAGCTTTTTCTATAACTTGTGCAGGATTTTTTTCCATCAACTCACCAGCAGTCTGAGACCTTTGTCCTCCAGGATATCCTGTATGACGTATATAGGTCTTCGACTCTAATTTGTTTCCAGAAAGATGAATTTTTTCTGAATTGATAACGATCACGTTATCTCCACAATCAACGTGCGGTGTAAAATTAGGCTTGTACTTTCCACGTAGCATTTTTGCCACCTTGGATGCCAATCTTCCTAATGTTTCCCCTTCAGCGTCAACCAATAACCATTCCTTCTGAACGGTAGCTTTATTGGCTGAAATTGTCTTATAGCTTAATGTGTCCACACTAATTTATTTATTTATTAAACACTCCAATCCCGTTAAACGGGCTGCAAATGTACAACTATTAACTTGAAATACAAATGGTTGTTTAGTATTATTTTTTCAAAGGATTAAGGTAGTGTATTTTAATTCAAAAATATAGTAGGAATCATGAGAAGTAAAATTTATTTTGATGTTGAATACATACTAAATAGAAATTAATACTCTAATAAATCAATGGTTTTATCACTCCTTTAGTAGTTCAACCTATTCAATCATAATTAATGCCTATCCGTCGCTTATTTGTCCTTTTCTGTAGTAGTAGTAGTAGTAGTAGTAGTAGTAGTAGTAGTAGTAGTAGAGGGGAATTAATTTATTTCGGATAACGTTGTATTTGTATGATCAAATTTAAATTTCTATACATATTGAAGGATGCAATGTAGAAGAGGAACTGTTGATTATCCCAATTTTTCATTTGTACAGTTTAGATCCAATCTGGTCTTGCGCTGGGAGTATATTCCGGGCTGTGAAGTTTTCTTGGTATGGTCACAAGGGGTTGCTGGTTTGAAAGATCCAAGGGAGACTTTGGGCCGAAGTTTAGACCAACAAATATTGAACGAGAAATTAACAACACCTTTCTTTTAAAAGCTACCTACAGATTTGCCAAATAGAAAGTTAAATCCTTAGTTGTGAAATAAAACCAGGTTATAATCGTTTATTCGTAAATCAAAACAAAAGACATGATCAAACATAGTATATTAAGTTTCCTATTTGTTGCTTTATTGGGAATTTCCTGTTCATCTGATAAAGATAATGGGATGGGAACCACTTCCATTGAGGGTACTTGGGATGTGGCAGAATTAAAGGTAGATGATTCCAATAACGCTGAGCTTACATTTGCAAAGCTAATTTTTGATAGTTTAATTGCACAGGATTGTGAATTATTGGTGTTAACATTTAATGCTGATGGTACTTTGATCACTAGAAGCGGAGTTAGTGATATTGAGATCAATGTAAATTCAACCTCCATACCATGTCCTACTGCATTTGAAGAAGAAGAAGCCACTTGGAGTTTGGAAGGAGACCAATTAACCATTACCGATGCCACAGGTTTAGCGGAGACTGTAACTGTAAATCTTAAAAGCAGTACCTTGATTATTGCTGGGGAAGATATTGAAGGAGAAACTTTAACTGGAACAGAAATTGTCTTTAAGAAAAGATAATTTCTGATGATATAAAACAAAAAAGCCTTTTTGGAACTCCTAAAGGGCTTTTTTGTTTTATATCATCAGAAACAAAAACACCCCCAAAGGAGGTGTTTTTTTAACTAACTCAAATTAAATAATTAAAGGGGATTTTTAACTATTTTTAATTCTGATCTGCTTGTGACAAATTAGGATTTGCATCAATTTCTGCTTGTGGAATTTTAAAAATCCAAGAGTTGTTAATTGAAGGTCTGTCCTGTTGAAAACCAGCTTGATAAAGCACCTCAGATGCTCCGGAACCACCATTGGCAGCATGATCGATGCCGTCATCCCAGCGTATTTTATCTGTATATAAAAAGCCTTCTCCCCATAATTCAACCCCTCGTTGAAACTTAATGTGATCCATTAATGCTTCTTGTGTTGCATAAACTGTTGGATCGTAAGCGCTATCACGCGATTCGCCCAATGTCCTTAAGGCATCTTGTGCACCAGTGACATTATTTAACATGGCTTCCGCTTCCGCTTCTATTAAATACATCTCGGAAGAACGCATATAAATAATATCATCTGGATCTATAGTTCCAGGGTTTTGTTGTAACATTTTAACATGCATGTAAGGATGTTCGTTGTGAGCAGATGTCCAACCATATTGGTCTCTATAAAATACTTCTGCTGCATCAAATTCCGCTTCAGTAGTATACAAAGGGTTGGTATTATTAGCCCAGCCACCTTCTCCGTTGGATGCTGAAGTATTGGTGTTTGGTGCATCTATTAAGAATACATCTTTTCTGTAATCGGTATCAGGAATTGCATCAACCAATCTTTTATCTCCAATTTTAGGGTTGTTTCTATTTTGACTACCGTTAAAGGTATTGCACATTAGGTAAAAGTAGGAACGGAAAAACGTGGTTTCCGTACCTATAACGTTGCTGCCCCAGATCACTTCTGGTAGCGTTGTGGTGTTAAATCCAGATTTCCAATCGCTTTCACCCATTAAAGGATAATTTGCACGCGCTGCTATAGCAGCATCGGCAGCCGTACGCCAATCCCCACTATTCAATGCAATACGTGCTTTAAGGCCATACGCAACATCAATGTTCAATTGAGATTTACCAGCTGCAGATCCGGTTGGCCTGGAGGTGGCGCCTTCAAAATAGGAAATTGCTGTATCTACATCCAATCTCATTTGGTCGTAAATCTCTTGAACCGTTGATCTTGGAGCACTTGTATAAGGTGCATCCGAAGAGAACAATAAAGGTACTCCAGGATCTGTAGCTGGGCTACCGATCAGGTACCCCTTGGCATAATGCTGAACCAATGAAAGATACGCATAGGCTCTGTAGGTGTAAGCCTGACCTATAATCTCTTTTAGTCTAGCGTCTTCTGGAATAGAGCCGTCTGTTGCTTTGTTAATAATAGCATTGGCACTCGCAATAATATTATAACGGTGATACCATAATATTTCATTGGTTAACGAGGTTTGATCTGTATGATCCAACCATTGTGCTGTAGTTCTCCAACCTAAATTATTTGCATTCGCTGAATGAATTATACCACCACCAAGGGCATCTCCCATTGGTACCCAATAGTGTTCGCCTGCCCTAGCTGTATTTCCTCCAGGAAGGATGGTTTGTGATTGGGAATACAGTCCACGGTGCAACCCATTAAGTATAAGTGCCATGTTTTCTGCAGTAGCAAAGGCATCAGAAGAAGAAATGGCATCTGTTGGTTTTGTTTCCAGAAAATCGTCGTCACACGACGTAATTGTAAAAGCTGCTATTGCAAGCAACGTATATTTTATATTTCTTAACATAATTATTAAGTTTTTTTTATTATAGATTTATTAAAAGGCCACGTTTAAACCAAAGGAAATAATTCTCGCAGGATTAAAGTCATTACCAGCCCCTGCTCCTTGTAAGTTAAACTGAGGATTCAATCCTGGTCTCTTGCTCTTTAGGTATAGATTTTCTCCAGATACGGAAAGTCTTAATCTATCAACACCTATTTTTTCAGCAATCTTACCGTCGAAGCTATACCCTAGGTTAACATTTCTTAGCGACCAGAAGGAGGCATCTGTTAAAAACCGATCAGATTGTGTTCTTACTAAATTATTATTCCCACTTTCCAATCTAGGCACATCTGTGATGTCTCCTGGCTGACGCCATGCTTTAAGAATATCTGGGTGATAGGAATTTCCAAAATTTCCACTGTGCATCATTGCAGAATAGCCATTGTCTAAAAATGAACCACCAATACCGTAATTTACTAAAACATCCAAGGAAAATCCTTTATAACTAATAGTATTGGATACTGAACCTAAAAGATCTGGTATGGAAGAATCTCCCGTGTAAGCTCTCTGCGTTTCTTGCCAATCATTGGTAGTTTCTACATTACCATTTGCGTCTAAAACAGGAACACTGTTGTTATTTTCATCTGTTTCATACACCTGAAACAATTGATCTCCATTAGCAGGATCTACTCCAGCAGTTTTTAGCAAAAAGAAATCAAACCTAGACCTACCTACATCCCATCGTGCTTCACCATTGACGAATGGATCTGGTAAACTTGTGATTTCATTTTTGAAAGTAGACGCCTGGAAAGTTACATCCCATCTAAAATCAGCCCTATTGACTAGATGCGTTGTTACACCAACTTCCCAACCTGAGTTATACATATCACCGACATTAGAAGGGAATGAATTTAACCCATTACTCAAGGCTATTGGTAGATCATATAATAAATCAGAAGAATTTCTCTTATAGTATTCTACTGTACCGTCTAAGAAATTGTTGAATAAGGTAAATTCTAGGGCTACATCAAAACTCTCTACGGTTTCCCATTGTAAGTCTGCGTTACCAATTTCACTCCATATAATGGCAGGGCTACCTGCATTAGAGGTTAGACCATACCTAGGTTGAGATAAAAAGAAATCTCCCAAATCATCATTACCTACTTCCCCATAAGACCCTCTTAGCTTTAACTGATCAACAAAAGAGACATTATCCATGAAATCTTCTTGGTCTATTCTCCAAGAAGCTCCTACAGAGTAAAAAGTACCCCATCTGGCATCTGCACTAAAAACGGATGAAGCATCTCTTCTAGCCGAACCGCTGATATAATATTTATTATCAAAATTATAATTTGCTCTTAAAAAGTATCCTTCAATTGTTTTGTTGGTGGTAGAACCCCCAATTCTAACAGGCTGGGCAAAGTTGTCGAATTCGTAGATACCTTCGGCGGTTTGTTCAACGGCCAAAGCATCAACACTGGAAAAGATTCTTTCAAAACTTTCATGACCAGCAGTAAGGTCTATATTATGAATATTGTTGAAGCTTTTAGTGTAGGTTAATATTTGATTAAAGTTCTTAACTTCTCTTCTAAATCTTACTTCACCATACCTTCCAGTTGGTTGGGCATCTCCAATAATGTTGTTTTCATACTGTTTTTCAAGGCCTTCATTGATATCTCTACCATAATTTAATCTAAGATTAAGACCATCCAATATTTTAAAGTCTGTGTAGAATCTAAAACCATAGGTATTGTCTTTATTGCGCTCATCGTTTAAAAGAAGCTCCTGTAAGGCATGGCGTCCTTGGCTTATAGGTCTTGAGCCTATATTAAATTCTGAAAAACCTTCACCATTATCAAAAACTGGATTTCCAGCAACATCACGAACAATATTTCCTTGTAAATCATTTACATAAACAGGGTACACCGAACCTATATTTTTGGCAAAACCGAAAGGGTTAACGATACTTCCTGTCCCAGCAGAACTAGGCCCTACAGCCTCGGAAATGGTAATGTTGGTACTACCTCCTATTTTTATATAATCATTTACATCAAAGTCTGCATTTAAACGGGTAGTTAAACGATCAAATTTAGAAGAAACAACAAAACCCTCTTCCTCTAAATAAGAGGCAGAGAAAAATACTTTATGCTTTTCACCACCACCCGAAACGTTCACGTTATAATTTTGGCGAACTCCGGTTCTTTGTAAAACATCATACCAATTTAAGCTGTTGTAGATGACGTTGGCATTAGGATTTAATTGTCCATTGGTGCCTACGATTTGATCGTTAGGGACATCAAAAGGATTATATCCTAAGTTATTGTATATGTTCGCAGAAGCATAAGCTGGGTCTCCACCACCAGCACTGGAATTTTTTAGGGATTCCCACATAGTTTCATAATATTGACCAGGTGTAAGCTCATCATAAAATGGAATAGCAGCGGACACCAAGCCATATTGAGTTGAGGCCGATACTTTTATTTCTCCTCTAGTACCACTCTTTGTCGTGATTAAAACAACTCCGTTAGCAGCTCTAGAACCATATAAGGATGTTGAAGCCGCATCTTTAAGAATGGTGAACGATGCTATGTCTTCTTGGTTGATTGTATTTAAAGCACCTTCGTACTGAACACCATCAACTACAAATAACGGATCAGAATTACCATTAAGTGTCCCAACACCTCTTATTACAATCCCTGGTGAGGAACCAGGTTGCCCAGAAGCCGATGTGAACTGAACACCCGTTGCTCTACCTTCTATGGCTGCAATAGGGGAGGTAACGCTTCTAATTTCTAGATCTTTAGCGCCAATAACACTGGCAGAACCTGTAAAAGCTTCTTTCGTTGATGTTCCATACGCTGTTACTATAACCTCGTCAAGCGCTTCGGCATCTTCCTCCATTTGAAGATTGATAGTGTTTGTCGATCCAATAGTTCTTTCAGCAGTTTTTTGCCCTAAATAGGTAAATTTTAGCTTTTGGCCCACATTAGCATTAATGCTGTAATTACCGTCGAAATCGGTTTGTGTTCCTCTTGTTGTTCCTACAATTACTACCGATACTCCTGGTAACGGAGCTCCGTCCGAGGCAGAAGTTACAGTTCCAGTAATTGTTTTTTCTTGGGAAAATCCGATTTGTGTTACAAACACCAGAAATAAGGTGAGTAACCATGCGTTTTTGAATTTCATTAAATTTAATTTTAGAATTAGTCGTCTATAAATATTTAACTTTTTAATACCATTAGCTAAATTTTAACTCTTTTTTAGTTTTTATTAACAATAAAAAATACAATTTTAAGACTTTTTAAGAATATATTCTCAAATATTTAACAAAATGAGCTTAAAATCTCATAGTAAGAACATGCTATAGCGGAGTTTGATTTCCTGAATTTTGTTTAGAGTCCATAAAGTGATACTAGTATGCTTGATCCCCGCAGCAGTTGAGGAAAGTTGAATTTCAAGTAGTATTAAATGGCACGTAAATGAGGATTGAATATCAGACAATTAGGGCATTATTGGCAAGGGCAGCTTAATGGTTGCTGGGTAAAATACTGAGAGTAAAATCTTAACGGTCACAAAAAATGACTTTATGTTTCCTGACTATTCTTTAAACAAAAAAAACCTCACAAAGGAGGTATTTTTTTACTAATTCAAATATAAAAATTAAAGGGGCTTTTGGACTAAAAGTGGATTTGCATTAAGTGTATCTTGTGAAAACCGAAATGCATTCCAAACACTACAAGTAGCGTAAGGAAACAAGTAATTTTTAATTTGATTTAAACAGTTTTAAAAATTAGTCTGTCTAAAGAAAATTTATTATTTATTGAAGTCGTTTTTATAAAATTAATATTGTATGTTAAGTTCAATATACAATATTTTTAGTCGAAAAAATGATTATTCTATTTTATAGAATTTGTACTATTTTTATCCTAATTTTTTTAAAAAAATGCTTTACTATATTAGTATTTATTGATATTTAATGTGCTTGTAGCCAATTCTCTCCTACTCCAATTTCCACATCCAATGGTACAGACAGGGTATAAGCGTTTTCCATTTCAGTTTTGATCATGGTTTTTAGTTCTTCCAGTTCGGGCTTATACACATCAAAGACCAATTCATCATGTACCTGCAACAGCATTTTGGTCTTGTAATTGCCATCTTCCAACTTCTTGTAGATATTGATCATGGCTATTTTGATGATATCTGCAGCGCTTCCTTGTATAGGAGCATTCACAGCATTGCGTTCCGCGGCACCTCTAACAATGGCATTGCCTCCGTTGATATCCTTTAAATACCTTCTCCTGCCTAAAACTGTTTGCACATACCCATGTTCCCTAGCAAAATCTATCTGTTCGCTAATATAATTGCGCAATTTGGGATACGTCTTATAATACGTATCAATCAGATCCTTGGCTTCTCCTCTAGAGAGATCGGTCTGATTGCTCAGTCCAAAAGCCGATACGCCATATATAATACCAAAGTTGACAGTTTTGGCATTGCTTCGCTGTTCTCTGGTAACTTCTTCTAGCGGAACATTAAAAACTTTTGAGGCCGTTGAGGCATGGATATCCTCCCCATTTTTAAAGGCCTCTATCATAGTAGTCTCTTGACTCAATGCCGCAATGATTCTTAGTTCTATCTGGGAGTAATCCGCTGCTAGTAAAATATAATCTTCATTCCTTGGAACAAAGGCCTTGCGCACCTGTCTTCCTCTTTCGGTTCGTATGGGAATATTCTGTAGGTTTGGGTTATTACTGCTCAATCTTCCTGTTGCAGCTACGGTCTGCATGTAATCTGTATGTACTCTTGCTGTGGTAGGCTCAACTTGTTCCGGTAACGCATCAATATACGTGCTCTTTAATTTGGAAAGGCCCCTGTAGTCCAAAACTTGTTGGATAATAGGGTGGTCTTTGGCTAGATAAGACAGCACATCTTCCGCAGTGGAATATTGCCCAGTTTTTGTCTTCTTGGGCTTGTCTACCAGTTTCATCTTGTCAAAAAGAATTTCTCCCAATTGCTTTGGAGAACCAATATTGAATTCTTCCCCTGCAGCTTCGTAAATTATAGTTTCCAGGCTTTTAATATCGTTATCTAAGTCTTTAGAAAGGGAATGTAAAAACCCCGTGTCCAATTTAATACCTTCCAATTCCATATCCGCCAGAACATGTAAAAGGGGTATTTCTATGTCGTTGAAAAGATCTTCTGTTTTGGCTTCGGCAAGTTCTGGTCTAAAATGCTGCGCTAATTGAAAGGTAATGTCCGCATCTTCGGAGGCGTATTCCGTTTGTTTTTCCAAAGGAACCTCCCTCATGGACATTTGGTTTTTTCCTTTTTTGCCAATTAACTCCGTAATGGAAACCGGGGTGTAGTTCAAATACGTCTCGGCTAATACATCCATATTGTGTCTCATATCCGGATTAATCAGATAATGTGCCAACATGGTATCAAAACACTTGCCTTTTACTTTTATCTTGTATTTATCCAGCACCTTGATGTCGTATTTAAGGTTCTGTCCTATTTTTTCGATTTTTTCGGATTCAAAGAAGGGCCTTAATTGTTCGATAATATTTTGGGCCTCCTCCATTTCTTCTGGAAACGGAATATAAAACCCCTTGCCTGCTTCCCAACTAAATGCGATCCCTACCAATTGAGCTTCCAATGGATTTAAAGAGGTTGTTTCCGTATCAAAACAAACCGAAGGCTGTTTCAATAAATTTTGAACAAATAATTTCATCGCCATTCCCTGTGCTACACTTTGGTAAACATGGGCCACATCCTTTATGGTTTTTCTGCTCGATACTGCTTCTAGTGTTCCTGAAGGCTGATTTGTGTCCCCTCCAAAAAGAGAAAACTGACCGCCTCCTGCCTCTTGCACTTGTTTTTTTGCAGTAGGGGTGCTGCTTACTTGGGTGGTTGTGGTTTCTTCTTCCGCAGAGAATAGTTTAAGGAATTGGTCTTTAAGCCTTCTGAACTCCAATTCTTCGAAAAGCTCCTGCACCTTTTCACTATCGGGCATGGACAATTCATAATCTTTGGCATCAAAAGTAACATCACAAGTGATGCAAATGGTTGCCAGCTTTTTTGATAGGATACCCAATTCGGCATTTTCTTGGATTTTCTCTTTCATCTTGCCTTTCAGTTTATCCGTATTGGCCAAAAGGTTTTCCATAGAGCCAAATTCAGCAATGAATTTTTTAGCTGTTTTGTCTCCTACGCCTGGGAGTCCTGGGATGTTGTCACTGGCATCGCCCATCATTCCCAAGTAGTCAATGACCTGTTCGGGGCGCTCCACTCCAAAACGCTCTTTTATCTCCGGGATCCCCCAAATTTCTATACCATTACCCATCCTTGCAGGCCTGTACATAAATATATTCTCTGATACCAATTGTCCAAAATCCTTATCTGGGGTCACCATGAATACCTTGTAATCTTCTTTTTCTGCCTGTTTAGCCAAGGTGCCTATAATATCATCCGCTTCTAATCCGTACAATTCCACTACGGGAATATGCATGGCTTTTAGAATATCTTGAATATAAGGAACAGCTTGTCTAATGGCGTCTGGGGTTTCGTCCCTATTCGCCTTGTAATCTGCGAACATTTCTGTGCGTTCCGTACTACCACCCTTATCAAAACAAACTGCCAAATGATCTGGTTTTTCTCTTTTGATCACATCAAAAAGCGAATTTACAAAGCCCATAACGGCAGAGGTATCCATCCCCTTGGAATTTATTCTTGGATTCTTGATCAATGCATAATATCCTCGGAAAATCAATGCATATGCATCAAGTAAAAAAAGTCTTTTTTGTTCTGCCATTTTGGGTGGTCTAATTTATTTTAAAAGCTACAAAGATTATGATTTTTTTGGAAACACTTAAGGCTTAATATAGGATTCTGATGGCTGGTTCACTTGCCCTTCATTTGTGAACATGCTATAAGAAAACCCCGGATGTACACAATAGGATCCTGTTTCCCCTTTTTTATTGATGGCAATAAAGCCAATTTGAAAATCTTTCCTGTCCTTATTTTTGGCCATAATCCTCTTAACGCCTTCCTCACAGGCCTTTTGAGGTGATTTGCCCTGTCTCATGAGTTCCACAATTAAAAAACTACCAACGGTACGTACTACTTCCTCTCCAACACCGGTGGCTGTGGCCCCGCCTATTTCATTATCCACAAATAATCCCGCGCCTATGATAGGTGAATCACCTACGCGTCCGCCATACTTATAGGCCATCCCACTGGTGGTGCAGGCCCCAGAAATATCCCCATTTTGATCAATGGCGAGCATTCCAATAGTATCGTGGTTTTCAATATTGATAACTGGCTTGTATTGGGAAGTTTTTTTCCATTCCATCCATTCCGCCTTAGATTTTTCTGTTAAGAGGTCTTCCTTTTTAAACCCATTTTCATAGGCAAACTGTTCTGCCCCCTTTCCCGCCAAAATTACATGTGGCGTTTTTTCCATAACGATGCGAGCCACAGAAACGGCATGGGTGATATTTTGAAGATAAACCACCGCACCACAATTGCCATACTTGTCCATAATACAGGCGTCTAGGGTAACATAGCCGTCCCTATCTGGTCTGCCTCCTTTACCCACGGTTTGGTTGTCCACATCAGCCTCTTCTACCATGACCCCTTGCTCCACGGCATCGAGTGAATTTCCTCCTGCATTTAGGACCTCCCAAGCTTTAGCTGTGGCATTGGTAAAGTTCCAAGTACAGATTACAATAGGGAACTGTCCATCAAAGCTTTGTTCGGTCGATAATTTATTGGGCTGATCTACATTAAGGGAGGCAAGGATTGGGGTAGTAATTAATCCGGCTGTACCAATAGTCGAATTTTTAAGGAAATTTCTACGTTTCATCAGTTTGGGTTGCTTATTTTTAAGGACCTAAATATAAGGAATATGATCATAGAAGTATGTGCCAATTCTTTGGAATCTGCCCTGAACGCACAAAACGGAGGGGCAGATAGGATAGAGCTTTGTATGGAGCTGGGCGTTGGAGGAATTACACCTTCTCCAGGGCTAATGAAAAGTATCAAAGAACATATTTCAATTCCTATTCATGTACTAGTTAGGCCCCGAAGTGGAGATTTCACCTATTCTAATTCCGATTTCGAAACCATGAAAAATGACATTCTTTTTTGTAAAGACATGGGGTTTGATGGTATTGTTTCTGGGGTGTTGCATAAAGATTTTACAATAGATGTAAAGCGCACTAAAGAATTGGTAGACTTGGCCCATGGTTTGGAATTTACATTTCATAGGGCCTTTGATTGGGTATTGGAACCATTAATTGCTTTAGAGCAACTGGAAGAATTGGGGGTTTCTACTATACTAACTTCTGGGCAAGAGACCTCGGCTGTCAAAGGATTGCCATTGTTGGAAATATTGCAGGACAAGGCATCTACCTGCGTTATATTGCCTGGAGGCGGCATTAGGCCAGAAAATGTACTTGAGTTTAAGAAAGGGAAATTTAAAGCGGTACATTTATCGGGAATACAATTTTATAAAAGGTTGGATTCTTCCCCCCGTATATCTATGAATACTGCAACTTTTTTTAGGGAAGAAGCTGTTGCAGTAACAGATGAGAGCGTCATTAGGACAATCGTGGGATTGGTTAAATAAATATAAAAAAGGACTGTTGGTCCCGTTATAAAATATCTTTGTAAAAAAAATAGACTATGCTTCGTTGGGTCATATTTATTGCCATTTATCTTGCCTTGGGGTTATATGCCCTTCAGGCTTTAAAAACCGTTTCCAGATATCCTTGGGTATATTATACCTTTATATTCTTGTCTCTTTTGGTCTTGGGGAATTTTGTATATCAGTTTACCATTGGGGATGACACGGGCAGGGTTTTGAACAGGCCAAAAAGTTATGCATTTGGACTCTTGTTGACTATGCTGACCTTTAAGTTGATCACTATAATTTTTCTATTTTCTGAAGATATCTTTAGAATTTTGAGTGGGGGATATCAAAAAATGTTTGGAACAGCAAGGGAATTTACGTTTCCGGAAAGAAGGCGGTTTTTAAGCATTTTGGCTATGGGGATTGCAGCCATTCCCTTTAGTGCCTTGTTGTACGGTATGTACAAAGGGAAATATAACTTTAAGGTACTTAAATATAACTTGGAATTTGATGATTTGCCCGAGGCATTTCACAATTACCAAATTACTCAGATATCTGATGTACACAGTGGCAGCTTTGATGACCGAAAGAAAATAGAGTATGCCATTGATCTTGTTAATCGTCAAAAAAGTGATGTTCTTTTGTTTACTGGGGATATGGTTAACAATAAGTCCGAAGAGATGCATCCCTGGTCAGAATTGTTTGCTACCCTAAAGGCTAAAGATGGAAAATTCTCCATTTTGGGGAACCATGACTATGGGGATTATATAGATTGGAACACTCCAGAGGAGAAAATGAAAAATCTTGAAGATTTAAAGATCCTTCAAAAAAGTATAGGTTTTGATTTGCTGTTAAATGAAAGTAGGTATTTGGAAAAGGATGGTGCAAAAATTGCTTTAATTGGTGTGGAAAACTGGGGAAGGGGAGGTTTTAAAAAAGCTGGGGACTTAAATAAGGCCAAAGCAAATGTAGCTAAGGACGACTTTAAAATTTTAATGAGTCATGACCCATCCCACTGGGAGGATATAGTAATACATGACGATTATCATTATCATCTTACTTTAAGCGGACATACCCATGGGATGCAATTTGGAATTGAAATTCCTGGATGGATAAAATGGAGCCCTATAAAATGGAGGTATAAGTATTGGGCGGGTGTTTATGAGGAGTTGGGTCAGTATATCAATGTAAATCGCGGGTTTGGCTTTTTGGGGTATCCTGGAAGGGTTGGCATATGGCCAGAAATAACAGTAATTACATTAAAAAAGAAATCTTTGCTGTAATTTTTTGTATTGAAACGCTACAAATACATTGCTAGCGTGAGTATTTTAACATTTTTTCTTACTTTTGATTGATAACCGAAATGTTTCTATATGTCCAAGTTTGGTGAACTAATTGATTTAAGCGTACCTGTGCTGTTAGATTTTTACGCAGAGTGGAATGAACAATCCACGGCCATGCACCCCGTATTGAGAGATGTGGCAGCAGCTTTGGGCGATAAAGGCAAGGTGATAAAGATCGATGTTGATAAAAACAAAGAACTTTCACAAGCACTTAGGGTTAAAGGCTTGCCAACCCTTATGATTTATAAAAAAGGAGAAATGGTATGGCGCCAAAGCGGCGAACAAGATGCCAATACCTTAATTGGGATTTTAAACGAATACATTTAAACAAAAAAGCGGGATGATCATCATCCCGCTTTTTTGTTGCTCTATTCTTCAATTACCGAAGGGACTGTATCCTTTGGCATAGTACCACCTTCAATTTCCATAGTGTCCATCATTTCAAGATCATCTTCCATTGGCAGGTCTTCTTCTAATATATCATCCTTATAGAAGTGGCTAAACTTATCTATATATTCATTAAAGATTAGGGTTTCTTTTTCAGCTAGATCCTTGTCTCTATTTGCAATTAGGATATCAATATTCCTTCTATAGCCTTCCATATCGCCTATGATGTCATTGATGTTTTCATATTGCTGATTGAGCGGAATATTCTCATAATATTCCAATCGATCCTGGTATTTATTCTTCAACCTTTGGAACAGGTCTCTTGCCTTTTGCGTTTCCCCAACCTTATAATATCCATCTAAGAAAGGCTCTACAAAGGCATAGTATCCAAAATAGTCCAACGGCATATTATCCATGGCTATATTGATAATCTCTTTGGCCTTATCAATCTTCTTTTCGGCAATAAGCGTTTCCGTCAATCGGGCTAAATTACCTCTAAAAGAAAGGCCTTGGGATCTGGTTTGAGGATCGTGATATATATCAGAGCTTCCTGCATTTCCCCATTCCCATTTTTTCACAATGTCATACATAAGATCTGAATCGATCCTACCCATTTCATAAGGACTCAATCTATCGGTTTTGATTGGCACCAGTTTGTAGACCAATCCGTCTAATTGCAGGTAATCTTTCATCCAGATATACTCTCCATCGTCAAAGCTACCGCCAGAAAAGTATATGGGACGTTTCCAATCATTGTTGGCGATAATATCTAACATCATGATTCTATTTTTCGGCAATGCCCCTGTAGGTAAGTCAATGTCTATATAGTCAACAATTAAGGCAGAATCTTTTGGTTTTACCAAACCGCTTTCCAAGACATTCTTTTTGTTTACAGGTATCCTGATTTTATTTGTAGGATAGTAAACAATATCTTGGTTGCTTTCGGAATACCCGCTGAGGTCGGCACCTTGCTTTTGTAAAATATATTTGAACTTGGTCTGCGGCTTGTCACTTCCCACCCAATTCATAAAGTCTTTAATGTCCCACCTGCTTTCTGTTACCCCTTGGTAATAGATGGCATCCCTAGACCCATATTTATAATTGTCATGGGTGAGTTGGGAAGGTATTGGGGCACTTTCATAGGCTTGCCTTTTCATCTGGTCTATGTACCAATCTGTAGCAAAAAGACTTGTATTTATAACACGGACATCTGTTCTATAGCCCTCTATTTCTTGTACATACCACAATGGGAAGGTATCGTTGTCTCCAATGGTAAATAACATAGCGCCAGCCCCCCTTTGGGTAGATTCCAGATATGCCTTTGCTGTTGATTGGGTAGTTAATCTATTGGATCTATCGTGGTCATCCCAATTCTGATAGGCCATCACCCCAGGTACCGCCAAAAGACAGATAAGGGTTAGTGCCGGAGCCAATATTTTTGGAGCAAGCAGTTTTTTAAATTCATCAAATAATCCATAAACCCCAATTCCGATCCATATGGCAAATACATAAAATGAACCAACTAATGAATAATCCCTTTCCCTAGGTTGAAAAATAGAGGGGTTGGTGTAAAATTGAATTGCAAGACCCGTAAAAAGGAAGAAAACTAATAAGACCCAAAACTGTTTTGGTTTTTTTGTGATTTGGAAAATAAGGCCAATGATTCCCAAGAGTAGTGGTAAGAAGAAATAGGTATTCCTTCCTTTGTTGTCTAGAACATCACTTGGTAGGTTTTCCTGACTCCCTCTAAAAAGGTTATCGACAAAATTAATCCCGCTCAACCAATTGCCATGGTCGTCGTATCTGCCTTGTATATCATCTTGTTTTCCCGTAAAATTCCACATAAAATAGCGCCAATACATATACCCGAACTGAAAATCGATCATATACGTAACGTTCTGCCAAATGGTAGGGGGTGTTACCTCTATGTATTCGCTAAATTCCCTTAGAAAACGTATATATTGTTCTTCTTGGATCTCTCCTTTGGTAAGTCCGTTTCTAAATTGGTTCACGGCCTCGCGCAGTTCCCCATTGGACCTATATTCTGGTTTTATCTTGAACTCCAACGGCCCAAAATATTTCATGTAGTTTTCAGCGTTTTGTTCGCTCCACATTCTTGGAAGTATCCCTACGTGGCCTTTATTAGGACCTGGGATAGATTCCTTGTAGTGATTAACGATGACATATTTGCCCAGTTTTTTATCTTTTTCATATTTTGGCTCATCGTCCTTTTCAGTGCCGGAAGTCGCAAATAAATTAGAGTAGTATGTTCCGTAAATAGGGCTGTCTACCCCTGGGTATTGTTCCCTGTTATAATAAGCCAATAAGGAACGGGCATCCGATGGATTGTTCTCATTGATGATGGTGTTGGCATTAGCTCTAATTGGCAGCATTAACCATGAAGAAAACCCTAGGAACAGGAACATGGCGCATAGTACAACGGTATTTGCTTTTCTAAAATCGTTTTTACGGGTGTAGTATAATCCATAATAAAAGACCCCTATAAAAATAAGGCCCATAATCACTGTCCCAAAATTAAAGGGAAGACCAATGGTGTTGACAAAGAATATCTCACTCCAACCAAATGCTACCAACACGTAGGTAAGTGAGAATTTATAGACCAACATTAACAGGGCCACGACTAGAATGTTGGCAATTAGAAAATTCTTGACGGTGGTTTTTTTGTATGTTTTAAAGTAGTATAGAAGTCCAATGGAGGGTATGGTCAAAAAACCCATAAATTGTATTCCAAAGGTTAGACCAACCACAAAAGACATAAGAATAAGCCATCTGTTACCTCTTGGATCGTCCAAATCATCAGTCCATTTAAGACCTAACCAAAGCAAAAGGGACATAATTAAGCTAGCCATGGCATACACTTCTGTTTCCACAGCATTAAACCAAAAACTATCTGAATAAGTAAAAGCCAAAGCGCCAATTAAACCACTTCCCAAGATGGCAATGGCCTTGCTATTTGTGATTGACTCATCTTTACCTATCAATTTTTTTACTAGGTTGGTGGTTGTCCAAAAAAGAAATAAAATGGTAAAGGCGCTAGAAATTCCAGAAAGGTAATTTACCATCTTAGCAACTTGGCCAGGCTCTAAGGCGAACATGGAAATAAACGCCCCCAGCATTTGAAGTAGCGGTGCTCCTGGAGGGTGACCCACCTGAAGTTTTGCCGAGGTGGCAATATACTCACCTGCATCCCAATAACTGCTCGTAGGCTCAACGGTTATGCCATAAGTGATTAGGGCTATAAAAAAAACGACCCATCCAAGGATGGTGTCCCATTTCTCAAAATCTTTAGAAAACATGTGTGCCAAATTTACCAGTTGGGGCGAATTTACTAATAAAAATAGATATGCACTGAAATTTTTCGCAAACCTTTAACAGGCTTTTTATTCATTTTTTTAATATTGTTGCCTAAAATATTTGCGCATATTAAACTTTGTTTTAAATTTGCACGCTCTTAAGCAATGCTGGCCTATGGTGTAATTGGTAACACAGCTGGTTTTGGTCCAGTCGTTCTAGGTTCGAGTCCTAGTAGGCCAACATCCAAAATTGAAGTCCCGATACTGAAAAGTATCGGGATTTTTTTTGCTATTTATTTAAAAGTGTGACGGCTAAGAAAACCTCCGACTCTGTCATATATGAGTGCTTCTGGTAATCTTTTTTAACTGAGGTTTTCTTTTTGTTCTGGAATTCATATTTTGTCCTACCTAATAATTTTAAGAATTTGGGTTATTCTGAGGTTAAGAACAAGAACAAGAACAAGAACAAGAAAAAGTATGGTTGCAATTGGAAGCATTCCTTAAACCTGCGGCCCCGTGATTAGATTGTTGATGGCTAGATAAATTAAAACAAGGGGGAGCATATGAATGATTTCCCTGCCTGAGGTAAAAGAAACAATCCAATGATCCAGATAAAAAATAGTGCTATTATAAACATCCAAGAGATGTTTTTCATGGCCTTTGATATTAGAGGTATATTACTTAGTTAAAGTAGGGTTGTGGTTTAGTTTTACTGTACGAATTTCTAATTAAAATTAACTCTAAAAGTCTTTTCTTTTAATTTAATAGTGTCTTTCAAGAGAGCATAAGAGCGTCATTCTATCAATTATTTTTTATGATGTTAAATACAAACGAAACGTTGAAAAAAGAGATGTTGAGTTAACAGCTGATACAGGGTGGTTGAATTAATTGATATCTTTTTGGGTTTCCCTTAAAGCCCTGATCAAAATTGATTGGGAAGTGAAATAAAAATTCGTATATTTGCACCGCTGAAAGAATATAAAGTATTCATGAGGGGACTATTAGTCCCCTCTTTTATTACTTAAATTTATGTTGAAGGAAAAGGTAAAAGAACTTTTAAAGCAGGCCCTAGAGGAGAATCCATCGCTTTTTTTGATTGATTTTAAAATGTCATCGGATCATAAGATTAAGGTGACCTTAGATGGTGATAACGGGGTAACGTTAAAGGACTGCATGGCGGTAAGTAGAACCATTGAGCACAACTTGGACAGGGAAGAGGAAGATTTTTCCTTAGAAGTTGAATCGACTGGAGCTACCACACCTTTGGTGTTGCCAAGGCAATATAAAAAGAATATAGGTAGAATATTGGAAGTAAGGGTTCAAGATAGTAATTTTGAAGGTAAACTTACGGTGGCGACGGAAGATAGCATCACTTTAGAGTGGAAGGCTCGAGAACCCAAACCTGTGGGCAAGGGTAAGGTAACAGTTCAGAAAAAGCAAGAGATTGCAATTTCTGATATTCAAGAAGCAAAAGTTGTATTAAAATTTTAATTAGTAGTTCAGAATGGAAAATATTGCGCTGATAGAATCTTTCTCCGAGTTTAAGGATGACAAATTCATAGATAGGGTGACGCTGATGGCGATTTTGGAAGATGTGTTTAGAAACGCTCTTAAGAAAAAGTTTGGCTCTGATGACAACTTCGATATTATCATCAACCCAGATAAGGGAGATTTGGAGATATGGAGAAATAGGGTTGTTGTAGAAGACGGTGAAGTTGAGGATCCTAATGAAGAGATATCACTTACAGCGGCGCGTAAGATTGAGCCCGATTTTGAAGTGGGTGAGGACGTTTCTGAAGAGGTGAAATTGATTGATTTGGGAAGAAGAGCAATTTTGGCGTTGCGTCAAAATCTTATTTCTAAAATTCATGAACACGATAATACAACCATCTATAAGCAGTTTAAGGACCTTGAAGGGGAAATTTATACCGCAGAGGTTCATCATATTAGGCATAAAGCTATCATTCTGTTAGATGACGAGGGTAATGAGATCATCATGCCAAAAGACAAACAGATTCCTTCGGACTTCTTCAGAAAAGGTGACAATGTTCGCGGAATTATAGAGAGTGTTGAGTTGAAAGGAAATAAGCCCGTAATCATTATGTCAAGAACATCTCCTTTGTTCTTAGAGCAATTATTCTTCCAAGAGATTCCAGAAGTTTTTGATGGTTTAATTACTATTAAAAAAGCGGTTCGTATTCCAGGAGAGAAAGCAAAAGTTGCTGTAGATTCTTATGATGATAGGATTGATCCTGTTGGTGCATGTGTGGGAATGAAAGGTTCTCGTATTCATGGTATCGTTAGGGAATTGGGTAATGAAAATATTGACGTTATCAATTGGACCAGTAATGCGCAGTTATTGGTGACTAGAGCATTAAGTCCTGCTAGAGTTTCCTCGGTTAAATTAGATGATGAAAAAATGACCGCACAAGTATACCTTAGGCCAGAGGAAGTTTCTAAGGCTATTGGTAGGGGAGGTCATAATATAAGATTAGCCGGACAATTGACCGGTTATGAAATTGATGTATTCCGCGAAGGAGTGGAAGAAGATGTTGAATTGACTGAATTTTCTGATGAAATTGAAGGCTGGGTTATTGATGAGTTGAAGAAAGTCGGGTTAGATACGGCAAGGAGTGTCCTTGAACAGGATGTGAAGGATTTGGCTAAACGTACGGATTTAGAAGAAGAGACAATTTTAGAAGTTGTGCGGGTGCTAAAAGAAGAATTAGAAGATTAAGCTATATATTAGCGGGAAAATATAAGAATACGAATATCTATTTATGGCAGATAATGCAACTATAAGGCTTAATAAAGTTCTACGGGAACTTAATATTTCACTGGACAGGGCGGTAGATTTCCTTGGGGCCAAAGGTCACGATGTGGAAGCTAGGCCTACAACTAAAATTTCCAATGAGGTGTATCAAGTTCTTTTGGATGAGTTCCAAACGGATATGAGCAAGAAAGTTGCATCCAAGGAAGTTGGTGAGGAAAAGAAGAAGGAGAAGGAGGCACTACGTCAACAGTTGGAGCAAGAGCAAGAGGAGAAAAGGGTAGCTAGAGAGAAAAAAGCTGCTTCAGAACAGGTAGTGAAAGCTAAAGCTGAGCTATCAGGGCCAAAAACGGTAGGTAAAATTGATCTTTCTCCTAAAAAGAAGGAAGAAAAGCCAGCAATAAAGGAGGAGGTTCCCGTAAAAGCTGTGGAGCCGTTACCGGTAAAGGTTGAAAAGAAAGAAGAACCTGTTGTAGAGAAGCCCAAGGTTAAGGCAGAGGAGTCTGTGAAAAAGGTAGAGGTTGAAAAACCTGTGGTAACTGAAAAACCTGCTGAAAAGAAAGAGGCTGTAAAATCAGAAAAGAAAGAAGAGGAAAAAGTTCCAGCCGAAGAAGTCGAAAAAACAGCTGAATCTGAAACTCTTACTACCCAATACCAAAAACTTAGTGGTCCAAAAATCACCGGGGACAAAATAGATTTGTCAAAATTTGCGAAACCAAAGAAGAAGAAAGAGGTTTCTAAGGCTAGTGACAGTTCCGACAAAAAGAAAAGAAGAAAACGTATAGTTAGTACTCCGGCCAAAAATACACCCCAAAACACAGGACCAAGACCTACTGGAACAGGTCCAAGAGGTAAAAATGCACCAGTAGGTCTAAGAAAAGCACCAGGTCAGCGTTTTGGTCAAGGTCCTAAAGTAGAGCCTACTGAGGAAGATGTACAAAAGCAAGTACGAGAAACCCTAGAGAAATTACAGGGGAAATCCAAAAAAGGTAAAGGAGCAAAATATAGAAGAGACAAAAGGGACCAACACCGTCAACAAACAGAGAAAGATCTTGAGCAGCAAGAATTGCAGAGCAAGATTCTTAAAGTTACTGAGTTCGTTACAGCAAGCGAAGTAGGGGTGATGATGGATGTTCCTACCACGAAAATTATATCTGCCTGTATGTCTTTGGGTATCATGGTAACCATGAACCAAAGGTTGGATGCAGAAACACTATCTATTGTTGCCGATGAGTTTGGTTACGAAGTAGAGTTCGTTTCAGCGGATATTGAGGAAACTATAGTGGTATCGAAAGATGCGCCTGAGGATTTGAAACCGAGAGCTCCAATTGTTACCGTAATGGGTCACGTGGATCACGGTAAGACTTCATTATTGGATTATATTAGAAAAGAAAATGTTATTGCCGGTGAAAGTGGGGGTATTACCCAGCATATCGGAGCATACGGTGTAACCTTGGATGGCGGTCAAAAAATCGCATTCTTGGATACTCCTGGTCACGAAGCGTTTACGGCAATGAGGGCTCGTGGAGCACAAGTTACCGATATAGCCATTATTGTAGTGGCTGCGGATGACGCTATCATGCCTCAAACAAAAGAGGCAATCAGTCACGCACAAGCGGCTGGAGTACCTATTATTTTTGCGATCAATAAAATTGATAAGCCAACATCTAACCCTGATAAGATTAAGGAAGGTTTAGCTCAAATGAATCTATTGGTAGAAGATTGGGGAGGTAAGATACAATCCCATGATATCTCTGCTAAAGTAGGAACAGGGGTTAAGGAACTCTTAGAAAAAGTATTGTTAGAGGCTGAAATATTGGAATTAAAGGCTAACCCAGATCGTTTGGCAACAGGAACCGTTGTTGAGGCATTTTTGGACAAGGGTAGAGGATATGTATCTACTGTCCTTGTGCAATCGGGAACGCTTAAGATAGGAGATTATGTCTTGGCAGGAACATGCAGTGGTAAAATTAAGGCCATGCAGGACGAAAGAGGAAATATCATTAAAGAAGCAGGACCTTCTACGCCAATTTCAATTTTGGGATTGGATGGAGCCCCACAAGCGGGAGATAAGTTCAATGTATTAGAAGATGAAAGAGAAGCCAAACAATTAGCGGCTAAGAGAGCTCAGCTGATGAGAGAGCAGTCTGTAAGGACACAGCGACACATTACTCTGGATGAAATTGGAAGACGAATTGCTTTAGGTGAGTTTAAAGAGTTGAATATTATCTTGAAAGGTGATGTGGATGGTTCCGTTGAAGCATTGACAGATTCTTTCCAGAAATTGTCCACCCCTGAAATACAGGTGAACATTATACATAAAGCGGTAGGTCCTATCACAGAATCAGATGTGTTATTAGCCTCGGCTTCAGATGCAGTAATCATTGGATTTAATGTAAGACCAATGGGTAATGCAAGAGCCATGGCCGAAAAAGAAGAAATAGATATCAGAATGTATTCCATTATCTATGACGCGATCAATGATTTAAAAGATGCCATGGAAGGTATGCTTTCTCCAGAAATGAAGGAAGAAATTAGTGGTACTGCTGAAATAAGGGAGACATTTAAAATATCCAAAATTGGTACCATTGCAGGTTGTATGGTGACTAGTGGTAAGATATTTAGGAACTCTAATATTCGTTTGATCCGTGATGGTGTTGTAATTTACACTGGCGAATTTTCCTCTTTGAAACGTTTCAAGGACGATGTTAAGGAAGTTGCAAAAGGGTACGATTGTGGTCTTCAGGTTAAGAATTACAATGATATTAGAGAATTAGATATCGTAGAAGCTTTCCAAGAAGTAGCAGTTAAGAAGAAGCTTAAATAAGTTTAAATTTTTAAAATAGTGCATAAAAAAAACCTGTCGAAAGACAGGTTTTTTTGTTTTGAACCAAAAAAATCTAAAATTAATTTTTCCCAGGTTGTATGAGCATTGCACTAGGATATTTCCTTCGAACATCCATAAGATTGCGCTCGGCATCGAGCTTTGTTTTAAATTGTCCAATGCGCACTCTGTAACTTGGGGAGATAAAATCTATCTTTGAATACCATTCTGGGTAATCTCCTTCCGCCTGTATTTTTGTGTCCTTGGCGTCATTGAGCGACCCAAAAAAGATCTGTATTCTATATGCTTCCGCTATGTCTGTGCTCGATTTGTAAATCTGGACTAGGGCATCAATTTTTGGATCTTGTTCTATCGTGATTGTGCCTTGTTGTGCAAAGCTAATTGTAGAAAAAAATAGCAATATTAGGGAGTTAAAAACAGTTTTCATTTTGTATCTAGCTTAGTATTAATGACTTTTGCAAAAGTAAATTTTTATCCTTCAAACAAGTAAAATTTTGTTCTATTTAGAATGGCTATAAATTGTGAATTATCAATCCATTAACATTTACAAAATAAAGTCTATGTCGTATTTTTGTACGCAATTTAAACGGCGATAAGTATAGCTTGTACAACAACGAGTAAATATCGTGCCAAGATTTCGATAGAAATATTTTTAATATGAAAAAGGTTCCATACCGTAATCAAATTTCTAAGTTTTTAGGTATCAGTTTAGTAGCGTTTCTACTGTTTTCAACATCTCTTTTTTCTCAAGAGCAGGCTGTTGTAGAGGATACGGAGGTTGCTGCAGAGGCTACTGCATCTGCGGGTGATCCAGAGAAGGGAAAACAACTGTTCAATCAGAATTGTGCTGCTTGTCACGCTTTGAATAGAAAAATGACTGGGCCAGCATTGGCTGGTGTCACTGGCCGGCATGATAGGGAGTGGTTGTATAGTTGGATCAAGAACAGTGCAGGGATGGTCAAGTCTGGTGATCCTGCTGCCTTAAAAATTTACAACGAGTACAATCAGGCGGCTATGACGGCCTTCCCAACATTGAGCAATGCGGATATTGACAATATTCTTGCATATACTGATGCGCCACCATCCACTCCAGTTGCTGCCGCGGCAACGGCTGTTGCGCTTCCAGGTCAAGCTGCTGCTTCTGGGATTTCCAATGAACTTATCTTAGGTGCTTTGGTGTTGGTATTTGGATTGTTGACAGTTATGCTTGTATTGGTGAACCAGACCTTGAGACGCATAGCTGAGGCTAATGGTGTTGTGGCTGAAAAAGTCAAGGCAGAGAAAAGAACGCCGATCTGGAAAGCATTCGCAAAGAATCAATTTTTGGTACTAGTAACAGTAATCTTCCTTCTTTTAGGAAGTGCCTATTACGTGTATGGATATTTTATGCAGGTAGGTATCGATCAAGGGTATGCTCCAGTACAGCCTATTCATTATTCACATAGAATACATGCAGGTAATAATCAAATAGAATGTAAGTACTGTCATTCTTCTGCAAGGGTGTCTAAGCATTCAGGTATTCCTGCTTTGAATGTGTGTATGAACTGTCACAAATCTATTTATGAATACAAAGGAAACCCTGAAGGCCCAAGCGCTGAAGACTTAGCGAATGGATACACCAATGATTTTTATACAGGTGAAATAAAGAAGCTGTATAAAGCTGTTGGTTGGGACGAACAAAACCAGAAGTATACAGGGGAATCACAGCCAGTAGAATGGGTAAGGATTCACAATCTACCAGACTTTGCTTACTTTAACCACTCACAGCATGTTTCTGTAGCTGGAGTTGAATGTCAGACTTGTCATGGTCCTGTGGAGGAAATGGAGATAATGTACCAATATTCACCATTAACAATGGGATGGTGTATTAACTGTCACCGGGAGACCAACGTGAAAGTTGAGGGTAATGAGTACTACGATAAGATACATGAGGAACTTTCCAAAAAGTACGGTGTTGAGACACTTACTGCTGCTCAAATGGGTGGATTGGAATGTGGTAAATGTCACTATTAATATTAGGTTAACAAGAAGATAATTTTCAGATATATCATATGTCATCAAACAAAAAATATTGGAAAAGCGAGGCGGAGTTAAACCCTAACGATTCCATTGTTGAGACGCTAAGACAAAATGAATTTGTCCAAGATATCCCAGTAGATGAGTTTTTGGGTAATAAGGACAATTTGGCATCCACTTCAACAAACAGAAGGGACTTTCTAAAATACGTTGGTTTTAGTACTGCCGCAGCCTCTTTGGCGGCCTGTGAAGGACCAGTAATTAAGTCCATACCTTATGTGGTTCAACCAGAACGCATTATTCCAGGTGTGGCAAACTATTATGCTACAACCATAGCTAATGGTTTTGATTTTGCAAGTATCTTAATTAAGACCCGCGAGGGTAGGCCTATCAAGGTAGAGAATAATACAGATGCCAAAGTAAATGGAGGTGCAAATGCACGTGTTCAAGCTTCTGTATTATCATTATACGATAGCACAAGGCTGCAGGGTCCAATGTTTAATGGGGAGCCTATTGAGTGGAGTGTTCTTGATAATGCTGTAAAAGCTAAATTAGGTGCTTTGAAGAACTCTGGAAAGCAGATTTCTATCCTAACACAAACCTATGCGAGTCCTTCTACAACAAGATTGGTAGGGGATTTCAAAGAAGCGTTTGGCAATGTGAACCATGTAGTTTATGATGCTGTTTCTGAAGATGCTGCTTTAAATGCTTTCGCTGACAAGTATGGAGAAAGAGCTCTTGCTGATTATAATTTTGAAAAGGCAGGACTAATAGTATCCTTTGGTGCTGATTTCTTAGGAGATTGGCAGGGTGGAGGATATGATGGAGGATATTCTAAAGGACGTATTCCTAAGAGTGGAAAAATGTCCAGACATATACAATTTGAATCTAATATGTCATTGGCCGGTGCTAATGCTGATAAGCGTATCGCTTTAACGCCATCACAACAAAAAGTGGCTTTGGCTAAATTATACGGTCAGTTAAACGGAACCTCTGTTGGTGGAGAGCTACCTGAAAAGATGGCTAAAGCTGTGGAAGCTGCTGCTATGGAAATCCAAAAAGCTGGTTCTGACGCTGTAGTGGTAACAGGATTGGATGATGTCAATGCACAATCATTGATCTTGGCGATTAATGAAATGTTGCAGAGCAAGGCGTTTGATGCCAAAGCTCCTAAATACGTTAGGCAAGGAAATGTAGCGGCGGTTAATCAATTGATTGCCGATATGAATGCGGGTACGGTAGGTGCTTTGATCATTGACGGTGTAAACCCGATGTATTCATTGCCAAACAGTGCAAATTTTGCAGAGGGACTTAAGAAAGTCGATTTGTCAGTTGCCTTCGCCTTAAATAATACAGAGACCGCTGCTTCAGTGCAGTATGTAGGTGCCTCTTCCCATTATTTGGAAGCGTGGGGAGATACAGAAATGAAAAAAGGTCATTATAGCTTAATGCAGCCTACAATAAAAGAATTGTTTGATACGCGTCAGCTTCAAACTGCTCTTTTAAATTGGATGGATAGCGACAAGACGTATTATAAATATATCAGGGAAACTTGGGGGGCTGGAATTTTAGGTTCGGGAGAATGGAATAAGGCATTGCACGATGGTGTTTTTGCTTCTACAGCTGCTCCGGCAGTTGAAGGAGAAGCCGTTGCTTCTATGGTTGATGCCACTGAAAACTCATTTGTGTCATTGGCGTCAGCTGCTAATAGTTTGGCATCTGCAACATCTTCAGGGATGGAGTTGGCCCTGTATTCTAAAATTGGAATGGGGGATGGACAGCAAGCCAACAACCCTTGGTTGCAAGAGTTTCCAGATCCGATTTCTAGAGTTTCTTGGGATAATTATGTAACGGTATCCAAAGCCGATGCTGAAAAGCTAGGTCTGATCAATGAAAATGTAGCAGATGGGGGTTTAAATGGTAGTTATGCCAAATTAACCGTTAATGGTGTAAGTATAGATAAAGTTCCTGTGATCATCCAACCAGGTCAGGCCAATGGTTCAGTAGGTCTTTCTTTTGGATATGGAAGAAAAGCAGGAATGAAAGAGGAGATGCAGACTGGTGTTAATGCCTATGCATTGTATCAAGGTTTTACTGGAGAACAGGCAGTAAGCATTGAGAAATCTACCGAAATGCATGAATTTGCATGTGTTCAATTGCAAAAAACATTAATGGGTAGGGGGGATATCATCAAGGAAACCACTTTGGAGATATTCAATACTAAAGATTCTCATGAATGGAACGAAGTGCCAAAGGTATCTTTGGATCACCAAGAAGTAGATGCTACTTCGGTTGATCTATGGGATAGCTTTGATCGATCCATAGGACATCACTTCAATCTATCTATAGATTTAAATGCCTGTACAGGTTGTGGTGCTTGTGTGATAGCTTGTCATGCAGAAAACAACGTACCTGTTGTTGGGAAAGAAGAAGTGAGGAAATCAAGAGATATGCACTGGTTGCGTATAGATAGATACTACTCTTCTGAGGATACCTTTGCACAGGATGATCAGAAAAAAGATGATTTTTCCGGTTTATCAGGGGATAAAGGTTCTTTAAGTGGATTTGGTGAGTTGGAAGATCCAGCGACTAATCCGCAGGTAGCCTTCCAACCTGTAATGTGTCAGCATTGTAACCACGCTCCTTGTGAGACGGTTTGTCCAGTTGCTGCTACATCACATAGCCGTCAAGGTCAGAACCATATGGCGTATAACAGATGTGTAGGCACAAGGTATTGTGCTAACAACTGTCCTTATAAAGTACGTCGTTTTAACTGGTTCTTATACAATGATAACGACGAGTTCGATTACCATATGAATAATGATTTAGGTAAGATGGTAATTAACCCTGATGTGAATGTACGTTCCCGTGGGGTAATGGAAAAATGTTCTATGTGTATTCAAAAGACACAAAAGAGTATATTGGATGCCAAAAGAGATGGTCGCACGGTTAAAGACAGTGAATTCCAAACCGCTTGTTCCTCAGCTTGTAGCAATGGAGCTATGGTGTTTGGAGATATTAATGATACAGAAAGTGAGGTTGCTGAGTTGACAAAAAGTGACCGTATGTATCACTTGTTAGAGCACGTAGGTACAAAACCAAATGTGATCTATCACGTAAAAGTGAGAAATACAACCGAAGCATAATAAAAAATAAAGTAACTATATTATAAATTATGGCGTCGCATTACGAAGCACCTATACGAAAACCCCTAGTACTTGGAGACAAAGGTTACCATGATGTAACCGTTGATATTGCGGCTCCGGTAGAAGGGAAAGCCAACAAACAATGGTGGATTGTATTTTCCATTGCTCTAATGGCATTCCTTTGGGGAATCGGTTGTATTATTTATACTATTTCTACAGGTATTGGTACTTGGGGATTGAACAAAACTGTGGGCTGGGCCTGGGATATTACCAACTTTGTTTGGTGGGTAGGTATCGGTCACGCTGGTACATTGATCTCTGCGGTACTTTTATTGTTCAGACAAAAATGGAGAATGGCCATCAACCGTTCAGCGGAGGCCATGACAATCTTCTCTGTAATTCAGGCCGGATTGTTCCCAATCATCCACATGGGTAGACCATGGTTGGCGTATTGGGTATTGCCAATTCCAAATCAATTTGGATCCCTATGGGTAAATTTTAACTCCCCATTACTTTGGGATGTATTTGCGATATCAACCTACCTATCGGTTTCATTGGTGTTCTGGTGGACAGGTTTGTTGCCTGATTTTGCGATGATCCGTGATAGGGCCGTAAAGCCTTTCCAGAAAAAAATATACAGCTTATTGAGTTTTGGTTGGACGGGTCGTGCAAAGGACTGGCAACGTTTTGAGGAAGTTTCCTTGGTATTAGCTGGTTTGGCTACACCACTGGTACTTTCTGTACACACCATTGTATCTTTTGACTTTGCTACCTCGGTAATACCAGGATGGCACACCACCATTTTCCCACCATACTTTGTTGCTGGAGCGGTTTTCTCAGGATTCGCCATGGTGAATACCTTGTTGATTATTATGAGAAAGGTGAGTAATTTAGAAGCTTACATTACAATACAGCACATAGAATTAATGAACATAGTAATTATGATTACGGGTTCTATAGTAGGTTGTGCATATATTACAGAGTTGTTTATGGCTTGGTATTCCGGTGTGGAATATGAGCAATATGCCTTCTTGAACAGAGCTACTGGTCCTTATGCTTGGGCATACTGGGCAATGATGACGTGTAACGTGTTCTCGCCACAATTTATGTGGTCCAAAAAGTTAAGGACAAGTATTATGTTCTCTTTCTTTATTTCCATTGTGGTAAACATTGGAATGTGGTTTGAGCGTTTTGTAATTATTGTTACCTCATTGCACAGGGATTATCTTCCATCTTCATGGACTATGTTCTCTCCAACATTTGTGGATATAGGAATATTTATAGGGACAATTGGTTTCTTCTTTGTACTTTTCTTATTGTACGCCAGAACCTTCCCTGTAATTGCACAGGCAGAAGTTAAGTCTATCTTAAAATCTTCTGGAGAGAAATATAAAACCCTTAGAGATGCAGGAAAGCCGTTATATGAAATTAATAGGATTGCTGTCATAAAGGAAAATAGTGTAGAGAAAAAGTCGCTTCCGGAAGCGGATTCAAAAGAGAAAGTATCGGCCTTATTAACATCAATTGGACTTTTTGATAGTGCTGTTGATACTGCAGATGATCTGAAGCAGGTAAAAGGTATTGGCCCACAAATGGAATCAACCTTAAATCAGATAGGAGTATATACTTTTGCTCAGGTAAGTAGAATGACCCAAAAAGAATACGACTTGTTGGACTCAATAACTGGATCATTTCCAGGAAGAGCACAAAGGGATGATTGGGCAGGACAGGCTAAGATTTTAAATAACAAGAAGTAATTATGTCATCTAAAGTTATACATGCATTTTATAATGACGACGACGTGTTGATGCACGCGGTCAAAAAAGTAAAGGCGGCCAAATATCACATAGAAGAGGTGTATTGTCCTTTTCCTGTACATGGTTTGGACAAAGCCATGGGCTTAGCTCCAACAAGACTTGCCATTATGTCCTTTATGTATGGATGTATTGGTTTGGCAGTATCTATTGTAATGATGAATTATATGATGATTCAAGATTGGCCTCAGGATATTGGAGGTAAGCCAAGTTTTAGTTATTTGGAAAACATGCCTGCTTTTGTTCCAATTATGTTTGAACTTACTGTTTTTTTCGCAGCTCACTTAATGGTAATTACTTTTTATATGAGAAGTAAATTGTGGCCCTTTAAAGCAGCTGAAAATCCAGATGTAAGAACAACAGATGATCATTTCTTGATGGAGATAGAGATTCATGATAATGAAGATGAATTAAAAGAATTATTGCTGAGCACAGGGGCAGTAGAAATTAATATTACAGAAAAGTAGTCATAATATTATGAGCAGTTTTAGCAAAATAGTAATTGTTATAGGATTGGTTTTATCAGTGGTATCTTGTTCTGATAAGAATAGCCGAAACTATCAGTACATGCCAAACATGTATATGCCTGTTGGTTATGAGACCTATCAAAAAGTAGATTTTCTACCACGTCAAATGGAAGCTCAGTTACCGGCGGACAATACCATTCCTAGAGGTTGGTTGCCGTATGAATTTGAGAATGGACCTGAAGGTAAAGAGTTGGCTAAGTTGCAGGCAAGCCCTTTAGATTCTTTACAAACGGAAGATAACATGAAGGTGGGTATGGAGATGTATGATATTTACTGTGCTATTTGCCATGGCGAAAAGGGTAACGGCAAAGGAATTTTGGTAGAGCGTGAGAAAATATTGGGTGTTCCAAGCTATGACGATGCAGCAAGAAACATTAGTATAGGAGGAACGTATCATACCATATATTATGGGTTAAATTCCATGGGTTCTTATGCAGGTCAACTTAACTTTAAGGAGCGTTGGCAGGTATCAGAGTACGTTATGAAACTGAAACAAGACTTAACAAAATAATACATAGATTTAGAAGTATGTACACTTTTTCAAATAGACTAAAAATTGCTTCAATTATTTTAATGGTTGTAGGCGCACTAGGTGTTGGAGCTGGATTTTATTCAATGCCGTCCAATGTTGAAGAAGCAAAAGCTATGGTTGCCAGCCACGGTGATGAGGGCGAAGGTGCTCATGGAGAAGAAGCAATGCGTGCTTCTGAGGGTGAGCATGGTGCTGCTGCAGTTGATGGAACCCATGACTCCTCACATGACGAGCATTTGTTGCACCAATTAAAAAACAGACCTTGGTCAGCGCTTTATGTGGCTGCTTTTTTCTTTATGATGTTGGCCTTAGGTACCTTGGCATTCTATGCAATACAGCGTGCAGCGCAGGCAGGTTGGTCGCCATTATTATTTAGAGTAATGGAAGGAATTACGGCATACATTGTTCCTGGAGGAATTATCGTATTTGTAATTTTAGTGCTATCCACTATGCAACTCAACCATCTATTTGTTTGGATGGATCCGGAAGTAGTGGCAGAGGATAAGTTGTTACAGGGAAAAGCTGGTTACTTGGATCCAACCTTTTTCTTGATTAGGGCAGCTATCTACTTGGCCATTTGGATTGGATATCGAGAATATTCAAGAAAATTGTCACTACGTCAAGATGAATCCAGTGATAACAGTAACTTTATAAAGAATTTTAGGGCTTCCGCTGCCTTTTTGGTATTGTTTTTGATCTCGGAATCCATGATGTCTTGGGATTGGATTATGAGTGTTGACCCACATTGGTTCAGTACGCTATTTGGGTGGTATGTGTTTGCAAGTATGATCGTATCTGCTATCACGGTGATTGCCATGGTTACTATCTATTTAAAGTCTAGAGGTTACTTACCAGAAGTAAACAACAGTCATCTCCATGATTTGGCTAAGTTCATGTTCGGTTTCAGTATATTTTGGACATACCTTTGGTTTTCACAGTTTATGTTGATATGGTACTCAAATATACCAGAGGAAGTAACTTATTTTGTAACGCGAATTGCTGATTACAAAATGATATTTTTCGGAATGGTAGCCATGAACTTTTTATTCCCTGTTCTTCTTTTGATGAACAGTGATTTCAAAAGAATGAATTGGTTTATTGTAATGGCAGGTGTCGTTATACTATGCGGACATTACATTGACATATTTAATATGATAATGCCATCTACAGTCGGAGATCAATGGTATATCGGGATCCCTGAAATTGGAGCAGTATTATTATTTGCTGGATTGTTTATATTTTGGATTTTCAGGGCAATGACAAAAGCTCCGATGCTACCAAAGCGCAATCCGTTTATAGAAGAAAGTAAGAATTTTCATTATTAGAATTAGTTTTAAAGAATAATATTATATTATACAATGACTGCATTATTAACAATAGCTGTTTTAGTATTAGTGGCAATTGCCATTTGGCAAATGACCAAAATATTCGAATTATCCCAAATCAAGGTAGATAATTCACAAATAGCAAACGATAAGGATAACAAATATAATGGTTACCTCATGTTTGCGTTTTTGATATTCCTTTACGGAATTACCATTTTTAGTTTCTGGAAATATAGCAAGGTATTGCTTCCTGAAGCTGCATCTGAACATGGATCGGAATATGATAGTTTAATGGTAACATCATTCGTCATTATTTTCATCGTCCAAACGTTAACACAAGCTTTATTACATTACTTCTCTTATAAATACAGAGGGGAAAAAGGCAAAAAGGCCTTGTTTTATGCCGATAACGATCGTTTGGAGTTCATTTGGACCATTATCCCTGTAATAGTTCTTGCGGGATTGATACTATGGGGTCTTTATACATGGACCAATATAATGGATATCAATGACGAGGATGATCCTTTGATTGTAGAGTTATACGCACAGCAATTTAATTGGACAGCGAGATACGGAGGTGAGGATAATGTTCTTGGTGAGGCTAACGTTAGGATGATTGATATTGATAGAGCTAATGTTATGGGATTGGATGAAGCCGACCCAAATGCTGTAGATGATATTATCGTAAAGGAATTACATTTACCAGTAGGAAGAAAGGTAAACTTTAAAATGAGATCTCAGGATGTATTGCATTCTGCATATATGCCTCATTTTAGAGCACAAATGAACTGCGTACCAGGTATGATTACGCAATTCTCTTATACACCTACCATTACAACAGAAGAAATGCGTCTAAACCCAGACGTGATAGATAAGGTGAAAAGGGTAAACGGTATCAGGGCTGAAAGAGCAGCTCAGGGTTTGCCTGATTCGGATCCTTGGGAGTTTGATTATATATTGCTATGTAATAAGATATGTGGAAAATCACATTACAATATGCAAATGAAGATTATTGTAGAATCTGAAGAAGATTACAACAAATGGATGGCTGAACAGCGGACATTTGCGGCTACAATAGCTTCAATTCAGGAATAAGGCTATAAAAAGAAAATTAATATAAATAAGAATTGGATTATGTCTGCAACAGCACACGCACACGCACATGTAGAGGGTCACGCAGATGATCATGGGCATCATCATAAAGAAACCTTTATAACTAAATACGTATTTAGTCAAGACCATAAAATGATTGCAAAGCAGTATTTGATTACTGGTTTGATCATGGGTTTTATTGGAATTGCAATGTCCTTATTGTTTAGGATGCAATTAGCTTGGCCAGGTCAATCTTTTCCAATCTTCGAGGCACTATTAGGTAAATGGGCTCCTGGAGGTGTAATGGATGCCGACGTTTATTTGGCATTGGTCACCATTCATGGTACCATCATGGTATTCTTCGTTTTAACGGCGGGACTAAGTGGTACGTTTAGTAACTTATTAATTCCGTTGCAGATTGGTGCAAGGGATATGGCTTCGGGATTGTTGAACATGATTTCGTATTGGTTGTTCTTCGTTTCTTCCGTGATCATGATTTCTTCCTTGTTTTTGGAATCAGGACCAGCAGCTGCGGGATGGACGGTTTATCCACCTTTGTCTGCCTTGCCGATGGCTCAATCAGGATCTGGATTGGGAATGACGATGTGGTTGACCTCTATGGCGATATTCATAGCTTCCTCTTTACTTGGTTCTTTGAACTATATAGTTACCGTTATTAACTTGCGTACTAAGGGGATGTCCATGACAAGATTGCCATTGACTATTTGGGCGTTCTTTGTAACTGCTATTATAGGTGTCATATCATTCCCAGTATTATTTGCAGCTGCTTTGTTGCTGATTATGGATAGAAGTTTTGGAACTTCATTCTTCCTATCGGATATATTTATCCAAGGAGAAGTGTTGCATTACCAAGGTGGATCCCCTGTACTTTATGAACATTTGTTCTGGTTCTTGGGTCACCCTGAGGTTTATATTGTTCTTTTACCTGCATTGGGTATAACTTCTGAAGTGATGTCTACCAATGCGCGTAAGCCTATCTTTGGATATAGGGCGATGGTGGCTTCTATTTTGGCCATTGCATTCTTGTCCACCATCGTTTGGGGTCACCATATGTTTATTTCTGGGATGAACCCATTCCTTGGATCTGTATTTACTTTTACCACGTTATTGATCGCCATACCGTCAGCGGTAAAGGCTTTTAACTATATCACTACCTTATGGAAGGGAAACCTTCAGTTGAATCCTGCCATGCTTTTCTCAATAGGTTTGGTGTCTACTTTTATTAGTGGAGGTTTAACAGGAATCATTCTTGGGGATAGTACATTGGATATTAATGTTCATGATACTTATTTTGTGGTAGCTCACTTTCATTTGGTGATGGGTATATCTGCACTTTATGGATTATTTGCAGGTGTTTACCATTGGTTCCCAAAGATGTTTGGAAAAATGATGAATAAGAACTTAGGGTATATACACTTCTGGATCACGGCAATTTGTGCCTACGGTGTATTCTTCCCTATGCACTTTGTTGGGATGGCTGGTGTTCCAAGACGTTATTATCAAAATACGGCTTTCCCAATGTTTGACGATCTTACTGATGTTCAAATACTGATTACTACATTTGCTCTTATTGCGGGTGCAGCACAGATCGTATTCTTATATAACTTTATTCACAGTATATTCTACGGTAAGAAGGCGGAGCAAAACCCATGGAAATCTAATACGATGGAATGGACTACTCCTGTAGAGCATATTCACGGTAACTGGCCTGGTAAGATTCCGGAAGTACACCGTTGGCCTTATGATTATAGTAAGACCTATGAAAATGGAGAGTACATACTACCTGGACAGGATTTCGTGCCACAAACCACGCCTTTACAGGAAAACGAAGAAGAAATGAACCACTAAGGTTTTAAGATATATAAAAAGCCCCCAACTATTTTTAGTTGGGGGCTTTTTATTATCCACAGGTTATAAATAGGGATTACACTTTTTTATAATATCTTTAATAATAGTAATTATATAAATCCTTCAGGGCATAAATCAAAATAATGAAGAAACTAGTTATACTTCTGTTGCTATTGAGTCATGTAGGGCTTGTAGCACAGAGAAAGCCCAAAATAAAGGGCAATAGGTCCGTTACCGAGGTAAAGGAAGAGCTGTCAGGATTTAATGCCATTGAGCTAAAAGATGATTTGGAAATTGAATTGGTCAAAGCTCCTATAGAAGGCTATAAAGTTGTAGCAGACGATAATCTTTTGGACGTTCTGAAGTTTAAAGTGGAAGACAGTACCCTTTATATTTCTTCCTTTTATAAGATACAATCTAGAAAGAAATTGGAGATTACGGTATATTATACGGATTTGGTAAAGCTTATTCAGCGAGATGGCAAGATGATGTCTAAGGAGTCTATAGCCTCTGATATCTTAACTATTGAGGTGTTAGGTTCTGCTAGAATGGAAGTAAATGCAAGTGCAGGATTGGTGCGTTTAAGAATGGAGGAGAATAGTTCAGGGGACTTTAATTTCTCAACAGATTCCCTAAATGTGATGATGAAAGACAAGGCAGATGCTAGGATATATGCAGTTGGTCAGGCTAGTTATATCGAATTAAATTCGAATGCTTCTTTGGGTTTGGAGGGTGCCGTAGATAACCTTCAATTGGAATCGCGAGACAAAACAGACGTTAAGGCAGAAAGGTATGAAGCAAGAATCATTAAGGCTACATTGGAAAATGCTACCAATGCATATTTAAGGGCTCTAGAGGAGTTGGAATTAACTACTAATGGTTTCTCTAAGGCTTATATTTATGCCAATCCCAAAATTACCATAATGGAGTTTTTGGATACCTCTGAGTTGATCAAAAGAAAGGATTAATGGTTTAAATTAACGACGCTTGCACTAAAGAAGTAGTAGCATTTTCCATTATCTTTGTTGGTGTATGAATGAGAACCTAGATCCAACAGCTGATAATCTTTCCAACGAAGAATTTGATATTGAAAGGGCATTGAGACCTATTTCCTTTGACGATTTTACAGGTCAGGAACAGGTTCTTGAAAACCTAAAAATTTTCGTTCAAGCCGCTAATTTAAGAGGTGAGGCTTTAGACCATACCTTGTTTCATGGTCCCCCAGGATTGGGTAAGACTACATTAGCCCACATCTTGGCTAATGAGTTAGGGGTTGGAATAAAAATGACATCTGGTCCTGTTCTAGACAAACCTGGAGATTTGGCCGGATTGTTGACTAATTTGGACGAAAGGGATGTCCTATTTATAGATGAGATTCACAGGTTAAGTCCTATCGTAGAGGAGTATTTGTATTCCGCCATGGAAGATTACAAAATAGACATTATGATAGAATCTGGGCCCAATGCCAGATCGGTCCAAATCAATTTAAATCCTTTTACTCTAATAGGTGCCACCACCCGGTCAGGTTTATTGACAGCGCCCATGCGTGCCCGTTTTGGAATTCAAAGTAGGTTGCAATACTATTCTACTGAATTGCTTTCTACCATTGTAGAACGCAGTGCTGAAATTTTAAAGACACCAATCACTCAGGATGCTGCTATAGAAATAGCGGGAAGAAGCAGGGGAACTCCTAGAATTTGTAATGCCCTTTTAAGAAGAGTACGAGATTTTGCACAAATTAAGGGTAATGGAAAGATTGATATGGAAATCTCACGCTTTGGACTAAAGGCATTACATGTAGATGCCCATGGCTTGGATGAAATGGACAATAAGATATTGACCACTATAATAGATAAATTTAAAGGGGGTCCTGTGGGGATCAGCACTTTGGCAACTGCAGTTTCTGAAAGTGCGGAAACTATAGAAGAGGTATATGAGCCCTTTTTAATTCAACAAGGCTTTATTATGCGCACGCCCAGAGGTAGAGAGGTCACAGAATTGGCATATAAACATTTGGGGAGAATTAAGGGGAACGTCCAAGGAGGATTGTTCTAGTTACTATTCAACTTATTCATTTAAAAATAGTTGTATAGGTAATCCCATAATCAAAAGAACAATTTGAAGTTAGTATCCAGGTTTCAAGTCTTAAAGAATGCACGGAGGATTTTAAAAAATCCCTTGCCCTTTCATCATGAAAATTTTGAAGCCCATGGGGATTCTTTTAAGGTGCAATTAACCACCAAAGAAACCGTGATTTTTACCAGAAGTCCAGGACTTATAAGACATATTCTACAAAAGTCACATAGAAAATTTGAAAAATCACCCCTTCAAACGGTGGATTTGGCCAAATATATAGGGCACGGTATCCTCACGTCCAATGGAGAGCATTGGCGGACCCATAGGAGAATGGTGCAGCCTGCATTTCATAAGAAAAAGTTGCATAATTTAATGGGGGTCATAAGGGAGGCCATACGCTTTGAGCTTCAGCGAATAAAACCAAATATAGAACAGGACATTTTTCCCTTAATGGGAGACCTCGCCTTTCAAGTGGTTGCAAAATCCCTCTTTAGTAGTGCCGACATCAGGGAGAGAATGTCCAAATTACAGCATATTACAGAAGTGAATCAAAAAATGCTCATCAAAGAGATGAGGCAGCCGTATTTGCGTTGGTGGTATGGATTAAATGGCAAAATAGACAAGCACTTGGCATTGGCCAAGGACGGGCAAAACTTACTTCTAGAAATTATAGAGGAAAGAAGAACTTCGGGACAGGAAAAAGACGACCTTTTGGATATGCTTCTTAAGGCGCGGTATGAGGATGGTTCACCGATGTCCGATAAACAATTGATAGATGAGGTATTGATTCTTTTTACTGCAGGGCATGAGACCACAGCAAATGTATTGAGCTTTACCTTATTTCTATTGGCAAAGAACCCAGAAATCCAGGAACAGGTATTTCAACAAGTATCTGAAGTGAATTTTGAGGATTCTACTATAGACCTTATGCAGGGGGTCATGCAACTCCAATTGGTTAAACAGTGCTTGGAAGAAGCCCTAAGATTGTATCCGCCTGCCTATGTAATAGATAGGATAGCAATAGAAAATGATTCTTTTGAAGGCATTTCCCTTCCAAAGGATACTTTGATTTTGATGTCTGTTTATGAACTGCATAGATATGCAGAATTTTGGGAGAAACCATCAGAATTTATACCCAGTCGTTTCAATGATACACATAAAAAGGATAACAGTGATTATTACTATCCTTTTGGGGCAGGTCCCAGAATGTGTGTGGGTAATAATTTTGCGATGTTCGAAATGATCCTTGCGGTTGCGGAAATCGTAAGAACCTATAAAATCAAAACCTCATTGGAGAAGGTGGAAATCAATCCTTTGATATCTTTGAAACCAAAGTCTGTGCCCTTATTGTTTGAAGAACGATAATTGAATTGAAGAACATTCAAAAACATACCGAACAGATAAAAGCAGAGGCCAAAAGACTTGGTTTCCTCTCTTGTGGTGTTTCAAAAGCTGAATTTTTAGAGGAGGAAGCTCCAAGATTGGAGAAGTGGCTCAACAAAAATATGCATGGCGAAATGGGCTATATGGAGAACTATTTTGACAAGCGCTTAGATCCGCGATTACTGGTAGATGGAGGGAAGTCGGTCATTTCATTACTGCTCAATTATTATCCCCAAGAAGAACAAAACGAAGACAGTTATAAGCTCTCTAAATATGCCTACGGACAGGATTACCATCATGTCATAAAAGCCAAATTAAAAATGCTTCAGGAATTTATCACCCAAGAAATTGGGGAGGTGAATGGAAGGGCTTTCGTAGATTCTGCACCTGTCTTAGATAAGGCGTGGGCCGCAAAGAGCGGGTTAGGATGGATTGGGAAGCACAGTAATTTATTAACCCAACAGGTGGGGTCTTTTTATTTTATAGCTGAGCTGATTGTAGATTTAGATTTAGAATATGACCACAGGGTAACGGACCACTGCGGTACATGTACGGCTTGTTTGGATGCCTGTCCTACCCAAGCTATTGTTGAGCCTTATGTGGTAGACGGAAGCAAGTGTATCTCGTATCTTACCATAGAATTAAAGAATCAGTTACCATCCGAATTTAAGGATAAAATGGACGATTGGATGTTTGGTTGTGATATTTGCCAAGACGTATGCCCTTGGAACAAGTTTTCTAAATCCCACAACGAGCCCCTATTTAATCCCCATCCCGATCTTTTGTCCATGACAAAAAAGGACTGGGAAGAGATTACAGAAGATGTCTTCAAAAAGGTATTTCAAAAATCAGCTGTGAAGCGAACCAAATTTTCGGGATTGAATCGAAATATTGATTTTTTGAAATAAAACAGCAAAGTACTATATCGTTTTTGTTGTTAATATTTTAATTTTCTATTTGAGATTTTTTTAAGAAGGAACTAAATATACTATATTCGGTTGCTGTAGGTTTTGTGAATTCCTTAAGAATACTAAATGAAATTTAACAATTCCAAATTATAGCAGCGTTTTATATCTTCTAGAAATGAGGTTAAAAACGCAACATTGTTTAGTTAACATGTTTAAGAGATATTGAAAATGATTAAAAAACCGGAGTTAAGTTTTTGGCAGATCTTTAATATGAACGTTGGATTTTTAGGGATCCAGTACAGTTTTGGATTACAACAGACCGCCATCAACCCTATCTTTCTTTTCTTGGGGGCACCAGAGGACATGTTGCCAATTTTGAATATTGCGGGTCCCATAACAGGTTTAATTGTTCAACCCATAATTGGTGCCATTTCAGATAAAACATGGTCGCCGCGATGGGGAAGAAGAAAACCGTTTTTCTTGATTGGGGCCATAATTGGTAGTTTATGTTTATTTGCATTTCCGTCGAGTCCGGTATTATGGTTCGCCGTAGGCCTATTATGGATATTGGATGTTGGGAACAATATGGCCATGGAGCCCTACCGTGCTTTTGTTGGTGATAAATTACCGGAAAAACAATTGAGTCTCGGTTATCAAATGCAAAGTCTATTTGTTGGTGCAGGTATTCTTTTGGCCATGGGATCAATTGTTTTGTTTCAATATCTCTTTGGGGCAGAAACGGTTGAAGCTGCAGGAACGATACCTAAATGGATTTATTATTCGTTTTATATTGGAGGAATGCTCTCTATTGCGACCATATTATGGTCCGTATTAAAAACTCCAGAGATTCCACCGACAGCAGAAGAATTGGCCGAAATCAATGAAACTAGGGAAAAATCAATTGGAGAACGTATTGCAAAACCTTTTGGTGAAATCGTAAACGCTATAAAGGATATGCCGAAATTCATGTGGAAACTGGGTGCAGTCTATCTCTTTCAATGGTACGCGTTATTCGTATACTGGCAGTATATAACTCCTTTATTTATGCTTACTATGGATTATGGGATTTCTGAAGCTGCTTCACAATCTGCCCAAATGAGTTTGACCTATAATATCGTTACTATGGTCGTAGCCTTGGCATTGGTCCCTTTATCCTTGAGATTTGGGGGTAAAAACGTGTATTCCTTAAGTCTGGTGGGTGTAGCATTAGCACTATTCATGATTCCTTTCATTGGTGATCCTAAATTGGTGCTTATTCCTATGGTGTTATTTGGTATCGGATGGGCTGCGATGATGGGAATTCCCTATACCATGGTCTCTAAGGTAGTTCCACAAGAACGACGGGGAGTCTACATGGGTATTTTGAACATGATGATCGTTATTCCCATGGGGATAGAAACCCTAACATTTGGTCCCATCTATAAATATCTCTTGGGCAACAGCGCGATCAATGCAATTTTGTTTGGAGGTGTATTTTTTATGATAGCGGCATTTTTGGCGTTGAGACTGAAAGTATCAAAAACTGAGGTTTGATTTATTGGTTTTTCATTTCATGTAAAAAGCAGAAGGAATGTATCCCTTACTGGGGCTTCGTTTAAGAAATTTATGGGAACAAAAAAAGCATCCACAATTGTTGATGCTTTTTTTGTTTTAATCCTTCCAGAGTATCTTTATGTAAAGAATACCATTAAATTTGTTTTTTTTAAATGAAACACATATGAGCAAAGAAAAAAGGAGAAGGGAAGCTTTGGTCTATCATGCCAAGCCACAACCAGGCAAGATAAAGATAGTACCCACGAAACCTTATGCAACACAGCGAGATTTAGGACTTGCATATTCCCCAGGTGTAGCGGAACCTTGCTTGGAAATTGCAAAGGATAAGGATAACGTTTATAAGTATACTGCCAAAGGAAATATAGTTGCGGTTATTTCCAATGGAACAGCTGTTTTGGGGTTGGGAGATATAGGACCTGAAGCTTCAAAGCCAGTCATGGAAGGAAAATGTCTTTTGTTTAAGATTTTTGCCGACATAGATGGGATCGATATTGAGATTGATACCAAGGACGTAGATAAATTTGTAGAGACCGTTAAAATGATCGCTCCAACTTTTGGAGGGATCAATCTGGAAGATATTAAGGCCCCAGAAGCGTTTGAAATAGAAAGAAGATTGAAAGAGGAACTGGATATACCAGTAATGCATGACGACCAGCACGGAACAGCAATAATTTCTGCTGCGGCTTTATTGAATGCACTTGAGATTACTAAAAAGAATATAGGGGACGTACGTATCGTTATCAGTGGAGCAGGTGCGGCTGCAGTTTCTTGTACTAAATTGTATAAGGCATTCGGCGCCAATGGTAAGAACATAGTAATGTTAGACAGCAAAGGGGTAATCCGTAGCGATAGGGATAATCTATCCGTGGAGAAACTAGAATTTGCAACAGATAGAAAAATAGATACCTTGGAAGAAGCGATGGTAGATGCAGACGTTTTTGTAGGTCTTTCCGTAGCTAATATCGTAAGCCCAGAGATGTTGTTGTCCATGGCTAATAATCCTATCGTTTTTGCAATGGCCAATCCAGATCCTGAGATTGCTTATGACATAGCATATAAAACAAGGGAAGATATTATTATTGCTACAGGAAGATCTGATCATCCTAACCAAGTTAACAATGTGCTTGGATTCCCCTTCATTTTTAGGGGGGCCTTGGATGTAAGGGCTACCAAGATTAATGAGGAAATGAAGATGGCTGCGGTAAAGGCTTTGGCTGAACTGACCAAAGCTCCTGTTCCTGAACAGGTAAATATTGCCTATGGAGAAACTAGATTGGCTTTTGGTAAGGATTATATAATTCCAAAACCATTTGACCCAAGGCTTATTTCAGAAATACCACCTGCAGTAGCAAGGGCGGCTATGGAAAGTGGCGTTGCTAAAATGCCCATTGAAGATTGGGATAAATATAGGGAAGAACTTTTACAACGATCGGGTAATGATAATAAGGTAGTTCGCTTGCTCCATAACAGAGCAAAATCTAATCCTAAGAAAATTGTATTTGCTGAAGCGGACCATTTAGACGTATTGAAAGCGGCACAAATTGCCCATGACGAAGGAATTGCCATTCCTATCCTATTGGGAAATAAAGAAGTGATATTGGAGCTTAAAAAGGAGCTTGAATTTGATGCAGATATTCTAATTATAGATCCTAACAGCGATGAATCTAACACTACTAAAGATGATTATGCTGTTAAGTTTTGTGAAACAAGCAACAGAAGTGGTGTAGGTATGTATGGAGCACGCATAAAAATGCGGGAGCGAAATTATTTTGGAGCCATGATGGTTCGGGAAGGAGATGCAGATGGTATGATCTCAGGATATTCTAGGGCTTATCCAACAGTGGTTAAGCCTATTTTTGAAGTGATAGGAAAGGCGTCTGACGTAAAAAGAGTTGCAACAGTAAACATCATGATTACGGAACGTGGACCTTTGTTTTTAGCAGATACAGCCATCAATATAGATCCCAATGGGGAAGAATTGGCAGAAATAGCCAAGATGACCGCTAATGTTGCAAGAACGTTCGGATTCCAGCCAGTGATGGCCATGTTGTCCTATGCTAATTTTGGTTCTTCCAACCATCCACATGCATCTAAGGTGAAACAGGCAGTCAAGATTTTGCATGAATCTAATCCTGAATTGGTGGTAGATGGAGAAGTACAGATTGATTTTGCCTTGAACAAGGAATTGCATCAAAGCAAGTTTCCGTTTTCCAAATTGGCCGGAAAGAATGTCAATACTTTGGTCTTTCCTAATTTGGAATCCGCGAACATCACCTATAAACTATTAAAGGAATTAAACAAATCGGATTCTATAGGCCCCATAATGGTAGGGTTGAGGAAATCTGTCCATATCATGCAATTAGGAGCTAGTGTAGATGAAATAGTCAACATGTCTGCAGTTGCTGTAGTAGATGCCCAAGAGAGGGAAAGAAGGAAGAAAGCAAAATCAGAGACTAAATAATTTACATTTATGGTGACCCATCTTAAGGGGAAATTAGTTGAGAAAAATCCTACCCACGTAGTCATTGAGTGCTCAGGGGTAGGATATTTTGTTAATATTTCCTTACATACATTTTCAAAAATTGGAGATTCGGAAAGCATACAGCTTTTCACCCATTTACAGGTAAAGGAAGACTCCCATACCTTATTCGGTTTCGCTGAAAAATCTGAGCGCGAAATCTTTAGACTTTTATTGTCCGTTTCGGGAATAGGATCTAGTACGGCTAGGACCATGTTGTCCTCCTTGTCTCCGGGTCAAATAAGGGACGCAATTGCCACTGGTGATGTCCCCACGATACAAGGAATAAAAGGGATTGGGGTGAAAACCGCTCAAAGGGTGATCTTGGATTTGAAGGACAAAATTCTCAAAATTTATGATATCGATGAAGTTTCAAGTAATTCAAACAATACAAACAAAGATGAAGCGTTATCAGCATTAGAGGTTCTTGGATTTGTCCGTAAACAAGCAGAAAGAGTGGTGGATAAAGTTTTGTCTCAAGATTCCTCGCTAAGCGTCGAGAATATCATTAAACTGGCGCTTAAAAATTTGTAAAAAGTTTGAAAACAGGGGCTAAATCATTTGTTACATCTTTTCTATTTAAGCTTTCACTAATTGGTGTCATTTTTCTGGTGACCCTACAAACTACATCCGCCCAAGAAACGGAAGAGCAGAAAGTGGATTCTACTAAAACAGGAGTTGCCCTAGGGAGACTTTTGCTTAAAAAACCCAATAGTATAATTTCAAAATACACGTACGACCCTAAAATGGACCGTTATATTTATACGGAAAGTGTAGGTAAATATGATATTAGCTATCCTATTATTTTAACTCCTGAACAGTATCAAGATTTGGCAAAAAAGGAGGATATGAAATCTTATTTCAAGGATAAAATCGATGCCTACTCCGGAAAGAAAGCTGGCAGTGAGGAAGCTCGGAAAAACCTACTGCCTAATTTTTACGTTAACAATACTTTTTTCGAATCTATTTTTGGGGGGAATACCATTGAGGTTGTCCCACAAGGATCCGTTGCCATGGATTTGGGTGTTATTTGGCAAAAGAATGACAACCCGGCCCTTTCCCCACGTAACCGTACCAACCTATCTTTTGATTTTGATCAACGCATTAGTTTGAGCATGTTGGGTAAAATTGGAGAGCGACTTCAGGTAACCGCCAATTATGATACAGAGGCTACCTTCGATTTTCAAAACCTTGTAAAATTGGATTATACTCCCACGGAGGATGATATTATTCAGTCCATTGAAGTGGGTAATGTTAATATGCCATTAAATAGCTCCCTAATAACTGGGGCTCAAAGTTTGTTTGGTGTTAAAACGAAATTACAATTTGGAAAGACCAGCGTGACTGCTGTTTTTTCAGAACAACGCTCACAAAGCAATACAGTCGTAGCCCAGGGTGGAGGAACATTGAATGACTATTCCCTATCCTCTTTGGACTATGACGAGGATAAACATTTTTTTCTATCCCAGTATTTTAGAAACAACTATGATAGGGCCTTGGAAAATTATCCTTTTATCAGGAGTCAGGTACAGATTACAAGACTAGAAGTATGGGTTACTAATAGAAGTCAGCAGACATTGAATGTGAGAAATGTTGTGGCCCTTCAGGATCTTGGGGAGGCTGCGCCATCTCAAACAAGGATTGGCAGGCTTAACGGTGATCCAGTAGGTTTTTTTAATTCTTCTTCAGCTGGTGATTTACCTAGGAACAATGCCAATGATTATGATCCTGCCCTAATTCCTAATGGAGGTGCTTTAACCCCTCAGGTCAGAGATATTGCTACCGTTGAAAACGGATTTAATGTACCAAGCTATGACGTTAACCAAGGGTTTGATTATGCCATTTTGGAAAATGCTCGTAAGTTGGAAAATGGAAGGGACTACCAATTCAATACACAATTGGGTTATGTTTCTCTCAACCAACGTTTGAGCAATGATGAGGTTTTAGCTGTTGCTTTTCAATATACTTTTAATGGGGAGGTCTATCAGGTTGGTGAATTTGCCAATGGCGGCATAGATGCCACCTCTGTTTCTTCAGGAGCCCAAAACCCGGTGGTAAACAATAATACATTGATATTAAAGCTTTTAAAGAGTAATATTACTAATGTAGCAGATCCTATATGGGACTTAATGATGAAAAACATCTATTCTACGGGTGCCTTTCAGTTGAGTCAAGACGATTTCAAATTAAACATTTTATATTCAGATCCTACGCCAAGAAATTACATTTCTCCGGTAGATAACTCTCTTGGTGCTGGATGGCCTAATACACCTAAGCCACTGGAAGAGCGAATTCTTTTGGATGTATTTAATTTGGATAGGTTAAACGCTTATAATGATGTACAAAGTGGTGGGGATGGTTTTTTTGATTTTATCCCCGGCATTACAGTTGATACCCAATCGGGAAGAATTATATTCACCAAAGTGGAGCCTTTTGGCGAATATTTATTTGAGACTTTGGGTGGTGGTACTTATGATGTAAATGATGGTCAAGGATATAATGTAAACCAACAAAAATATGTCTTTAGGAATATGTATGCTTTGACCAAGGCTGCTGCACTTCAGGATGCAGATAAAAATAAGTTTATCTTAAAAGGTCAGTACAAATCTGAAGGCAGTAACGGAATTCCTATCGGAGCCTTTAATGTGCCCCAAGGATCGGTTAGGGTAACAGCTGGAGGTCGTCAATTACAAGAGGGAATAGATTATACTGTAAACTACCAAGCAGGAACGGTACAGATTTTGGATCCAAGTTTGGAAGCTTCAAATACCCCGATTAATATCTCAGTAGAGAATAATGCGGTCTTCGGTCAACAGAGTAGGAGGTTTACTGGAGTAAATGTAGAGCACCAATTTAATAAAAACTTTCTATTGGGTGGTACCTTATTGAATCTTAACGAACGCCCCCTGACCCAAAAATCGAATTATGGGGTAGAGCCTGTCAATAACAGTATTTTTGGAGTTAATGGTAATTTTTCTACTGAAGTACCATTTCTTACTAGGCTGGCCAATAAATTACCAAACATAGATACCGATGTTCCTTCTAATATATCCGTCAGGGGGGAGATAGCATGGCTTCAACCAGGATCACCTAAAAATGCTGATTTTGAGGGAGAAACTACTACCTATGTTGATGATTTTGAAGGAGCCCAGTCGCTCATAGATATCCGCTCTTCTTTGGGGTGGTCTTTGGCTAGTACCCCATTAGAGTTTGCAGATGGTAAGAACGGATTGGAAACTGGATACCAAAGGGCGAAAATGGCTTGGTATACTATTGATCCTATATTTTATACCAATCAAAGACCTTCAGGAATTACGGACGCGGATGTTTCTACGAATCCAACCAGAAGGGTTTTTATAGATGAGGTTTTCCCCCAGGTAGATATAGCTCAAGGGCAAACAACAGTGCAGAGCACTTTGGATGTTTCTTACTATCCAAATGCAAAAGGGCCATATAACGATAGCCCAAATTTTTCCGGGGAACAACCTAGCAATAAATGGGGAGGTATCATGCGCTCCTTGAGCAGTACAAACTTTGAGCAATCGAATGTGGAGTTTGTTCAATTTTGGGTTTTAGACCCTTATGTAGATGGCAATACCACTTCAAGTGGTCAGTTGGTTTTTAATTTGGGAAATATTTCAGAGGACATCCTTAAAGACGGAAGAAAACAATATGAAAATGGCTTACCAGGAGTAAATAGCAACGATTTGGTAACCTCTACCGTATGGGGAGAAGTACCTGCCACCCAATCTTTAGTTTATGCTTTTGATACTAATGAAACCAATAGGGGTTTACAAGATTTAGGTTTTGATGGTCTAGATGATGCCTCAGAAGCTTCTATTTACACAAACAATTCTGCCAACGATCCAGCTTTGGACAACTACCAATATTACCTGAATAGGGATGGGAACATTTTGAATAGATATTTGGATTTTAACAACCCACAAGGCAACTCTCCCGTCCAGGTGACCAATACCAATAGGGGTTCCACAACCTTGCCAGATGTAGAAGATGTGGATAGAGACCTTACTATGAATACGGTAAATAGTTACTATGAATACCGGATAAATATTAAGCCCAATACCACTATCAATGATAAATATGTAACCGATATAAAAGAAGGGGTCACCCCTCAATTGCCCAATGGGACAACGCTGAGCCGTCGTTGGATACAGTATAAAATCCCACTAAGTGATTTTACGGATGCGGTTGGTGGAATTAGTGATTTTAGGTCTATTAGCTTTCTGCGTATGTACCTGACTGATTTTTCTGATGATGTGGTCCTTCGTTTCGCAACACTTGATCTTGTGCGTGGCGATTGGCGAACCTTTACAAATTCCCTTCAGCCAGATGTGGACAATAATCCTGCTGATGATGGCACCTTTATAGATGTAAATACGGTAAATATAGAAGAGAACAATTCAAGGACACCTATACCTTATGTATTGCCTCCTGGGGTCATTAGGGAACAATTAAACAATAACAACACTATTATTCGGCAAAATGAACAATCTCTTTCCTTTGTGGTGGAGAATTTAGAATCCGAGGATTCTAGGGGAGTATTCAAGAATGTCAATATAGATATAAGACAGTATGAGCGTTTAAAGATGTTCATGCATGCCGAGAAACTTGTAGATAGTGATTATACCAATGACGAAACACCATTGGTAGGTTTCCTAAGAATGGGAACAGATTTTACGCAAAACTTTTATCAAATAGAACTTCCATTGCAGTTTACACCATTCGGGTCTTCCTTGGACACGGACATTTGGCCAGAGGTAAATGAGATCGATATTTCCTTAAATGACCTTTCCAGAGTGAAGTCTTTGGGTATATCCAGCCAATCCCTAAACACGGTCAATTTCTATGAAATTGTAGATGGTGAGGTAATAGCTGTGGATGAATTTGCACCAAGAACACCGGGAAGGATACGTATAGGAATACGGGGTAATCCATCCTTAGGGAGTTTAAGAAGTTTAATGGTGGGTGTAAAAAACATAGATAATTTACCAGCTCGTGGTGAGGTATGGTTCAATGAATTGCGACTAGCCGGATTAGATAATAATGGGGGATGGGCGGCCGTAGCTGCTGTTGATGGCAATATTGCCGATTTTGCCAACTTCTCAGCGACAGGGAGTAAGAGCACTTCCGGTTTTGGAGGTATTGATCAAATGCCGAACGAAAGATCAAGGGAAGACGCTGTTTCTTATGATGTTGTTACTAATATCAACGTAGGACAATTGCTACCAAAAAAATGGGGAATTCAGTTGCCGTTCAATTATGGGATTTCAGAACAATTAGTTATCCCTGAATTTGATCCAGTTTATGATGATTTAAAATTAGAAGATAGAGTTGCCGTTGCGGACTCACAAGCTGAGGCGGATGCCATAAAGGAACAGGCCGAAGATTATACCAAAAGAACAAGTATTAACCTTATAGGGGTTCGAAAAAATCGAAGTGAGGAAGCAGATGCGAACTTCTACGATGTTGAAAATTTTACCTTTAACTATTCTTATAATGAAACTAACCACAGGGATTTTGAGATAGCAGAACTACGCGATCAAAACGTGGTAACTGGTATGGTCTACAACCATAATTTTAAACCTGCCTCTGTGGCACCTTTTGCCAAGAATGACTCCTTATTTAACGGGAGATATTTGAAATGGTTAAAGGATTTAAACTTTAATTTATTGCCAACCAGTATTGCTGTCAATTCAAATATCAATAGGTCCTTCAACCAACAAAGGTTCAGGGATGTTTTAGAGCCTGGGGTAGAGTCATTGGGGCTGCCTGTGCTGCAGCAGAGGAATTATCTTTTTAACTGGCAATACGCGCTCAACTATAGTTTGAGCAAATCCTTGCGCTTAAATCTAACGGCCTCCAACAACAGTATTGTCCGAAATTATTTTGAAGAAGCTGGCAACGAAAATTCAGGCATAGACCCCGCTCTTGGGCTATGGGATGGGTTTTGGGATTTGGGGGAGCCAAATAGGCACTCTCAACAGATGCAACTCAATTATGAAGTGCCTTTCAATAAAATTCCAGCATTAGATTTTATCAATGCCCAATACAGTTATACTAGTAATTTCGATTGGCAAAGGGGAGGCGATGCCTTAAATGAAATAGCAAGATTAGAGCCAGGTCAAGAAAATGTGTCCATCAATACTATTCAAAACGCCAATACACATACAATTACGGCCTCTTTGGGAATGCAGAAACTTTATGATTATTTAGGATTAAAAAAGAGGAGTTCCAAAGAAGCGGTAAGCGTCAATTCTTCTAGAAGGGACAAAGCCGGTAACCTCTCTAAAAGTGCTGAAGAAGAGCTAAAGGCTCAAAAGAAAACCAGTGGTCTTTTCAATACAGCAGTGGATATCCTAACCATGGTAAAAAGAGTAAACATAAACTATAGTGAGAACAACGGGAAGGTTTTGCCGGGATATACAAATTCCATAGGGTTTATTGGTACAGCCAAGCCAACTATAGGATTTGTTTTCGGGAGTCAGGCAGATGTGCGTTTTGAGGCCGCCAGAAATGGATGGTTAACTACATTTTCGGAATTCAACCAACAATTCATAGAACGCACCAACAAGCAGCTGAACATAACAGCTACGGCACAACCCATAAAAGATCTTACTATAGATCTGATAGCGGATAGGCAATATTCCGAAAGCTATCAAGAAAATTTTAAAGTGAATGATTTGGGAGATGGCTCTTTTGAGTATCAAAATTTATTGGGGAACAATTATGGGAATTTTAGTATTTCCACCATCATGATCGGAACTTCTTTTGGAAAAAGCGACGAATTTACTTCAGAAAGCTTTGAGGAGTTTAAAAATAACAGAATCACCATAGCCAACAGATTAGCAGCAGACCGGGGACAGGGAACGGGACAATTTGATGCAGATGGTTATCCGGAACGCTATGGTAAAAATCAACAAGAAGTATTGTTGCCGGCGTTTTTTGCAGCCTATACAGGACAAGATGTAAATAGGGTAAACTTGGATGCCTTAAGGGAGATTCCAATTCCCAATTGGAATATAAAGTATACCGGCTTGATGCAGAACAAATGGTTTAAAAAGAAATTTAAACGCTTTTCTTTGAGTCATGGCTATAGAGCTGCTTATAGCATCAATTCCTTCCAGACAAATTTAGAGAAGCAAAATTCTCCCATAGACCCGGAGAACGGTGATTTTTTACCGGATAATATTATAAATAATGTGCTGTTGACAGATGCATTTAACCCCTTGATGAGAGTAGATTTTGAAATGAAAAACTCAATGAGTGTGGTGGCAGAAGTGAGGACTGATAGGACACTATCTTTGAGTTTTGACAACGATCTACTTACTGAGATCACGGGTAAGGAATTTACTGTTGGGTTGGGTTACAGGTTTAAGGATGTAAAATTGGTAACCAATATTGGGGGTGAGAAACAACGTTTCAAAGGGGATCTTAATTTGAAAGCAGATGCAACCTTAAGGGATAATGTAACCATCATTAGAAATTTGGACATTACAAATAATCAAATTACTTCTGGACAAAACCTGCTATCGGTTAAATTCACTGCAGATTACGCTTTGAGTAAAACCTTGAATGCCTTATTCTTTTATGATTATTCTTTTTCCAAATTTGCGGTTTCTACGGCATTTCCACAATCAACCATCAATACAGGGTTTACAATCCGGTACAATTTTGGGAACTAAACAGTTAGGAACCTATGTTTGTGGCAAGTATAGCGCTTCTTAGTGAATTGTTAATAATGAATTACTTTTTTTGAATAGATTACCAAAATCCCATACATTTGTGGGGCTAACAATTAATTAAAAGATATGAGCGTACCATCCGAATTAAAGTATACCAAAGACCACGAGTGGGTTAAGATTGAAGGGGATATTGCAACAGTAGGGATTACAGATTTTGCCCAAGGAGAATTGGGAGATATCGTTTACGTAGAAGTGGAGACCTTGGATGAAACTTTGGGTAAGGAAGAAATATTTGGAACGGTAGAGGCTGTTAAAACAGTATCGGATCTTTTCCTGCCTTTGAGCGGTGAAATAGTTGAGTTCAATTCAATGTTAGAAGATGAACCAGAAAAAGTAAACACAGATCCTTACGGAGACGGATGGATGATAAAAATAAAACTAAGCGACTTAACGGAAGTTGATAGTCTTTTAAGTGATGCGGATTACAAAGAATTGATTGGTGCTTAAAAAAAGCATCTTTACAATTGCATTTATAAGCTGGATGGTGTTCATAACACTGCTCAGCTTATTTTCGTTTTCAGAAGGGGACTTACCAGATTTTGAAATTCCCTATATGGATAAACTGGTGCATTTCAACTTTTATTTTATGGCTGCCTTACTGGGCGTTTTGTCCGTTAGGGAAAGAACCCTAGGTAAAAGTGGTTTAAAGAAAACAATTCTAATGATTTTAGCGGCAGTTATACTTTATGGTATAGTTATTGAGATAATGCAAAGTGTGTTTACTGTTGCCAGAGAAGGAGATATTTTTGATGTTATAGCAAACACTTTTGGTGCTTTGATAGGGGCTCTGGCCATAAAAGTCCTATTTTCTGGGAAAAGGCAGTTAAAATGGAAAAATTAATTGTTTTTTTACTAAATTAATATTTAAATTAGCAAACCTTAAAACTAACGATATGGAACCAAAAAAGAATCCAAAAGCAGATTTAACAAAAAACAGCAGCATGTACTTTGTTATAGGCTTAGCTGTTGTGATGTTAATTATATGGCGTGCTTTGGAATGGAGGACTTACGATGAACAAACTACGTACGACACTTCTTTGAATGTAGAAGATATGTTGGATGAAGAAGTTCCAATGACAGAGCAGATAAAAACTCCACCCCCTCCACCACCGCCAGCAGCACCGGAGATCATTACGGTTGTTGAAGATGAGGTTGAGGTAGAGGAGACAGTTATTAAATCCACTGAAACTTCCCAAGAGGAAGAAATCATTGAAGTTGATGATATATCCGTAGACGAAGTAGAGGAAGATATTGATGTTCCCTTTGCTGTTATTGAGGATGTTCCTGTATTCCCGGGTTGTGAAAACGAAAAGGATAAAAGAGCCTGTTTTAATGATATGATGCAGCAGCACATTCGCAAGAATTTCCGATACCCAGAAATAGCACAAGAAATGGGTGTTCAAGGAAGGGTTAGCGTAATGTTTGTTATTCAAAAGGACGGTAGTATCGGAAACGTGAGAATGCGTGGACCTGACCAAAACTTGGAAAAGGAAGCACAAAGAATTATCAGCAAATTGCCTAAAATGACTCCAGGAAAGCAAAGAGGTAGAGCTGTACGTGTTCCTTTCAGTATTCCAATTACCTTTAAACTACAGTAATTATAACATAAAAATATTCTTTTAGTGATAAGATTATTTTAAAAGAGATAAAAACCCCGGCCTAGGTCGGGGTTTTTATCTCTTTTAAAATAATCTAACGTATAGGAACTACTTTTTGCTCAAGCTCCTATAAAACGTTTCCCGGATTACTTCAGGTTTAATAAAGCCACCCCCGTGTACCGCATCGTAATCAGAAGTAAGCTCATTGTTGTTCTTTACTTCTTCCAAAGATTTACCTTTTTTTATTTCTCGGATTACCTTAGTTTTTAAATTCTCCAACATTAAGACATATGCCTCTAATTCTTTTTTGTTGGATGGTCTTCCGTGACCAGGTATTATTTGGGTAGTTTCATCAATTAATAGGAGCGCTTTTTTATGTGCATTAATATACCCTTCCACGGATCCGCCGCTGCTGAGATCAATAAAGGGATAGCGCAAGGCAAAATAGGTGTCGCCCATGTGTAATACATTGTCCTTTAAAAAATAGACCATTGCATCGCCGTCTGTATGGGCGTTATGTACATGAAAAACCATGATCGTCTCTTCGCCATCAAAAAGGTTGAGATCTTCAGAAAAGGTGATCTCTGGCAGTATAGGATTGTTCTTTAGTTCAACTTTAATTTGGTCCTTTAATCGTTTCCTAACATTATCGTGAGCGACGATAGTTGTTGCTTCTGAATTAAAATTGGAATTCCCGCCAGTATGGTCACCATGCATATGAGTGTTGAATAAATAGGCAATAGGCTTGTTGGTTAGTCCATTGATGGTTTTTTTTAATGCATCGCTCATATAATCATATTGGTTATCGATCATATAGGCTTTACTTTCTCCCACAAAGATGCCAACATTACCACCTTTTCCGGTAAGCATAAAAATGCGCTGGGAAAGGGTGTCAACAGTTACGGTATTTTCTTTTTCTTGAGCCCCAAGTGGTAGGGCAGATAGTGCTAAAATAAGAGGTAAAAGAATATTATTTTTCTTCATAATAGATAGTTTTAGAGACGTAGACGGGAATATGTATTCAAAATAACATAAATACTTGTAATAGGTTGGAAAAAAATCATTTGGGTCTTATCTTTGCACTCCTTTTAACAAAACTAAATGAAGACTGCGATTCATACAGCAAAAAGCACCTTATGGTCTTTGATTTTTGCTGATTTTAAAGAAATTACCAAAGCTAGGCTTGCGGTAAGCGTGGTCTTTTCCTCTATTGCTGGATACTTCCTTGGTGCTACAGAGATCAGTTATGTATCACTTTTCTTGTTGTCTTTCGGTGGGTATTGTATGGTGGGTGCTTCCAACGCTTTTAATCAGATTATTGAAAAAGATTTGGATGTCCTAATGAACCGTACTAAAAACAGGCCAATACCTTCCGGAAGAATGTCTGTCAATACAGCTATGGCCATCGCAGTGGTTTTAACAATTATTGGTTTGGTGTCTTTGTATATTTTGAATCCAAAGACGGCTATGTTCGGTGCTATATCCATCTTTTTATATACGAGTGTTTATACCCCATTAAAGACTAAGACCCCGCTCTCGGTTTTTGTAGGGGCTTTTCCTGGGGCCATACCATTTATGTTAGGTTGGGTTGCAGCTACTAATGAATTTGGAATTGAACCAGGAACGCTATTTATGATACAGTTCTTTTGGCAGTTCCCACATTTTTGGGCCTTAGGATGGATGCTAGATGAGGATTATAAAAAAGGAGGATTTAAGATGTTGCCCACCGGTAAAAAAGATAAGGGCACTGCACTTCAGATCATTATGTATACCATTTGGATGATGGTAATTTCTATTATTCCAGTTTTTGGAATTACAGGAAGACTCCAATTGTCCATTGTGGCCGCAATCGTTATTTTTGCAATGGGATTGGGGATGCTGTTTTTTGCGATGCGGCTTTATGAAAGAAGGGATAACAAGTCTGCCAAGAATCTTATGTTGGCGAGTGTCACTTATATTACGTTGATGCAAGTGGTTTATGTAGTGGATAAATATATTTAATAATTTATGGATTTAACAACAGGTACTCCAAAAGAGAAGAACGATAGGGCGAAGAAGATGATGCTCTGGTTCGGGATAGTAAGTTTAATCATGGGTTTTGCTGGTTGGACCAGTGCCTATATTGTTAGTAGTACTAGGGAGGATTGGCTCACCGATTTGCAGTTGCCCTCTTCTTTTTTGTATAGCACCTTGGTGTTGGTGCTGAGTAGTGTAACGTATATGCTTGCGAAATCTGCCATTAAGACCGATAATGCCAAGACGTGTACCAAATGGTTGTTGATTACTTTGGTATTGGGTGTTAGCTTTATCTTCTTGCAGTTCAACGGGTTCTCCCAAATGATTGCCCAGGGCTATTATTTTACAGGGCCAACAAGCAGCATAACCCTGTCTTATATCTTTTTGATTGCCGTGGTACATATCTTACATGTAGTTGCTGGATTGATTTCTCTTTTGGTGGTTTTATACAATCAAATAAAAGGCAAATATTCCTCAAAGGAATTCTTAGGATTAGAATTGGGGGCTACTTTTTGGCACTTTTTGGACTTTTTATGGGTCTATTTAATTATGTTCTTTTATTTCTATTAAAACTAAATAAAGATAAATTTTGGGAAATAGTGGCTTAAATGAGAACTACTTCCCTAAATACATGATTTTTTTACCATATTTTAAAAGGCAAAAATTTTGTGTAGACGAAAAAAATGTAAATTTGTGAAAATTTTATTAATACGATAATTTAAATATGGATACTACGGTAACAACGGGTACAGAAGAAAATGTTTGGGGAGGCGGTAACGAGCCTTTAGGAGCAAGTTATGGTAAACTGATGATGTGGTTCTTCCTTGTATCGGATGCTTTGACCTTTTCTGGCTTTTTGGCGGCTTACGGCTTTTCCAGATTCAAGTTTATAGAAATATGGCCAATTGCCGATGAGGTATTTACCCACGTTCCTTTCTTTCATGGGAATTTCCCCATGTACTACGTGGCTTTTATGACCTTTATCCTGATTATGTCTTCTGTAACGATGGTATTGGCAGTGGATGCTGGTCATAAAATGAAAAAGAACAGCGTTATTTGGTACATGTTTTTAACCATTATCGGTGGTGCTATCTTCGTTGGTTCACAAGCTTGGGAATGGGCTACCTTTATTAAAGGGGATTATGGCGCAATTGAGACCAAAGGAGGCCGTATCCTGCAATTTGTAAGTGTAGATAGCGGTGAGCGTGCTGCCTTGCGTGACTTTACAGAAAAGCTACCTGAAGAGAGAGTGGCACATGAAAATAGAAATGGACTTTGGTTTTATGATGAAGGTACTTTACCTACTTATTCTGTAAATGAGGTGGTAGAAGGTTTCAAGGCTAATTCCAATATTGTGATTCGCACAGAATTGTTAAACGAAAAAGGAGAGAAAACAGTTCTAAGTAGGGCTGAATCTTTAAAGTATTTGGACAATGCCAAATATGTGGTAGAAGGGGCTAATTTGGTTCGAAATGAATATGGTAGCCGTTTGTTTGCCGATTTCTTTTTCTTTATTACAGGGTTTCACGGATTCCACGTATTCTCAGGGGTATTGATCAACCTTATAATCTTTTTTAATGTAATCTTAGGTACTTATGAGCGCAGAGGTCATTACGAGATGGTAGAGAAAGTTGGACTTTACTGGCACTTTGTGGATTTAGTTTGGGTATTCGTATTCACATTCTTTTATCTGGTTTAATTATAATACAAAACAACCTTAAGAGCTCTTCTTAGAACCCTGAAGGTCCACACAAAACATATAAAATGGCACACGCACACAAATTAGAAATATTCAGAGGTCTTTTAAAATTTAAGTCGAACACCCAAAAAATTTGGGGAGTATTGATTTTCTTAACCTTGGTGACGGCAGTAGAAGTGGCCTTGGGTATCAGCAAGCCAGAAATTTTGACCAAGACCTACGTTTTGGGAATGAAAGCTTTGAACTGGATATTTATCATCTTAACCTTAGTAAAGGCCTACTATATCGCTTGGGATTTTATGCACTTGAGAGATGAAAAAAGTTCTTTGAGAAGAACCATAGTGTGGACACCAATTTTCTTGGTCTCTTATCTAATCTTTATTTTGTTGTTCGAAGCGGACTATATTTTTCAAGTATATAAGGAAGGCTTCATAAAATGGAATTTCTAACGTATTATTAACAGAATTAAAAGACGGTATTCATACCGTCTTTTTTATTTTTGTACCCTACATTACAGTATGAAAAAAGTATTCATTTTAGTCGTTTTATTTATACTTCCCATTGTTGCCTATCTCTTTTTTGCATCAGGCATAAATAATTTTGGAAAGCTCCCCATACTTACTCAACAGGTCTCCGATATTTCTGGGATAGACCCAAACTATACCCTACAGGATAAAATCACTATACTTGGTTTTATGGGTGAGGAAGTAGAGCTTAAAAAAGGGAACGCTTTTAATTTAAATCAAAAGATATATAAGCCTTTCTATGAATTCAACGATTTTCAATTCGTCATGGTCATGCCTAAAGGTACAGAGGACAAAGTGGAGGAATTGAAGACGGAGCTTGGTAGTTTAGGAGACATTTCTAAATGGAAGTTTATTTATGGAGAGCCAGACGAAATAAGAGCTTTATTTGCAAGCCTAAAAACTGATATTACTTTAGAGGATAACCTAAGTACCCCTTTTGTATTTATAGTGGATAAGGACAAAAGTCTTAGAGGAAGAAAAGATGATGAAGGGAATGGCACCAAATACGGTTTTAATACCACCTCTGTGGCAGATCTGAACAATAAGATGGAGGATGATGTGAAAATCATTTTTGCGGAATATCGCATGGCCTTAAAGAAGAACAATGCCGAAAGAAGCAAGTAATGAAAAATAAATATACATACGTCTGGGTTTCATTGATCGTACTGATTTTTGGAATCATCTTTATTCCTAGAATAGTGGATCGCATACAAAGCGGTACAGTGGTGGAAAATGATCGGATGAATGTAAAGGATAACAGTGGCGCATTGTCATATATTGAGTTTAATGGTGAAAAAAGAAGGGTGCCTTCTTTCTCGTTGGTCAACCAAGATAGCCTAGTGATCACTGAAAAGGATTATAGAGGTAAAGTTTATGTTGTGGAATTTTTCTTCACTACCTGTCCTAGTATTTGTCCTATAATGAACAAGAATTTAGTGGAGATTCAGGAAGAATTTAAAGATCTTAAAAATTTCGGAGTGGCCTCCTTTACCATTAATCCTGAAAACGACACCCCTTCAGTGTTAAAAAAATATGCGGAATCATACGGCATAAGCAATATTGATTGGCATTTATTGACAGGGAATATGGAGGAGATCTATGACTTGGCAAATAATGGTTTCAATATTTTTGCAGCCCAAATTCCAAATGCTCCAGGAGGTTTTGAACATTCAGGTCTTTTTGCTTTGGTTGATAAAAAAGGATTTATCCGATCTCGCGTTGATCAATTTGGGAATCCAATTATTTATTATAGGGGGACCATTTCAGAATCTGAAGGTCAGAACGATCAGGGAGAAAAGGAACAGATTGCTATTTTGAAAGAAGATATTAAAAAATTATTGGAAGAATAAGATGGATGCTATTGCTTTAAAAGAGAAGAAATTTAATAAGTTAATTACCTTGGTGTCCATAGTGATCCCTGTAGTTGTTGCTATTTTGTTTAGAGTGAAATTGCCAAATGTGGAGCCACTTTCCTTTCTGCCTCCTATTTATGCCGCTACCAACGGACTTACCGCCCTATTGTTGATCGTGGCTGTCTGGGCTATAAAAAATGGTAAGCGCAAGTTACACCAGAATGTAATGACCACTTGTATTGCACTATCCTTGGCGTTCTTAGTTATGTATGTGGCCTATCACATGACCTCGGATTCTACTGCATTCGGAGGCGTAGGGTGGATAAAATGGGTGTATTATTTTATACTGTTCACACATATTGTTTTATCTATAGCTATAATTCCTTTGGTATTAAAGACGTATGCAAGGGCCTATGTAAAAAAATTTGAATCCCATAGAAAATTGGCAAAGATTACCTTTCCAATATGGCTCTACGTTGCTGTAACAGGTGTCGTGGTTTATTTTATGATATCACCTTACTATATTTAATAATTTAAAGTAGGCATTTTGAAAAATAAAAGTATCCTTGTTGTTTTAACGCTCTTAATGGTTTTTCTTCCACAATTGTTGGAAGCCCAATGTGCTATGTGCAGAGCTGTCTTGGAGAGCGAGGCCGATACTTCTGCTGCAGAAGGAATCAACAACGGGATTATCTACCTCATGGCTGTCCCCTATATTCTTGTTGCAGGTCTGTTTTACGTCATTTACAGAAAAATGAGGGCCTAAAAAGCAGAACAAACCTACACTATAATCACTATTATACTGATAAAGAGCTTCTAATCCTAGAGGTTCTTTTTTTGCTTTAACCTATATTTTTTTCTTAACTGGTTTGTACTAAGTTGCTTATTAATTTATAAAAATTTTGTGCTTCTTAACTGTAACAATTTAGGAATGATTAAGTCTTATAGCCGTAGTGTAAAGTAATCCATCAATTGAACTAGTTATGATTGAAATTAAAGATCTTCATAAATCTTATAAAATGGGGAGCAATTCCCTTCACGTTCTTAAAGGAATCAATTTTTCAGTGGAAGAAGGGGAATTAGTCGCCATAATGGGATCTTCAGGTTCTGGTAAATCTACGCTTCTGAATATTTTGGGAATGTTGGATGAACTTGATGAAGGTTCTTATACGTTGGATGGAGTCCCGATTATAAATCTTAATGAAACCAAAGCAGCGAATTATAGAAACAAGTTTTTGGGTTTTGTTTTTCAATCCTTTAACCTAATCAATTATAAGACGGCAATGGAAAATGTGGCGTTACCTCTTTATTATCAAAAAGTGGGTAGAAAGGAAAGACAAGAAAAAGCGTTGAAATATTTAGAACAGGTAGGCTTAAAAGAATGGGCCGGCCACCTTCCAAGTGAACTGTCTGGGGGTCAAAAACAAAGGGTGGCAATTGCTAGAGCCATGGCAGCGGAACCAAAAGTATTGTTGGCAGATGAACCTACTGGTGCTTTGGATAGTACTACCTCTTATGAGGTAATGGACCTGATTCAAAAAATAAACGATAAGGGAAATACTATTTTGATCGTCACTCACGAACCCGACATTGCAAATATGTGCAAGCGTATTGTTCATTTGAAGGATGGAGTTATTATTGAAGATAAAAAGGTTGAACAGGTAAGGGCTTCGCAATATGTTTAGTAGGGATAATTGGAAAGAGATTTTCCAGACCATTCAAAAGAATAAACTAAGGACTTTTTTGTCCGGTTTTACCGTTGCCTTGGGAATCTTCATCTTTGTGGTTCTTTTCGGTTTTGGAAACGGACTGATCAACACCTTTGAGGATTTTTTTGGGGATGATGCTACCAATGTGTTTTTTATATTCCCAGGGAGGACCACCAAGCCTTACAAAGGATATAAAGCCAATAGACAAATAGAATTTGAAAACAGCGATTTAGAGGATATAGAAAAGAATTTTCCTATGTTTTTGGAGTACACCACGCCAAGAATTTCTAGGAGTAGCCTTGTAAAATATAAGAACGAATCCAATAGTTATTCCAATAGAGCTGTTGGTCCGGCCAATCAGTATGCAGAGAAGACTATAATGATGAAGGGTAGATATATCAATGAAGCTGATATTGCCGATAAAACTAAATATGCAGTCATCGGGAGATTGGTAGAAAGAGATTTATTTGGCATAGAAAACTCTGTGGGTAGTTATATTGACATAGGTGGAAGTGCATTCATGGTTATTGGAGTATTTCAGGATGAAGGTGGGGATAATGAGGAAAGGACCATTTACATCCCTTATACCACAAGACAGTTGATTGAAAAGAATACTGATAAGATAGACCAGCTTGTAGTTGGCTTTAGACCAGAAATCGGGTACGCGGGAGCCATGGCTTTTGACAGGAGTTTGACAAGGTTTATAAAGGACAAGAAAAATATTAGCCCCGATGATGAGAGTGGTGTTTTTATAAGAAATATTGCCGATCAGTTACAGCAAAACCAACAGTTCGCTAGGGTTTTACAGCTTATTGTTGCTTTTGTGGCCTTTGGGACCATTATTGCCGGGATCATAGGAATCAGTAATATCATGGTGTTTGTGGTCAAGGAACGCACGAAAGAGCTTGGGATCAGAAAAGCCCTGGGAGCTACCCCTAAGTCAGTTATTGGCACCATTTTGTTGGAGTCGGTATTTATTACTACGGTATCGGGTTTTATAGGAATGATTCTGGGAATTGCCATTTTGGGATCCCTTGGCGACACCTTAAAAGATTACTTTATTACCAATCCATATATCAATTTAACCATGGCGATATCAGCCACTATTGTATTGATTTTCTTTGGCGCACTCGCAGGATATTTACCTGCAAAAAAAGCGGCCGATATAAAACCAATTGTAGCTTTAAGAGACGAATAACATGCGATTTTTATTTGACAGAAATACGTGGCAGGAAATATACGGTTCTATAAGTAAGAACAAGACCCGCACGATCATTACGGTGATTGGGGTTTTCTGGGGGATTTTCATTTATATCGTTCTGTCCGGTGCGGCAAAGGGATTGGACAATGGTTTTGAAAAACAATTTGAAAATGTAGCAATGAACAGCATGTTCGCCTGGGCACAAAGCACCTCTATGCCTTATAAAGGATTTAAAACAGGAAGACAACTACAGCTTACCTTAGGGGATGTCACGGTATTGCAAAATAGGATACCCGAGATACAATATATTGCCCCAAGAAACGTAAAGGGAATTTTTGGCAGTTCTCCCGCTCAGATCATAAGAGGATCTAAATCTGGTAATTACGCGGTCTATGGGGATTATCCGGTATTGACAAAAATAGCCACTAAGAAGATATTTGATGGAGGTAGGTTCATCAATGACGAAGACATAGACCAGACAAGAAAGGTCTGTGTCATTGGAGAACGTACCCAAAAAGAGATATTTGAAAAAGGGGAGGATCCAATAGGAGGTTATATTCGGATCGATAATGTGTTCTTTCAAGTAGTAGGGGTTCATAAATTCACGCCTGGGGGAGGATTTGAAAGCGATTCAGATATCTATATCCCGTTTAGTACTTATAGAAAATTATACAATACCGGAGAAGACGTTTCTTGGTTGACCATTGCAGCTTATGACGATGCAGACGTAATAAAGGTGGAAGAAGATGTTAAGACCCTCTTGAAAACTATTCATAATGTAAACCCCAAAGATGAAAGGGCCTTTGGGTCCTTCAACCTTGGTGAGATTTTCAATAGGATTGTTGGTTTTGCCCAAGGATTGACATTTTTGTCCCTGGTAGTGGGAATAGCAACTATTCTGGCTGGGGTCATCGGAATCGGGAATATCCTTTTAATCTCTGTTAAGGAAAGAACCAAAGAATTGGGGGTTAGACGTGCTCTTGGGGCAACGCCAAGGGAGGTGCGAGCTCTAATCATTCTAGAGTCGGTGCTACTGACCATGATAGCAGGAGTTATAGGGATCATACTGGGCGCAGGTGTGTTAAGTCTAATCAATTATCTCACAAAGGATGTCGATTTTCCCTATGCCAACCCAACAGTGCCTATTCCTTATGTATTGGGGGCCTTGGCCATTATGGTCATTCTAGGTACTTTAATAGGATTAATTCCTGCACAACGTGCGGTAAGCATAAAACCAATAGACGCATTAAGAGAAGAATAAACTAAACTATATCATTAAATAAAGACGATCAAAATGAACAAAATTTTAAAATACGTATTGATAGGAGTCGTAGTGTTGGGAGCATTATGGGCTGCAGCATTTTTCATAAAATCGAACAGTAAATCCGCCATTACATACGAAACAAAAAACCCTTTTACGGCCAGTATAGAAAAGAAAACTGTGGCTACAGGGAAAGTGGTGCCAGAGGATGAGGTGCAGATAAAGCCTCAAGTATCAGGAATTATAGATAAGATATATCTAAAAGAAGGTGCCAAGGTAAAGGCTGGCGATCTGATTGCAAAAATTAAGGTGGTTCCCAATGAGCAAGCCTTGAACCAAGCTAAAGGGCGAGTAAAAAATGCTGAAATAGCATTGAACAATACCAAAATTGAATATGACAGGAATAAAATACTATTTGACAAAGGGGTAGTATCTAGTCAGAATTTCAACACGCAACAATTGCAGTACGACCAGGCTAAATTAGAACTTCAGAATGCACAATCCGATTATCAGATCATCCGTGTGGGATCAGCCGGAGGCTCTTCAACGGCCAACACCAATATTAGAGCCTTGGTTGCAGGGACCATTTTGGAGATTCCTGTAAAGGAAGGAGACCAAGTGATCCAAAGTAACAATTTTAATGATGGGACTACGATCGCCACCATTGCCGATTTAAGTGTCATGATCTTTGAAGGAAAGGTAGATGAAGGGGAAGTTGGAAAGTTGCAATTGGGAATGCCGTTAAAGATTAGTTTGGGCGCTATAAGCGATAAAGAATTTGATGCCAAACTAAGGTTCATTGCGCCTAAAGGGATAGAAGAGTCTGGAGCTGTACAGTTTAAGATAGAAGGGGATGTAACCGTTGAAGATGAGTTTTTGATCCGAGCAGGTTACAGCGCCAATGCCTCTCTTGTTCTGGATAAAAAAGACAATGTATTGGTTATTCCAGAGGCCTTGTTGCAGTTTGATAAAACAACCGATGAGCCTTATGTGGAAGTGTCAACAGGAGATCAGAAATTTGAGCGTAAGGATATTAAAATCGGAATTTCGGACGGAGTGAACGTAGAAATTTTAGAAGGACTTACCAAGGACGATAAGGTAAAGATTTGGAATAAGACAGAACCAATAAAAGTTGGAACTGAAGAAGAGAAAGAGAAAAACTAAACTAGTTCAATCATCAAAAACAGTAACCAATGAAAATTAAGTTTATTATAGTGCTGGTTCTTTTTTCAATAGGATCGGTTACGGCACAAATGAAGAAATGGACATTACAAGAGTGTGTGGAATATGCCTATGAGAATAATTTAAGTATTGAGCAGTTTGAGTTGGATTTGGAAAGCGTAAAGCTTGATAAATCTGATGCCATTGGGGGTTTACTGCCAAGTTTTAGTGCATCTTCAACAATATCTGGAAATACTGGATTGTCCTTTGATCCTACCAACAACCAGCCTGTAACCACAACCATACTTACGGCCTCTGGTGGATTGTCATCTTCTGTAGTTCTTTTTGACGGACTTAGAAACATCCATAGACTGAATAGGGCCAAACTATCGGCCTTGGCAAGTCAATATAGATTGGATGATTTAAAGGATGATATAGGATTGGCAGTGGCTAATGGTTATTTGCAGATTTTATTAAACAAGGAATCTCTGGTTGTGTTCAAAGCACAGTATGCAGTAACAGAACAGGACTTAAAACGCACTAAAGAATTGGTAGATTCTGGGGTAGTACCAAAAGGGGACTTATTAGAGGTAGAAGCTACTGCCGCAACTCAGGAGCAACAGATTGTAAACGCGGAGAACCTTGTGTTTATTTCCCGTATCAATTTAGCGCAATTGCTTCAGATCACGGATTATGATAATTTTGATATTGTAGACCAAAAATTTATGGTTCCACCATCTACTATTTTAGATAATTCGCCCAAGACTATTTTTGATAAGGCACTTACTTTCAGGAATGATATTAAATTATCCGAATCCAATGTAGATGTTGCGGAAAAAGATCTAGATATCGCAAAAGGAGCCCTTTATCCTACCCTAAGAGGATTTTTTAATTACAATACCCGATATTCAGATCAACCTTCTTTTGATCCCACCACCAATACTTTTATGACCACAAGTTTTGGGGATCAACTATGGATGAATGATGGTATTTCCTACGGTGCACAATTAAGCATTCCCATCTTCAATGGCTTTAGTGTAAAAAATAACATTAAACGGTCAGAAATCAATGTTGATAAATCAAGACTTCAGTTAGAACAGGACAAATTGGCTTTGGAAGCCAATGTCAACCAAGTTTATGTAGATGTCAAAAGTTCTTATAAGGCTTATGAAGCAGCTCAAAAGAGTTTGGAAGCCAGGCGTTTGGCGTATCAGTATTCTAGGGACCGTTTTGAGGTTGGTTTACTCAATGCCTTTGATTTTAGCCAGTCACAATCTAGGGTGGATAATGCAGAGGCAGATTTGATACGGACCAAATATGACTACATTTTCAGATTGAAGGTATTAGAGTTCTATTTTGGCATTCCTATAACCGTAAACTAAAGTATATTTGTAGCCATTATGGCTTTGATATTAAATTTAGAGACCGCAACAACAAATTGTTCGGTTAGTTTGGCAAAAGATGGGAAGGTAATTTCTATCAAAGAATTCGACAGTGCCAATTATTCCCATGCGGAACAGTTGCATAATTATATTAAGGAAGTCTTGAGAGAGGCTTCCTTTTCATTACAGGATATTGCTGCCGTGGCGGTAAGTAAGGGTCCAGGGTCTTATACGGGACTTCGTATTGGGGTTTCAGCAGCTAAGGGGTTATGTTTTTCCTTGGATGTACGGCTTATTTCCATTCCTACACTAGAGAGTATGGCCCGTCAACTGAATGTGCCGCAGGAACACCTTATCATTCCAGTACTAGATGCTCGAAGAATGGAGGTTTACTCTGCAGTCTATGACAGGGATTGGCAAGAGATACGATCTACAGAGGCAGAAATCATCACTGAGGTTTCTTTCCAAAGCTACATAGCCACGAATACAGTACATGTAATAGGGAGTGGAGCAGAAAAGTGTAGGGGAGTTTTAGATCACCCCAACGTGATTTTCGATACAGCAGTAGTCCCTTCGGCGAGGGAAATGGCGCATTTATCCCAAAAAAAATTCGAAGCAAGCGATTTTGAAAATATTGCCTACTTCGAACCCTTCTATTTAAAGAATTTTATTCTGCAGAATAAAAAGACTTAGGCGTTGTGTATAACCCTTTGTGGAAAAGGTATTTCAATTCCTGCCGCATCAAATCTATTTTTAGCTTCTTCCATAACATAAAAATGGGCTTCCCAGAAATCTGGATTGTTCGCCCAAAAACGAAGAGATAGGTTTACGGAGCTGTCGGCCAAGGCATCTACATAGACTACCGGTGCTGGATCCTTAAGAATTTCCTCATTTTCCTTGCAGATCTCCAGCAATATATCCCTTGCTTCCTTAATGTTGGATCCGTACCCTATACCCAAGGTAATCTTATCCCTCCTGGTGTCCTGTGCATTATAATTGATGATGTTGTTGTTGGAGAGTTGCCCATTTGGAATAATGGCAACCTGATTTCCAAAGGTGATCAGTTTAGTGTTGAATATAGAAATATCCGTAACCGTACCATCAACCCCTTGGGCAGAAATCCAATCCCCTACTTTAAAAGGCTTAAAGATCAGTATCAGTACCCCACCAGCGAAATTCGCCAAAGAACCTTGTAGGGCCAAACCGACGGCAAGTCCGGCAGCACCCACTATAGCTACCAATGAGGACGATTTTACGCCCAATTGGGTAATGACAAGCACAAATAATAGAAATTTTAAGGCAAGGCTAATAAAACTTTGTAGGAAGGATTCCAAGGCCAAATCAAAATCTTGTCTTTCAAAGAATTTATGGACCAGTTTGTTGATCATTTTAACCACCCATAAACCTATAAATAGGATCAGTATCGCTGCTATTATGCTTGGTAAAGAATCCAAGGCCCATTGGGCCATATCACTTACATATTTCTCGACTTGGTCTATCTCTATCATATGCTTTTGTAAATAGTAACACAAAAAAACAAAAAATAGAGTCACTTTTCAAGTTTATCTGCATAAATAAGTGTTAATCCTCAACTAGGACGCCCATTTGAACCAGCGCCTCCTCATTGGTGTCAACAGGTAAATTACAACTACCTTCTTTACAAATATAAATTGGGGTCCTGTTTTCTATGTACCTATTTTGCGCCAAAGAGAGGGTGCTAGATTTTTTATCACTCCCTGTAATGACCGTCTGGGGTAAATACTGGGAGTTCATTTTTTTTGCTTTGGCCTTGGCATCATCACCAACAATCGCGATTTCATAAAAGGCAAGTTGGTGGTACGGAACCAAATGTAACCAGTTGGCATATCCTTGGGCATTTTTGATAAAATTTTCCTGAACATTCAGGATCATTTGTTGGGCTTTATCACTATAGCTTTCATTTGGGTAGAGTTTCCCAAACTTTAACAAACAATGCGCCATGATACTATTGGATGCCGGTATTACATTATCGGACACCTCTATGGTCCTACGAATTATGAAGTCATCACTTTTCGACGTAAAAAAGAATAAGGTACTTTCCTCATCATAAAAGTTATTGATACAAAAGTCCAGTAGCTCCTTTGCTTTTAACAGCCAATTCTCATCAAAGGTAACCTCATAGAGTGCATGAAGAGCCTCTATCACCGTGGCATAATCTTCCAAGAATCCGTTTATATTACTTGTTCCATTTTTGTGGTTGTGGAACAATCCTCCTTCTTGAGTAGTTAAATGGGTCAAAATGAAATTGGCGTTTTTGATGGCTAAATCCAAGTAGCCATCATTCTTAAGATATCTATGGGCATCTACCAATCCTTTTAGCATCAATCCGTTCCATGAAGTCAATATCTTATCATCTAGCCTGGGTCGGTTTCTTTTCTCCCTTTCCGTTTTTAAAATATGTTTACAGTCGTCTATGATAGCGCTCAATTCCAAATTGGTCATGGTATGTTTAGTCGCAATTTCCGTGTTAGAGGCGTCCATAATTAAGACATAGTTTCCATGCTCCCAATGTCCATAATCGTTTATATTATAATAGTCTTTAAAAATGGAGTAATGGTCTCCCAATAATTTCTGTAATTCACTAACCGTCCAAACATAATAGACTCCTTCCTCCAAGTTGCCTTCCGCATCTAGACTATCAGCGTCCAAGGAAGAATAAAATCCATAGTTTTCTGCCATAAGTTCTTTGGCCACAAAGGTTATCGTTTCTTCTACCGTCTTTTTGTAAAGGCTATTTTTTGTGGTGGCAAATGCTTTGGCATATAAACTTACCATTTGCCCATTATCGTAGAGCATTTTTTCAAAATGGGGAACATGCCATTTAGTGTCTACGGCATATCTGGAAAATCCACCGCCGACATGATCAAAAATTCCCCCATAGGCCATGCGGGTCAAGGTGACATTCACATAGTCGTTAATGGCTTGGTCATTTTTTACGGTGCCGTAGTGCAATAGAAAATCTAGGTTACATGGCATCATAAATTTTGGAGCCCGTTTGTGTCCGCCTAAAAAGGTATCAAAATAAGAAGACCAGTGCACTATGGATTCATCTAATTGCGCCATCGAAAATAGGGGGGATTTTTCGTTCTTTTCCACCAAATTGATACTCCGGATTCCTTCAGCCAAATTTTCAGCGTATTCAATAACCTTTTTTGAATCCTTGCTATATAGGTCGGAAAGTTGTTGGAGCACGGTCATCCAATCCTGTTTTTTTACGTAGGTGGCGCCCCAAAAAGGCCTCCCATCGGGGAGAGTTACTACATTTAAGGGCCACCCGCCACTACCTGTCATCATTTGTAGGGCATCCATATAAATATGGTCAATATCTGGGCGTTCTTCTCTGTCTATCTTAACACAGATAAAATGAGCATTCATTACTGCAGCTACAGCTTCATCCTCAAAACATTCGTGTTCCATAACATGACACCAGTGGCATGCAGCATAGCCTATACTTACCAAGATCAATTTGTTTTCCTTTTTTGCACGTTCCATGAGTCCTGAGCTCCACGCTTCCCAGTTAACAGGGTTATGGGCATGCTGTAAAAGATAAGGACTGCTCTCATGTATTAGGCTATTGGTATGTTTGTGGGTCATGTTTGAAATTTATAGAATATAATAAGGATTGTAACTTCTTTGAGTTTATGAAGGTACAAAAGAGGTATTTATCCAGCATAAAAAAAGCTCCCTTAATGGGAGCTTTTGAGATTATCTTTTGGTTTAGGAACTTTCCTTAGACTAACCGTTAAGGGCAACAACTTGGTTGATCTTATCGCCCATCATTTCTTTTAACATGTTCTCAATACCATTTTTTAATGTAAAGGTAGAGGAAGGACAGCCGCTACAAGCTCCCTGAAGTATAACGTTTACCGTTTTGCTTTCTTCATCATAGGATTTGAAAAGAATATTACCACCATCACTGGCAACAGCTGGCTTAACGTATTCTTCCAAAATATCTATAATTTTTTTTGAAGTATCATCTAGGCTATCGGAATGCACTTGGCTAGATGGTGCTTCCGCCTTTTGCTTGGCCACACTATTGGCAGAGACCACTTCTTTACCATCTGCAATGAAATTTCTAATAAATTCCCTTATTTCAAAGGTAATATCATTCCAATCAGCAACTTCATATTTGGTAACAGACACATAGTTCTCATCAAAAAATACTTCTTTTACAAAAGGAAATTTAAATAGGTCTGTGGCCAAAGCTGAATCCTTAGCTTCGTCAATGTTTTTGAATTCAAAAGCTGTAGGCACTAATAATTTATTTGCTACAAAACGCATTGCTGCCGGATTTGGCGTGTTTTCCGCGTAAACCGTAGCAGGTACTTTCTTCTGATCTAGTTCTTCATGGACGATTGGACCCCCAGTGTTCAAGTACTCTACAATTTGCTGAGCCACGTCATCCCTAACATCGGACCATTCTACGATATCATAGCGTTCTAAAGCAATAAAATTACCAGAGATATAAACAGTTTTTACAAACGGAAGGTAGAAAAGTTGTTGTGCCAAAGGAGAATTTTTGGCCTGATCTATATCCTTAAATTCGTAATTGTTGTTCTTGGTTATGAAATGATTAGTTTCAAATTTAAGTATGTTTGGATTGGTAGTTTCGTATATGGTGATTGTATATTCTTTCATGGGAATAATATTTTGTGCAAAAGTACGAAGGAATTCCTATTTAACCCACTTTATACTAATGTAGTATTTCATCCGTTATATTTTATATTTAAAAGGTTTAGAAATTTTTACCCCATATTTTAGATGAAACGACTTCTTTTGGCTTTAATGGCTCTATTTGCATTTAGTACGCCAGCCGCTGCACAGGAAGGTATTCCAGTTTATTTTGATTACCTAGCGGATAATTATTATTTAGTGTACCCATCTATGGCCGGTATTAGTGATGGGGGTAAAATACGACTAACCGCAAGAAAGCAGTGGTTTAATGTGGAAGAGGCACCAAGTCTGCAGACCTTCAACGCCAATTTTAGGGTTGGTGAAAACAGTGGTTTGGGTTTTATTTTGTTCAATGACGCTAACGGGTATCATTCGCAAACAGGCTTTAAGGGAACCTATGCACATCATTTGAAATTAGGAGGTGATGAACGCTTTTTAAACCAATTGTCCTTTGGCACAAGTATTGGAGTAATTTTAAGTAGTTTGGATGAAACAGAGTTTAGGTCCATTATTCCAGATCCGGTAATTACAGGAGTCAAAAATACGGCAGCCTACTTTAATGTGGATTTAGGATTTTCCTACAACTTTTTAGAATTCTATGCGCACACAGCAGTATTGAACGCCTTAGGTAGTGGCAGGGATTTGTACACCGCCAATGAGTTTGATAACCTGAGGAGATATTTGCTTTCTGTAGGCTATGTTTTCGGAAAAGGAGAAATACAATTGGAACCATCAGTATTATTTCAGATGACCGATTTTACTAAAGAAAAAACTATGGATATCAATGCAAAGGTATACAAGAGTGTTCCTTTTGGTACAATTTGGGGCGGACTCTCCTACCGAAGAAGTTTTGATGGGGCACAATTTCAGACCAATGGGACCTTTGGAGAACAGCGTTTACAATTGGTAACCCCAATCGTTGGTGCCAATATAGGACAGTTTTTGGTGTCTTATAACTATTCCTATCAGATGGGTGATATTAGATTTGATAATGGTGGTTTTCATCAGATTACTTTAGGGTACGACTTTGGTCAGACAGAAAAGCGGTACGACTGTAAATGTCCTGCCGTCAATTAAATAGCAAGCTTGGTACATATATACAATACGCTTGTAGCCTATCATATTTCCAAGTATAATTTTTCTTTAGTGCCTGTTTTTGGATTCCCTACAATAGGGCATTCTCCAATTCTCCTTTAAAAGCATTCTTTTGGTTTTTGGCCAAATATACTTCGCGCTTGGTATTGAGTTCCTGAATTTCTTTTTGAATTTTGTCTCTTTCCCTCATTGTGAATCTATATATTGGGATATTTCACTGTGGATTGAATTGTCCGATTGGACTTTTGAGCCTATTTTTGTAACGACCAATAATGAATATGCCCTAAACTCTTAAGATAGGTCATAAAAATTAGCACTAATACTATAAAATCATGATCATAAAAACTATAAGAGGAAAAACACCAATAATAGGTGAAGATTGCTTTATCGCCGATAATGCGGTCATAGTAGGAGATGTCACCATGGGCAGCCAGTGCAGTATATGGTTCAATGCCGTTTTAAGGGGGGATGTAAACTTTATAAAAATGGGGAACAAGGTAAATGTACAGGATGGGGCAGTTATACACTGTACGTATTTAAAGGCTTCTACTACCATAGGGAACAATGTATCCATAGGGCACAACGCTCTGGTCCACGGATGCACAATTCACGATAATGTGCTTATTGGGATGGGGAGTATTGTAATGGATGATTGTGTGGTAGAGAGCAATAGTATTATTGCAGCAGGAGCGGTTCTTACTAAAGGGACGCATGTACCGGCGGGAACAATTTTTGCGGGAATGCCTGCAAAAAAAATAAAAGATATCAGTCCGGAATTGAGTGCAGGTGAGATCGATAGGATCGCGGAGGCGTACGTGAAATACTCTGGTTGGTACAAGGAGGAATAGGCCATTTTTTCACTTCCAAATGTGGTGTTGAGTTCAGCATAGTTGTTGAGGTCACGCCTCCTAAATAGGAATCCATATCGGGTATAGAGTAGTCAATTAATTGTTTTAGCTAAAGGATTAATTGATGTCCATAACCTCGGCGCAAATACTTCTCATTAATTCAAATAATCTTATTTTTGCCACAACTTAAACTTTAGACAAAATGAACGCATATATATTTCCAGGTCAGGGAGCACAATTTGTAGGAATGGGGTTAGATCTTTATGAAAAGTATCCCCTAGCCCAAGAGCTCTTTGAAAAAGCCAATGCTATTTTAGGGTTTTCCATTACGGATATTATGTTCCAAGGGAGTCCCGAGGATTTAAAGGAGACCAAAGTAACACAGCCAGCAATATTTTTACACTCGGTAATTTTAAGCAAGGTGATGGGGGATAGCTTTAAACCAGATATGGTGGCGGGGCATTCTTTGGGAGAGTTCTCTGCATTAGTGGCCAATGGGGTTTTGACCTTTGAAGATGGATTGAAATTGGTTTCACAACGAGCCATGGCCATGCAAAAGGCCTGCGATTTTCAGCCAAGTACCATGGCAGCAGTTTTGGGATTGGACGATGCTGTAGTAGAGAAAATATGTTCAGAAATTGAAGGGGTAGTAGTTCCTGCCAATTATAATTGCCCAGGACAATTGGTAATTTCCGGAGAAGTAGAAGCGATTACTATGGCTTGTGATAAATTGAAAGAAGCTGGTGCAAAACGGGCCTTTGTATTACCTGTGGGTGGTGCTTTTCATTCCCCATTGATGGAGCCTGCGAGGGAAGAATTGGCCGCTGCCATTGAAAACACCACCTTTAGTGCGCCTACCTGTCCAATTTATCAGAATGTAACCACTACGGCCGTAACCAGTGCCGAGGAAATTAAAAAGAACCTAATATCCCAGTTGACGGCTCCCGTAAAATGGACCCAAAGCGTGCAAAACATGGTAAAAGATGGGGCTATTTTGTTTACGGAGGTAGGCCCTGGAAAAGTTTTGCAAGGGTTGGTTAAAAAAATTCATTCAGAAGCGGAAACTAAGTCTGCGGAACTGTCTTAAAAACGGGCTGAACGATAATTCCTGCTAGTTATCTAATATTTTCTTATTTAACCCTGATAGTTAGAGGATAGGCTCCTTTTTTCGTAATATTACATTCTTTATTTTTCGAAATAATGCCGCTATGCCGTGGCTTTAATTTTGATGAATTTATTGAACAGGGTTATGATATTAAAAAAAGTATATAGTTTCCTTACGAGTAGTCTTAATGGAAACATTTTAAAAAGAGCTCTTTTAGTGGGAGCATTTTTAATTTTAGGATTTCAGGGGTTTGGACAGCTTCCTTCCGTTACTATTGCTCAAAATGGCAATGGTTTTGAGACGGGTCCATTATCTTCAAGTTTTACAGTTACTGTAGCTTCCGGAGCTGGAACTGATGGAATAGTTGATGTAAATTATTCAGTCTTAGGATCTAGTACGGCAACTTCTGGGTCGGATTATACTGCTTTATCAGGTACGGTAACAGTTGTGTACACCACTACATCAGGGGGTTCTTCAAATATTGCCGTTGATGTTTTAGATGATGTTTTAGTTGAAGGGGATGAAACGGTTATTGTGGAACTTACAGCTGATGCCGCATATGATCTGGGTACTCCGAACACTGCGACGGTAACAATCACAGACAACGACAGCTACACTGCTTCTATCTCTGCGACGGTTGCTACTGCCACTGAGGCCGGGACCACGGCGGGTGAATTCACGGTCGACCTAGGTACGGTGAATACCACGGGTAGTGCTATAGTGGTGAACTATGCGATCTCTACCGGTGGTTCGAACGCTACCAATACTACAGATTATACAACCCTTGGCACGAGTGTATCGATAGCCGATGGGCAACAGACCAATACGATACCGGTTACCCCTGTCGACGATGCGTTGGTGGAGGGTAATGAGACGGTGATCCTGACCCTTGCTTCGGGCACGGGCTATGCGTTGGGTACTCCGAACACTGCGACGGTAACAATCACAGACAACGACAGCTACACTGC